>NC_004917.1:600000-1200000 GCF_000007905.1 Helicobacter hepaticus ATCC 51449
AAGGCGATGCAATGAATGAACCTAGAGATTTAAAATCCGTTAAGGCATTTTTACTGCGACACGGACATACCAAAGAAGAAATAGAGCGTCTTGATAAAGAAAGCGTTATAAATCTATATGAAAAGGATACTCGCAAAAATACGCTTAATTTTTTACACTATATGAACGAAGATACTTTCTCAGTAATAAGCACGCTTGATGAAGCTGATATTGGTGAATTTAAACTCAAAGTGCAAGAAAATTTAGATAATATGGCTATTCTTGTTGATATTATTAGAGATGGTTTTAATGATTTTAGTTATGCCGATATTGCTGATACTTTGACTTTAAATATTAAAAATATCTCTATCCACAAACTTCAAAGAATCTTGCGTATTGCTTATCGCGAGTTCCAAGAAATTCTCCTTGATAAAATCGCCACACAGCTTAAAGAATTGCCCATTGAAGAATATAAAACAATAATGAATCATTATGAAAGCATTCGCGGTGATACTGCTCGTCTTAGAAGCACTATTCAGGAGCTTTCTGATGAAAAAAAGCGACAGCAAATTCTAGATATGGCACGTTTTAAACTTCTTATTGTAAAAGATTTTATGTCAAAAAATACTTTTAATGATGTTTATAAAGAGTATCTTAATAATACTCCTGAAAAGCTTAAGCTTGTGGAAGATATCCTCATTCTTACAGGTATGTATTCCAAAAATTATCTCAAAAACGTTCCTATGGAAGAACTTGAAGATATGAAAGCAAAACTTCTTGAACATAAACGACAAGATGAAAGAGACCATAAAATATTTACTCAATACACTCAAATGCTTGATGAATCTATGTATGGCTCTAATGAACAAGAATTTAGCGATGTGTGTGTAAAAATTATTACAGGACTTAATCAAAAACAGATTCTAATGATAAGTGATTATTTAAGCGCAAAAAATCCAGTCTTTGTCAATCGTTTTAACACACTTTTGCGAGATTTTAAAAATAGCCTAAAAAATTAAAATATAAATCATAAAAAAATGAAAAATACACTATAATAAACCCTCACAAAATCAAACAAGGATTGTAAATAATGAAGTATCTGTGCGCTTTTCTGCTCTGCATAAGCGTAATGTGGGGAGATTCTGAATTTGTAGATTTCAATAAACTAGAAGAAGAATTTCATATTCATATACCCCAAAATAAGCAAGAGATGGATATTGATGAATTTATTGAGCGTGTGGAAAAAAACTCAATTAATCTTGCAAAATCTCGTGCAATGGCACGAAGTCTTTTTTATGAAGGCAAGGCGATGCGTGCGTGGAATGCTGGATATATTGATGCACAGGTTAATAGAGCAAAATCTCCTGCTGGTGGAACGGAACTTGAAAATACCATTTTGCTTATGCTCACTCCTCGTTTGCCGTGGGTTACTTATACGCTTGCTCAAAGCTATCAAAACAAAATTTTAAGGCAAGAAAAATCCTACGAGCTTACAAAACGTCTTGCTCTTATTGCAGCAAAAAGGCTTTATTTGGATTATCTCGTGCTTAAAGAACAGCACCAAATCTATACAAACCGCTATGAAAATGCCAAAAACCAACTTCGAATGTCACAAGTGCAATATGAAGCAGGACGTATCAGCAAATCTCAATATCTTTTTTTTAAAAGCGATTTTTTAGCAACCAAAGTTGCACTCAAAACTTCTCATACAGAAATGCTTAATACTCTCAATGCACTCAAAGTAATTTTGGGCATTACAACTGAAAATAGTGATATAGACATAAATGGGTTGGTATTTAAATATTTGCATTTTGATAGGGCAAATCTTGAAAAAACACTCTCTAAAAATCTGTATCTTGAAATCGTATCACTTGATATTAAAGATTACCAATATAGCGCGAATATTGCTTCACAAAGCCGATTTGATAATATTGAAATTGGCGGAGGTATTAAAAAAGCAGAATCAAGTGATGGAGTAACCTTTCAGCTTAAGATTCCTATCCCTTTGACAACCAAATATGATAATCAAAAAGCGATGTATCTCGCACTCCAAAGTGGCTCTATTCGTGAGAATGAGATTCTTAAAGATTCTTTACTTGTAAATGCCAAATCCTATCTTGAGCAGCTCGCATACAAAAAAGAGGTTATTGCTCTTGCAAAAGATAATGAAAATAATCGCGCACAATTAAGTGAAATTGCGCGAATTGGTTATGAAGCAGGAAAGACAAGTGCATTTGAATATTTAAGCGTAAAAAATGAACATCTTAACGCAATGATTGCTACCACTCAAGCAAAACGCGATTATGTCCAAACACTCTCTATGCTTGAGGAAACTCTCAGCTCTGTGCTCAACCTCAATACTTTGAAAAAACCACTTATGGAGGAACAATCGTGAAAAAATATTTATATTTATTATGCCTCATAATAAGCTTTTCTTTGTGTTATGAAGAAATATCTATCTCTCAAGAAGAACTTGCAAAAAATGGTATAAAAGTTATTGCTCTCAATCAAGCTTTTAACACTAAAGGCGTGCCCTTTAATGCGCTTATCGACTTTGATGATAAAACTTCAAGCACACAAAGCTCAAGTTTTAATGCTATTGTGGTAAATATTTATAAGCGCGAAGGTGAGAGTGTCAATGAGGGAGATTTAATCTGCGATATTAGCTCTAATGACTTAAGTGCGATGTTTTTTGAACTTACCAATGCCCAAGAACGTCTTAAAATTGCCTCCGAAAACGAACGCAAAGATAAATCACTCTATAAAGCTGGTGTTATCTCAAAACGTGAATACCAGCTTAGTTACCTCGCTATGAACGAATTGCGTTTAAAACTCAATGAAATCAAATCAAAGCTAGATTTATTAGGTATTGACCCAAATTTTATTAAAAATGGTGCTCAAGGAAAATATGGCTTTCCAGTTGTTGCAAAAGCTTCTGGGATTCTCTCGGTCGCCCCTAAGCAAAGTGGGGAAAAAATTGAAGCTTTTACGCCTTATGTAAGAATCTCACGGCATACAGATAAAGGAAGTGGTAACCTCCTCGGACGCATTAGAATCCCTTTGCATATTTCACACAATATTCAAAAGGGTGCGCCCGTTTTTGATGATGGTGGCACAAAAATTGGCGAAATTGAGAATCTCTCAGTTGTCATTGATAAAACTTCAAATACCATTCTTGCTACTGCCAATATCTACGACACACGATTTAAGGTAGGGGAAATCGTAGAAGTATATATTGATGGTTCTTTGCCTAAAGGAACAATTCTTATCCCCTCATCAGCAGTGATAAAAAACGGCAATGATTACCTCATTTTTGTCCAAAGCGCAAAAGGCTTTAAACCCACCAAGATTCAAAAAGTTGAAGAACGAGATAATAGCTTTGTAATTGAACCTAAAGGCTTAAATAATCAAATGAAAATTGCCATAGGTAATATTATTAGTCTTAAGGGTATGATGGACGGACTAGGGAGCGAATAATGCTAGCTAAAATTATAGAATTTTCCCTCAAACAACGTATGATTGTAGTGCTTAGTGCCATTATGCTTTTTATATTTGGCATATATTCATTTTTTACAATCCCCATTGATGCTTTTCCAGATGTATCTTCTACGCAAGTAAAAATCATTCTCAAAGCACCAGGAATGGCACCAGAAGAGGTAGAAAATCGCGTTGTACGTCCGCTTGAGCTTGAACTTCTAGGGCTACCTAATCAAAAGAGTTTGCGTAGTCTTTCAAAATATGGTATTGCAGATATTACACTTGATTTTAATGATGGCACTGATATTTATCTCGCTCGTAATATGGTTAATGAAAAACTCTCTATGGCTATGGATGATTTACCCTCAGGCGTAAGCGGTGGGCTTGCACCGATTGTAACGCCTCTTAGCGATATGTTTATGTTCACCATTGAAAGCGCAAATGATTCTTTATCAGAAGTGCAAAAACGGCAACTCCTTGATTTTACAATCCGCCCTGCTTTGCGTAATATAAAAGGTGTAGCTGATGTTAATCGCTTGGGTGGATATGCTAAGGCGATTGTCGTTGTGCCTGATTTTAATGATATGGCAAGGCTTGGCATTAGTATGAGTGATTTACAAAAAACACTTGAAGCGAATCTCAAAAATGATGGTGCAGGACGTGTATCTCGAGATGGTGAGAGTTTCCTTGTAAAAATACAAACAGCCTCAACAAATATTGAAGAAATTAAAAGTATTCCCATTATTACAAAATTTGGCTATGTGCGTTTAAGAAATTTTTGTGATGTGATTGAAAGCCATATGACTCGACTTGGGCTTACAACTATTGATGGCAAAGGAGAAACAACTCTAGGTTTAGTGCTTTCTCTCAAAGGCGCAAACTCGCGCGATGCAATCGCCGAAATTAAAGTAAAACTAGAAGAACTCAAAGCCGAATTACCTCAAGGCACAGAACTCCGAGTATTTTATGACCGATCCGAACTCACACAAAAAGCAGTCAATAATGTTATCAAAACCCTTGCTGAAGCTGTGGTGCTCATTGTAATTTTGCTCTTTTTATTTTTGGGTGATGTGCGCGCAGCTGTTGCTGTGAGTGTAATTTTGCCCCTTTCCATAGCTATAGCCTTTGTAATGATGCGCCATTATGGCATTTCTGCAAACTTAATGAGTCTTGGCGGACTTGCCATTGCAGTTGGTATTTTAGTAGATTCTGCGGTTGTTATGGTTGAAAATGCCTTTGAAAAACTAAGTCTTACCAAAAACTCGCCAAAGCTCCACACTATTTACCGCTCCTGTAAAGAAATCTCGGTGTCTGTATTCAGCGGGATTCTCATCATTATTATCTTCTTTGTCCCAATTCTTACGCTTGAAGGTTTGGAGGGCAAATTTTTTGTTCCCTTAGTTCAAACGATTGTATTTGCTCTTCTGGGCTCATTAACACTCTCTATGACAGTAATCCCTGTGGTAAGCTCTTTTGTTTTAAAAGCTACTCAACACCACGAGACAAAACTCACACAATTTTTTCATAAGATGTATGCGCCTATGCTCAATTTTGCCCTTACAAAAACAAAACTCTTGCTTGTAGGTGCTGCGTGCTTCCTTGTTTTTAGCTTCTCACTTTTTCCCTTCATCGGAAGCGCTTTTATGCCTACTCTCCAAGAGGGCGACCTTGTGCTTAATATAGAATCTAGCCCCTCTATTTCTTTGGAGCAAAGTCGTGATGTAATACTTTTAATGCAAAAAGAACTCTTAGCGCGTGTGCCAGAGATTAAAAGTATTGTTGGGCGAACAGGAGCTGATGAAGTGGGGCTTGACCCGGCAGGCTTTAACCAAACTGATGCATTTATATCCTTTAAGCCAAAGGAACAATGGCAAGCCAAAAATATGGAAGAAGTAGAAGATAAAATTCGTGATATCATTAGCGAATTTAAAGGTATGAATATTGCTCTTGTGCAACCAATTGATATGAGAATCTCGGAAATGCTTACAGGTGTGCGCGGGGATTTAGCGATTAAAATCTTTGGTTTAGAAATTGAAAAACTCAATGAATTAAGCGCTCAAATTGTAGATATTCTTAAAGACATTCGCGGTTCATCAGAGGTTTTTACTACCTTCAATAAAGGAGTAAATTATCTTTATGTAACACCTTGGCATTCTGTGATGGCAAATACAGGCATCTCTAGTGATGAATTTACAAAATTTATGCGCTCTAGCTTAGAGGGCATTATGGTAACATATATTCCTCAAGGTTTTGCAAGAATCCCCGTCATCATTCGCCAAGATGCTGATATTGCCTCTGATATTACTAAACTTAAAAGCCTACAAATGAGTTCTCCTGATGGCAATTCCGTGCCCATTAGCTCAATAGCCGATATTGAAGAAATTGATGGACCTGTGCAGATTCAAAGAGAACAAGGTAAGCGTTATAGTGTTGTGCGAAGTAATGTGATAGGACGTGATTTGGGTGGTTTTGTTGAAGAAGCAAAACAAAAGATTAATGCGCAAGTGCAATTACCAGAGGGATATTCTATCACTTATGGAGGACAATTTGAGAATCAACAACGTGCGAATAAACGTCTTTCCACAGTTATTCCTTTGAGTATTCTTGCTATCTTTTTTATCCTCTTTTTTACATTTAAGTCTATTTCTCTTTCTTTGCTTATTTTACTCAATATTCCTTTTGCTGTTACGGGTGGCTTTATCTCACTTTTCCTATCAGGTGAATACATTTCTGTCCCTGCATCTGTAGGATTTATCGCACTTTTTGGAATCGCTGTGCTTAATGGTGTAGTAATGGTGGGATATTTCTTGCATCTCCTTAAAGAGGGTTATAGCATTGAGGATACAATTGTTATTGGAGCAAAAAGAAGACTGCGCCCAGTGCTTATGACAGCATTTATCGCTGGACTTGGGCTTATTCCTATGCTTTTATCCACAGGTGTAGGAAGTGAGGTGCAAAAGCCTCTTGCAATCGTAGTCCTAGGTGGGCTTGTAACCTCATCAATGCTTACTCTTCTTCTTTTGCCACCACTTTTTAGAATCGTTGTGCGTAAATTTGGAGTGTAGCTACCTGTTGGCATTATGGATAATATCTTGAATCTGATGAGCAATGCGCATAGCTTTCATACCATCATTTTGATTGGGGCGATTTGCACTTAAAGAGGAAGGAACATTTTTACACAAACTCACAAAATCAATGAGTTCTGACAATAGTGATTCTTGTCCTCTAACTTCAATAGTTTCTGTATTAGCACTAATAGAAACATTATCAAGGCGCTGCTCCACACTCTGCTTATCTACAAAAACTTCTTTTCTTAGCAAATTGCAATCAATATATTCATTATTGGTTGTTATGCTAATTTGTCGCCTACGCTTTTCGGTAATGCGACTTGCTACGATATTAGAAAATGAACCATTAGTATGAATAATACACGCTCTTGCATATTCTATCATATCATTAATCACTACTCCGTGAGCATAAATATCACGCACATCACCATTAAAATTTAATGCCAAGTCAATATCGTGAATCATCAAATCAATTACAACATCACAATCTGTAATACGCGAACTCATTTTGTTCGTGCGAATAAAATCAATATTAATAATTTTATGGGTATTTGGAGTAAGAATATTTTTAAGTGTTAGCACAGCAGGATTATATCTTTCAATAAAGCCTACTTGAATATTGAGTGATTTCTCCTTTGCGAGTGTGAGAATAATTTGAGTAGATTCTAAAGTATTGGTTAAAGGTTTTTCTACAAAAATATTTTTGACATAATCACTCACTTTATTGATATAATCAAAGTGTGTAAAAGTAGGTGTTACGATAATTGCCCCATCGCAGCTTTTTAAATCCTCATCAATATCTTTAAGTATCTTAACACCAAAACGCTCACTCATCACCTGACAAAGCTCTTGGTTTGTATCATACAAAAATGCAATTTCTACATCTTTAAGCATACTTAAGATTCTAAGGTGATTTTGCCCCATTTTACCAATGCCAAAAAGTGCTATTTTAATAGGTTTATCCATTTACAGCCTTTATCACTTCATCTTGCTCTTGACTTGTAAAAAATGGGCTAAAAGGCAAAGAAAGTATCTCATTGCATACCGCCTCACTTATAGGAAAATCGCCCTTTTTATGTGCATAAACCTTGCTTACAACCTCTTGTAAGTGCAATGGAATGGGATAATGCACTGCATAAGGGATATGAGCTTGAGTGAGCTTTTCTATCATTTGAGCTCGGTTTTGAATGCGAATTGAATATTGCGCATAAGCACTCACATTGCCCTCTTGAATAAAAGGAGTAATAACATTTTGGAGATTTTCATCATAAATCTGTGCAATTTCTTGGCGCTTGGCAATTTCAAAATCTAAATATTTAATCTTCACATTAAGAACTGCTGCTTGAAGTGCATCAAGTCGTGCATTCAATCCAATAAAGCTATGTTCATAACGTTTAGTTTGCCCATGGTTAAGTAAATAACGTATTTTTTGCGCTAATTCATTATCGCTTGTAAAAACTGCTCCTCCATCACCATAACAACCTAGCGGCTTACTTGGAAAAAAGCTAGTAGTAGCGAGAATACTTGCATTGCAAGATTTAAGAATCTTATTATCACACCTTTGACTAGCCCCAAAGCTTTGAGCTGCATCTTCAATGACAGGAATATTGTGCTTTGATGCAATAGCATTTATAGCTCCCATATCAGCCATTTGTCCAAAAATAGCCACAGGAATAATTGCTTTTGTATGCTTTGTGATGGCACTTTCGAGCTTTGTGCTATCAAGATTATAAGTTTTCTCATCAATATCTACAAATATCGGCTTCGCTCCAAGTAGCATAATTGCCTCTACACTTGCAATAAAACTAAATGGAGATGTAATTACCTCATCACCATTTTTTATATCAAGTGCCATTAAAGCTAAAATCAAAGCATCTGTCCCGCTACTGCACGCAATAGCATTTTTAGCACCTATATATGAAGCAAGATGTGATTCTAATTCCTCAACAGCCTTTCCCATAATAAATTGTGAAGAGTGCAACACATCTTGTATTGCACTATCAATTTCGCTTTTATGATGTTCATACTGCGCTTTGAGATTGATAAATTCCATAATTGACCTTAATAATGAAGTAGAATATTATAATCAAATTAACTTAAAAGAACTATTCTTGCACCTCTTTATCCATACATTCTATAATTTTACGTGCAATTTCCAAAGCAGAAGCATCTCCATTGATAATATATTTGGATTGTTTTTTATAAATACTCTTACGCTCATTATAAAGCTGCCTTGCTTTTGAAATATCACTAAAAAGTGGACGCTTTTCTTGTTCTGTAATAGTCAATCGCTTTAAAATGCTTTCAAAACTCATATCAAGCCAAAACACATAGCCTAAATATGCTACATCATTATAAATAGGCATACCTCCGCCTGTAGCAATCACAGCATTTTTAACATTAGCGGAAAGCCATAAAATAAGTTGGGATTCTATACGTCTAAATCCACTCTCGCCCACTGATTCAAAAATTTCGTTTATACTTTTTCCCATATTTTGCTCTATAATTTGGTCAGTGTCAAGCAAAAAACGTCCTCCAAGTAACGCAATTTCTCGCCCTATGGTTGTTTTACCGCTTCCCATAAAGCCAATTAAAACTATATTCTCCACACTTACTCCAAAGTAATCGCAAAACCATCACGTTGAGGAGTAATAACAGGTTTGTAACGTCCATCAAACCCGATAGATATTCTATAGAATCCTTCGTGTGTGGAGATTTCTGCATCACTAAAATATTTTTTACCAAGCTTAATTTTCTGGCTTTCATTGCTTTTTGTGCCTTCAATATCAAGCATAAGTCGATAAGGTTTAGGCAAAATAAAATCACGCAATAATTTTTTACGCGTAGCAATAAAAAGACTGCTTCTGTTAATAATAAGCTCAAATTCACCAAGCTTAAAACGATTTTCTGCATTATATGTAGCCCCTTGTGCTTTTTGTGCAATAAGTAGAGGATAATGCCAATCTATACTCTCATCAAGCTGAATAGTTTTGCTTTCAATAGAACCATCAAGATTCTGATAAGTTACCTGCACACTTTTTAACACTCTTGCAGTGCTTGGCAACACAAATTCTACACTTGAAAGTGGATCTTGATGTATGCTTGGCGCTTGATGTTCTTCAAGTTTTGGTGTAATAACAGATTCAAAAGGATTCTCTCTTGCTTCTAATATATTTGCACAACACATACCCACAAATAATAATACGCATATTAACATTTTCTTTTTCAAGGTTTTAACTCCTTTAATTCAAAAATTTGCTTTTGTAAATGCGCGTTTTGAGCTTCAATTACTTGTGCTTCTTGTAAAAGATGCTTTTTTTGCGACTGTAATCGCAAAAGCACTTCTACAGAATTACTTCCAAAAAGCAAATATCCTAAATAGAGTCCTGTTACTAACAATAACCCAAAAACAATCAACCACACACGATTGATATAAAAAAAACGCCATAATTTTGAAGGCTTTTCTAATAACTCTTGGGTTTGTTTTCTCATCTTTTACTGCTTATTTAACGCTTAAAAAGTGTTTTTCCAATATATTCCGCATCACTAATCTCTCGCTCAATTTCAAGCAAACGATTATATTTTGCAATCCGCTCACTTCTTGCAGTTGAGCCAGTTTTAATCTCACCTGTATTAAGTGCCACAGCAAAATCTGCAATAAATGTATCTTCACTCTCCCCACTACGATGACTCATTATGCACTTATAATTATTACGTTGGGCAAGGCGCACAGATTGCATTGTTTCACTCACGCTACCGATTTGATTAGGTTTAATCAAAATTGCATTAGCTATATTTTTTTCAATACCTTCTTGAAGAATTTTTTTATTTGTAACAAATAAATCATCGCCCACAAGCTGAATTTTATTGCCAAGTTTTTGAGTAAGAAGTTTCCAACCCTCCCAATCATCTTCACTTAAGCCATCTTCAATAGAAACAATAGGATATTTTGCTACAAGATTCTCATAATATGCAATCATACCTGCACTATCAAGCACTTTGCCCTCTCCTGCCAAATGATACATACCATTCTCATCTACAAGCTCACTACTTGCCACATCTAGTGCAATAGCAATCTCATCAAGCGGCTTATAACCCGCTTGTTCAATAGCCTTTAAAATAATTTCTATGGGCTCTTCATTGTTTTTTAAATTAGGGGCGAATCCACCTTCATCACCAATGCTTGTAATATGTCCACTTCCTTTAAGAATCGCTTTGAGATGATGATAAATTTCAGCTGATGCACGCAAACTTTCAGCAAAAGTATCAAAACCCAAAGGCATAATCATATACTCTTGAAAATCCACAGTATTATCTGCGTGAGAACCACCATTAATGATATTAAGCATCGGGGTAGGAAGTGTAAGCGCATTACTCCCACCTAAATAACGATAAAGAGGTAACCTCAAAGATTGCGCACTTGCACGAGCAATAGCCATACTCACGCCTAAAGTTGCATTTGCCCCAAGCTCTGAATAATTCTCTGTGCCATCAATTTTTTTTAAAATCAAATCAATTTTACTTTGGTCATAAGGTGATACCCCATCAAGTTGTGCAGCAATTTCAGTTTTAATATTTGCACAGGCTTTCAACACGCCTTTACCAAGATAACGTTCTTTATCGCCATCACGTAATTCAAGGGCTTCTCTTTTACCAGTGCTTGCACCACTTGGAACGATAGCTGCCGCTCTTGTGCCATCACTTAACCTTACTGCTGCTCTAACAGTTGGGTTTCCACGACTATCCATTACTTCTTGTGCATCAATTGCTTCAATATAAACCATACTTTTACTCCTTAAAATAAATGAAATTATACTTTATCTAACCTATCCTCTGGTGGAGAAATTGTCTCAACAATCGCCTCTCTGATTATTTCAGCCATAAAAGATAAAGTAACACGCATAAGCTTAAGAGATTCTAAATCCTTTTTTATTTCATAGCTTTCCTTATATTTTTGCTCTGCTTCCATATACTCATTTAAACGTTTATTGAGTACCGCCAAAGTATCTTGTTTGAGCTTATCCACCACAACCCCTCCTTATAGAATCTACTCATCAGTTTCTGGTTCATCAGGCAAAGGTAAAATCTCGTCCTTTGAGCCAATTTGCTCTTTAATTTTAGCTGTAATCTCATCAGCAAGAGATTTGTTTTCTTTTAAAACAATTTTAGCATTCTCACGCCCTTGTCCAAGCTTTTTATCATTATAGCTTAACCACGCACCGCTTTTATCAATAATATCAAGCTTGATACCATAGTCAATAATTTCACCTTCCTTACTAATCCCCTCACCAAACATAATATCAAATTCTGCTTCGCGGAAAGGTGGGGCAACCTTATTTTTTACAACTTTTGCTTTTGTGCGATTACCAATTTGCTGGTCATTTTGCTTAAGTGTAGCAACACGGCGCACATCAATACGCACACTTGCATAAAACTTGAGTGCATTACCGCCCGTAGTTGTCTCTGGACTACCATACCCCATAGTGCCAATTTTCATACGAATTTGGTTAATAAAAATTAATGTTGCATTCATCTTGTGAAGCACGCCTGTAATTTTGCGCAATGCGTGACTCATAAGTCGTGCTTGAAGCCCTACGTGCTGATCTCCCATATCTCCTTCAATTTCTGCCTTAGGAGTGAGCGCTGCTACCGAATCAATCACTATTAAATCCACTGCACCACTACGTGTAAGGGTTTCTAAAATTTCAAGAGCCTGCTCACCTGTGTCAGGTTGAGATACAAGAAGATTCTCTGTATCCACACCCAAACGCTTGGCATAATATACATCAAGAGCGTGTTCGGCATCAATAAAGGCACAAATTCCCCCGTTTCTTTGACATTCTGCTACAATTTGTAAGCTAAGTGTTGTTTTACCGCTGGATTCTGGACCATAAATCTCAATAATCCTTCCCTTAGGCACACCACCGATTCCAAGTGCCATATCAAGTCCAAGTGAACCCGTAGAAATACTATCAATTTTTTCAACTTGCTTATCACCCAAACGCACCAAAGCACCTTTACCAAATGCTTTATCAATTTGCTTTAAAGCAAGTTCAATCGCTTTTTGCCTTTTTTCATCTACCATATCTATCCTTAATGTATAAACTACAAATAAATGATGCTATTTTATCTAAGTTTGACTAAATTCTCCTTATAATTTTGTTTAAAAAAACACAGGAGAAACTATGATAAATGTCGCACATAGTCCTGATGCAGACGATTTATTTATGTATTATGCTATTGTTTTTGGGTGGGTAGATTCTACAAACTTACGCTTTAGCAACACGGCTAAGGATATTCAAACGCTTAATCTTGACACATTACAGGGAAAATACGATATTAGTGCAATTTCATTTGCTCTTTATCCGCTTATCGCACAAAATTATGCACTTTTACGCACAGGTGTAAGCTTTGGGAATGGGTATGGACCAAAACTTATCAAAAAAAAAGGAAAAATATGCAAAAAACATTTCAAAGTGGCTTTAAGTGGAGAACATACAACAAATGCAATGATTTTTCGTATTGCTTATCCACACGCACGCATTATTTATAAAAACTTCCTTGATATAGAACAAAGCGTGCTTAATGATGAGGTTGATGCAGGGGTGCTCATTCACGAATCAATTTTAAACTTTGATAAAAGTTTAGAAGTAGAAGCGGAGTTATGGGATATTTGGCAAGAACTAAGCGCTGATAACTTACCCCTACCACTTGGAGGTATGGCTTTGCGTCGCTCTCTTCCGCTTACCACCGCTATAGAATGTGAAAAAATACTTACAAAAGCTGTTGATGTTGCTGTCAATAATAAAAAAATTTTAAGTGAAATGCTTCTTGAGAGAGGTATTATCCGCGTAAATGCCAAAGAGCTTGATATTTATCTTAATCTCTATGCTAATAAAGATTCTATCTCTGTGAATGAGAGCGAAATAAAGGCTATAGATAAACTCTTTGAACTAGGCTATAATGCGGGATTTTATCCACAAATGCTTAAAACACAAGATTACTTTATCCCTACTGAATATGAGCAACTCCGCTTTTCATAAAAAGCGAATCTATAAGCCTATTTTGTCTTGATGATGGGGTGTGAGGGATTCTTTAGCTGTTTGTTTGCGATAGATTCTAAGTAATGAAATAAAAAGTGCTGTAACTGCTGGTCCAAGTATAATTCCCCAAAATCCAAAACTTGTAAGCCCTGCAAGAATGGCAAAGAAAATAAGAAGTTCATTGATTTTCACAGAAGTTTTAAGCACTTTTTTGTTGATAATTCCAATCAAAATAGGCTTAATAATATTATCAATTAACACCGCACAAACAATAAGAGCATAAAGTGCAATAATGAGTGCATTATGTGTATTACCAAGATAAAATTC
This sequence comes from Helicobacter hepaticus ATCC 51449, assembly GCF_000007905.1. Classification (NCBI taxonomy): domain Bacteria; kingdom Pseudomonadati; phylum Campylobacterota; class Epsilonproteobacteria; order Campylobacterales; family Helicobacteraceae; genus Helicobacter; species Helicobacter hepaticus. The sequence continues at coordinate 613,895 of NC_004917.1, forward strand.
ATATCCTGCCAATGGTAACCACACAAGCCCTCCACCTACTATAGGCACAATTGATGCAAGTCCATAAAGCATACCAAAAAATACTCCATCATAACCAAAAAACATAATCAATATACCAAAAGCAAAGCCTTGAAGCACGATGTTTAGGAGCGAAGTATAAAAAACCACTTTAATAACATTTGTTACTTCATCAAGCACATTTGCAATTTGTATATTTTCAAAAGGAATAAGCTCAATAATATATTCATAGGCTTGTTTGCCATAAAGAAAATAAAAAAATAAAAATACAACAATAAAGCCTGTATCAATGATAAATCCCAAGCTTGATTTGCCAAGTTGAGAGCTAAAATTAAACACATAGCTTAAAATTGATGGAGCAGATATATTATTAAATACATCGCGCAATCTTGATTCTATCTCCGGAAACGAGCTAAAGAGCGCGAGAATTTGTGCTTTGCTACCCTCAATAAATGCACCAAAAGCAGTAGGATTAAGTTCAGATACAGAGGTTATAAGAGTTTTCATCAAAGAGAACAAAGGCACAATAAAGAGTAATACTAATACACTCACACTCACAAATGCACATATCACAGGGTATTTGATATATTTTGAGAGAATGTTATGCAATCCATAAGTAGCGATACAAAGCAAAAGAGCAATTAAAATATCCATTAAATAGGCTGCATACACGTAATACATCATATATGCGCTTACTCCAAATACAAGCCAAAAAAATGTAATTGCTCTCACCTTAATTCCCTTCTTATCTTTAAATATTTTATAGATTCTATAAATACTTATTGTAGCAAAAATTACCAAATCAGCTTTTTATGCTCATAGTGAGTTAATATTTTCTATACAAAAAAATAAGATTACAATATGTATTTGTAAAAAAGTAACAATTTATCCTTTTTAGCATATTTATATATATTACATATTGTAATCTTATTTTTTTGTGATATTATTAAATTCAAAAAATAACAAAATACAACGAGGTATAATATGGCAAATCTCTCTCACCACAATCTTTCACAAGATACGCTTGCACTTCACGCAGGTTATACTTATGACACACAGCGCACAATCAGCGTGCCAATTTATCAAAATACTGCTTATAGTTTTGAGAGCTTAGAACAAGCTGCTGCACGATTCGGACTTCAAGAGATTGGTAATATTTATACACGCTTGAGCAATCCTACCACCGATGTTCTAGGTGCGCGCTTAGCTGCAGTTGAGGGAGGAATATTTGGTGTGCCTACTGCTAGTGGGAGTGCTGCAATTTTTTATGCGATTGTTAATTGTGCGCAAAGTGGCGATAATATCGTATTTTCCAATAAAATCTATGGTGGCACACAAACACTATTCGTGCATACTTTAAAACGATTTGGCATACAAACAAAAGTTTTTGATATTGACAATATTGAATCTTCTTTGGAATCTGTCATAGATGATAAAACAAAAGCGATTTTTTTTGAAAGTATTTCAAACCCACAAATATCTATTGCCGATACGGAGAAAATTACCGCTATTGCTAAAAAACATAAAATTATTAGCATTTGTGATAATACCATTCCCACCGCATTTTTACATAAACCTTTTGATTATGGCGTGGATATTAGCATATATAGTCTAAGTAAGTATATTAATGGGCAAGGAAGTGCGCTTGGTGGAGCAATTATTGAGCGATATGGATTAAATGAATTAATTAAGGATAATCCGCGCTATGAGGTATTTAACACACCTGATGCAAGCTATCACGGATTAATATATGCAAATCTTCCTTTGCCTTGCTTTAGTATCCGGCTTATTACAGAATGGCTTAGAAACATTGGCGCTACTCTCTCTCCACAAGCATCGTGGATTATTCTACAAGGCTTAGAAACTTTAGAGTTGCGTATTAAAAAACATAGTCAAAATGCCCTTAAAGTCGCGGAATTTTTACAATCACACCCTAAGGTGCAAAGTGTGGCTTATGCTGGATTAACAAGTAACCCTTACAATAGACTACTTCAAAAATATTACAAAGATTCCCAAGCAAGTGGGCTTATCAGTTTTGAGGCGCAAAGTTTTGAAGAGGCACAAAAAATTTGTAATGCTACAGAAATTTTTGCAGTCGTAGTTAATATTGGGGATTCAAAATCACTTATCATTCACCCCGCTTCCACAACACATTCGCAACTTAATGCAGATGAACTCTCAAGCGCAGGTATCACACCTTGCACTATACGCCTTAGCATTGGTTTAGAATCTGCAGATGATTTAATACAAGATTTAAAAAAAGCTTTAGAAAAATAAGGAAAACTATGCCACTCATTATCCCAGAAGATATTCCCGCTTATAAATTCCTCAATCAAAATGCTTTTGTTATGGGTTCTCAAAGGGCAAAACATCAAGATATTAGAGCATTAGAAGTGCTTATTGTTAATCTTATGCCAACAAAAATAGAGACAGAAAATCAGATTCTCTCTCTTTTGGCTAACTCTCCTTTGCAGATAAATATTACTCTTCTTTCTACATCAAGCTATATTGGCACAAATACACCCAAAAGCCATTTGGAGCGCTTTTATGTAAATTTTAGCGAAATCAAAGGACGCAATTTTGATGGAGCAATTGTTACAGGAGCACCTATTGAACATTTAGCATTTGAGCAAGTAGCTTATTGGAATGAAATCTCCACAATTATGGATTATCTCAAAAAGCATTGCACAAGCACACTTTATTTGTGCTGGGGAGCAATGGCAAGTTTATATCACTTTCACAAGATTCCAAAAATTTCACTGCCACATAAAGTCTTTGGAATCTTTGCACATCATATTATAGAAAATGATTTACTCCTTAGCGGCTTAGATGAAAATATAAGAATCCCTCATTCTAGGCATTCAGGCATTGATGATCAAAAGGTAAGAAAATCGCAACTCAAAATCTTACTTGAAAGTGATATATGTGGTATTTGCGCACTTAAAGATGACAAAGACTTTTTTATACTTGGACACCCAGAATATGCCAAAAATACGCTTTTACTTGAATATGAACGTGATAAACAAAAGGGTTTAGAGATTACACAACCTCTGAATTATTTTAATGATAAAGGAGAACCTGTGCTTTCTTGGAAATCAAGTGCAAGCGTGCTTTTTTCAAATTGGCTCAATTTTTCTGTATATCAAGATACACCTTTTGTTTTATAATTAGTTTATATTTTCATAAATAAGGATTTTTATGCAGCAAGATAAACAAAATACACATCAAAAAAACCCAAAAGTGGGAGAGATTTATGAGCTATGCAATACTATCTCGCCTTTTAACACACAAGAATCTTGGGATAAAAGTGGTTTAAATCTCGGTAGTTTTCATAATGAATATACAGATATTGTGCTTTGTCTTGAGGTAAATCTCGCTATTGCACTCTCGCTTAAACCAAATACACTTCTTATTACACACCACCCTTTGTTTTTCAATCCTACTGCTCAAATGATAACAGATACATACCCTCATAATATCGCTGCCATTCTTATTCGTAAAAATTGCTCACTCATTAGTCTTCACACAAATTTTGATAAATCACATCTAAATACCTACCTCACACATCAAATTTTACAATGGCATCATTTTGTGCCAAGTGAAGATGGGCTTTTAATGAGTGGGAAGATTCCGCCTATATCACTTCAAAAATTGGCTCAAGATGTATGCAAAAAGCTGAATGCGCCTAGTGTGAGTTTCGTGCAAGGCGATGATATAACATTTCTCAATCAAGAATCTCAAGCATCTCATACAAATGATGCCATTACAGAAGCTTATGTTGTATGCGGAAGTGGTTGCTCACTCCTTTCTCAAATCCAACCAAATCCACATATATGTTTGCTTACAGGTGATATCAAACATCACGATGCAATGATGGCTAAAAGTATGGGCATAAGCCTTATAGACATAGGACACTACGAGAGTGAAAAATATTTTGTGGAAATTTTTGATTCTATTTTGCAAAATGTGGGATATAACGCTATAATTATGGATTGTAAAAATCCATTCTATTTTTGCCAAGCTAAGCATCAATAGATTCTAATCACCTAACCAAAAAGGAAATCCCGATGAATAAGCATTTAAAAGAACTTATAGAAGTGGCGAATTTTGACAAACAAATTGATGACTTAGAACCCAAAATTTCCCAAGCACGTTCCGAACTTAATGAACAAATCAAACAACAAGAGCAAATTTTAAAGAATATAGAAAAACTTGATCGCGAATCTTATAGCATTGAGCTTGAAATTTCTCATCACAACCGAAATATTCAAGATGCCTCTTCAAAACTAGAGCAAATTGGCAAAAAGCAAAAAGAAATTAAAACAGAAAAAGAAATGCGTGCTCTTGATGTAGAATCTGATATTGCTAAAGAAAATATGACTCATTCAAATAGCGAAATTGATCGTCTTGAAACACTGAAAAAAAGTAAAGAAGAAGAGAAAAAAGCCTATGAGCCAAAGCTTGAAGAGCTTAAATCTCTCATTAAAACGCTTGAAGAAAAAACACAAAGTCAAGTCCAAGAAATTAAAAAAGTGCAACAAGAATTATTTAATAAAAAAGAAGCACTTGTGGGACAAATGGATAGTAAAATCACAAGTTTTTATGCCAAAATTAGACGTTGGGCAGGAAATACAAGCGTGGTTTGTGTTTTCAAACAGGCTTGCGGTGGTTGCTTTATCAAGCTTAATGACACTATTTATAGTGAGATTCTTAAAGGCAATGACATTATTAACTGCCCTCATTGCGGGCGGATTCTCTATGCAAATCCCTCTTCAAAAAGCACTCAAACACCAACAAATACAGCTGAAGAAAAACCTCAAAGCAAGAAAAAAACTAAAGCATAGAATCTAAGAGCTTTTTGAGGAATTGTTATGGATAGAGCAGATTCTACAAAAGATTTAGATAAAAATAAAACTCCTCGTTTTCCTTTTACATATTATTGTCTTTGTATAATACTCTATCTTATAGCACTACCTATTTTAATTGCAAATATATTTCGTGCAAAACATCGTGAATCTATTCCAGCACGTTTTTTTTACTCATCGCTTGATTGTGAGCCACAATATTGGTTTCACGCGTGTTCTTTTGGCGAAATAAAATCTCTTGAACCCCTTATCAACGCATCAAAAACTATGCCTTGCACCATTCTTATTACAACTATTACACATACAGGTTTTAAAGAAGCAAAACGCCTATATCAAACGCATTCTGCAGATTCACAAGATACAGCCCATATTGTCGTGCGTTATTTACCTTTTGAAATATTTTTGCCCTTATGGAGTAAATCTTGTCGCCAACTTAAAACTCTCGTGGTTACAGAAGCTGAAATATGGCAAATGCTTTTTTATCTTGCGAAGTCTCATAGAGCACGCACTCTACTGATTAATGCCCGCATTTCTAATCGCTCACACAAAAATTATCAACGTTTTGCGTGGTTTTATCAAGGCATTTTTAATCTTATTGATGAAGTGCTTGCTCAAAGTCAAATTGATAAGGAGCGTTTAGAGAATTTAGGTGCACATAATGTTGAAGTTTTTGGTAATCTTAAAACACTCAATACTCCCTCACTTAGCGCACATTATACCAAACCTTCCTCTGCTGTATTTATTGGCGCAAGCACACATAGAGGCGAAGAAAAGCTTATCCTTGAAGCCTTTAAAGCTCTTAAAAATGCTCAAAAATCATCTGATAACTCTGCACTTTTACTCATTGCACCGCGCCACCCAGAACGTTTTAAGGAAGTGTATGAATTAAGCCTACGCACTTTTACAAACACTACACTTTTCTCACAAACACATTTGAATGCTCATAATGCAGATGTAATTATTATTGATACACTTGGAGAACTTAATAATCTCTATGCAATAAGTGATGTTGTCATACTTGGTGGTGGTTTTGCCAAAATAGGAGGGCATAATCCGCTTGAGCCCGCTTATTTTCATACAAAGCTTATAAGTGGAGAACATATTTTTAATCAATACGCACTTTTTGAGGAAATAGAACATTATGTGCTGATACCTCCCCAAAGCTTAAAAGATACGCTTCTTAGATGGGAATCTCTACCCAAGAGCGCCATTAAAACAAATTCCCAAGACAAACTCACTACCCTTATACAAAAGATATACTGATGTATAAAGATAAGGCTTACAAAGTCCTCGCCCGCACACATAATATTTCTCATAATCAAGCTAAATCTCTTATTGATAAAGGACTTGTCTTCGCTGCAGGCAAAAAAGTAAATATCGCACGACTTGAAATCCCAATCCATACTGCCTTTGAGATTCTTAAACCCAAAAAACCTAAAGTGCTTTTTACCGATGAACATATCCTTGCGCTTGAAAAACCACCATTTATAGAATCTTATGATTTAAGTAATATGTTTGAAGGCTGGCATTTGCTTCATAGGCTTGATAGGGAAACAAGTGGTGTCATTTTGCTCATTAAGGAAGGAAGTGCTTTTCACATAAAAGCAAAAGAAGCCTTTAAAAATCAAGAAGTTTATAAAGAATATGTTTGCCTTGTGCACGGAATCCTAGCAGATTCCATAGAAATAAATAAAGCAATCTCTACAACAAAAAGAGGTTTTGCAAAATCACGCATTGATAAAAAAGGGTTAAATGCACTCACTCTCCTCACCCCTCTAAGTATAATGGGTAAAAAAACCTTGCTCAAAGCCCTTATCAAAACAGGGCGCACACATCAAATACGCGTGCATTGTCAAAGTATCAATCACCCTATACTAGGCGATAGAATCTATGGTAAAAATGATGAAGCAAAACGTCTTATGCTTCACGCCCATAAAATCGCGCTTTTGGGCTATGAATTTACTTCGCCCCTGCCAAAAGAACTACGTATTGGAGAATGATAGCTATGCAATATTTTTATTCTCACGGATTTCACTCTAGTCGTGATTCTCAAGCGTATAAGCGGCTTTGTTGTGGTTTAGATATTGAGCCACAACAACTTGTTTATGACAATGGCGCAGATTTTTATACAAATCTGTATAGCTGCAAAAGTCAATTACAAAATTGTATAGAATCCAATATGCCCTTTGGTTTTATTGGCAACTCTTTGGGGGCATTTTACTTATGGCAACTCACACTATTTGCGCCCACTCTAAGTATTCCTACACCTCATACGCTTATTCTTTTCAATCCTGTTCTTGAACCCTTAGTGCAACTTAAAAAATATATCAATCAACCTCAAATCAATACTACAACGCATCAAAGTTTTACATTTAGTTATGATTCGTGGGTTTCATATGCGCATTCCTTGCGTATGCCTTTAGCAAAACAGATTCAATGTATTGTATGCCTTTCACTTGATGATGAACTCATTGATGTGCAAGTTTCAAAAGCCTATTGGCAACATTATGCGCGTATTGTAATGATTGAAGGTGGTCATATTATTACGGATTTTTCACCTTTTAAACAAACACTTGCACCTTTTCTTTAATCTACTCTGCTGTTCTATTTTCCTATGTTTTCACTCAAACCCGATATACAATTTTGCGCTTTACAATCAAGTTTGGATACAACCTCACCAAGCTCATTATATTCTTTTTGCCAAATGGCTTGATTCTCTTCATAAAGCATTTGCATTTTAGGCTTTCCGCTCGGATAGAACCAACTTACTTCTACTTTTTTTGGCACTCCTGTATCATAAAAACGCTCTATCATTACAACACCATTTCCATCATAGGTTCGCTCACGTCCAGTCTTTTGGTCATTATTAAAACTTGCCTCTTCACGCACAATACCATTTACATCATATTGCTTCATATCACCATTTTTTAATCCATCACGATAATTGACGATTTCTTGTATCTTGCCATTTTTAAAAAATCCACGACTAATACCCTCAATCTTGCCTTGTTTATAGGTATATTGTCTTGCAACTTTTCCATTATCATAATATTCTATAACCTTGCCATCAAGCAAACCATCATTATAATCAGCTTCCTTAGCAAGTGTGCCATTGCTATGATACCATTTGGCTTTGCCAATAATTTTACCCTCTGAATAAGTAATTTCGGATTTAAGTATATTTTGAGGATAAAATTCTTGTGCCAAACCTTCAAGCTTATTGTTTTTATAATTTGCATCATAAATAACTTCACCATCACGGGAATATTTCATCTCACGACCTTCTTTACGTCCATTAATAAAGTGCATTTGATGCAATAAATGCCCTGTTTGATCATACCAAGATTCTCGCCCGTGCTTAATCTCTGTGCCTTTAATGTAAGTTACACGTCTTTGTTTTACCTCACCAGCAGTTTCAGTATTCGTAATACGCACTTCTAACTCTGCGCTATAAATTAAACCTATTAAACTTATGCAAATAATAATATATTTTAACATTTTATGTTCCTTATATTTCTAGCAAACATATCGGCATCAGCATAAAAAAATCAATTTATTATAGAAAGAGAAAGCTTTTAGTTATTATGCTTTACACCAATTTGGTAATACTCAAATCCTTTAGATTCCATATCAAGATGTTGATAAATATTTCGTCCATCAAAAATAATAGGATTCATAAGAAGTTTTGCAATTTCATTAAAGTCTGGGCTTCTAAACTCACGCCATTCTGTTACAATCACAAGCGCCGCACAATCCTTTAATGCCTCATATTTACTCTCCTCTAAGGTAAGAGATTGCATATAATCTTTAAGATAGAATTGTGCCTGTCCATAAGCCTTTGGGTCATAAGCTTTAATTTTTGCTCCCCTTTTACTTAACTGCTCTATAAGCACCAAGGAGCTTGCTTCTCGCATATCATCAGTTTCTGGCTTAAAGCTAAGTCCCCACAATGCAAAACTAAGCCCTGATAAATCTTCGCCAAAATAGCGCACGATTTTTTCTACCAAAAGCATTTTTTGCTCATTATTTACACGTTGAACTGCACCTAAAATACACGCATCATAGCCAAAATCTTTTGCGGTTTTTTCTAATGCACGCACATCTTTAGGAAAACAACTCCCACCATAGCCACAACCCGGATAAATAAAACTATATCCAATACGCGCATCTGAACCAATACCTAATCGCACATCATTAATATTTGCTCCCACGCGCTCACAAATTTGACTCATTTCATTAATAAAGCTAATTTTCGTAGCAAGCATAGCATTTGCGGCATATTTTGTCATTTCCGCAGATTCTATCCCCATAGAAATAAATCTATCGCTTTTAAGCAAAAAAGGTGCGTAGAGTGTCTTCATTGTATCTAATGCTCTTGTAGAATCTGTTCCAATCACTACTCTATCAGGGCTCATAAAGTCTTTAATCGCCATTCCCTCTTTAAGAAATTCTGGATTACTTACCACATCAAAAGCTACTGAAGTGATATGACGCTTTAGGAGCGTGGATTCTATTAGTTTTCGCACTTCCCGTGCAGTGCCAACAGGAACTGTGCTTTTATCCACTATAACCACATATTCACGCTCTATATACGTCCCAATATCCATTGCTACATTGCGCACATAAGATAAATCTGCACTTCCATCATCGCCCATAGGTGTGCCAACTGCGATAAAAATTACTTCAGCATTAGAAATTGCTTCTTTTTTGTCAGTAGTAAAACAAAGTGTGCCAAGTGCAGTATTTTCGCGCACTAAAGATTCCAAACCGGGCTCATAAATCGGAATATCCCCTTTTTGAAGTTGCAAAATTTTCTTAGAATCCACATCAAGGCATACAACATTATTTCCCATTTGAGCAAAGCAAGCCCCTGCTACAAGTCCAACATAACCACTACCTATAATTGTAATATGCACTCTTTCTCCTTAAGGCATTTTATACAAAATTAAATTTATATTTTTAAGAGATTAGTAAAAATTGTTTTTAAAGCACGCTGAACTAAACGCTCTTTTTGCTCTTGCGTAATTTGTGGCTCTTCGCCTATGCCAAGATATTTTTTTCCACTCATTTTCATAGTGCTTGAGGCATTTTGAGTGATTGTATAATTAGCTCTGCTCATAACAAACCTCACTTCACTTTTTAAACTAGCTGAACTTTGGGTGCTAACGGCGCTTGTATCTTTTTTACTCTCTTTGACTTCAAGTCCATATTCAATATTTAATACATACCCTTTTTCGCGATTGTTTAATTTAGATTCAACGACAAAACAACCAGAATCTCTAAGAGCTTTATCCAAAATTGTTCTAAAATCTTGCTTTGAAAGCACATTTTGTCCAATATCATTGATTTGCCCTAGTGTGATTGTGTATTTTGCCTCGTTACACATTTTTTCTATTTCATTTTGTGTGCTTGATGGTGTAGGCTTATTTGAAAAACAACCTGTCATCAAATACATTATGCCAATCATTCCAATAACATATAAATGCTTCATTCGTCACTTCTCCTTAATTATTGCATAATAATAAACAAAGTCTATTCTATCTTAAGAAGATAAATTGAACAAAAAAAGAGTGTTACTTGTTTATTTGTAAGAAATTCTTTAAGAGAAAAATAAATTGAGAAAATGCTAGGAAAAAGAGAATCTCACATACATTTATTCTTGCAATGTGAGATTTATAATTGAGTATTAAGACATTACTGGATGTGTGCCATCTCTCATATCCGCACCAATATAGTCGCGATTAGCAGTTCCTAACTCGCTCCATACAATGCAACCATCAGTCGGACAAGCACTCGCACACGCGGGTTGCTCATTATGTCCGACACACTCTACACACTTATTTTGATAAACATAATAAGTGCCCTCGCCTGTTGGATTAGCATCATCATCTACAATGGCACTTACAGGACATTCATCAATGCAAGAACCACAAGCGATACAAATATCTGTAATTTTTACAGCCATTTAGTTCTCCCTTATTTGTTGTTTATGGGCTTAAAACCCAGCTGAGAGTATAATCATATTTATCTTAAAAAATACATAAAATTAAGAATAATAAAATTTTACTTTACTAATAATTACAGCTAATTGAATAAGTGATTTAAATGGCATAGAAAGAATCTAATGGCATTTTGGATATAATATCCCCAATAAAAATAAATCATAAAGGAACCTAATGCTAAATAAAAAAATATTAGTTACAGGCGGAGCAGGATTTTTGGGCTCACATTTGTGTGAAAAACTTTTAAATCGTGGTGATGAGGTGCTTTGTGTGGATAATCTTTTCACAGGCACAAAACAAAATATTATACATTTACTCTCAAATCCCCGTTTTGAATTTATGCGCCACGATGTAACTTTTCCTCTCTATGTAGAAGTTGATGAAATTTATAATCTCGCTTGCCCTGCTTCTCCAGTGCATTATCAATTTGACCCAGTGCAAACAACTAAAACTTCCGTTATGGGAGCAATCAATATGCTAGGACTTGCAAAGAGAGTGAAAGCGAAGATTCTGCAAGCAAGCACGAGTGAAGTTTATGGCGATCCTGAAATCCACCCACAAGTAGAATCCTACAAAGGCTCAGTGAATCCTATTGGTATAAGGGCGTGTTATGATGAGGGAAAGCGATGTGCAGAAACACTTTTTTTTGATTATCAAAGGCAGCATAATTTAAATATTAAAGTAATGAGAATTTTTAATACCTATGGACCTAGAATGCACCCAAACGATGGGCGTGTAGTGAGTAATTTTATCATTCAAGCACTCAAAGGCGAAGATGTTACGATTTATGGCGAAGGCAAGCAAACTCGTAGTTTTTGCTATGTAGATGATTTGATTGAGGGTATGATAAGACTTATGGATAGTAGAGATGGATTCTATGGACCTGTAAATATAGGGAATCCACGTGAATTTAGTATGATTGAACTTGCAAATGCAGTGCTAGAGCTCACTCACTCTAAATCCAAACTTGTTTTTTCACCCTTACCTCAAGATGACCCAAAACAACGGCAACCCGATATTAGCCTTGCTCAAAATGAGCTAGGGTGGAATCCAAATGTTGAGCTTAAAGAAGGGCTAATAAAAACAATTGCGTATTTTAAGGAAATTATATGAAAAATAATTATTTTCTCTATAATCTTAAGGGAATCTCTCGTATGCTAACACCTGCAGTATTTTTGCCCAAAAATCGTGAGAAAATTTTAAAAGATGTGCTCACACGCCCTGATATTGAATATATTAAATCACGTGTAGATTATTATTGCCAATTAAATAATCCTATCACCCTTGATGATGAAGCGAAAAATCTTAGCTTTGTGCGATTTACACGCAAGAAAACCGTGTATTTTTTTGATACCTATGAATACACAAGATATTTTCCTCAAGATTTTAAAGCGCATTTTGCATTTGGCGATATTAACTTTATTTGCCCTAAACCCTCTATTACAAAATCACGTCCAATAAAGGATTATTATGAATCGCATTCTCAACAATTAACATTGGGGGGGGGGCATAACGCTCTTAAGTCTCCACCTTTTAATTATTCTACTTTGCTTAATTTAGAAAAGGTGCGACATTTTACATTTATCAATGATCCATATACCTTTGAAGATAAACAAGATAAACTTTTTTATCGTGGCGGGATTTATCAACCCCATCGCACACAATTTTTTGAAAAGTATTTTAATCATCGGCTCTGTGATTTAGGACATACCGGAAGTAAAAGAGTGCATCACTTATGGCAAAAGCCAAAAATTGGCATAGCCAAACATTTACCTTATAAATTTTTGCTCTCTTTAGAGGGGAATGATGTTGCAAGCAATCTCAAATGGGTAATGAGCTCTAATTCTCTTGCAATTATGTCAAAGCCAAAATTTGAAACTTGGTTTATGGAAGGCACACTTAAATCAAATGTGCATTATGCACAAATCCGCGATGACTATGAAGACTTGGAGGAAAGGTTAGAATATTTCATCAAACACCCAAATGAAGCTAAAGAAATTATCCATAACGCCCAAGAGTATATTAAACAATTTTTTGATACAAAACGTGAAGCTATCATTTCTCTTTTAGTGCTTGAAAAATATTTCTACTACACAGGACAAATCGATAAACTTAGAATATAAAACTAAAGCAGATTCTAAACGATGCTAGAGCTCCCCTAGAGGAGCATTAGCTATTTAACCAGGGCTACCGCTTCGGGAATGATATAAGGAATAAACATAGCAATAATAGCTGTCCAAATACCAATAAGAATGATAAATGCAAGAGAATATTTTAAAGTAAATTTAAATAAATCTGATTCTTTACCAACTAACCCAACCGCTGCACAAGCAATCGCGATACTTTGTGGAGAAATCATTTTACCTACAACACCACCTACAGAATTTGCTGCAAGAAATAATGTTTCTTTAATACCAAGCTCTTGTGCAGTAACTTGTTGAAGCGGACCAAAGAGTAGATTTGAGCTTGTATCACTTCCTGTGATAAACACACCAAGCCACCCAATAACTGGACTAAAGAAAGCAAATAAATCGCCTGTTTTTGCAAAAGCAATACCCAAAGTTGCGCTCATACCACTATTTTTTGAGATAAAAGCAAAGGCAACAACAAGCCCAATTGTGATACAAGGAATTGCCATTTCTTTTAAGGTATCTCCAAGTGCTTCTTCAGCAACACTTGATTTTATTCTCAAAAAAGCGATGGTTAAAAAAGCGGCTACTAAAATCGCTGTGCCTGCTTGAAGCGCAATAAGATTAATGGGCAAATCAATTTTTATAGGATTGCCGCTAGGGTCAGTTATGACACTTGTAAGAGGATTGAAAGCCATACTCACTTGGGTATAGTTTAAGGCTCCAATTTGATAATAACCTATCGTTGCTCCCGCATCATCAATTATAGGCTTTATGCTAAAAAAGAAACTCTCTTTAGGTAAAGCAATAGCTCCATTTATCAATAAATCTGGATTCTCAAATAAAATTTTCTTTGCTTCAAATATTGCTTTAAACCAAGGCTGAGTCCAAATAATTACACAAATAATGAGCAAAATAAACGGAAGCCACGCTTTAAAGACTTTAACAAATTCAAGTTTTTCGTGGTTTGAAAAATCTTTTAAATCATCAAGCCTAAATATATTTGTGGGAGACCAAAACTTCAAAAAAGCTGTGGTACAAACTAAAGATACTACAGCAGAAACTATATCAGGAAGCTCTGCACCAAGATAGTTTGAGCTAATAAATTGAGTAGCTGTAAAGCTCACTGCTGCTACCAAAATTGCCGGGAAAGTTTCTCTCACACCTTTGATTCCGTCCATTAAAAATACAATAAAGAAAGGGATTGTTAAACTCAAAGGCACAAGCATACGCCCAACCATTGCCGCAACAGAATATTGCTCTACACCTACAAGATTACTCATTGCAATAATTGGAATCCCAACTGCTCCAAAAGCCACAGGAGCAGTATTTGCAATCAAACAAAGTCCTGCTGCATATAATGGACGAAGCCCCAAGCCCACAAGGAGTGCTGCTGTAATTGCAACAGGTCCGCCAAAGCCAATGGCTCCCTCCAAAAATGAACCAAAACAAAATCCAATCAAAATCACTTGGATTCTATGATCAGGCGTGATAGTCATTACACTTTGTTTAATTACTTCAAAAGAGCCAGATTTCACCGAAAGCTTATAGAGAAAGATTGCTGCAATAATAATCCAAGCAATAGGCCACATTCCTTGTGCAAATCCTTGCACAAAAGAAGCACCTATGAGTGAAAAAGGCATTTTGTAAGCATAAAATGCCACCAAAGTCGCTACAATCACTGTGATAAAGCCCGCTATATATCCCTTAAGCTTTAAAACAAGCAAACATAATAAAAAACACGCAATAGGTATAAAAGCTACTGCTGCACTTAACCACATATTGTTAAGTGGATCATAAATCTGTTCCCAAGCACCCATTTTTAGAATCTCCTTTAATCTTTATGGTTAGAATCTTTTCAAAATAACAACTGCAACTGCCATTTTGCTATTGATTTTAAAATATCAAAAAAAACTTAACCTTATGAAATAGATGAATGAGTATGTATTTTATATGCCAATGTGTAAAATTTTCACATTAAATCCATTTGACATATAATTGAGAAAATTTTACACATTTATAAAAAGAAAAATAACTAAACTTTTACCTTTTGTATTTTTAAAGCTCCTTATTTATATCATAATTGTTTTATGAAATTTAGGAAGGAGTTAATATGCGAGTATTTTTTTTCTCAACTTGTCTAGGAAGTTTAGCGTATGCTGATACTTGCGTAAATGCAATCAGATTATTACAAAAAGAGGGGTGTGAAGTCATTTTTAAAAAAGACCAAACTTGTTGTGCACAACCAAGCTATAATTCGGGCTATTATGAGGAAAGCCGCAAAGTTGCTCTCCATAATATAGCACTTTTTGAGGGAGAAGAACCAATTATTGTGCCTTCAGGCTCTTGTGCAGGTATGATGAGAGAGGATTATTTAGCACTTTTTGAGGGAAGAAGCGAACTTGAGAAGGTAAAACAATTTTGCTCACGTGTATATGATTTAGGCGAATACCTACATAAGATACTCAATGTCCGATATGAAGATAAAGGTGCGCCTACCAAAGTTACTTGGCATAGTAATTGCCACGCTTTACGCACCTCTAAAGTTGTTGATAGCGCAAAGGCTCTCATTACTTCATTGCAAAATGTTGAGCTTATTGAACTAGAACGAGAAGAAGAATGCTGCGGCTTTGGTGGGACTTTTAGCATTAAAGAGCCGGAAGTATCAAATGCAATGGTGAGCCAGAAAATTGAGGATATTCTTTCAAGAAATGTAGAATATGTAATTTCAGCAGATGCAGGGTGCTTACTTAATATCAGCGGGGCAATGCAAAAGCAAAAAATCGCTGTCAAACCCATTCATCTCTATGATTTCTTAGCCCAAAGAATCGGATTAGGAGCATAATTATGAGCCATCAAGAACATACCAATATCGTCCATACCAAACTCAATGACAAACAACTCCGCACTAACCTTAAGAGTGTAATGGACACCCTTAAAGGGAATCGTAAGAATCTTATCTCTTCTCGTTATATAGATTGGGAGGCTTTACGTGAGCAAGGAAGAGCGGTTAAACAAAAAACTCTCTCTCAACTTGATACTCTCCTTGAACGTTTTGAACAAAATGCTACAAAAAATGGATTCATTGTGCATTGGGCACGCGATAGCAAAGAAACAAATGAGATTATTTATAATCTTATGAGAGAGAAAAATATCACTAAGATTCTCAAAGGCAAATCTATGGCGAGCGAGGAGACGCATCTTAATGCTTTTTTAAAGCAAAAAGGTATTAATCCCATTGAAACAGATTTGGGTGAGCTTATCATTCAACTTATTGATGAGCCACCTGTGCATATTGTCGCCCCAGCTATTCATAAAAACCGCTATCAAATCGGCGAAATATTCCAACAAAAACTTGGTGCAAACTTAGAATCTGAACCAGAAAAACTCAACGAAATCGCTCGTGTGCATTTGCGTAAAGAATTTCAAGAATTTAAAATGGGACTAAGTGGGGTTAATTTTGCTATTGCTAATGAGGGAGCAATTTGGCTCATTGAAAATGAAGGCAATGGGCGTATGAGCACTACTGCAAGTGATATTCATATAGCTATTTGTGGCATTGAAAAGATTGTGGAGAGTTTTGAAGATGCTTCTATTCTTGACACACTCCTTGTGCCTTCAGCTACAGGCGCACCCATTACTTGTTACAATAACATTATTACTTCTCCACGCAAAAATGGCGAGCTAGATGGTCCCAAAGAAGTGCATATTATCCTCCTTGATAATAATCGCTCAACCATACTTAAAGATGCGCATTTTTACCGCTCTCTTTCTTGTATCCGATGTGGCACTTGTCTCAATCATTGCCCTGTATATGACAAAATCGGAGGACACGCTTATCTTAGCACTTATCCTGGACCTATTGGTGAAGTAATTTCTCCACAGCTTTTTGGTATGAAAAATTTTGGACATATGGTGAATCTTTGCTCACTCTGCGGACGATGTAGTGAAGTATGTCCTGTGAAGATTCCGCTTGCAGAGCTTATTCGTGATTTGCGTAGTGAAAAAGTAGGGCAAGGACGCAAGAATCTTAAAAATAATGATGGCTCATTGCGTGATAAAGGTGAGGAATATGCAATGAAACAATTTGCTAATGCTGCAACTAATGGTGATGCTTGGCGTGAATTATTGAATTTGCCAAACAAGCCTCTACTTATGCCTCTAGTAAAGCTTTTTAGTGGATTTATACCCGGGCTTAAAAATTGGGTGGCTTATCGCACTTTCCCTACTTTAAATGGGAATCTCCATAAAAAAATATCACATATGAAAGGAGTAATTTATGAGTAAGCAAGCTATTTTAGACAATATCAAAGCCTCACTTCAGGCTAATCCGCTTCATACAGAATCCTCGCATTATGCTAATCCGATGAAAAGCACAAATTCTGATAAAGTGCAAGAATATATCAGCTTACAAAATGCAAATAAAGCCATTGTGGTAGAATCTAGTCCAAATACTCTAATACAAGATATACATAAAGTTCTTGCAGAAGCAAAAGCACTTAAGATTCTCTATAATCTTGATATTGAAGATGAGATTGATATACAAGCATTACATAAGGATATGTCAGATTCTATGAGCCTTATTCCTTATGAAAAAAGTGTTGATGAGACAAGAGAGGAGCTTTTTAACATTGATACTTCAATCGTGAAAGCGCGATGCGGTGTGGCAAATCTCGGTATTATCGGCATTACCTCTAGCAATCGTGCTCCGCGACTTTCATCACTTATCACAAGAACTTGTATCGTGCTTCTTAAGAAACAAGATATTGTTGCACATCTGTATGAAGGTGTTCAAAAGCTCAAAGCCTGTGGTAACGAGGAAATCTTGCCAAGTAATATGATTTTTATTGCTGGTCCTTCACGCACTGCTGATATTGAGTTACAAACTGTCTTTGGTGTGCACGGCTCATTGCGAACCTATGTGATTCTTTATTAAAAGGAGCTCTATGAATGTTTTTGCGCGGTTTTGGTTTGAAAAAGATAATAAAAGCTACATTGGGGTAGGACGCGCAGAGCTACTCACTCGTATAGCCAATACAGGCTCAATTTCAAAGGCTGCAAAAGAGATGAATATGAGCTATAAAGCCGCTTGGGATAGTGTGGATATTATGAACAAGCTCTCCCCCTCTCCACTTGTGCAATCAAATAATGGAGGCAAGGGTGGTGGTGGCACAAAGCTCACTCCTCTTGGCTTTGAAGCACTCCAAGCATTTAATGAATTAGAACGAGTAAAAAATATCTTTTTTGATTATTTGGATAATTCGCAAGATTTTAATGAACTTTTGCAAAAAATCGCCCACTTAGAATCCGTCCTGAAAGACTTTAGAAAAATTAATTTGCCCCCTGTATGTTGATATTTCTAGAATCTTGACTTCGTTATATAAAATTATATACAATTATATTTATTACTTAAATTCAAGGAGAGATATGAAAAAGTATTTTTTAAATAAAGTGCTTCATATCTGTATGTTCAGTATGATTTTTTGCACAAGTGCAATAGCTGAAGAAATTAATGTCCTTGCCGCAGCAAGCCTCAAATATGTGCTTGAAGACATTAAAAGTGCGTATGTAAAAACGCACAAAAAAGATAAGATTCACATAAACTATATCTCATCAGGCAAGGCGTATGCACAGATTCAAAATGGTGCCCCTGCTCATCTTTTTATCGCTGCTGATGTAAGCTATCCACAAAAACTCTATGATAAAAAACTTGCTCCTTTACCCCCTATCAATTATGCTAAGGGAAAACTTGTGCTTTTTAGCGCCAATGCTGCATTTAAAGTCAAAAGCATTGACATACTTCAAAATACTAACATTACTCATATTGCTATCCCAAACTCTAAACTTGCACCTTATGGTAGAGCAGCAGAGGAATTTTTAAAATCTCAAAAACTTGATAAGAAACTCAAAAACAAACTAAGCACAGGAGATTCTATCGGACAAACCACAACCTATGTGCTTACAGGTGCAAGCGAAATTGGTTTTAACGCACTCTCTATGGTAATAAAAGATAAAACACCCCATCTCACCTATATCCTTATTGATGAAGGCACTTATAAACCTATCAATCAAGCATTGATTATCCCTCTATTTGGCAAAGATTCTCAACTTGCTAAAGATTTTGCTAAATATATTATTCATTCGCAAATAGCACAAAAAATACTCAAAGAATACGGATATGATAAGCCAGATAATGATTAAATCTTTAATGAAGTGGCAAAAATGAATAAAATTCCCGCTCGTATCTCCCATATCGTTACCCATAATGAATGCACAATGATACAAGCAGAATGTGCGCTTGGGTTGCTCCAAATTTTAGTGGTTGAAGCCGGTGATTTTGTCATTAATGACGAAGTTATAGCAACTTTTAAAGAAAATGAAGTCTTTATATCGCCTTTATCCAATACAAAAGGACATTTAAGTATCATAAATGCCTTTGAGGGTATAATAGATACTTATCAACACAGCGGACTTTTTACGCGTCTTCGCATATTGCCAAAAAGTGCGATAAACTCTACTCAACAATCTCTTGTAATCTATGCGCTTCTCCCCTCACTTACCCCCTATCCTCTTAAACCTAAAGAGCAATGTATGTGGTATGTGCCTTGCACGCATATTTTACTTGAAAGGAAAAGCTAGTGGATTTTTTTGAAACAATGCGACTTACTTTCTTAGTTGCTACACTTACTACATTGATTTTGCTTCCTATTGGCATATTTTTAGGTAATTATCTTGCTTTTTCACAAAATCCTTTGCGTCCCATCATAGAGGTGCTTGTATGGCTGCCTCTTGTGTTGCCGCCATCTGTGCTTGGATTCTATCTTTTGATTACTTTTAGCCCTACAAATGCTTTGGGTGCGTTTTTATTAGAGTATTTTCATCTTAAACTTGTTTTTAGCTTTGAAGGGCTTATTTTAGCAAGTATCATTTTTTCTTTACCCTTTATGTGCAACCCTATCAAAGCCGCTCTTTCAAGCCTTTCACCCACGCTTAAGGAAGTAAGTTTCACACTGGGCAAAAATAGAATCTACACACTCTTTTTTGTCCTGCTTCCTAATATTAAACCTGCTCTTCTCTTAGGTTGTGTTACAAGCTTTGTGCATACTATTGGTGAATTTGGCGTAGTAATGATGATAGGGGGTAATATCCCAAATCAAACGCGCGTGGCAAGTATCGCTATTTACGATGAAGTAGAATCGCTCAATTATGCCCTCGCACATCAATATGCTTTTACACTTTTTGCAATATGCTTTATTTTGCTTCTAAGTATTTTTTATCTTAACAGACGATTCCAACAATCTCAAGGCATCTTATGAGCGATATTGTCTTTCGCTTTAATAAAAAATTGCTTGGGAGCAAAGGTGCATTTAAACTTGAAATAGATAAACAATTAAGCTTTGGTGAGTTTATCGCACTTTTTGGCAAAAGTGGTGCTGGGAAAACAAGTATTTTGCGCGTTTTGAGCGGACTTGATAAAGTAGAAAATGGTTATATTCGCGTAGGTGATACGATTTGGTTAGATTCTCAAAAAAACATTGATCTCCCTCCGCAAAGGCGGCGCATTGGATTTGTTTTTCAAAACTACGCCCTCTTTCCTCATCTAAATGTATATGAAAATATTTGTTTTGGGCTCAAAAACAAACAAGATAGAATCTTTGCTGATGAACTCGTAGCTCTTATGGACTTGCAATCCCTTAAAAAGGCGCACATTTATCAACTCTCTGGTGGACAATCTCAACGCGTAGCACTTGCGCGTGCCCTTACTTCGCGACCTACACTTTTGTTGCTTGATGAACCTTTCTCTGCACTTGATAATGCAATGGCACAAATCCTACAAAATGAACTCAAAAAGATTCACAAACACTTCAATCTCACAACTTTACTTGTGAGCCACAATCTAAGTGAAATTTTCTCTCTTGCTTCTCGCACTTTTGTCATAAAAGAAGGGCAAATTATCAGTGATGGAAGCAATCAAGAAGTGTTTATTCAAAAGCGTCTTAGTGCTAAAATCAAACTTACAGGCAAAATTATCAATATATCCATACAAGAGATTGTATGTATTATAAGTGTGCTTTGTCAAAATGAGATTTTTCAAATTGTCTATGACCCCATTGAGGCAGCAAATTTTAAGGTGGGCGAACAAGTAATTATTGCCTCTAAAGCTTTTAGCCCTGTGCTTTATAAGCTTGAGGTATCTTTATAACTCTTTAAAGCCTCTCTCGCAAAAAACTAAATGGTGGCAAAGGCAAAGGCAGCTTAAAAGCATTGGTATTGCCACTATGGATAGAATCTAGCTCTTTGTCATCTTTCAAGCAAATCCTATTAAAACGCATATATTTCACGCCTTGTTCTTCAAATATCTCGCCAAGATCACTTTTACCACAAGTTATACTTTCACCAAAAGGTGCGACAATCTCTTTTGCCTCTCCAACTCTAATGGTATGCCTACAAAATGCCCACTCGCCACTCTCATCAACTTCTGCATTCACTTGGTAACTCCCCTCACTTATGGCAGTGAGATGATTTTGTGTATTAAACTTCTCATAAGGACGATGGATAATATAACCATCAGTGAATCCACGATTTTTAAGTGTATAAAGTTCATTGGTATAAAAGGCACTATTTTCACTGCCATTATAATAATCATCAATAGCTGCGCGATATGCCCTTGCCGTAATGCCAGCATAATAATTTGACTTTGTGCGTCCTTCAATTTTAAGTGCATCTACTGCTCCAGAATCCAAAATTTCACGAATATGCCCACTTAAATTTAAATCCTTTGAATTAAAAATATGCGTCCCCAAGCCCTCTTCCTCTTGTAATCTCATCATCACGCCATTATCGGGGTTTTTTACATAGAACTCTTTGCCATCAAACTTCACAAGCTCATCATTCTCCACATTACGCACAAAATATTCATAATCAAATCGGCAGTCATTGGCGCAACTCCCACGATTTGGCACACGCCCACTCTGCAGAGCAGAAATCAAACATCGCCCAGAAAACGCAAAACACATACTCCCGTGCACAAAAATTTCAATCTCCAAATCAGGCAAATGTTTTTTAATCTCAAGTGCATCTTTGAGACTTATTTCACGGGCGGCAACAATGCGTTTCACACCCATTTCATAAAATACCTCTGCATCAAGCACATTAAGCACATTTGCTTGAGTAGAGAGGTGAATAGGGATTTGCGGAGCAATCTTTTTGCTCAATTTCACTACACCCGGTGCCGCTACAATAAACGCATCGGGATTTAGAGATGCCATTTTAGCGATATGAGATTCTAAAAGTTTAAGTTGGGAATTAAAAGGAAATCCATTAATCGTAACAAATACCTTTTTACCACGCTCGTGAGCATAGGCTACACCTTGCGCGAAATCTTCAAAACTGAAGTCTTTTCCCGCGCGCGTGCGTAAAGAAAAATGGCTCACGCCTCCATATACTGCATCTGCACCATAAGCAAGAGCAATCTTAAGTTTTTTAAGATTCCCAGCAGGAGAAAGGAGCTGGACTCTAGAATCTGCCATTATTTTGCGCCAAATGAAGCAATAAGAGCCTCAATATCGTCCTCATTGGCAACATCTTCCTTATTATCTCCCGCAATAAATACCGCTGAACTTACGCGCTTACTATCATCAATTTTGCCCTCAAATAAAGAATTCATATATTGTGCTAATGCACGCATAACATTGATAACGCGTTCAATTTTTTGACGATGAATATCTTGATATTGCATTAAATCCATTGCCTGCATTGAAGCATCATTAATGTCATTGGCTGCATTTAAAATAATTTTTTCACTTTTTTGCAATTCTTTTGTAGATTCTAAAGCACTTTGAAAGCTCTGAATATGAGGAAATGTTGCACAAAGCTTACTGAAAAGATGCTCTTGATTTTCAAGATATTTTTTAATATTTTTAATCTCTTTTTCAATTTTTGCCGCACTATTGCTCATAATTTCAAGCTGGTCAAAAATCTGAATACCCTTAGCTTCTGTATCTTGAGTCACTTCATCAAGCTGATGCACTACTTTATGGTCTTCAGTAGGTGGTGGTGGAGGCCACTTTTTATCAGCCTCCACACGAAAATCATTAGGGTCAATAGTTTCTGTTTTAAACTCTTCTTGTGTGTCTGATGTATCAGAAAGCGCATCTACTTCACTTATATCTGGCTCTCCATTCATAAGAGAATCTAACTCTTCTTGGGTCATTATATTGCCTTTTTTTTATTCAAAATAATGGAATGCGTATTATACAACATTACATTGAATGGATTATTAAAATCAGCTAAGTGCTTTTGACTACACAACTTAATTATCTTTCGCACTTGTATGCACAAGAACAGATTCTATAATCTCATCAATATCTCCATCAAGCACACCGCTTGTATCACTTGTAGCAAATTGAGTGCGCAAATCTTTTACCTGTTGATAAGGAGCAAGCACATAGGAGCGGATTTGATGTCCCCAACCAATTTCACTTTTTTCTTGACTTGCTCCTTCTTGATTTTTTTGCAACTCTAACTCATAGAGTTTGGATTTTAACATTTTCATCGCCGTAGCCTTGTTTTTATGCTGACTTCTATCATTTTGACATTGCACCACTATACCTGTAGGAAAATGAGTGATTCTAATAGCAGATTCTGTTTTATTGACGTGTTGTCCGCCTGCTCCACTTGCACGATAAGTATCAATGCGTATATCTTTGTCCTCAATCTCAATGTTTATATCATCATCAAGCTCTGGACTTACCTGCACACTAGCAAAACTCGTATGCCTCTTAGCATTTGCATCAAAAGGAGAGATTCTCACTAAACGATGCACACCATTCTCGCTTTTAGCATAACCATAAGCATTTTCGCCTTTTATGATAAAAGCCACACCTTTAATCCCTGCTTCCTCGCCATCTTGGTAATCAAGCAGCTCAACTTTAAACCCCCTACGCTCACTCCAACGCAAATACATACGATAAAGGATACTTGCCCAATCTTGAGATTCTGTGCCACCAGCACCGGGCTGAATAGTAATAATAGCATTTGAACCATCATTCTCACCACTTAACATTACTTCAATCTCAACCTTTTGAATATGACTAAGTAAAGAAGGTGCTTGCTCAAAAAGCAACTCTAAAGTGCGAGAATCTTCCTCGCTCATAGCTATTTCATATAGTTCTAGTGCATCATCAATTTCTTGTTTTGTGTTCGTATAAGTTTGTAGCATTCGCTCACATTTTCGCTTTTGCTTCGCTACTTCTGCTGCTCTTTTGCTATCATTCCAAAAATGCTCATCTTGCTCAAGATTCTCAATATCTTTAAGCTGCTTTTGAAGCGAAGTTGGATTAAGAATCTTTGCAATATTCTCACATTTATTGTGCAAAGTTTTAAGTAACTCACCATATTCATAAGAATCCATATTCTACCCTTGATTTTAAAAACTCAAATTGTAGCACATATTTATAATTTCCTCTTAACTTTTTATTTTGCTATGAATTCTCTTAATGCTTGAATTAGGCTATTTTGTGCCTTTTTAATAAAAAGTTAAAATTGATAACCCAAAGAGGCAGAGAGCAAATGAAGTTGTCCGAATCCACCTGTTTGATAAATACTTTTACGCCCATCTTTAAGACTTAGACTATATGCAACGCCTAGATTCCATTGCTCACTAAATGTTTTTCTCACTCCTGCACCAAACATATAGGCATTACTATCGGGGATTCCTATTTTATCTTGAGGCACAGGGGATTGGTCAAATGCCGCAGAAAACATTAGAAGTAGATTCTTTTGTGTCAAATAAGTAACCCCTAAACGCAAAGCAATAGTATCCTGCCAACCATCACCCATAGCCACTGCACCATAATCAGCTAACCCCATCATTGCTTCTAATTGTTGCGAACTAAATTGCATTACCATACCGCTAAGAGGCGTAAATTTGGGATTGCTAAAGTTAAATGCAAATTTATCTCCCTTGCTCCAATAAATTCTCTCATATACAAACTCTACACTTAATTGCTCAAAATAGTGCATTATTGCAATTTGCACGCTTGAAGGAAGCGTAACGCCAAGATTTAAATCTGCTTTCATATTTACATTACCCACAGAACCACCAATATAAGTTGTAGCATCAAGGCCGCCCTTGAGGTTAAAAGTTACGGGAGAAGTATAAACAACACTCAAAGTAGTTTTCTTGCTTTCAAAGGGACGCATACTCATTGCAAGTTTATAGCCAAAGGCAAGATCTGCACCATTACTTTTTTGCTCTACTTTAGTCGCTCCTACAAGCCTTGTAGTAATCTCCATATCTCCCATACCAAAGGCATTTGCCACTTGTTTGGCATCCATTAGAGGGAGATAGCCACGTGGAGCTCCATCGGCATCTGTTTCTGTTGGAGATGGATAAGCACAAGGTCCCGGGTTACTTGTTTGCAAGTTACCATTAAAATCATAAAATGTCCCTGTGTAACAATTCACATATGCTCCTAAGTTTTGAGCTTCTTTCATAGTGTCTGCTAAATTACCACAACCATAAAAATCACTTGTGCTATAACCATTTTGAATACAATAATTTACGCCATTGACAAATTTATAGCCTGTTTGCTCTACCCCATTGATAGTAGTTTTATAAGTTTGATTAGGCACTTTATTGAATAATGTGGGCAAACAAATAGCTGTTTGACTTGCACAAGTCTTATCATTATATCGCCATTCTAAGTTACCATTTGTCCATTCACCCTGATAGTTCTCCCAATTCTTTTTAATTTTTGCGTTAATCTCTGCAACCTTTGCATTATAACCTGCAACATCAATGCTTTGTTTATTGTCATCAACATAAGGAGCAAACACACTCGGGTCAGGCATACCAAACCACCCTTCAGGATTAAATATTGTAGGCATTTGGTATCGGAGTTTATTATTTAAGTGTCCTCCACCAGAAACCCCTAATCCTGCCAAAGCAGCTAAAGCATTACCTTGAGCTGTATTTACTGCATAAATGAGCTGCGCCATAGCTGGTGGCACCATAGATTCTGGAATTTCATCAAAATCTTTAATATTTGTAATCACTTCACCGGGCTTATCTTTTGTGCCAAGTGGAACAAACACAGTGTTTTTGAAATTGCCCATTCCATAGAGAATCCGCGGACTTACCCCAATAGAAATACGTTCATCATAATTCCAGCTCAAAGAAGGACTAAATTCCACCATTGCAATCATCACATTGCGTAAAAAAGCTCCTGCCTCGCCATTCCAATTCATTGCTAATCCGCTAGGAGCAGTAAAACTTGCACCAAAATTCCAATTTCCCCACTTATTTTTAGCAGTTTTGCTTTTATAAAAAATCTTAGGCACAGGAAAAAATGTCGGGTCAGCAGAACCCTCAACTAATGCACCTCTCTCACTAAATCCCCATTCTCCGTGCTGGTTTTTCACTTCAGAGGGCACTTCAATGGGTGCACTCAAATCCACACCCAAAAAAGTGTTTGCTAAATTTGCCATATTTGAATCAATACCCAATGTCGTAGTGGTGCTTAAGCCCCAATTAATAGAGCCCTCACCAATATTTTTCAAATTCGTATCTGTTGTAAAAACAAAACCCGGAATGTAAATGCCTGTAAAAGTAATATCTAAATCGTGTTTAGCCGTGTCTGATAATGGGTGAGAAAAACCCATATTAGCAGGATTATAATATGCGCTATCCGCCCCATAAGCTCCAGCGACATAAGCAGAATTTAATGCAGTAGCGTTCAAACTTTGCTCGGTTATCTTAAAACCAGAAGCCATACTTAAAGAAAATAAAAGTATTAAAGTCAAAATAATACGCATATTCTTTTGTCCTTACTTACTATCTTTAAATTTCCCTAAAATCCTTAAATATTAAGGATTCTTACTTTTTATCTGCAAACATTCATAAAGGCTTTATATTCTAAAGTTGTCTATGTAACTATAATAAGATGGAATTGTATTATACCTAGATAAACAAATTTTAAAATCACATTAATATCTTTGAAAAATTTTTGCAATTTCTGCTGAATTTTTGGTTTGAGTAAGGGCAAGCATTAAAAGCACACGTGCTTTTTGTGGGTTCAAATCCCCACTGCCAATAAAGCCAAGTTTAGCATCTGCTTCACTTGCTAATACTATGCCATTATTTATCCTTGAGCTTTGCACGACTATTAAACCCTCTTGCATTAATTTTTTAAGCATATCTTTGTGATTCTTATGGATACTTCCAGCGCCACTTCCTGCTATGACTAAGCCTTTTGTGCCTTGATTTGCCAAAGCTTGAGCCGCTATGGCTAAGCCATCATTAGCATAAGAATAAAGAATATCCACTTTTGGCAGAGATCTCAAAGAGCGCACATCAAATTCACTATGAGTTGTATGAGGCTTATTTGGAAATGTGTAGAAAAATACTTTACCATCTAAAATATAGCCCATATCGCCACTATTAGGGGAGGAAAAAGCATCTACATTAAGACTATGTGTTTTGCTCACATATCGCGCACTTTGGATTCTATCATTCATCACTACCATAACGCCCTTACCCTTTGATTGCGTATTAGCTGCTAATGCAAGTGCATTGTAAAGATTCTTAGGACCATCAGCACTTATCGCAGTGCTAGGACGCATTGCTCCTGTAAGCACTACAGGCTTATCACTTCGAGTAGTAAGATGTAAAAAAAACGCGCTCTCTTCCATTGTATCTGTGCCGTGAGTAATAACAATACCATCAATCTTTGGATTCTCAAGCAACTTATTCACGCGTTGAGCCAAAGTGAGCCATATTTCATCATTCATATCCGCACTATCAATATTGGCAATTTGCTCCCCTTGAATATGTGCAATCTCTTGAAGCTGTGGCACAGCCTCAATCAATGTATCAACGCTTATTACTCCTGCATTATAGCCTGTTGTTTTAATTTGAGAATCTACCGCCCCAGCTATCGTGCCTCCTGTGGCAAGAATCACAATATTAGGCTTCTTTATTTTGGCATTTTGCTCAAAGCCTTCCAACTTTTCACTCCTTTTTTCTTTCACTTGCTGTGCTTTCTCTTCACTTGAACAACCTAGCATTCCTAATGCCATCACAAGAACACAAACAAAGATTTGAGCAATACGCCATATACTCATTGTAATCTCCTACAAAATTGCATCTAAATCGAATTATTGTAGGAGATTTTATCAACTATGTCAAGCGCTTTTCGCCTACTCTACTTCAGCATCAATGACATCATCATCTTTTTTCTTTGTATCTGTGCCTTGTTGTGTGCCACCTTGCTCTTTGGCATACGCTGCTTCAGCAAGTTTATGGCTTACTTCTGTGAGATTTTTAATTTTCTCTTCAAGCTCCTCTTTTGAAGCATTTTCATTTTTCAAAGTCTCTTCAAGTGCAGCAACCGCGCTTTGAATCTTTTCTACTTCGGCAGATTCTATTTTATCCTTAAATTCTTCAAGGCTCTTTTTTGTTTGATACACTAGAGAATCCGCATTATTACGCAATTCAATAATTGCTTTTTTCTTCGTATCCTCTTCTTTGTGTAATTCTGCTTCTTTGACCATTTTTTCAATTTCAGCATCTGAAAGCCCACTTGAACCGCTAATCTTAATCTCTTGAGATTTTCCTGTGGCTTTATCCTTTGCTGAAACGGTTAAGATTCCATTTGCATCAATATCAAATGTTACTTCAATTTGTGGCACACCACGAGGAGCTGCCGGAATACCGCTTAAATCAAAGCGCCCAAGCGATTTATTATCACGCGCTAATTCCCTTTCTCCTTGCAATACATTAATGCTCACTGCAGGTTGATTGTCTTCGTAGGTAGAGAAAATTTGTGTTTTTTTCGTAGGGATAGTTACGCCTCTCTCTACAACTTTTGTTGAAATACCACCAGCAGTTTCAATACCTAAACTCAAAGGTGTAACATCAAGTAAAAGTACATCTTTTACATCTCCTTTGAGCACGCCACCTTGTATTGCTGCACCCACAGCCACAACTTCATCAGGATTGACTGATTTATTTAAATCTTTACTAATAAATGCTTTAACGCGCTCTTGCACTTTTGGAATCCGCGTAGAACCACCAACCATCACCACTTCAGAAATATCACTTTGAGAAAGCCCTGCATCTTTAATCACAAATTCAATTTTTTTAATCGTATCCTCAATTAAATCATCAATCAAACTCTCAAACTTCGCACGAGTGATTTTTTTCACCAAATGCTTTGGACCACTTGCATCAGCTGTAATAAAAGGTAGATTAATTTCTGTCTCTTGCGCACTACTTAACTCTTTTTTAGCATTTTCTGCCGCATCTTTTAGTCGCTGCAATGCCATTACATCATTTTTTAAATCAATCCCTTCATCACTTTTAAATTCTTCTGCTGCCCAATCAATGATTCTATTATCAAAATCATCACCTCCAAGAAACGCATCTCCACCAGTAGCGAGGACTTCTACGACATTATCGCCTGTTTCTAAAACGGTAACATCAAATGTCCCACCACCCAAATCATACACCATAATCTTTTCAGCTTCCTTTTTATCTAATCCATACGCTAATGCTGCTGAAGTAGGCTCATTAATGATTCTAAGCACATTAAGTCCAGCTATTGTCCCTGCTTCTTTGGTTGCCTTGCGTTGAGAATCATTAAAATACGCTGGAACAGTGATAACTGCTTCTGTTACATCTTCTCCCAAATAGCTTTGCGCGTCTTCTTTAAGCTTCATAAGAATCTTTGCCGAAATTTCTTGAGGTGTATAAATCTTATCAGCAATTTCTACCGCACACGCACCATTTCTATCTACGATATTATAAGGAAGTCTCTTCTCTGCTTCTTTTGCCTTGTCTTCATTAAACATAAGCCCCATAATGCGCTTAATAGAATACACTGTCTTTTTTGGATTTGTCACTGCTTGTCTTTTAGCAGGTTCACCGACTAGAATCTCACCCTTATCAGTAAATGCTACGATTGATGGCGTAGTATTTTTACCTTCTTTATTTGCAATAATTTTTGCCTCATTTCCTTCATACACTGCCATTGCAGAGTTTGTTGTTCCTAAGTCTATTCCAATTACTTTTGCCATTTTGTCTCCTTTTTGTTTAAATTAATTTTTTACGACACTCACCATAGATGGACGAAGCACTCTATGCTTATACACAAACCCTTTCTGTAAGGTTTGGAGAATCTCACCATCATTCTTGTTTGCATCAGGCACTTGCATCAGGCACTCGTGCAAATTCGGGTCAAATTCTCCATCTGTGGCTATCACTTCCACCCCGTGCTTACTTAATACTTTCAAAAAGCCTTCAAGCGTAAGCTGCAATCCTTGCGCAATCGCTCCTGCTTCTGGGTTACTTTGGGCACTCTCTAGGGCTTTTTCTAATGTATCAAGCACAGGAAGTAAATCATTCATAATGCGCTCATACGCATATTCTAAGCTCTGATTCTTATCTCGTTCTAGCCGCTTTTTCGTGTTTTCGAAATCTGCAAATGCCCTCACATATTGGTCTTTTAACTCCAAATATTTTGCTTGATAATCTATTTCTTGCTCTTGAAGGGTTTGTTGTGCGCTGGTGCTCTCTTGTAACTCTTCACGCATTTGAGTGCCTTCCTCATTGTCTTGAATGTTTTGGTTATATTGTTTTTCTTCTTGCTCTTCCATCAAAATCACACTCCTTTCATTTTAAGATTGAATACAGCCATAAAAATAAGCAAAATCTCTATCTAATGCCCCGATACAAAGCATTCTTGTCTTTTTATCTGGGTGAGTTTTTAGCTTTATATCTTGCATAATTGCCATATAGCCTTTAGGTAACACCTCCTCGCAATACATACCGCTCTCTAAAAAATCAAACATACTTCCATCAATAATAGAATAAAAACTCTGTTCATTGGTATTATGTATGTAAGCTTGAGCCATTGCTCCTACACCAAAATATGTAAGATTCCTACTCTGCACACAAGAAAGTGCATCAAGCAAACTCTGTGCACGAACTTGATGAGCAATTTTTCGCACATCAATAACCTCTAATCCTTTTAGCTCGTGCAAAAATCTCTCTAAAGCACTTGAAAAAGGTAGGGTAATACCAATGCGCTCAAATTCTAGTAAAAGTTTATCATCTTGCAATCTTTGTATATTGCAAAGACGATTACTCTCTTCCACACTCACAGCACAAAAAAGCTCGGCTGCAAAACACGCCTCTTGAATACATTTTACAGAATCTACTTCCACAAGAGACTTCGTATCAAGTTGTTTATACCAATATGATTTCAAAGCACCAAGCGTAGGAATGCGTCCGCTGCTCACGTGAGGTTGAAACAATAATCCCTCATCTGCTAATGCCTTAAAATAATTGCGTATGGTAGCAGATGAGATTTTTGTATTCATAAGAGATTTTAAAGATTCAGAACCAATAGGCTCTTTGTGTTTTAAATACTCAACAATTACACGCGAAAGAAGCAAATCTTTTTTACTCAATTCCTCACCTCTTTAAAATAGCTTTCAGATACAAATCTACATTTTTATGTTATGACTTAAATTTTATACTTTTGTTTCATTGATTAAATTTCTTAAATGAAACATTGTAATCATAACATAAAAATGGCAAATAAATTAGCAAATAAATAAAAATATTGCTAAAAAATACAAAACTTTAGTCTATTGATATAAAGTTATATTAGTAAATATAATTAATAATCTTAATAAATATAATTTACTTATGGGTTTTTATCATAAATATAACATTTACAAACAATTATTGAGTGAATTTTATACTTTTTTTTCATATCATTACCTACAAAATGCTACAATCACTTTATGAATATACATACCACTCAAGTTAGCCCAGAACTTATTGCAAGTATTGCTAGTATTTCGCTTTCTATGTTTAGAAAGAATTTCTTTGGTGTATTTCACGGAGCAATTTCTGCGCGTGTGGCAAAAAATCGCTTTATTATCAACAAACAACAAGCTATTTTTGATAACCTCAATGCGAATTCTATGATTGCACTTTATCATAGACAAGATTATCGCTGGGACGAAGCTAGCTTACACGCTCCTATACACGCAAGTATTTATGAGCATTTCTCTGAAGCAAAATTCATTGCTTATGCTATGCCACCCTATCTTGTTTCCTACTCTCTCAAATATAATGCCCTTAAACCTCAAGATTATTTTGGCTACAAATTTCTCGCCCCCTGCATTGAAATTTTTGACCCCAAAGATTATGAAACTTGGGAAAAACGAGCAGATACTGATATTCCACGATATTTTAAAGAACACAATCATTCTTTTATGTTAATTAAAGGCTATGGTGTATATGCCTATGCTCGTGACATTTACACACTTGCTAAAGTAATTGCTCTTATTGAAAATTCGTGTAAAATCTTACATTATAATGCAAGTTTGCACGAAAGATGTCAAGATAAATCCCAAATATAATTTTTAAGGATCAGGAATGAATGACTTTGCCCTCCAAAGCCTACAAGAATTTTATAAACTCTGTGAAATTCCTCATTGTAGCTTTCATACGCAAGATATGTTTTCCTATCTTTGCACCACACTCACACACAAAGGCTATGAAGTCCAAAGTGATGAAGCCAAAAACATCTATGCTAAAAAAGGTAACCCAAGTGTCTGCCTCCAAAGTCATTATGATATGGTATGTGTAGGAGATTCTACACAACACAAAGGAATACAAACTATCCAAAAAGATAACTTTTTATGCGCAAAAAATTCTAGCCTTGGTGCAGATAATGGTATTGGTATGGCTTGTATGCTAGCCCAAAATGCTCCTGATATTGAGCTTCTTTTTACCAACGACGAAGAAGTAGGTATGATAGGAGCTAATCATCTTGGACTTAAGATAGAATCTTCCCTTTTGCTCAATCTTGATAGCGAAGATATTAATGAAATTGTTTTAGGTTGCGCTGGCGGAGTAGATATAGAATGTGAGATTGACCTTAAAGCATTTAACAAACCCCTTGCACAACTCACTTCTAACTACCCTCATATTTATCGCATTACAAGTAAAGGCTTTTTGGGAGGACATAGTGGCATTGATATACATAAAAATAAAGAAAATGTCATTACAGAATTTGGTTTTTTCCTTGCCTCGCTTGATGTATATATTCTTATGCTTCAAGCAGGAGAAAAACGCAATTCAATCCCCACAGGATTAGATTCTATAATTGCTTGTGCCACGCCTCTAAATGAAACTTTTACTACACCACAGGGTGCTATTTTTGACATTACGCCAATTAAAGACAATATTACTTCTTATCAATATGCTTACCACAAAAATGCAATTATCCCGCTTATATGCGGTATCCATAGTGGTATATATGCCGCGTCTTCTCAAGGCACACTCTCTTCACTTAATCTCTCACTCCTTGCCCAACAAGAAGAAACGCTTAAACTCATTATGATGGCACGTGCTAATACTGATATACTTTTGCAACGCACAATCAATCGGCTACAAAATAGCGTAGCCTTTCTTAATCCTCATTGCTCTTTGCATACAAGCGGATTTTATAGTCCGTGGGAAAAAAGCATAGATGATAATCACCCGGCACTCACGCTTTTGCAAACACTCTATACATCTCATCATATTACACCCCATATCGCACAAATCCACGCAGGTCTAGAATGTGGAATTCTCAAAAGGCAACTCCTCTCACTTGGCTCACATACAAACCTTGATGTTATTTCTATTGGACCGACAATTCATACTCCACATAGTCTTAATGAATGCCTTGATATGCGCGATTTTGAAATCTTTTGTGCTATTTTGCACGATTTTATTATCTCTTATAAGGGCTTATAATGTTAGCGCAACATATCAATGTCGGAATCATCGGAGTGAGTGGCTATACGGGCTTAGAACTTGTTAAGCTTATTCTTGCTCACCCGATTTTTAAATTAAGCTACATCGCTAATACACAAGGAGAGATACATCTTGATGAGATTCATAAAATGCTCTTCTCTCTTAGTCATCTGCCGGTTTGCAAGGCTGATGCCAAAGAAGCTGTAGATAAATGTGAGCTTATTTTCATTGCCCTGCCGCATAAAAGTGCTATGACTATGGTGCGTGAGATTCTAAGCATTAAGCCAATAAAGATTGTTGATTTATCAGCTGACTACCGCCTCAATGCGAAAAATTATACAGCGCATTATTGCCCTCATATTGATACAGAAAATCTCGCTAGCGCTGTGTATGGATTGCCAGAATATAATCGTGCATTGATACAAAAATCTCATCTTGTGGCAAATCCGGGTTGCTATCCTACTGCTAGTCTTTTGGCTCTGCTCCCTTTTTTGGATTATATTGATAGCTCTTGTGGTGTGTTTATTGATGCCAAAAGTGGTGTGAGTGGAGCAGGAAAAAGCCTTACTGAGAATACACACTTTCCCCACATTAATGAGAATCTCTTTAGCTATTCCCCTCTTACACATCGTCACCAAATAGAAATTGCCGAAAAATGCCAAACTATTGGCGCTAAGGAAATGGATATTGTCTTTGTGCCACACCTTATGCCTATTACACGTGGTATGCTTATAAGCATATTTGCGACACTTCATTCACCACTAAACTCACAAGAAGCATATGAGATACTCCTGAATGCCTATAAAAATGAGGCTTTTGTCCGAATCCGTAAGAGCCCTGTCAGTATTGCCCACGTTGTTGGTAGCCATTTTTGTGATATTTTTGTTGCTACTACGAACAAAAATATTTATATCAACTCTTCAATAGATAATCTTCTACGCGGAGCAAGCTCACAAGCTTTGCTTAATGCTAACCTTATGTGTGGCTTAGATGAGCATTTAGGTGTGCCAAATATACCTTATGGTATTTTTTAGGTTTTATTAATGAATCTAGCTCAAAGAGGTATTTTGCAAAATCAAGATACCAAAGATATTGCAAAAATATGGGAAGAGGCACCTTATATTAAAAATGATGCTGTATTTATTGCAGATGCACATTTTATACCTCCTGATTTTCCCTTACTCTCACAACAAAGCATATCTGCTTCGCGTGCATTACTTGCATACTTTGATTCTCTTTTAGACAATCCTACGCAAATTCCATCACAAATATTTTTAATGGGTGATATTGCACATCTTTTATTAGGGAGTGCAATATCAAGTCAAAAATCAAATGTTTCACTTTTACAATATATAGAATCTTTAAGCCAATATAGTCAAATATGGTGGTTTGAAGGTAATCACGATTTTGGATTATCCGCCTTACAAAATGCTATGCCGCCTTTTTTAAAAAATGTAAGATGTATTCCACGTAGCAATCAAC
The DNA here is from genome assembly GCF_000007905.1 of Helicobacter hepaticus ATCC 51449. NCBI lineage: Bacteria > Pseudomonadati > Campylobacterota > Epsilonproteobacteria > Campylobacterales > Helicobacteraceae > Helicobacter > Helicobacter hepaticus. The sequence goes on from NC_004917.1 coordinate 649,212, forward strand.
CTCTTGCTTTTAATTATCAACACAATCAAGAAAAGAAAAAAATTTTGCTCGCTCACGGCGATATATTTTTAAATACCAAATATGAACTCTATATCCGCATAATGACTTCCACAATAATGCAATCTCTCATCAAATGCCTTGATGCGATAACTTTGGGTAATCTCTATAAATCCATTATCAAAAAAATTAATCATAAACCCATCAAGGAAGGGAAAATAGACATATCTCGCTTTGCTCCAAAGCGCATTTGTGCTTATGAATCTTATTTATATAAAAATCTCAATTCCTGCGCTTTTGATACACATTCTTCCTCATACTCCGATATTGTTTTTATAGAAGGACATTTTCATATTGGAAAAACCTACGTTGATAGGGCTTTGTATATATCATTGCCTTCATTTTATGTTACTAGAAGTATTTTTAGTATAGAATCCGCCTTAAGCTCAAACCATATTCAAGGAGCATAATTGAAAACAAATGAAACCAATGTAATGAACATTGCAAGCAATGAGATGGAACTTGTAGATTTCAGGCTCTATGAAGATAAAGAAGGAGAAACTTATGAGGGCGTATATGGTATTAATGTCGCCAAAGTAAGTGGCATTGTCATCTATCCTGAGGAAATTTTTGAATCTCCAGGAAGCCCTGATTATTTACTTGGTATGTTTGATTTACGCGGAGAGATAGTGCCACTCATTGATTTAACTTTGTGGATGAATATCAAGCCAAAAGAAGATGCTATAAATGAAAAAAAAGTAATTGTTACAGAATTTAACAACAAACGACTTGGTTTTGTCGTCCATGCAACAAAGCGTCTTAGACGAATAAGTTGGGCAGATATAGAATCTGCTATGTTTAGCTTAAACAATGACAACCAGCGTGGTAAAATCACAGGAACAACGCGCATTGAAGATGGAAGAACTTTGTTAATTTTAGATTTAGAAAGTATTATTGATGATTTAGATTTCCAAATGCCAAATGGTGCTAATGCAGATACAGAAGAGTTTAAGCCAACTAGAAAATTTGAAGGAAGTGTGCTTATTCTTGATGATAGCTCTATTGCCCGCAAACTCTTACATAGCACAATGACTGATATTGGCTTTAATGTTATTGAAGCCATTGATGGACAAGCAGGGTTAGAGCGTTTAGAACAACTCTATGAGCGTTGGGGCAATGACATAACAAATCACCTTAAATTAATTGTTTCAGATGTGGAAATGCCAAAAATGGACGGCTTTCACTTTGCAGCACAAGTTAAAAATGATGCAAGATTCAATAAGATTCCAATCATTTTTAATTCTTCTATTAGTGATAAGTTTAGTTCCACCAAAGGAAAAGAGATAGGAGCTGAAGCTTATTTAGTTAAGTTTGATGCAAAACTATTTTATGATGAAATCACTAGAATTTTATCAAAATAAATAGTAAAATACTTTATTTAATTTCGTGCAAGAGGATTCACAATGGATGATTTACAAGAGATAAAAGAAGACTTCTTAGTAGAAGCCTTTGAAATGATAGAACAACTAGACCAAGATTTGGTAGAGCTTGAGAGCAATCCTGAAGACCTTGATTTACTTAATAGAATCTTTCGGGTAGCTCATACAATCAAAGGTTCAAGCTCATTTTTGAATTTTGATATTCTCACTCGTCTTACACACAATATGGAAGATGTGCTCAATAAAGCTAGACGTGATGAGCTTAAAATCACGCCTGATGTAATGGACGTAGTATTGCACTCCATAGATTTGATGAAAGCACTTCTTGTCGCTATACGTGATAACGGCACTGATGCAAATAGTGGTATTGAAATTGATGACACTGTTGTGCGCCTACAAGCAATTTCTAATGGCGGTGCGCCAACTGCAGAAGATTCACCTGCTCCAGCTCCTCAAGCTCAATCAACCGAATCTGCTCCAGCAGATAGCAATAATCCACTTGCTGACGAACCAGAACTTGATTATTCAAAAATGAGCACCGAAGAGGTAGAAGCAGAAATTGAAAGACTCCTTAAAAAACGTCAAGAAGCGGATAAACAAGCTCGTGCAGCCCAAAAAGCAGGTGGAGCAACTCCAGCTGTGCAAGCTCCCAAAGCCCCTGAAGCACCAAAACCTGCTGCTGCTAAACCTACTGCAAAAGCTGCCCCTAAAAAAGATGGGGGAGGAGAGAAAGCTCCAGCTACAAATGTAGAACAAACCGTGAGAGTAGATGTTAAGCGCTTAGACCACTTAATGAATCTCATTGGTGAACTAGTATTGGGTAAAAACAGATTAATCAAAATTTATGGTGATGTTGAAGAACGATATGATGGAGAGAGATTCCTTGAAGAGCTTAATCAAGTCGTGGCATCTATTTCATCAGTTACCACAGATGTGCAACTTGCAGTGATGAAAACACGTATGCAGCCTGTAGGCAAAGTATTTAATAAATTTCCTCGTATGGTGCGCGACCTTTCACGAGAACTTGGCAAAAATATTGAGCTTGTTATTACAGGTGAAGAAACCGAACTTGACAAATCTATTGTTGAAGAAATTGGTGATCCGCTCGTGCATATTATCCGTAATTCTTGCGACCACGGGATTGAAAAACCAGAAGACCGCGTTGCTGCAGGAAAGCCAGAGGGTGGAACCGTAAATCTCAAAGCTTACAACGAAGGGAATCACATCGTAATTGAAGTAGCAGATGATGGCAAGGGACTCGATGCTGATATGCTTAGACACAAAGCAATTGAAAAAGGTCTTATTAGTGAAAGAGAAGCAGATTCTATGAGCGATAAAGAAGCTTTTGGTATTATCTTCAAACCCGGATTCTCAACTGCAGCAGCAATTACAAACGTTTCAGGGCGTGGTGTAGGAATGGACGTAGTAAAAACAAATATTGAAAAACTCAATGGTATCATTGATATAGAATCCGAAAAAGGCGTGGGCACAACTCAAAAACTTAAAATTCCTCTTACACTTGCAATTACTCAAGCATTACTTGTAGCTGTTCAAGAGGAATATTATGCTATTCCGCTATCTTCAGTTATTGAAACTGTGCGTGTAAGTCAAGATGAGATATACACCGTTGATGGTAAAAGTGTGCTTCGTTTGCGTGATGAAGTGCTCCCAATTGTCCATTTAGCAGATATTTTTAAGGTGAATTTTGTGTTAGAAAGCACCAATGAGGTGTATGTAGTCGTTATCGGTTTGGCAGAACAAAAAATGGGAGTTATTGTAGATTACCTCGTTGGACAAGAAGAAGTGGTTATCAAATCTCTTGGTTACTATCTCAAAGGCACTGAAGGTATTGCTGGAGCAACGGTGCGTGGTGATGGTAAGATTACAATGATTGTTGATGTGGCAGCGATGATGGATATGGCAAAAGAAGTTAAAGTAAATGTTGCAAAACTGATAGATGACACCGCTGAAACAAAAAAGAAAACTTCCCCAAGTGATTATGTAGTGCTAGCTATTGATGATAGCAATACTGATAGGGCGATAATGAAAAAATGTCTCAAAACACTTGGTGTTACAGTTCTTGAGGCAGCAAATGGACAAGATGGATTGGACATTGTTAAAAATGGAGACAAACATCTTGATGCGGTGCTTGTAGATATTGAAATGCCAAAAATGGACGGCTATACTTTCGCATCTGAAGTAAGGAAATATAATAAATTTAAGAATCTCCCTCTGATTGCTGTTACAAGCAGAAATAGCAAAACTGATAGAATGAGAGGTGTAGAATCAGGTATGACAGAATACATCACAAAACCTTACACGCCAGAATATTTAGTTAATGTCGTTCGGCGAAACATCAACCTCACAATAGATGGAGAATAAAATGAGCGAAAATAAATTAAAAGAAGTCCTTGAAAAACAACAGAACAAAGAAAGCGACATTGCTACTGAAGAGACACTCCATATCATAGGCTTTATGGTTGGCAATGAAGAATATGCTGTGCCTATTTTGAATGTAAAGGAAATTGTAAAGCCTATTGAATTCACTCGTGTCCCTGCAGTTCCTGATTATGTGCTTGGTGTATTTAATCTGCGCGGAACGGTTTTACCTCTTATTAATATGCGCTTAAAGTTTGGCTTACCTGCTATTAAACAAGATGCAGATACAAGATACCTTATCATCAACCAACAAGACGAAATGATTGGATTTATGATTGATAAACTCACAGCTGCAGTGCGTATCCCTCAAAGTGATATTGAACCCATTCCAGAATCTTTTAATGAAAATCAAAATCTTTTGCGAGGTATTGGTAAGCGCGAAGATAGACTAATTACTATTTTACGTGTAGAAAATCTTCTCAAACGCACTTTTTGATTCCCCTATTTTGCTCTCCATTTTGAGAGCAAAACACTCAATAACTAACCACCCTTTAAGTTTCCTGCTTTTCCCATTTTCCTTGAATTTATCCCTCACTCATTTGCACACCATAAGCCCTTAAATCATTATGTTTTGGCGTGGAGAGGTAGAGGCAAACATCATTTTGTTTTGCTACTTTTTGTAAATTCTCCCATAAATACCTAAATGCCGCTAAACTTGCATTGCAATCTTCTTGCCCCGCTTCCCCTTGCATTTGCTCTATATAACTCTTAGGCACTTCAAAGCCTAAATGTGCTTCATTTATCGCTCTTACACTTTGCAAACTAAAAATCCCAAACACACCCAAACTAAGCTCTGCTACGCTTTTACTCTCACTTTTTAACTCTTGAAAACTTCTTATAAATTCGCTTGCTTGATGTGGACAAAAAATAGGTTGTGTGATGATTCTATCCACGCCAATGCGCAACTTTTTAGCTAATCGCTCTCTTATTATAGGATTAGTCATATCTATGGGGGTGCCGCTTATAATGCTTATATCGCTGCCTAATGTATCTCTTGTCATTCGAATAAGCTCTATGCCATCTATTTTTTCACTCCCTGCTGTATTTGTATCATCTCCACCAATAAGGGCTACACACGTGAAGTTTGCATATTTTAAGCTTAGGATTTGGGAGAGAATCTGCGTTTTATCTAGCCCTGCCGCACTTATTGTAGGCACAAAGGGCAAATCTATATGCTCACGCAGTATATACGCGCTCAAAATTGCATTTACACTGGCATTTTTACGCACATTTGCAGGGACAAGCACAAAGCCAACATTTTCTTTTAAAAATTCTCTTGCTCCCTCTAACATTGCCTTTAAGTGCTGTATATCTTCGCTTTTTTGATGTGGTAAAAACTCAAATCCAAACATCATCTCTCCATTTTAATCCCAAATTTAATCCCAAACGCTATAATTGTAACATTTTTTGCAAGGACATTAATGATATGAAACTTGTTGTTTTTGATTTTGATTCTACTCTTATGGACGGCGAGACGATTGATATACTTGCCAAAGCGCATAATGTTAGTGACGAAGTTGCAAAAATCACTCACAAAGCGATGAATGGGGAACTTGATTTTTATGAAGCACTTAAAAGTCGTGTAGCGCTCTTAAAAGGATTAAGCCTACAAAAAACCAAAGAGATAGCGCATAATCTACCACTTATGAATGGTGCATTGCCTTGTGTAAAAGCCTTGAAAGCACAAAACTACAAAGTCGTATGCTTTAGCGGAGGATTCCATATTGCAACGGATTATTTTGTAGATATTTTGGGACTTGATGCAAGCTTTGCTAATATTTTGCATCATAAAGATTCTATTCTTACAGGCGAAGTGGGTGGGGAGATGATGTTTAGCGATTCTAAGGGTATAATGCTCCAACGCTTACAGAATCTCCTTAGCCTCACACGCAAAGATACAATTGTGATAGGCGATGGCGCAAATGATTTAAGTATGTTTGCCTATGCCGATGTGCGCATTGCCTTTTGTGCAAAGGAGATTCTTAAAAAAGAGGCAAATATTCTCATTGAGACGCAAGATTTAAGAGAAATTCCTAAAGCTCTCAATATTCCCTTTAAGGAGTAAATATGACGATTTCAATCCTTTGTGGTGGCTCTGGCACGCGTCTTTTCCCCCTATCGCGTGAGCTTTTGCCTAAACAATTTGCTAATCTACTTCCATCTAAAAACGCTCAAACTTCCTCACACTCACTTTTCCAAGAGACACTTTTGCGCAATGATTTTTTACGCAAAAGCCACAAGGGCAAATTCCAAATTATTACCAATGATAATCACTACTTCATCGCGCAAGAACAAGCTCACAAAATTAATATTCCCTTATCAGAATTTATTTTAGAATCTCTTGGCAAAAACACCGCTCCAGCACTTACTTTTGCGGCTCTAAAGTCTTTAGAATCTTTTTCACTCAATCAAAATGAAGATGATATTATTCTTGCGCTGCCAAGCGACCACCTTATCAAAAATACTGCTGATTACGAACAGAGTATATTTCAAGCCATAGAATTAGCACAAAAAGGATTCTTAGTTACTTTTGGGATTAAGCCAAATTGCCCACATACAGGCTATGGCTATATTAAGGCAAAAGATAGCGTTGTAGAAAAATTCATTGAAAAGCCCTCCATTAAAGATGCTAAAGCTTATGTAGAAAATGGCAACTATCTATGGAATAGCGGTATGTTTTGCTTTAAAGCAGAAGTGTTTTTACAAGAGCTTGAAGTGCATAACCCAGAAGTATATAAGCGCTGTAAGCTTACTTTTGAAGCTTCTAAGGAAAGTGAAGCAAAGGATTTTATCCGCTTAGATGCCAAAATGAGTGAAAATTTGCCTGATATTAGCATAGATTACGCATTAATGGAAAAAAGTCAAAAGGTCGCTTGTGTGAGTAGCAATTTTATATGGAATGATATTGGAAGTTTTGAATCTCTCTCTAATGAATATCCCACAGATGAAGCAGAAAATGCAAGTAAAAATACCTTTATTCAAAAAGAATGCAAAAATAATTTTGTCATTTCAGATAAGCTTGTCGCAGGGATTGGGCTAGAGGATTTAATGATTATTGATGAAAACGATTGCCTCTTAATAGCCAAAAAAGGGTATTCTCAACAAGTCAAAGATATTGTGGCTTTGCTAAAAACTACCCACCCTGAACTTACTCAAATTCACAAAACTGCTCATCGCCCTTGGGGAACTTATACAATTTTATTAGAATCTCAAAATTACAAAATCAAGCAAATTGTCGTTAAGCCAAAGGGCAAATTGAGCTTACAAAAACATTATCATCGTAATGAACATTGGATTATTGTAAGCGGTTGTGCCATAATTACACTTGGAGAATCACAAAAATTCCTCAAAGCAAATCAAAGCACTTATATTCCTATGGGTGAGGTGCATAGACTTGAAAATCCCGGAATCCTGCCACTTGTACTCATTGAAGTGCAAATGGGAGAATATTTAGGTGAAGATGACATCGTGCGTTTGAGCGATGATTATCAGCGTAAATAATGATTATAGCCATAGTCGTAGATAGTTATAAAGATAGAAGTAATGGCACTTCTATGACAGCCTTTCGCTTTGCAAGAGCTTTGATCGAAAGAGGACACTGTGTGCGCATAATCACAACAAATCCTACACAAGAAGAAAGCAATGAACAAAGTAGCGGTGAAGAGTTTTATTTTGTCAAAGAAAGATATATTCCAATCGTTACAGAAATCTCTCATAAACAACATATGATTTTTGGTTCACCAGATTCTCACATTTTAGAATCTGCCCTTAAAGGTTGTGATATTGCACATTTTTATTTACCTTTTGCATTAGAAATTGCAGGTGTTCATTTGTGCAGAAAGATGAAGATTCCCTATATAAGTGCTTTTCATCTCCAACCTCAACATATCAGTTATAATATGAATATGAACTTTAAATGGTTTAATGCTTATCTTTTTAGGAGATTCTATAAAGCCTTTTATCGTTACACACATCATATCCACTGCCCAAGTCAGCTTATGGAAGAAGAAATACAAAAGGCAGGGTATGGTGGGAAAAAGTTTGTTATAAGCAATGGATTCCAAATTAATAGAGCGCAATCTTGTGTGAAGCCATTTGATGATACATTTTTTCATATTATTTCAGTGGGAAGATTCTCTAAAGAAAAGCGGCAGGATATTTTGATAAAAGCTATTACTCAAAGTAAATATGCAAACAATATCAAATTACATCTACACGGAATTGGACCAAAAGAGCAATATCTGCGCAAACTCTGCGATAAACTTTTAATCAATCCGCCTGAATTTGGTTTTATTGATAATAATATACTCATTGAAAAACTTAAATGTTGCCATTTGTATGTGCATTCTGCGGAAGTTGAAAGCGAGGCTATTTCTTGCCTAGAGGCAGTTTCTATTGGATTAGTTCCTGTTATTGCTGATTCTAAAATAAGTGCTACTACACAATTTGCTCTTGATGAAAGAAGCTTATTTAAAACAAATAATATAGCGGATTTAAGCGCAAAAATTGACTATTGGGTAGAACACTCTAAAGAACGAGAGCAGATGAAAGAGCAATATGCCAAAAGTGCATCAAAATATGCACTTGAGAAAAGTATTGATAAAATCATTAATATGTATGAAGAAGCTATCACCGATTTTACGACAAATCCTATATTATTTAAAGCCATTAACGCTTGATAAACGTTACACTCTTAAAATTATTTTTTATTTCTACATAAATATTTATATTAAAGCAAGTTTTTTTTAGATAAAATTTGAGGTTTTTAGCATTTGTATCCACATACTATTAGAGAAAGGAAAATTATGGAGCAAACACTCTCAATTATTAAGCCCGATGCTGTCAAAAAAGGTGTGATTGGCAAAATTATAGACCGCTTTGAAAGCAATAATCTCCGCATTTGTGCAATGAAGAAACTTCAACTTACTCGTTGCGATGCAGAAGCTTTTTATGCTATTCATAAAGAACGACCATTTTTTAAGGATTTGGTTGATTTTATGATAAGCGGACCAGTGGTTGTGATGGTGCTTGAAGGCAATAATGCCGTAATGAAAAATCGTGATCTTATGGGTGCAACAAACCCAAAAGAAGCAGAAGCTGGCACGATTCGTGCAGATTTTGCTCAAAGCATTGATGCAAATGCTGTGCACGGAAGTGATAGTCTTGAAAATGCAAAAAATGAAATTGCTTTTTTCTTTAGCACAAGGGAGATTTGCTAATTGAAAATTGCGATGCGAAAAATCTCCCATACTCCTAAAGATATTGCCCTTAATATTGAGGGTGTGAATTTACAAGCGCAGCTTTATCGTATGGATTCTCAAATGCTGTGCCTCAAAGGCAAAATCTACGGGGAAATAGAGCTTGTTTGCGATAATAGTGGAGAAGAGTATATTCACAAACTTGAAAATCCTTTGGTTTTGTATATTTCAGATGGTATCTGGAATGCACAAAGCCAAAGCAAAAAGCTTGATAGTTTTGAAGTTGTTGAGTTTTTTGATGGCTTTATTGATTTACATTATATTTTAGAAAGTGAAATTGAATCTATACGAAGCGATTATCACACCAAAGACTAATTTAAGGAGTAGAAATGGCAGTTCCTAAAAGACGCGTAAGCAAAACCCGAGCAGCAAAAAGACGCTCACACTACAAAATAGCTCTTGCAAAACCCATCAAAGATAAAGATGGAAGCTGGAAAATGCCTCATCATATTAATAAATTTACAGGTAGCTACAAGTAATTTATAACTCAAGGAGTGAAGATGCTAAAAATAGCCATTGATGTTATGGGTGCGGATAATGGGGTAACTCCTATCGTTCAAGGAGTTATACAGGCATTAAAATCACGTGATTTTAATGCTGTCATTATCGGTGATGAGGCGCAAATCGCTCCTCTTGTCCCCCCATATCTTCAATCGCGCGCACAAATCGTGCATTGCACAGATTATATTCGTATGGAAGAATCTGCATCTGCAGCGGCAAAACGCACACAATCTTCTATTTTTAAAACCACCGAACTTCTTAAAAATGGAGATGTAGATGCACTTGTCTCACCTGGACATAGTGGAGCAACAATGAGCCTTGCTACACTTAAAATTGGACGCATCAAAGGTGTATCACGCCCTGCAATATGCACTACTATGCCAAATACTACTGATAAACCGAGTATTATCCTTGATGCAGGAGCAAATACAGACTGCAAACCTGAATACCTCGTAGATTTTGCCATTATGGGTTATGAATATGCAAAAAATGTTATAGGATTTGAGAATCCGCGCGTAGGGCTTTTATCTAATGGTGAAGAAGATAATAAAGGAAATGAGCTTACCAAAGCTACCTTCAAACTCTTAAAAGAATTTAGTTTCTTTAAAGGCAATGTTGAAGGACGTGATATTTTTAATGGAAGTGTTGATGTTATTGTATGTGATGGATTCAGTGGGAATCTCGTGCTAAAGGCAAGTGAAGGGGTAGCGAGTGCTATGTCATCGGTGCTGAAAAAAGATATTAAATCCTGCCTATGTTCAATGTTTGGCGCACTTTTCTTACGCGGAGTATTCAAACGATTAAAGAAAAAAATGGACCATAGTGAATATGGTGGTGCCCCTCTACTCGGTGTGCAAAAAGTTGTCATCATTAGTCACGGAAGTGCTAATGCGCGCGCTATTGAATGCGCTATTTATCAAGCGCTTAATGCCATAGAATCTAATATATGTTCCAAGCTCTCTGATGCTTTTGCAAATAAACCTTCGAGCGCTCAACAATAAGGATTCTCTATGGGCAAAATATATGCTTCACTTAAATCAATTGCTTCTTATATCCCTCCCACCTGCATAAGCAATGTTGATTTTGAAAAAACACTTGATACAAATGATGAGTGGATTACCAAACGCACAGGTATTAAAACGCGTTATTTTGCCTTGCCTTCACAACAAACAAGTGACCTTGCTTATGAAGCAGGTAAAAAAGCAATAGAACGCGCAGGCATCGAACCAAAAGATATTGATGCAGTAATCGTAGCAACTCTAAGCCCTGATTATCTCACAATGCCTAGCACTGCTTGTATTACTTCCTTTAAACTCGGTATTGAAAATAAAGCCGCCTTTGATATTAGTGCGGCGTGTAGTGGATTTGTTTATCTTCTCTCTCTTGCTAAATCTTTTATAGAATCCGGCACTTATAAGCAAATCCTCATCATTGGTGCAGAAAAAACAAGTTCTGTTCTTGATTTTAGCGATAGAAGCACTTGTGTTCTTTTTGGTGATGGGGCTGGAGCGTGTGTTATAGGTAGCACAAATGACGAGAAAGCAGCTATCTTGGGCGTGAATGTAAGTGCAAATGGACGATATCAAGACTTTCTTTGCACTCCACGTGTTCATGCAACCTTTGGCGCTACTCAAGCACAAGAAAAGCAATCATTTATTCAAATGAAAGGCAATGAAACCTTTAAAGTTGCTGTGAAAACGCTTGTATCAGAAGTAAAAGAGATTCTAAATACCCATCACATAAACCCTCAAGATGTATCATTTTTTATTCCTCATCAAGCAAATTTACGTATTATTAATGCAGTGGGAGAGAATCTAAACTTCACTCCAGAACAAATCGTTGTAAGCATACAAAAATATGGTAATACTTCCGCAGCCTCTATTCCTATGGCAATGAATGACCTTTACGAAGAAAAAAAGCTTAAATATGGGGATTTAATGCTACTAGATGCCCTTGGTGGTGGGCTTACTTGGGGTTCAGCACTTGTGCACTTTGGTGGCACAAACTAGGCTTTTTAAATATTCTTTTGCCTTTCATTTTTTTTTTTTTTGTTAGAATGTCGCCAAAATATTTCAAAGGATATAACGCAATGAAAGAGGCTTCTTTTTATATTGAACAAATGACTTGTCAAGCTTGTTCTAGTGGGATTGAGCGTAGTCTAAAGCGTAAAAGTTTTTGCCAAGACATACAAGTGCATCTTTTAAGTAAAAAAGCCCATATTGTATATGATGAAACGCAAGCAAACCTTGAAGATATTTTTAAACTCATAGCCAAAATGGGTTATGAGCCTCATTTAAATGATTCTACGCTTGATAAACGCTCTACCTCAAAACACACTTCATTTTCACTCAATGCTCTTATAGAATCTTTTGATAATCGTTTCTTATCTACTCAAACCAAACTCATTGTAAGCATAATCGCCACAATTATAGTTGTAGTGCTCTCTTGGAGTGAAATGTTTATAGGCATAAGTCTGCCATATACACTTCATTACACGCTTTTACTTGTTTTAAGCTTGGCAGTTATGCATATGGGAAGAATGTTTTATTTGCGTGGATTTAAAGCACTTTTTGCGCGAAATCCCAATATGGATTCTCTGATTGCCATAAGCACTTCTAGTGCATTTTTATACAGCTTACAAGGCACATTTAATGCACACTTTCATACATACTTTGATAGCGTATGCGTAATTATCACCCTTGTGCTTGTTGGAAAATCTATTGAAGAACGCTCCAAAAAAAATGCATTAGATAGTGCCTCGCTACTTTTGCAGCTTAACCAAAAAACGCTCCAAAAAATTCAACTCCCAAATAATGCCACACTTGATATTCAAACCCTATCAAATGCACCTTGCAGGACAGTTACTGCACAAGATATTCAACAAGGAGATATACTTAAAGTCTTACCTGGTGAAATGATTATGGTAGATTCTATAATGATAGAGGGACATTCAAGCATAGATACATCTGCTATTAATGGTGAATCACTCCCTCTTTTAGCTCATAAAGATGATAGACTTTTTTCAGGGAGCATAAACCTTGATGGCGTGCTGTATGTGCGTGCAGAAAAAAATGCACAGCAATCTACTCTTGCACAGATTCTACAACTTGTGCAAAAAGCTCAAGAAAGTAAAGCACCTATCGCCTCACTTGCGGATAAGGTGGCAGCATTTTTTGTGCCGCTTGTAATATGTTTGGCAGCAGGTGCTGGTGTATTTTGGTGGGGTATGAGAGATTTTGAATTTGGGCTTAGTATTTTTATCGCTACTCTTGTTATTTCTTGCCCGTGCGCACTTGGGCTTGCTACACCAATGGCGATTCTCCACGCACAAGCTATTTCAAATAAAATGGGCGTTTTTTTTAAAGATGCTAAAAGCTTTCAAACACTCAGTCAAATCACACATATTGCATTTGATAAAACAGGCACACTCACTCAAGGACTGGAAATAGCACAGATTCTCTCTTTTGATAAGCACTTGAGCCAACAAGAAATTTTTAATCTCGCCTACACTTTAGAATCCACAAGCACACATATTATTGCCCAAGCTTTTCACACTCACCCTATGAGTGCAAATGTTACGCTTTACCCCATTATAAATGCACAAAATATCATAGGCAGCGGTATTAAAGGCACTATTAATGATTGTGAATATTGGCTTGGTAATGCCCATTTGCTTCCACCACATCTTAGAGGTGAGCTTGAAAATCTCCCGCAAGATGATAAAATCATACTTTATCTTGCTACAAATGAGCGCATTTTGGCACAATTTGCATTACAAGACCATATCAAATCCGATGCACTTTCCACCCTTGCACATTTTAGAGAAAAAAATATAAGCTTTAGTCTTATAAGTGGGGATAATCTCCTCAATACACAAAAAATTGCCTTTGCTCTAGGTATTACAGATTTTACCGCCTTAGCAAAACCTCAAGATAAAATGCGCCTCCTTGAACAGCTTAATGCAAACAATCACAAAGTTCTTATGGTTGGCGATGGGATTAATGATGTGCCTGCTCTTGCTTATGCACATACTTCCATTGCTTTTGCCTCGCCTCAAGATATTGCTACACAAAGTGCCGATATTACTATTTACAATCAACATTTAATGAGTATTTATAACGCATACTCTCTTGCAAAAGCCAGTATTTTAAATATAAAACAGAATCTTGTTTTCGCTTTTTGCTATAATATTGCTTTTATTCCTCTAGCAATGGGTGTATTAGGGGGATTTGGCATATTCTTACACCCGATGTTTTGCGCATTTGCAATGACCTGCTCAAGCCTAAGTGTCGTTGCCAATGCTGCAAGATTAAAAGCATTTAAAATTTTATAAAATCTCAAAAGGAGATGAAATGACAACGACTCTATCAGTAAGTGGTATGCGCTGTGGGAAATGTGTAGATAAAATTGAAAAATTTATCGGAGAAATAGAAGGCGTAAGCCTTATTGATGTAAATTTGGAAAAAAGCCAAGTTAAAATAGAATTTAATGCCCCTGCTACGCAAGAGCTTATTTCAGAAGCTATCCTTGATGCAGGATTTGGAATAGATGAGAACAATTCTTGAATTTTTTAAAAAGTTTTTTCCTTATATCAAAGGACATAAACTTTCTTTTGCAATCGCCATTATTGCTTCACTTGTTGTAGGATTATGCACGGCTGGAACTGCTTATCTTATTGACCCTTTGCTTGATACACTCTCTGGCAAAGTTCCACGTGCTAATCCATTCTTCAGCTTTGATGAGTTAGCTCAAAATAATACATTAACATTTGCGATGATGTTTATGATTATTGGCACTTATTTGGGAAAATCTCTTGGCACTTATGTGCAAGCTTATTTTATGAATTTTATTGGACAAGATATCGTGCGACAAGTGCGTGATAGAATGCTTAGACATATGCTTTCGCTTGAAATGGTGTTTTTTAATAAAATGCGTAATGGTGAGCTTATGGCGAGAATCACGAATGATATTGGTATCATTCGTTCAGCCGTTTCAAACTATATTACAGAATTTATCCGAGAAAGCATTACAATTATTGGGCTTGTAGCGATTGTCATTTATCAAAGTCCCAAATATGCACTCATTGGGTTAGTTATTGTGCCCTTAGCTCTCATACCTATCAATCTGATTATCAAAAAACTTAAAAAATATTCACGCAATATAATGGAAAAAAATGCAGATATTACCGCTAAACTTCACGAAATCTTCAATAATATAGAAGTCATTAAAGCGAGTAATGGGGAGCGATTGGAGCTTAAAAAATTTAAACTTCAAAATCTCACTTTTCTTAAAATCAGTATGAAAGCTGTGCGAGTAGGAGAATTAATTACCCCTCTTATGGAGCTTTTAGGGGCTATTATGCTTGCATTGGTCGTATATATGGCAATTATTGATATTTCCAAAGGAGAACTTAGTGTAGCACAATTCTCATCTTTCGCAGGTGCGTTGCTTTTTATCTACACACCACTAAAGAGACTTGTTAATCTCTATGGACAAATGCAATCTGCCATTGTTGCAAGTGATAGAATCTTTGAGATTCTCAATCAAACTCAACAAATCCGTGATGGTGGGATACAACTCCAAGCCCCAATAAATGAAATTATTTTTAAAGATGTGCATTTTCGTTATAACGAAGAAACCCACGCACTTAAGGGCATAAGTATGTGCTTTGCAAAAAATAAAATCACTGCTCTTGTAGGTAAAAGTGGAAGTGGAAAAAGCTCAATTATCAATTTGCTTTTGCGTCTTTATGAAGCCGATAGTGGAGAGGTGCTTATCAACAGCCAAAACATTAAAAACTATACACAAAAAAGTGTGCGCAATAATATGGCAGTAGTTACACAAAGAATTTTTATATTTAATGATAGTATTTTACATAATGTTGCTTATGGTAGCAAAATAGATGAAAAAAAAGTCATTGAAGCTCTCAAATTTGCTCACGCGTGGGATTTTGTGCAAGAAATGCCTCAAGGAATACATACTATCCTTGATGAATTTGGCTCAAATCTTAGTGGCGGGCAACGTCAAAGAATTGCCATTGCACGCGCAATTTATAAGAATCCTGAAGTGCTTATCCTTGATGAAGCTACTTCTGCACTTGATTCACAAACTGAAGAGGCAATTAAAGAAAGTATAGAGCATCTAAGGCATAATAAAATTATTATCATCGTAGCTCACCGCCCAAGCACAATTGAACTTGCTGATGAAGTCTTACATTTACAACTAGGGCAGATTATCAAACAAGAAACTCGCTCTAAAAAATAGGATAGACATCTTAAGATTCTCAAAATGGCATAAAAAAACTTTAATCAATATTTTCCTATAATGTAGCTTAGCCTTTTTAAAATGCTACTAAGTAGTTTTGGGATAAAAGCTCCTAGAGTGCTTGTGTAAGCTATAGAGGTCAAACTACAAACAGGAGGTTTCATGCGAGAGGATAAAATAATTGAAAGCTACACAGGGGTAACACCTCAAAGAAAAAAGAGTAAAATCCCTGCCAAACTTGATTTTTGGCAAAGTGCAACAGGCCTATTCTTAGGGTTGTTTATGTTGGCACATTTACTTTTTGTATCAAGTATCTTAATCAGCAAAGAAGCGATGTATAAAGTTACAAAATTCTTTGAGGGCAGTATGATTTTTGGTGAGGCAGGCGAGCCACGTCTTGTTTCTGTTATTGTGGCTATTGTCATTATTGCTCTTGTAGTGCATGCGTTTTTGGCGTTGAGAAAATTCCCGATTAACTACAAACAATTTCTCGCCTTACGTGTTCATAAAGATTTAATGAAGCACGGGGATACAAGTTATTGGGCAATTCAAGCAGCGACAGGCTTTGCTATTTTCTTTTTGGCAATGCCACACGTATTCATAATGCTTACACAACCTGAAAATATCGGTCCAAGTGCAAGTTCATATAGATTCTATCACCAAGATTTCTATTTGCTTTATGCACTTTTACTTTTTGCTGTTGAATTTCACGGCTCTATTGGACTTTATCGGCTTTGTATTAAATGGGGCTGGTTTGAAGGGCTTGGAATCAAAGCATTACGTGCTATTAAGCTAGCTCTCACAGCATTCTGCCTTATACTTGGTATTGCTTCATATGTGGCGTATATGCAAATTGGACACGGACTAGATAGTAGCTACAGTATTCAGGAATATAGAATAATCGATGAGCACACACAAGGGAAAGGAGAGTAAATGAAAGTAGTATATTCAGATGCACTGATTATTGGCGGTGGTTTAGCAGGACTTCGTGCTTCTATTGCAGCAAAACAGGCAGGGCTTAACACCATTGTGCTTTCTCTTGTGCCAGTCAAAAGAAGCCATTCAGCGGCTGCTCAAGGTGGTATGCAAGCAAGTCTAGGTAATTCTGTAAAAAGTGATGGTGATAATGAAGATCTACACTTTGCAGACACGGTAAAAGGAAGTGATTGGGGTTGTGATCAAAATGTAGCAAGAATGTTTGTTACTACCGCACCAAAAGCAATTCGCCAACTAGCAGGTTTTGGGGTGCCTTGGACAAGAATCCAAAAAGGCGACCGCCCTGCAGTTATTAACGGCGAAAAAGTAACAATTACAGAAGATGATTTTAGACACGGTTATATTCATTCACGCGATTTTGGTGGAACAAAAAAATGGCGAACTTGTTATACCGCCGATGCTACTGGACATACAATGCTTTATGCAGTAGCAAACGAAGCTTACAAACTCGGTGTAGATATTCAAGATAGGAAAGAGGCTATCTCTCTTATCCATCAAGATGGGAGATGTTATGGAGCCGTAGTGCGTGATTTGGTAACAGGAGAACTTATAGCTTATGTATCTAAAGGCACTTTACTCGCTACAGGAGGCTATGGTAGAGTATATCGCAACACTACAAATGCCGTTATCTGTGAAGGAACAGGTGCAGCTATTGCAATGGAAACAGGCGTAGCAAAACTTGGGAATATGGAAGCTGTGCAGTTTCACCCTACTCCGATTGTGCCAAGTGGAATCCTCCTTACAGAAGGTTGTCGTGGCGATGGTGGTGTTCTACGTGATGTTGATGGCTACCGCTTTATGCCTGATTATGAGCCAGAGAAAAAAGAACTTGCAAGTCGTGATGTTGTCTCAAGAAGAATGCTTGAACATATCCGCAATGGTAAAGGCGTAAAATCTCCTTATGGCGACCACTTATGGCTTGATATCTCTATCTTAGGACGTGCTCACGTAGAGAGAAACTTGCGTGATGTGCAAGATATTTGTAAAACATTTGCAGGAATTGACCCTGCAACACCGGGTGTTTGGGCTCCCGTGCGACCAATGCAGCACTACTCTATGGGCGGTATCCGTACAGATTATAGAGGAGAAACTTACCTTAAAGGGCTATTTGCTGCTGGTGAAGTAGCTTGTTGGGACCTACACGGATTCAATCGTCTTGGCGGAAACTCTGTAAGCGAAGCTGTAGTAGCTGGTATGATTATTGGAGAATACTTTACAGAATACTGCCAAGGAGCAAACCTTGATGTCCAAACAACCTTGCTTGAAAAATTTGTCAAAAAAGAAGAAGAATATCTCGCTTCATTGCTTAATAGCACAGGAAATGAAGATGTCTATGTGCTTAAAAATGCTATGAAAGACATTATGGATAATGATGTGGGAATCTTCCGTGATGGCAAAAGTTTGCAAGAGGCTGTGAATAAACTTGAAGATCTCTATAAACGCAGTAAGAATGTTCGTGTGCAAAACAAAAAACTTCATAACAATCCCGAGCTTGAAGATGCTTACCGCACACCAAAAATGCTTAAAATTGCATTATGTGTTGCAAAAGGTGCACTTGATAGAACAGAATCTCGTGGTGCACATACACGCGAAGATTATCCAAAACGTGATGATGCGAATTGGTTAAAACGTACACTTACAAGCTGGGAAGACCCAAATCAAACATTACCAACGGTTACTTATGAAGATTTGGATATTATGAAAATGGAAATTGCACCCGGCTTCCGTGGCTATGGCGCAAAAGGTATGATTATTGAACATCCAAATAGTGCTATTCGCCAAGCTGAGATTGAGAAAATTACACAAGAGATTCAAGCAAAGGGCGGTGATAGATATGCCTTGCAAGAAGCCTTGATGCCTTTCAATCTCCAACCACAATTTAAAGCAAGAAACCAACGACTAGGAGATAAGTAATGAGTGCAACACAACAAAAAGGAAGAACACTAACTATTCGAGCATTAAAGTTTGACCCACAAAGTGCAGTGTCGAAACCACATTTTCGTGAGTATCAGGTTGAAGAAGCTCATTCAATGACAGTTTTTATTGCATTGGGTATGATTAGAGAGCAACAAGACCCTGATTTAAGCTTTGATTTTGTATGTCGTGCTGGTATCTGCGGAAGCTGTGCAATGATGATTAACGGACGTCCAAGACTTGCGTGTAAAACACTTACTCAAGACTTCCCTGATGGTGTCATTACCCTTATGCCTCTCCCTGCATTTAAACTTATCAAAGATTTAAGCGTAAATACAGGCGAATGGTTTGCAGGTATGACAAAACGAGTAGAAAGCTGGATACATACTCAACATCAGCCCGATATTTCTAAACTTGAAGTGCCTATTGAACCTGAAGTAGCTGATGAAGTTTTTGAACTTGATAGATGTATTGAGTGTGGCTGTTGTATTGCAAGCTGTGCAACAAAAGTTATGCGCGAAGATTTTGTTGGTGCAGCTGGAATGAATCGGATTGTGCGATTTATGATTGACCCGCACGATGAGCGCACTGATGAGGATTATTATGAGCTTGTAGGTAACGATGATGGTGTATTTGGTTGTATGAGTCTTATTGCTTGCCACGATACTTGCCCAAAAGAACTTCCTCTACAGAGCAAAATTGCTTATTTGCGCCGCAAAATGCTTAGTGTAGGTATGAAATAACACGATCTTTCTACCCTTTTACTTAAAAAGGGTAGATTCTAAAGAAACATAATGCAATCTATTTATTCTGTCTTTTTTTCATCAACAAATATTGCTTTGCTTTGTCTTATATGTCTTTTTATCTTTGCTGGTTGTTCTTCTATTGTCGCTTCTACCAAAGACATTAAAGACCCACTTGCACTTCAATCAAATCCAACACCTGTTTTTGACCCTGTGCTCACTGCTATTGGTATGCCTTATCAGAATAAACTTAAACAAAACCCAACTATTACGGGAGGAATGCTCGTAAGTGATGGGTTAGACGCATTTTTGCATCGCGCTTATCTCGCTCGTATGGCAGAAAAAAGCATTGTTTTACAAACTTATATTTATAAAAATGACCTCGCTTCACGTATTCTTATGCACGAGATTTGGCTTGCTGCACAAAGAGGGGTGATTGTTAAAATGCTCATTGATGATAATGGATTAGATTCTGATTTTTCAGATATTATTGCTCTTAATTCTCACCCAAATATTGAAGTAAAAATCTTCAACCCCTATAAAAATCGCTCAAAAATCCTACGTTATCCAGAAATGGTGTTTGATTTTAATCGCATTAATCATCGTATGCACAATAAACTCTTTATTGTAGATGATATTGCCCTTATCATTGGTGGACGAAATATCGCAGATAATTATTTTGACCAAAATCATCATATTAATTTTGTTGATACCGATGTGCTTTTTATTGGTAATGTAGCAATGGAGGGCAAAAAAAATTTTTATGAATATTGGAATTTTCATCGCTCTATTCCTGTTTCACTTCTTAAATTCAAAACGCCACTTAAAAAACTTAAATCCTCTATGGAAAGTCTTAAAGCGAATCCTGAGTGGGCACATTATGAGGAAAAAATCAATACCCTTATTAAAAAATACAAAAACAAATCTTTTGAGGTATTTTGGGGCAACGCCGTGTTTATTGCTGATAAACCAGAAAAAATTCAAGACCCACAAGCGCCAAAACCCATTGCCAAAGCACTTGCAAAGATTCTCAACTTTACATATAACAATCTTTATATTTCTGCCGCCTATTTTGTGCCAAGCAAAGAGGGTATAAAACGTTTTAAAACCTTGATTGCTTCGGGTGTGGATATTAATATTCTTACAAATTCTCTTGCCTCTACGGATTCTCTTGTCGTATATAGTGCGTGGGAACGTTATCGTGGCACTCTTATTAAAGAGGGTGCAAATATATATGAATATCAATATCAAGGTAGAGGTAAATCAAAGTTACGTGATAAAATATCAAAGTCCAAAGCTTCTTTGCATAGTAAAAGCATTGTATTTGATGATTCTATTACTTGGATTGGGAGTTTTAATCTTGACCCACGTTCAACTCATCTCAATACTGAATGCGTTGTTATCTTTGATAATCCTAAATTTGCAAAAGTCTTTAAGGCTGATTTGATGACAGATATGGAAAGTGCGTGGCACGTATATAATAAAAATGGAAAAACGCTTTGGGAGGGAGATGATGAAAGCAAGACAGAGATTTTTACCTATCCTCCTGATACAGGGATTTGGACAAGGATTCTAAAAACACTTGCAAAAATTCTCCCTGAAAGCCAAATTTAAAATCTCTGCATCTGCAATTAGGGCGCCAATCCGTTACTGAAACTTTTAAGACTTTTTTGAAAAACATTCTCTCCTGTATTAATAGGTGAGGTAGAAAGCTGCGTATGACACTGAATACAAGCATCAATAACACTATGTTCTTTAGCAAGTGCTGGAGATTGAATCTTCTTCACATCGTGGCACAAAAAACAATCCTCTCCACAGCCACCCATATCAATTTGTGCCATTTTTTCATCAGTATGGCAAGTCTTACATTCAAGCATAGGACGATGTCTTATATCATTTTTATAATCAAGATTCTGATGGCACGATTTACAATCTCCTGTGCAGCCCCATATATCTAATATTATAATACTCACTGCCCATAGCACTCTCTTAAGCAATCTCATTTTATCCACCACCAACAAAATCTAAAATCTCCACTTCATCACCATTTTGTAATATATAGCTTTCCCATAAAGGCTTTTTTACAACCTGTGTATTAACTGCAATCGCCATTGCCTTATGGGTAATATTCAACTTTTTTATAAGCGATAGAATCGTTACTTGCTCATCTATCTCATAGTCCTTGCCATTCAATAATATATGCCCACTCATTACTGCTCCTTTTTCTCTTCATTTTTGTCAGAAAAAAATTTAAAAAACCCATCTTTAATATTTTGTTGTGCAACACGTGAAAGTGCTAAATCTCCATATTCAATGTCTTTTGTAATAGTGCTTCCTGCACCTATAAGCACATTTGATTCTATGTTTAAAGGTGCGATGAGTTGCACATCACTTCCTACAAACACACTTTTGCCAATAGTCGTCTTATGTTTTGCCTTACCATCGTAATTACAAGTAATCACTCCCGCACCAATATTGCTTCCCTCATCTATTTCGCAATCTCCAAGATAACTCAAATGACCCACTTTCACACCGCGCAAGGTGCTTGATTTTGTTTCAACAAAATTGCCAATATGAGTATTTTTGATATGACTCTTAGGACGGATATGCGCCAAAGGTCCTACATCACTTGATTCTATAATGCTCTGTTCAATCACACTATGCGCTTTAATGTGAGAATCACTAATATGAGAATCCCCTAATATCTGCACACCCTGCTCTATAATGCACTCCCCACTAAAAGTAACATTAGATTCTAGATAAATAGTATGAGGCAAGTTCATAATCACACCCTGCTCCATTGCCTTCTCACGCAATCTTTGAAGCATAATCTCTTGAGCACAGGCAAGCTGAATCTTAGAGTTCACCCCCATAAATTCCTCTTCTTTTACCTCCAATGCAGCTATTTCTATGCCATTTTCTTTTGCATAAAAAACTACATCGGTAAGATAAAATTCTTGCTGATTATTGGCATTTCCCACTTGAGGCAAGTAAAGATCAAGGATTGATTTGTGGATTTTATAAACACCTGCATTTACATCTTTTATCAAAAGCTCGGATTCTTTTGCATCTTTTTGCTCAATAATTCTTTGCACTACGCCAGATTCCATCACTACACGTCCATAGCCATCTGGATTTTGAAGATGCAAGACACTCATTACAATTTGTGCTTTGTTTTGGCATAAAGACTTGAGAGTTTGTGAACACACTAAAGGCATATCACCATTAAGAATAAGAATCTCATCATATTGATAACAAAAAGGCTTTTTAGCGTTTGCACCTGCATTTTGTCCTTGCATTAGCGCACCACCTGTCCCGGGATAATGAGCGTGGTCTTGGAGATGAAAATGCAATGCCCCATCAGCATAAGCCTGTTTATATGCACAAAGTAAGCGCTCTTTGATTACATTTTCTTGATGAAAAAGCACAATATGCACATCATCACTTATTTTTAATGCCTCATCAATGGAGTAAAACAACATTTCTTTGCCACAAATTTTATGTAATACTTTAGGAATATGCGATTTCATACGCGTCCCTGCTCCTGCGGCTAAAATCACCACTGATACATTCATAAATTACTCCTTCATTTATATTGAATTGGCTTAATTTATATAATTTTAACACACTAAATCCTATAATACGCCCTTGAGTTTCAATTTTGGAGTGATTTTTGAAAAAAATATTTTGCCTGCTTAGTTTATGTATGCTTTTTACTTATGCAGAGCCAAAACTTGAGCCCGCACTTCCTGCACCCTCTAGCATTCCATCTGTGCCATCAATCCCTAATAACCCTATCTTACCATCAGTAGATCTCTCCCTTACTGCACCAAAAGAACCAACCGAACTTGTTGCCACTCTCAATATCGTGCTTATCATCACGCTTCTTGTCATTGCTCCATCGCTTGTGCTTGTGATGACAAGCTTTACACGTATTGTCATTGTTTTTGCTTTTTTGCGCACTGCACTTGGCACACAGCAATCTCCCCCAACACAAGTGCTTGTTAGCCTTGCTCTAATTTTGACATTTTTTATTATGGAACCTGTGGCAACCAAAAGCTATGAAGTGGGTATTAAACCTTATGCAGAAAAAAAAATCTCCTATGATGAAGCCTTTGAAAGAGCGATTGTACCTTTTAAAGATTTTATGATTAAAAACACGCGTGAAAAAGATTTGGCTCTTTTTTTTAGAATCCGCCAACTTGAAAACCCTCAAAGTGTTAATGATGTGCCCTTAACAGTGTTGCTTCCAGCATTTATGATTAGTGAGCTTAAAACTGCATTTTGGATTGGTTTTTTGCTTTATCTGCCTTTTTTAGTTATTGATATGGTTATTAGCTCGGTGCTTATGGCAATGGGTATGATGATGTTGCCACCTGTAATGATTTCGTTGCCTTTTAAGATTCTTGTTTTTATACTTGTTGATGGTTGGAATCTCCTCATAGGTAACCTTGTGCAAGGCTTTAAGTAGCTAGGTCTAGAATGAATTGTGAGCATTTTGGCATATGTGGAGGCTGCACAAATATACAAGATTATTCCACACAACTGCAGGCAAAACACAATCTTACTTTGCAAGAATTTCAATCTTTTCTTGATACAAAAAGCAAAAATTTTCAATATCCCACCAATCCCTTAGCTATAGAAGTATTTGCTTCACCGCAAGAGGGGTTTAGAGCTCGTGCAGAGTTTAGATTCTCTCACGTTTTCCAGAATAAAAGTGGGCTTGATTTTGCTATGAATGCATTTGGTTATAATCACCGTGTGCCTATTAAAAAATGTCCTATTTTGCTCCCTACTTTACAGGACATTATGCCTCTTTTGCTGCACTATCTCAATACATACGACTTACTTAATCATAAACTTTATGCGTGCAATCTCCTCTCCTCCTTACAAAATGAAATTATCATCACCCTCATTTATCACAAATCCCTAGATTCTCATTGGGAATCTCTTGCGTTAAAAATACAAAAAGAGCTTGAATATACTCTTAATACGAATATTCACATTATCGGACGCAGTAAAAATCACAAACATATCCTCTCAAATGATATTATTTGTGAGCATCTCACACTTTTTGCCAACACTCCAAAAGAACGCACTTATACATTTTTCAAACAAGAATCCCGATTTTGCCAACCTAATCCATTTATCAACACTCAAATGCTTGAATTTATTGTCTCCGCACTCTCATCAATCTATACCCCACAAACTCCTTGTGATATGCTTGAACTCTATTGTGGTAGCGGTAACTTCACCATTCCACTTGCCTCAATATTCCGCCATATTTTTGCTACGGAAGTGGTAAAGTCTGCAATTACACTTTTACAAAAAAATATGGCTAAAAATAATATAGAAAATATTATACCTGCGCGACTTAACGCATTTGAAAGTATCCAAGCTCTGCGTAAAGAGCGCGTATTTTTTCGCCTTAAAAATATTGATTTAGATGCTTTTGCGTTTGATTGTGTATTAATTGACCCACCTCGTAGCGGTGTAGGCGAAGAAGAAGTGTTGTATTTTTTGCAAAACTTTAACACAATTATATATGTCTCGTGCAATCCCCATACGCTACTAAACGATTTGCGCATTCTTTCTCAAAGCCATTATGTAATGCGATTTGGGCTTTTTGACCAATTCCCACATACATATCATAGAGAGTGCATAGTAATTTTGCGCAAATCCAATAAGATTCTATAAAATTATTCCATCTTACGTAGCACTAAAATAAATGCAGGAAGTGCAAAAAGCGAAGCAAAAAGAGGATTAAAACTAACACCCAAAAATGGTGCAACAACGACTAAGCCACCAATTTGATTTGCCAATGCAATGCCTACATTAAAGGCTGCTTCATTGACACTTACTGAACTATCCATAGAATCTGGCGTGTATTTACGTGCCATATTCATTGCATTCACTTTGAGCGCTGGGATTGAGGCAAAAGATAAAAAACCCATAATCGCTAAATTAATCACAACAAACACTTGTGAATGGGCGCTCACACTCACAAGAGCGTAAAAAATAATTTGTAAAAAGAGCACGATTTGTAAAGCGCGTCTTGAGCCTTTATTGTCTGCAAGCCTACCGCCAAAGAGATTCCCTAAAATTGCAAATATGCCATAAAGTAACAAAATATATACAATGCTCGCCTCATTAAAATGGCTTTTTTGTGTGAGTAAATCTGTTACATAAGTATAAAGTACAAATGCCCCACCACAAGTGCATATCGTAATTGCATAGGCTTTAAGTAATGGAATATGTAAAAAAGCCTTAAAAAGTGCGTTTATATGCGTTTTGCAGCCTTGCAAATGGCTTGGCATAAAAGCAATTGCGCTAATAAAAGCAATAAGTGTGCAAAGGCAAATAAGCAAGAAAATAGATTTAAAGCCAAAAATCTGCCCAATAAATGTCCCCAAAGGAACGCCACTTACAAGTGCAATCGTCAATCCGGACACCATAAGGGCGAGATTGCGAGATTCTTTTTCCTTGGAAGAAACTTGAATAGCCGTAAGTGTAGCAATAACAAAAAACACTCCGTGTTGTGTGCCTGCGATAAATCGTGCAATCACATTGAGTATAAAATTATCACTGATATAAATCACAAAATTTGCCAAAGCAAACACACCAAGATTAAGCAAAAGCTGCAATTTACGATTAAATCCACTTAGAGGAATGCTTAAAAGTGGTGCGCCAATTACTACACCCACTGCATACATAGTCGTAAGCAATCCTGCCTGATTAGAATCTACACCAAAATATGCCTTTACATCTTGTAAAACACCTGCAATAATAAATTCTGTAACTCCCATACAAAAAGAGCTAAGAGCCAAAACTAAAATCGTTTTGCTTGTTGCATTCAAAGCAAATTTGTTCATCTTATGCTTTCCATTTTTTAATTCTTTGTTATTTATGTAAAAGACCTGCCATCTCTATGATTTCAAAGCCAAAAATCTTTTCATCATAATATCGCATTTCCTCTATAAAATGTTCGCCAAAAATGGTAATTGTAGTTTTTTTGCCTCTGCTTTCAAAATCAAATAATCCCACCATACCAAAGGCAACTTGATTGCTTTTTGTGTCATATTTGAAAAAAGCAAAATGCTCTCCATTTGGATAAAATGTAGGGAAGTAAAAATTGTAAATTTCATTTTCTCCATAGGTAATTGAATAAGGATTATACCCATAATCCCCATCGCAATAATATGGAAAACACTCTCCGCTAGGCTTTTTAGGATAATAAGCATAGCAAGAATGTTGCCAATCAAGCACAATAATCTCATTTGCTGCTTTTTGCTCCTCTTTTTGAGCATAGGATTTTAAATTTGTAAGAGCATATTTATCTAAAACTTTCGCAAAAATTTGTGGCATACTCTCTTGAAAGGCTTTATGATTGACTTTATCAAAATCCGCAATATAAATAATATAGGGCAATTTACGCGCAATCTCTAAAATATTCCAATGTGGCATTACATTAAATCCAATTCTTTCATACATAAAATCTGTTTCCTCTTCCCCTAACACTTCATAATTCTCATTTGGCACAATAAGCCTCTTTTTTAAAAATATCTCGCGTTTGCTTTGTGCTTTCTTTGCTAAATATGCTCTTAATCCCATTCTTTCTCCAAAAGCCTTATCTCATTATTGCTGCAATGATTGCAAAAGCGACATTATATTATAATTTTCAAATAGAGTTAAGATAAAGATAGAATCCTCTTTGCTGCTTATTGCTTTGAATATGATAAAATATGCCGAATTTACAAAGGATACAAATGAAAAATATTATTTATGGAGTATGTCTGCTCTGTGCGTGCGTGTTTAGCGCGTATGGAGAAGTTATCGCTGGAGTAGCCATACGCGTAAATGGACACGCTATCACTTTATATGAAATTGCCTCTTTGCAATCACATCTTAAAATCTCCAAACAAGCCGCTATTGATATGCTCATTAATGAGCGGCTCAAAGATGATGAAATTGAACGTTTTAAAATCAGCATTGAAGATTTTAAAATTGATGAAGAAATTGCTCTGCTTGCCGCAAATGCTAATCTAAGCAAAGATGAATTTCTTAGAAAAGCTACGCATACAATGAGTTTGCAAGAATATCGCACACAAATTAAAAAACAACTCCAAACAAAAGAACTTATGCAGAGAATCCTTGCTTCTAATATTAGCATTTCAAGTGAAGATGAGCTTCTTACCTATTATACACGACATAAAAAAGAATTTCTAATTCCCTCACAAGTGCGTGTAGTGCGTTATTTTTCTCAAACCGATAATGCCTTGCAAAAGGCGATACAATCACCCAAACAAAATATTAAAGGTGTGCAAAAAGTAAATGAAACTATCGCTCTCTCTTCCCTTAATCCTCAAATTGCCCAAGTATTTATACACACGCCAAATAATGAATTTACTCCTGTGCTTACCACAGGTGGCAATGGTTTTGTGAGCTTTTTGGTAAAAGAACGTTTAGGTGAAACCCCTATTAATTTTGAGGAGGCAAAACCTCTTATCAATCAAAAAATTATGGCACAAAAAGAGCAGTCTATTATCGCGGAACACTTTAACAAAATCCGCTCTAGTGCTAATATTGTAAATCTTAGAGAATAATTATGCTCTCTTATACTGACCCACTTTTTGGCATTATTATCTTTGTATCTCTTATCGCTACGGCTGCATTTATTGATTATTGGCAAAATCGCTACAAAGAAAAGAAAAAAAAACGCTCTTTAAAAAACTTAACAAAATCGTATGAATTTGCTGGACTAACCCAAGGAGTAGAAGAGTTCCTTGCACTTTCGCAAAACCCTATTCCTACTTTACAATTCATCGCTAATGCCTATATTCAAAGCGGCAATACGCAAGAAGCAATTAAAATTTATCTTAGTATTTTAGAGAATCTTGATAATTCAAAAGAAAGTGCAAAATCAAAAATTGAGATTCTCCAGCAGCTAGGCATTGCTTACTACACTGCAGGATTTTTACAAAGAGCAAAAAATATTTTTTTAGAGATTCTCAAAAATTATCCCCGAAATCCTCAAGTGCTCATTTATTTGCTCAAAACTTACGAAAATCTAAGCGAATATAAAAATGCTATCGACACACTTGAATGTATCGAAGAAATCTATGATTCACACTCTACCCCTACAATAGCCCAAGAGCAATTTTTTCATACAATTGCACTCAATAAAGCTTATTTACACACACTTTTACTCATCAATCAATACGCTATGCCCCTATCAAGCAAGATTCAAAGGCTCAATGAAATCAAAGCAAAAGAAATAAAACTTGAAAAAATTATTCTAGTCTTTTTTAAAAGCGTAAGTCATTCACTCTTTTGGGAAGAAATCAATAAAAGCGAAAATATAGCAAGCCTCATTGATGTATTATGGGATTTTGAGCGCAAAAATGTGCCTCTAGAGCAAATTACACATCCGCAGATTCTTGATATCTATCGTGCAAAAGGCTGGATACAAGATACAAAAAGTTGCAATATTTTTGAGCTAGAAAATATGAGAATCTTAAAGCAACATTCAACCCTTTGCATAGATTTTAGTTTTGAATACCGCTGCCATAGCTGCAAACAAGTATTTCCCTTTGAAAACGCACGTTGTTCACATTGTGGTGAGTTGCTTAATACCGATGTAATCTATAAGATACAAAAGGTTGATAATGAAACAAGTTACTCTTTATTGTGATGGTAGTGCACTTGGAAATCCCGGTGCTGGAGGCTGGTGTGGCATACTCTCTTTTGGTGATAAGCAAAAGATTCTTACAGGTGGCGAAACCTATACAACAAATAATCGTATGGAACTCCTTGCAGTGATAGAATCTCTCAAAGCTCTTAATCAACCTTGCATTGTGAATGTATATAGTGATTCTCGCTATGTATGCAATGGTATCAACTTATGGCTTAAATCGTGGATTTCTAAGCAATTTAAAAATGTCAAAAATCCTGATTTATGGCAACTATATTTACAAGTTTCATCACCTCATCAAGTGATTGCACATTGGGTAAAAGGACACGCGGGAGTAGCACAAAATGAACTATGTGATAAACTTGCAAAAGAAAGTGCGCAATTTTATTTAAATAAAGGAATTTCTGATGAGTAAATCTATTTTGCCCAAATCTCCCCAGCTCCTTGAGAAAAAGTTAGGCTATGTTTTTCAAAATCAACAACTCCTCCTTGAAGCCCTCACGCATAAAAGTTGTAAAAAACAATATAATAACGAACGACTTGAGTTTCTAGGAGATGCAGTGCTAGATTTGCTTGTAGGAGAATATTTATTTAAAAAATTCCCTCTTGCTAAAGAAGGTGAGTTATCTAAATTACGAGCGTGCATCGTCAATGAGAAAGGTTTTATGAAACTTGCTCAATCACTTGATTTAGGTGCATATTTATATATCTCACAAAGTGAAGAAAACAACAATGGACGGCAAAAAGCTTCCATTTTATCTAATGCCTTTGAAGCCCTCATAGGTGCAATTTATTTAGAATCTAGCCTCACTTATGTTCAAAGTATTATTTATGATTTACTTGAATATAATTATATCAAGATTGATTTAGATTCTCTTTTTATGGATTATAAAACTGCGCTACAAGAGATTACTCAAGCTTTTTATGGTGAGATTCCAACTTATACGCTCATTAGCGAAAGCGGACCCGATCATAAAAAAAGTTTTGAAATAGCTCTAAGTGTGCAAGGAAAAGAATATGCAAGAGCAAGCGGGAACTCAAAAAAAGAGGCGCAACAAAAAAGCGCGCAAATTGCTTATAAAAAACTCTATTCAAAGATGAATAAAACTCATCATAAAGGGGAAAAATGAATACTTTTGGCAAATCATTTCGTGTAAGCACTTTTGGAGAATCTCACGGCGAGGGGATTGGTTGTGTGATTGATGGCATTCCTGCAGGATTGCATATAGATGAACTTTTTATAGAATCTATGATGACAAGGCGCGCACCCGGACGCAATCAATATACAACACAACGTAAAGAATCTGATAAAGTGCAAATTCTAAGTGGTGTGTTTGAAGGGTTGAGCACGGGCACACCTATTGGTATGTGGATAGCAAATACTGGAACAAAAAGCAGTGATTACGCCAATATTAAAGACATTTTTCGTCCCGGACACGCTGATTATACATATTTCAAAAAATATGGTATCCGAGATTATAGAGGGGGAGGAAGAAGTTCAGCAAGAGAAAGTGTAGCAAGAGTAGCAGCTGGAGCTGTAGCACAAATGCTTTTGCGCGAATTTGACATAAATGTCCAAAGTGGCATATGCTCAATTGGCAATATCACAGGGAAGCAATATGATTTTGCATACGCACTCAAAAGTGAAATTTATGCACTTGACAAAGAATGTGAAGAATCACAAAAAGCGCTTATTGAAAATGCTAAAAGAAAACACGATAGCATTGGTGGAAGTGCTCTCATTCGTGTAGAGGGACTTCCTGCAGGATTGGGCGAACCACTTTATCATCGCCTCGATGGAGCGTTGGGAGAAGCACTTATGGGGCTTAATGCTGTTAAAGCGGTAGAAATAGGCGATGGAATCATCTCTTGCACCCAATATGGAAGTGAGCATAATGACCAAATGGATAAAAACGGCTTTAAAAGTAACCATAGTGGTGGTATTTTGGGAGGTATAAGTAATGGCAATGCACTTCTTGTTAAAGCACATTTCAAACCTACACCGAGTATTTTTATACCCCAAGAGACGCTTGATATACACTTACAAGAACAAACTTGCCAAATCAAAGGACGACACGACCCGTGTGTAGCAGTTCGTGGCAGTATAGTCGCGCAAGCAATGGTTGCTCTCGTCCTCGCAGATATGCTTTTATTACACGCTACTTCACAACTTTGTTTTTTAAAAAAGATTTATAAGCAATAACAAAATTTATATTATAGTTATTTTAAAGCAAGAAGATTCTATAATCACACTTCCTTAACACAATAGGAGACAATAAATGATAACACTCAAAGAAGCTCTAAACAAATCCGAAAATGAACTCAAAGAGATAAAAACTCTCTTGCGCCAACGCGTCAAGGAAAACATAGAACTCAATGCTTATATTGGCGAAATTAACGAAAGTGGAAGTGGTGTGCCAATTCTCATAAAAGACAATATCAATGTTAAAGGTTGGGAAATCACTTGTGCGAGTAAAATTTTAAAAGGCTATGTTTCTCCTTATAATGCAAGTGTTATCACAAAATTACACGAAAACAAAATGTGTGCTTTTGGACGCGCCAATATGGACGAATTTGCAATGGGAAGCACAACAGAATCTAGCTGTTATGGGAGAGTGAAAAATCCTCTTGATACTTCGCGTGTGCCAGGTGGAAGCAGTGGGGGAAGTGCGGCAGCTGTAGCGGCTGGACTTGCTATTGCCTCACTTGGAAGCGATACGGGTGGTTCAATACGGCAGCCTGCTGGATTTTGCGGTTGTGTAGGGTTAAAACCAAGCTATGGAAGAGTAAGTCGTTATGGGTTAATTGCATATAGCTCAAGTTTAGACCAAATTGGACCTATTACGCAAAATGTTGAAGATGCTGCACTTTTGCTTGATGCCATAAGCGGATATGATAAGCAAGATTCTACAAGTGCGAATCTCCCATCACTCAACACATTTAAAGACCTTGACCCAAATGCACGTTACAAGGTTGCTATTTTAAAAGATTTCCTTAAAGATGCCACCCCCCAAATACAAGAAGCCTATAATCACACTATTAAAATTTTAGAATCTATGGGGCATACCATTGTTGAAAAATCTATGCTTGATACACGCTATCATATCTCGGCATACTATATTATCTGTACTGCAGAGGCTAGCTCTAACCTTGCGCGTTTTGATGGAATCCGCTATGGCACAAGAAGCGAATCAAAAAATCTCAAAGATGTATATCTTAATACACGCAGTGCATATTTTGGCGAAGAAGTAAAGCGCCGCATTTTGCTTGGAAGCTTCGTGCTAAGCAGCGGTTATTATGATGCGTATTATCTCAAAGCACAGCAAGTGCGAAAGAAAATCTGTGCAGATTACGAATCTATCTTTAATGAGTGCGATAGTATTCTCTTGCCTATTGCCCCAAGTGTAGCCCCTAAATTTGGCTCAACGCATTCGTCCTTAGAAATGTATTTAAGTGATATTTATACTATTGGTGTCAATCTAGCAGGATTACCAGCCTTATGTATGCCTGTAAGCAAGGACAAAAATGGTTTAAGCATTGGTATGCAGTTTATTGGTGCAAAATTCAAAGAACAGAACATTCTCAATATTGCCTATGGATTAGAAAAAGAAATAAACAATTAATTTTATAAAGGAGTAAAATATGAAAATTAAACAAAAAGCTCTCACATTTGAAGATGTTTTACTTATCCCTGCATATTCCGAAATTCTCCCTCAAGAAGTTAATACTCAAACTCTTTTAAGCAAAAATATTTCACTTAATGTTCCCCTTGTAAGTGCTGCAATGGATACAGTTACAGAATGTCGCACTGCCATTGCTATGGCAAGACTTGGCGGCATTGGTATTATCCACAAAAATATGGATATTGATTCACAAGTAGAACAAATCAAACGCGTGAAAAAAAGTGAAAGCGGCGTTATTATTGACCCTATTTATATCCGAGCAAACAACACACTTGCTGATGCAAAATCAATTACAGATAATTATAAAATCTCTGGTGTGCCTGTTGTTGATGAATATGGCAAACTCATTGGTATTCTCACTAATCGTGATATGCGCTTTGAACAAGATTTAAGTAAATATGTAGGCGATTTAATGACAAAAGATTCCCTAGTTACAGCAAAAGTAGGCACCACACTTGAGGAAGCAAAAGAGATTATGCACAAAAATAGAATTGAAAAGCTCCCAATTGTTGATGAAAACTATATGCTTAAAGGACTTATTACTATTAAAGATATTCAAAAACGTATAGAATACCCTAATTCCTGCAAGGATAGCTTTGGACGATTAAAGGTTGGCGCAGCTATTGGAGTAAAGCAATTTGAAAGAGCACAAGCACTTGCTGATGCAGGAGCTGATGTGCTAGTGCTTGATTCTGCACACGGACATTCTATTAATGTTCTTAAAACTTTAGAAAAAATCAAATCCAAGCTCACCATTGATATTGTTGTTGGCAATGTCGTTACACCACAAGCCACACAAGATCTTATTAATGCAGGAGCTGATGCAGTAAAAGTAGGTATTGGACCGGGTAGTATTTGCACCACTCGCATTGTTGCTGGCGTGGGAATGCCTCAAATTTCAGCTATTGATGATTGCTCTCAAATAGCCCAAAAACATAAAATCCCTATTATTGCTGATGGCGGTATAAAATATTCAGGAGATATCGCTAAAGCTTTAGCAGTTGGTGCTTCAAGTGTAATGATAGGAAGTCTTCTTGCGGGCACTGAAGAATCTCCGGGTGATCTTATTATCTATCAAGGCAGACAATATAAAATTTATCGTGGTATGGGAAGTATAGGTGCAATGACACGAGGAAGCTCGGATAGATATTTCCAAGAGGGCACAGCGCAAGATAAACTTGTGCCCGAAGGTGTAGAAGGAAGAGTTCCTTATCGCGGAAAAGTAAGTGATGTAATTCATCAACTTATCGGTGGATTAAAATCGTCAATGGGCTATCTAGGCAGTAAAGACATTCAATCCTTATGGGAAAGGGCAGAGTTTGTAGAAATTACCTCTGCTGGGCTTAGAGAATCTCACGTGCATGATGTAGATATCACCAAAGAAGCACCAAATTATCACGGCTAAAAGGAATAAAATGGCAGATTCTAAAAAGCAAAAAATCATTTCGCAAACTAACACCGAAAATAAAAAAAACGAAATAACACAAGAAGAAGACTTTGAGGATATGCTTGAACGAGCTAAAGAAGTATTAAGCAAACTCAATGCTCAAGAAATTACCCTTAAAGAATCTCTCGCTCTTTATGAGCAAGGAATGCAAAGTCTTAAAAACGCTCAAGAAATTTTAGAACAAGCCAAATTGCAGTATCAAGAATTTAAAGATTAGATTCTATGGAGCTTGTCGCTTATCTTACTCAACCAAATAGTGTTGCTGTATTTTTATTACTCATAGCACGTTTTGGTGGTGTATTTGCGTTTTTTCCATTTTTTGACAATCAACTTATTAGTATTCATATCCGTGCGGCAATGGTATTTTTTATGAGTGTGGCATTTTTTCCTCTTGCAACCTATACGCTGCCTGATATGACTATGGTAGAGTTTCTTATTGCTGCACTTTTTGAAATTATGCTAGGATTCATTGCTTCAGTATGTTTGCAAATTGTTTTTGCAATGTTAAGTTTTGGCGGCGAAATTATCAGTTTCACAATGGGATTCACTATGGCAAGTGCATATGACCCTGTGAGTGGAACACAAAAACCCATTATTGCGCAACTTATAGCCATTATAGGCTTACTTGTCGCTTTAAGTCTTGATTTTCATCATACTATTTTTCTTATCATCTCTCATAGCATTGAAGCTACGCCATTGGGGGGCTTTGTATTTGAGCCAAAAAGTGCAGCTTATTTTGTCAAAGCCTTTAGTAATATTTTTGCTGTGGGCTTTTCTATGGCATTTCCCATTCTCGCAATTATCTTGCTCTCTGATATTATCTTTGGTATGATTATGAAAACCCACCCGCAATTCAATCTCCTTGTTATAGGTTTTCCTGTAAAAATTGCCATTGCCTTTGTCGTGCTTGTGCTTACAATTTCTACAATTATGTATACTTTCAAAAATGAACTTAAAAATGCTTTTTTTGCGGTAGGGAAAATTTTTTTAGGGCAATAAATTAGAATCCTACACACGCTCTTGTCATTTTTTCATAACCTTGCAGTGCCTTTTGCACAAAGCGTTGATTATGGCTTATAAGTAATGTTTCAAAATTATTTTCAAATGCATTTTTACTCCAATTTGCTGAACCAAGGACAAGAATCTTCTTATCCACAATCGCCATTTTTTGATGCATAATGCCATAATAGCGCTTGTTCTTAGCTCGCATACCACTAAGAAGGCATACTGAAATGTTATTATATTTAGCAAGATAACCGATAACGGAAGTATCATTCTTCAAATTACTTTCCTTATCAAAAATAATAGAAATCTTAACACCTCTCTTAGCGCTATCTCGAAGTATTTTAGCAATATCATTATTCGTAAAACTATAAATGCTAATTTTAATTTCACTTTGAGCATTTTTAAGCACAGATTTGAGCGTATTAATGGCTTGGTCTTGTTCATAAGGGAGCATATAAAACATATCATTCTCAGATGAATGTAATGAAGTGCCCCATAAAATTGTGTGCAATATCCCCACAATCAAACAGATTCTATATATTTTTGTCATTTTTTGTTGCATTTTATTCCTTTTGTAGCGTTGATTTAGATATAATTTTAAATTACTATCACAAAAAATGCAATAAAAGTGGGAGTTCGTATGAAATTTTTGCTAATCAACACCAATCAAATTGTTCAAAAACTTGTAGAAATTACAGCTAAAAAGGCTGGGGCAAACCTCACGAGTATAAGAGAATCTAACGAAATGGGTGATTTAGAACAATATGACTATGTGATTATTGATGATGATTGCCTTTCGCTTGATGCAAAAACCTATCTCAATGCTCTGAAACCAAAACGCAAGTGTCTTATTTATAATAAACAAGGTAAGCGTATTGAGGGATTTGACGATTATGTGCAAAAACCATTTTTGCCAACAAGTATTTTAGATATTTTCACAGCACAGCTTGGACACGAAAATACGCAAAATGGAGTAGAAGCAGAAACTGGCAAAGTGTCCATTATAGAAGATATAGGCGATGAGAGTGCAAATTTAAGTCTTGATAACCTTGATGAAGGCTTAAGCGAGATAGATTCTCTCCTTGAAGATAGTGCGCTTGATGAACATATATCATCTGAAGATACAACGCCTAAAGTCAATACCGAATCTAACCAAGAAGAACAAGCACCAAATGAGCAGGACGCACAGACTGCAGAAGAGGACATTGCACAAGAAGAAATAAGCGAAAATGAGAGTGAAGAGATTTCGCTTGAAAATACTAATGAAGATGCAAATACAGATGAGGAAGTAAGTTTAGAAGAATTAGAACTTAATGATGCTGTTTTAGAAGAAGATTCTACGGCTGAAAATGATTTAGATGTTGAGCTTGATTTGAGTAATATTGACAAACTTGGAGATGAAGAAAAAATCCAAGAGAGTGCAGATGAGGCAAAACAACCAGATGATATACCTCTAGAAGAAAATACGGAGCAAGAAGAGACTTTGGCAGATACTCCAACTCAAGCAGATATTGCAGAGGATAATGAATCTGAAACCCAAACAGAGGTAGTAGCAGATGAGACAAATGTAGATTTAGCAGAAGAATTAAGTGATACGCAAGATTCTAAAAACTTAGAAGATTTAGATACCAAAGACACTCAAGATACTGCAGAAGAAAGTATAGCAGCAGATACTTTAGAAGAAGAATTAGAGGCAACAGAAACAGAAAATATAACTGATGATATAACGCAAGATTTGCCTGAAAATGCTGCGGACGAGGAAGGTATAGAAGAGTCTAATGAAGAATCTCTTGAAGATTTGCCCCAAAAAACACAAGAAAATGAAGATGATACGCTCCAACCTGAAGAATTAACGCTTGAAGAATCTCCACAAACAGATGAAGTAGAAATTGCAGAGGGATTAGATTTACAAGATGCCCTTGCAGATACAGATTCTATGTCTGATGATATCCAAGATGATGAAGAAAAACAAGAGAGTGCAGATACGTTAGAAAACGATTTGCTTGATGATGTAGAGAGTATCGCGCTTGGAGATGAGGATATACCTGAACAAGACACAGATGAAAATATAGGTATTGATTTAGGAGACGAATTAGATAAGGATATAGATAAAGAATCTGTGCTTGATGAAGAACAAGTAGGTGAGGTATCTGAAGCTCTTAGCGCACTTGAAAGCAATGATACAAAAAAAGAAGATTTTGCTTCGCTCAAAGAGCCTGATGTTGCTCACGCTTTAGGTGAAGAGCTTGAAAATGTTGAAGAAGAAAACCAAGATGCTCAAACACAAGAATACAAACCTCAAGATTCGCAACATCAATCTCAAGAAATTGTCAAAAATATGATAGCAAACTCTGTGCAAAGTAGCATTTCTAGTTTAAGTTCTAATAATCTTAAATCAATGCTTGATGGGCTTGAAGTAACAATCAATATTAGCTTTAAAGACAAAAGCAAATGATGAGCAAAGGGGCAGTGCTTATTATCTCTGGACCAAGTGGCTGTGGCAAAAGCACATTAACAAAATCGCTTATAGAATCTATCCCTAATGTGTATTTTTCTATTTCAACAACTACGCGCCCTATGCGTGAGGGTGAGACTGATGGTGTGCATTATCATTTTGTGAGCAAAGAACATTTTTTACAAGACATTCACAATAATGTTTTTTTGGAATGGGCAGAAGTGCATACAAATTTTTATGGCACTTCACTCAAACCTGTTCAGCAAGCGCTTGAACAAGATAAAATTGTGCTCTTTGATGTTGATGTGCAAGGACATCACAGCATTAAAGAATATTTTGGGGATTTTGCCAAGTCTGTATTTATTACAACAAAAAATAAAGATATTCTCCGAGAGCGACTTATTTCGCGTCAAACAGATGATCTTCAAACTATTGAATTTCGTCTTATTCAAGCCCATAATGAAATGCAGCATATTCACAATTTTGATTATCTTATTATTAATGATGATATTACTACTGCAAAAGAAGCTATGGTTGCCATTGCGCGCTCACTTAAATATCAGCAAATTGAGCGTTTGAGTAAGATTATCCAAAAATGGTAAGATTGAACGATAAGTTTAAGATTTAAAGACGAGTTTTGGTATAATACCTCAATTTTTATCAAAGGAGATTCTATGCACCCCCCTAGTATTACACAATTGTTGATTATTTTGCTTATTATTGTGCTCCTTTTTGGTGCAAAAAAAATTCCCGAACTTGCAAAAGGATTAGGAAGTGGTATTAAAAACTTCAAAAAAGCTGTCAAAGAAGATGAAGAAGATAATCAAAGTGAAGAAAATACAAAATCTCAAATCAAACAAAGCGAATCTAAAAATGAGAATGTATCAAAAACTCACACAGATTCTCAAAAACAAGACACTTAATGCACCACCATATCAAAGCTCTTCTCCAAAGTGCATTGAATATTAAAAACACAATTGACATTGTGCTTGAGAGACCAAAAAACAAAGACTTGGGGCATTTTGCTACACCTCTTGCCCTTAGCCTTGCTAAGATTGAAAAAACCAATCCTAAGCTTATCGCTGAAGAGATTGCTAAAATACTTACAAATTACGCAGAGTTTGAAAAAGTAGAAACTCTCAATGGCTTTGTAAATCTCACACTTTCTACAACTTTTCTTCAACATATTGCACAAAAACAACTGCAGCATTGTATGACTCTTGAAGCAGATTCTATAAATCCTAACATATCTCAATATACACAAAAGACTCAAATAACACCAAAAGAGCATATTTTGATTGAATTTGTCAGTGCCAATCCCACAGGACCGCTTCACATTGGGCACGCAAGAGGTGCTGTATATGGCGATGCACTTACTCGTGTAGGGCGGTTTTTAGGTTATGATATACTCACCGAATATTATATAAACGATGCAGGGGCACAGATTTATATGCTTGGGCTATCAATTTTTCTTGCAGGGAGAGAACATATCCTTAAAACTCAAGTAGAATATCCACAAAGTTATTATAAGGGCGAATATATTATTGATTTAGCAAAACAATGTGCGCTACACTTTGGTGAAGATGTTTTTAAAAGTGAAGATTCTATCTCCTCTCTTGCAGATTTTGGCAAAGATATGATGCTTCAAGAGATTAAAGATAATCTAGCGCAAGTTGGGATTAAATTTGATTCCTTTGTGAGCGAAAAATCCCTTTATGACAGATGGCAAGATACGCTTGATACTTTAAAATCTCATCAAGGTATTTATACCAAAGATGGCAAAATCTGGATTGCTTCCTCGCAAATCAATGATGAAAAAGACCGAGTTGTCGTGAGGGAGAATGGTGAGCCGACCTATCTTGCTGGAGATATTATCTATCATCAAGATAAATTTCATCGCCATTTTGAACATTATATTAATATTTGGGGAGCCGATCATCACGGCTATATTGCACGCGTAAAGGCAGCTATTCATTTTTTGGGCTATGATGAAAATAAACTTGAAGTGTTGCTTTCTCAAATGGTAAGCCTTCTTAAAGGTGGGCAACCTTATAAAATGAGTAAACGTGCAGGAAATTTTATCCTTATGAAAGATGTAATAGAAGATATTGGAGCTGATGCACTTCGTTTTATTTTTCTCTCTAAAAAACCTGATACACACCTTGAATTTGATGTTGATGAACTTAAAAAAGAAGATGGAAGCAATCCTATTTATTATATTAACTATGCTAATGCTAGAATCCACACACTTTTTAATAAAGCTGGAGTAAATATGCAGCAGACAGCACAAAATGCGAATAAATTGGATATAAATGAACAAGCAAAGGCGCTTTTGTTTGAAGCTCTTTGTCTGCAACAAATAATAGAATCTAGCTTTCGCAATAGAGAGATTCAAAAAATATGTGATTATCTTAAAAGCCTCTCTGCTTCATTTCACAGCTTTTATAATACACACAAAATCTTGCAAAGTCCAAATGAATCAAGTATTCTTTATGTGCTAATGATTGTCAGCCAAAGCCTCACACTTGGATTATCTCTGCTTGGAATTAAAGCAAAAACAAGAATGTAATATGTGCCAGAGCTCAAAAGCATTTATTGCACTTAAAGATGCTTTTCCACATACAATTCCTATTATGCTTGGTTATATTTTTATGGGTGCAGTATTTGGTATCTTATTGCAAAAAACAGGTTATGGTGCGATATGGGCAGCTATAATGGCAGTGGCTATTTATGGGGGAACGACACAATTTATTGCTGTCGGGCTCATAGCAAGTGGAGCTGGCTTATGGGAGAGCTTTGTGCTTGTTTCTATGATTAATGCACGACAAATTTTTTACTCTATAAGTATGTTAGAGAGGTTTAAACGTATGGGCAAAAAGCGTTATTATATGATTTATTCCCTCACTGATGAGACCCTTGCACTTCTTAATCTTAAGTCTCCCAAAACAGGAGTAGATAAACAATGGTTTGATTTTTTTATCGCTGCGCTCAATCAAAGCTATTGGGTTATAGGCTGCACTCTTGGAGCAGCACTTGGTGGAAAGCTTGAGTTTAATTCTAATGGACTTGATTTTGTGATGAGTGCTATTTTTGTTGTGATTTTTATTGAACAATGGCGTAATAAAACAATGCGTATTCCTGCACTCATTGGCATTATAATAAGTTTAATATGTTTATATATTTTTGGGGCACAACAATTTTTAATCCCCTCACTTGTGGGCATTTGTGTTATATTAAGCCTATGGAGAAAACCCATTGTCGCCTGAAATTTTGCACTCGGTCCTTCTTATTGCGCTTATTGCGCTTAATACTCTCTTAAGTCGCTTTTTGCCTTTTATTATCTTTGCTAAATCTACACCCACATTCATTGTCTCTTTAGGTAAAGTGCTGCCAAGTGCAATTATTGCAATGCTTATTATATATTGCCTTAAAGATATGGATTTAGAGCACTCTCCATATGGACTTAATGAAATTATTGCTGTCTTAGTAGTAAGCTACATACATATAGTGTTTAAGATTCCCGTTTTAAGCATTGTATGTGGAACTATCACTTATATGATATTAATACAAAATGCAATTTTAGATTTTATACCCTAGAATCAAAAATCTCTAGGGTATAAATAAATATTAAGCAAAAGCACCTTTAAGTGTCTTTACCCACGCTTGAATTCTGCTATCTGTCATATCTTCTTGATTAACCTCATCAATGACTAAGCCTACAAACTTTCCATTTACAACTGCCAAACTCTCATCAAAAGTGTAGCCATCTGTGCTTGTTTGTCCAATAATTTTTCCTTGTTTTGATACTTTTTCATAAATATGTGCAATACCATTACAAAAAGTTTCGCTATAAATTTCTTGGTCGCCAAGCCCTACAAGAGCGATAGTTTTACCTGAAAAAGCAGCTTCATCAATACTAGAAAGAAAACTATCCCAATCATCTTGTAAATCACCTGAACCATAAGTAGGTGTAGCAAAAATAAGATTCTCAAATGCACTTAAATCATCAGCTTTACTTGAAGCAACATCAAATATTTGACAATCGCCTAATTTATCAGCAATTTTTTGAGCAACTTCTTGCGTAGTGCCACCATCGCTTCCATAAAATAAACCAATTTTTTTCATATATGTCTCCTAAAATATTAAAATAATCTCCTTTACTTTATACTATAAAAACTAATACAAGGTAAGAAGACTAATATCCTTAATCTCAATTAATTCTTATCCAACAAACCCAAAAGAAATAAGATTCTTAAATAAACTTTTGCAAGTGCACTTAAAATACAGGCACAATCTCGCCCTGATAGTGCTGCTGAATAAAATCTTTTACTTTTTGAGATTGCAACGCATTTTTAAGCTTTTGGAGATTCTCATCATTCACTCTTGTGCTTTGCACAACTAGAATATTCGCATAAGGCGATTGTGAGCCTTCCAAAAAAAGTGCATCAGAGCTTTTTAATCCAGCTTGAAGTGCATAATTGCCATTAATCACTGCACCATCAACATCATCTAAAGTGCGGGGCAAAAGTGCTGCTTCAACAGGCTTAATTTTAATACTCTTTGGATTCTCAACAATATCAAGCTCTGTAGCATTAAGGTTATTAGTATCTGCAAGCTTTATTATGCCTTTAGAATCTAACAAAAGAAGAGCCCTTCCACCATTACTTGGGTCATTAGGAATAGCAATAGTAGCACCTTGAGGAAGAGAATCTATATCCTTAAATTTATGTGAATAAAATCCAAGTGGCTCAATGTGAATACTTGCAATAGATTCTAAATTAAGCCCTTTATCTTTTTTAAGCGCATCAAGAAAAGGCTTATGTTGGTGATAATTCGCATCAAGAGAACCATCATTTAAGCTCACATTAGGTGTTACATAATCTGTAAATTGCACGATTTGCAAATCAATACCCTCTTTTTCCAAATCAGGTTTAATAAATTCAAGAATCTCTGCGTGTGGCACAGGGGTTGCGCCCACTTTAAGCACAACTTTTTCTGCTGTGCCATCTTGTGATGTATTTTTCTCATCACTACAACCAAAAAACACTAATCCTACTAAAATAAAAGTAAGTAACTTTTTCATTAATTCTCCTTAAAATAAAATTAATCTGCCTTACACAATGTAAGGATTGCCTAATTTTCTGCACCCACAGGAATAATTTCCCCTTTATACTTTGAGAGAATAAACTCACGGGTTTCTTTACTCAAAAGCACCTCTTTAAGTGCCAAAATACGTTCATCACTTTGATTATCCTCACGCGCTACAAGCACATTCACATATGCACTTTTGTCATTTTCGTGAAAAAGCGATTGAGTGATACTCATCTGTGCTTGCAAGGCATAATTTGCATTAATCACTGCGCCATCAACACTATCAAGCACCATAGGCAGAGAAGCTGCTTCCATAGGTTTAAATACAAGATTTTTTGGATTCTCAATAATATCCATCTCTGTAGCATTAAGGTTACTTGAATTTGAAAGCTTTATTATTCCATTATCGTGGAGCAAAATAAAAGCTCGTGCCATATTAGATGCATCACCCGGAATAGCAATAGTCGCACCTTGTGAGATAGAATCTATATCTTTAAATTTATGTGAATAAAATCCAAGTGGCACAACATATATAGGCGCAATTGCTACAAGGTGATAACCCTTTTGAGCATTAGTATTATCCATAAAAGGCTTGTGTTGATACATATTTGCATCACTACTTCCTTCGGCTAAAGACACATTAGGCACAACATAATCCGTAAAATGCTGAATAAGCATTTGCACTCCTTTTGCCTCAAGCTGTGGCTTAACATACTCTAAAATCTCCGCAGCAGGGACAGGTGTTGCACCTACTTTAAGTATTTGTGTCATCTCATTGCTTACTTCTTGATTAATTTTACCTTCTTTTTCACTTGAACAAGCCACATAACCCGCTCCCAATGCCAACACAAAAACTAACTGCACAATATTTTTCATAAAACCTCCTTAAACAAAATAAATTAACGATGCTGACGCAAACGTTTAATGAGTAAATCACCGCTTGATTGAATACATTGCACAATCACAATCGTGCATATTACCGCATATGCCAATATATCAGGCTTAAAAGATTGAAAGCCTATGCGATAGGCTAAGTCTCCCAACCCTCCAGCACCTACAACTCCAGCCATAGCAGAAAAGCCAACTAAACTTACAGCTGTAATAGTGATAGCATTAGCAAGTGAGGGCAAACTCTCACTAATCATCATCAAAATAATGCGCATTTTGCTTGCCCCCATACTCATAGTAGCCTCTATAAGCCCTTTATCAACCTCATCAAATGCTCCTTCAAAAAGTCGCGCAATAAAAGGAGTGGCTGCAATAACAAGTGGAATAATCGCAGCAGTGCTTCCAATGCTCGTGCCAATTAAGTATTTTGAAAGAGGCAAAAGCAAAATAATAAGCACGATAAAAGGGAATGAACGCACAACATTGACAATCGCTCCTAAGATTCTATAAAACAAAGGATTTGCTAATATGCCAGAAGGCTTAATCACGCTTAATAATACCCCCAAAGGTAATCCAAAAATCATAGCAAAAAGCGAAGAGAAAAAAACCATATAGAGCGTTTCGCAACACGACTTTACTAAAGTAAAGATTATAGGATTTTCAAAAGTAGAGCGCAAAAATATAAGCCAATGTTTCTCGCAAAAATCTAAAAACTCTAACATAAATGACCCTTCACACTGCCTTAGATTCTATTTTTTGAGAGAGTTGAATAGAATCTGTATTTTGACACATAAGATTCAAATCCTCAATACTCACACCTTGCTCTTTAAGCCACGAGAGTGCTTTGTCTCTTTTATCATCTGTTGCT
The DNA here is from genome assembly GCF_000007905.1 of Helicobacter hepaticus ATCC 51449. Taxonomy (NCBI): domain Bacteria; kingdom Pseudomonadati; phylum Campylobacterota; class Epsilonproteobacteria; order Campylobacterales; family Helicobacteraceae; genus Helicobacter; species Helicobacter hepaticus. Next base: position 693,891 of record NC_004917.1, read on the forward strand.
ATAAATTTTAATACTAAATGCCCAACCTCTCCTGTCGCAAGCTCATCAATATTGCCACTTAAAATATTTACATCAACATCAAATTCTCGTATCATTTGACTTACAAGCGGCAAATGTGCGTAAGGACCAGTAAATATAACTTTATATACATTATGCAAATCTTTCAAATGCGAAATAATATGTCCTTCATCTTGAGGTAAAAATGAAATAAGCTCCCGAGTAATGGGATGTTTAGGGGCAGCAAAAACTTCGGCAACGCTGCCACGCTCCACAATAGCACCATCACTCACAACACACATTTTATTGCAAATCTCGCGCACGACCTCAATTTGATGTGTAATCAACACTACACTTAAACCCAAACGTCTTTGAATATCACGCAAGAGGGCAAGAATTGATTTTGTCGTTTTAGTATCAAGAGCCGAAGTTGCCTCATCACATAAAAGCACTTTAGGGTGATTAGCTAATGCTCTTGCTATTGCTACTCTTTGCTTCTGTCCACCACTAAGCTGACTTGGAAAAAAGGAGGCTCGTTCACTTAAACCCACAAGCTCTAAAAGTTCATCAACACGAGGTTTTATCGCTTTTTTATCCCATTTAGCAATCTCCAAGGCAAATGCAACATTATCAAATACATTTCTTGCACTTAAAAGATTAAAATGTTGAAAAATCATACCAATTTTTTGTCTTTGCATTTGCAATTCTTTTTGTTTTAAGCCAAGCATATTCACGCCATCAACAAAGAGTGTGCCACTTGTAGGCTCTTCAAGACGATTGATAATACGTATAAGTGTGCTTTTACCCGCACCTGAATAACCAATAATCCCCATAATATCGCCTTTTGCTACTTCCAAATCTATATTTTTAAGAGCAACAAATCCATTTGGGTAGGTTTTATTGATGTGGTTTAGCTTTATCACACCGCATTCCTTTTAATACTTTTATATTTTTAAAAACTGCGCATTATATCACAAATTTTAAAAATACCCTATGTATTAATTTCCCTGTTTTTTTACATCTGGGGATTATTGGCTTTGTCTATTTTATCCCGTAAAAAAATGTGTAAATCTCTATATTCTTCGTGTGTAAAAAACCGCTTTTTCCCACAAGGTAAGGCATTTAAATGCACAAATCCATAGCTTATGCGTCTTAAATCTAATACTTCACGCCCAAAAGCTCCAAAGAATCGGCGTAACTCCCTATTTTTTCCTTGTGCAATACTAACTTTGATTTTAGAATATCTTCTATCATTTTTAAGAATCTTATAAGAGTTAAAAGGAGCAAACTCCATACTTGTAATATGACTTTTGCTATGTGCTCCAACTCTCGTATCTTCACTAATAAGCCCATTTTCCATAGCACTAATGATTTCTTGGGTGATAAAGCCATTAATTTTAAGAATATATGTGCGCAATAAATCAGATTCCATAAGAGCTCTAGCAACAGGTGTGCTATCGGTAAGAATAAGCAATCCCTCACTTGCAAAATCCAATCGCCCCACATATACAAAATGCTTAAATTTTGCTTCTAAACTCTCGTATATTACTCGCCTACCACGCTCATCACGTTTGCTTACAATTTCGCCTTTGGGTTTATGATATACGATACAAGTAAAGTGCTCCTTGGGAATAATCTTTTTGCCATCAATAAATACTCGTTGATTTGCACCCAAAAGAGAATGTAATGTCGCCTTAGTTTTTTCAATATTAACCCGCCCTTGAGAAATGAGTTTATCAGCCTCACGCCGAGAATATTTTGTATGATGAGCAATATATTGATTAAGGCGCATCTATTTTAAGCCAAATATTGGATTCCCTCCATTTACGCTTCCTCTTGTTTTTATAAGTGAATAATTATTACAACCCGATTCAATTCCATAATCACACGCTAAACCAAAAAGTTCAATCGCTTTACGCTTATCCTGCCTCACACCAAACCCACCATCATAAAGCACACCCAAATTGTTACAACTTTGAATATGCCCACTATCACACGCAAGCGTAAAATATTTTGCTGCATTATAATAATTCTTATCTGCACCATTTGAGCCAGTAGCATACATCCAACCTAAATTTCCACAACCTATAATATCACCTTGCTGACAAGCAACATAATTCATCTCAACATAGCTCATCTTATCTTTTGTCATACCATACACATTATAAGTATTACTCATAAGCCCTAAATTATAACAGCCCAAATCGCTCCCGAGCTGACAAGCGCTATTATAATAAGCTAATGATTTTTGGTAATCTTTTTTGACACCTACGCCATTAGCATACATCCAACCTGCATTAGTACAACCTAGAGAATCTCCCCCTTGACAAGCCACCTCATAGAGCTGTGCTGCTTGAACTTTATCTTCTTTAACGCCCTCACCATTATCATACGCCATTGCAAGATTCGCACACGCCACAGCATCACCACCTGTGCAAGCTTTATAGTAATAATTAACTGCCTTTTGAGGGTCTGGTACACCTGAATTTGCTCCATACATATAAATAAGTCCAGAACCAAAACAACCTGCAGCATTACCTTGATCACAAGAGCGTGCAAAGAGATTCAATGCGCTTTCATAATCTCCATCTCTTGCAAAAACCATTGCTGATTTGAGGGTATTATTTGATTCATTAACATTCTCAAGCATATCCTCAATGGGTGCTCCATTGATTTGATTAGCAGGAGTAAGAGGAGCAGAGCCCAAAAGCCCTGCAGGAATATTTGTATTTTGATTGTTTTGGGTAGGCGATGTAGGCTGAGTATTTTGAGGCAAATTTGATACATTAGGAGCAATAGGATTTGTGGTATTTTGTGAGTTGGGTAAAGGTTGTGTGGAAACTTCCCCTGCCGTCTCCTCTGGCTCTGCAAATCCTATCCCTACAATACATATTATTGCCCACATAAGCGCAAAAATCTTTTTCATCACACTATCCTAAGTAATAAATTTGCCTTTCAAAGCAAATGGCTTTAAGCAAATATAATACCATAATTAATGCAAAGCTGTATTAAGCTCAATTTTTCTATTACTCCTAAAAGCTATCATCTTGCCACTTTGACTATCACAGCGAAAATGAATGCCGTGTTTGCCTGAAAGCTCTCTTCCTTTATAAAAATTATTTTCCTTAATAGCAAATGTATCATTTATTTCAGCAATTTTTGCAGCTTCCTCAGGTGCAATATAAAATACTCCTCCAGCAAGAACAGCAATACCTCCATCAACAATGCACCCATCGCCCAAGCTAATACCGGTGGCACTATTAACGCCTAAAAGACAATTTTTACCAATACTTATAGGCTCGGAATTTCCTCCACTTAATACGCCAAGGATACTCGCACCACCTCCCACATCAGTGCCTTCACCTACCACCACACTTGAGCTAATGCGCCCCTCATTCATACAAGCTCCCATTGCTCCAGCATTGAAATTCACATAACTTGCTCCGGGCATTTGGGTATAGCCACCTGTTCCTAAATACGCTCCAAAGCGCGTTTTGGAACTATCAAGTAGGCGAATATTATCATATTGTGGAATCACCTGCATTAGGTATCGTGGAAACTTATCTACAAAATCAATATGAGGAAACTCGCCCTCCATTTTAAGACGAATCTCATTTTCTCTTAGCCATTCCAATTCATAGGGTTTATTGCCGCTCCAAGCGACATTTTGCAGCAATCCAAAAATACCATCAAGTTGCAAAGAACGCAAAGGCGCTTTGCCTAAAGATAAAGCCAAAAGTTTAAGATATGCAGATTCTACGCTTTCGCATTTTTCATCTTTATAGATAACACAGAATCTATACCGAGCTCTACCACCCTTTGTTTTTAGCTTGCCTTTATTTGCTTGTTTTTTAAGCTCTAAAATGACTTGAATATTTTTGTGCGTTTGAGAATCGCTTAATGCCTCATTTAAGAAGGGAGTGTAAAGCTCAAGTGCCTTATGCACAAATTCCTGATTAATGCCATACACCGCTTCATTATCACTTTGAGCTATGAGTTCACCAGCTTTTGCACTCTCACATAGCACGGCATAAGTGCCGAGATTCTCTCCTTTCCAATTCATCGTAGGATAAGTTGCGCACAACACTGCCTTAGACTTTTTACCAATCTCCACACGCGCAATACCAAAACCTAATGGTTCTTTATACGTTGCTGACTTTTGGTATTCATCAACAAATAACTTAAATTTCTCAATGCCCATATATTCTCCTTAATTCCTTTAATGATATAAAATTTGTAACTTGGTATTTTACATTATTTATTCTAAGATAACAAATAGTAAGTAAAAGCAACATTAATCCCCATTTAATGCAAAAAAGCAAGAAGTTTAAATTATACAATCTAAAATCTTGCATTCATAAAAAAGTTAAAGAGTGATTTTATAAGCTCTTAGAATACTTACAAACAAATGGATTCTATACATTGCTAAAGTTTGTCGGTTTTTGGCACAGCGATTTTACCACCATACAAAGAATTTATTTTGACAATATCTTTTAGCAAATTATCTATATTTGTTACAACCTGCTTGTTTTTTATTTTATATCGTTTTGCAAGTTCTTTTATATCTGTATATGTGATATATACATTATTTTTAGAATCTTGCCATACAGAAATCTTGAGAGGCAGATGAGTGGCTATTTGCTGATTCTCTTGCATCAAAAGCGTTCCAACTTTTGGATTCCCAAAAACTATTACCTTTGTAGGATTAAGTTCTAATCCTGCTTCTTTAGCATTTTTGCTATGGTCAAATTCTGCAAAAATGGGTATATTCTTTTGCATTATAGTATTTTTAATGTTTTTATAAGTAGTATCAAAATTATATGTGCTTTTTAGTGCCTCTGCACTGTTTGCTATTTGAGCTATGGCAAACAAAGAAAATATGATTTTTTTAATACCCATTGAAATTCTCCTTAAACTTAAATTCATTTAATATCCTAACTCATATTCCGAACTTGATTTAAAGGCATTTTTATATGGTGCGTCCCACCAACTACAAAAATCAAGTGCGTGTGTCTTCCTACAATCTGCCGATGGCTCACGAGCAGGTGTTAGCCCACAACTACAAAATAAAAGAGGAATAAACAAAAGCAATATTATTTTCAAATATCCTCCTATGCGCTAGACACAATACTTATACAAGAAAAAATGCAATAAATATTAAAGCATTTTGATATTTATAGAATCTAGCAAAAAATAATCAAAATTTCTAAACAAAAATCACTCTTTACATTTTAGTGATTATTCCTATAATAAATTTTATTTTAAGTTTTGTATGCTAAAATCTCACTTCACAAAAAATAATTTGCATAAAAGGGGATAAAATGATAACGATAAGTAGAATATTAATATGTGGAGGGGTAACCTGCTGTCTATGTCTTTTTGGATATGCCGATGAGATAGGCAATGAAACTTTTTCGGATACGACAGAATCTACAAAAGAAAAGTCATCTTCAAGTGCAACGCGCAATGTCAAATTACAAAAATCTATCGTTACTGCTGCTTCAGGGAGTGAGAAAAATGTAATTGATGCTCCAGCATCTGTAAATATTATTACCAAAGAAGAATTAGAGCAAAAACCTTATAGAGACTTAGGCGAAGCTCTCAAAGAAGTGCCCGGCGTGAGCCTTGATGAAACCTCCAACAAACTCGGTGCTTCTGCTATTTCTATTCGTGGTATGCCTTCAGGTTATACACTTTTTTTAGTTGATGGCTTAAGGCAAAATCCTAGCGGCGATGTAGCTACTGCAAATTTAGGTGCTGGTGTGTATAACACTTTTATCCCTCCAATGGGTGCTATTGAGCGTATTGAAGTTATCAAGGGACCTATGAGCACACTCTATGGAAGTGATGCGATAGGGGGTGTTGTAAATATCATCACTAAACCTATTACAGATAAATGGCACACTTCTTTTCAATCTCAAATCATTGTGCCCCAATCCTCTACTTTTGGTAATACTTATCAAAACTCACTTTGGACACAAGGTGGGCTTACAAAACACTTAGGGCTAACTTTTAGGGTGCGTCAAATTCATAAAAATCCAAGCGATAGACCCAAAAATGATTTAGGGCAAGATGTTTCTACTTTTTTTGGCACAAAATTTTCATTACTTAATGTCGGCACAAGGCTCACTTGGCTACCTGATAGTAAAAATATGCTCTATGCCGATGTAGATTACACAACATCAAACTATGATAATCGCAAAGGAGAAATAGGAACACTTGGTGTAGATGTTAACGGGAGAGGAGGCTATGAAAAAAATGTGGGTGTAGATAAGATTCTCGGGGCTATTGGACATAAAGGCTCTTATGATTTTGGGACTTGGAAAAATACCCTGCAATTTATGCGAACAAACAATACGGGAAGACTTGTAGCAGGCAATACTAACTCTCCAAATATTGGTAAAAATAGAGATATTGCTTCTAATGATGTGATCGCCGACACGCGACTTTTGCTTCCTTTAGGAGAAAGCAATATTTTAAATGTCGGCGCAGAATATCGCTTTGAGAATTATTACGATTTAGCTGCTACTCCTGCAAGTCATAATCGCCATACTTTCGCACTTTTTGCTGAAGATGAATATAATATCTTTGAACCGCTTACTTTTACTCTCGGAGCGAGGTATAATCATAATGATAAGTTTGGCTCAAATATCAGTCCGCGCGCATATCTTGTATATGAGATTCTTGATGGTTTTGCTCTTAAAGGCGGAGTAGCCACAGGATATAAAGCTCCTTATGCCAATCAACTCATTGACGCGGTATATGGCTATGGAAGTCAAGGCACACTTGCTTTTTTAGGTAATCCAAACCTTAAACCAGAAACTTCAGTGAGCTATGAAATAGGCACTATTTTTGATGGGAGATATATTGATTTTTCTTTAATGTTTTTCCGCTCAAATTTTAAAGACAAAATTGAAAACACAAGGGTGAATAAAAATGCAAATGGTGCTTTTTATGAAATTACTTGCCAAAATTACGGAGGAACAAATACTCAATGTAATCTCGCTATTAATGCAGATAGTGCATTTTCTCAAGGTGTAGAATCTAGCTTTGGCATTAAACCCATTTATGGCGTAGGATTTGATGTGGCTTATACCTTTGTGGATTCTGAAATTACTTCAGGAAGCAATAAAGGCAGACCTCTTTCAAGTGTGGCAAAGCACAACATCGTGTCTAAGCTTATCTTTACACATAAGAAATTCCATCTTTATGTGCAAGGGCAACACAAAGCAGGGTTGCTTAACACAAATGCATTAGGCAATACACCAGATGCCATAGCAATTAGAAATATACTTGGTGGCACATACTACAAACCTTATACGATTGTTAATCTCGGTTTAGGTTATAAAATTACAGAATCTATCCGCTTAAATGGTGGTGTGTATAATCTCTTTGATACAAATTTTATTGATTTTAGGAATTATAGTGCTAGTGGCAATGTCAATATGCACGGAGCTTATATTCAAGAGGGGCGCAGATATTGGGCAAATATCACACTTGATTTTTAAACTATTCAAGTTTAGTTTAATCTTTGAGAATATATAATTCTTGCAAATTATCTAATGATTCGTGATAATTTACCTATATAATACTTACAGGAGTTTAAAATGGGCAAACGAGTAGAACACGATTTTATTGGCGAACTAGAGATTGCCGATGATATGTATTATGGTGTGCAAACCTTTAGAGCATTACAAAATTTCAATATTACAGGCGATAAGCTAAGTAGCTATCCAAGCTTTATCAAGGCTTTTGCGCAAGTAAAAAAAGCTGCTTGTTTGGCAAATTATGAACTTAAATTGCTTGATGAGCAAAAAAAAGATGCTATTTGCAAAGCTTGTGATAGGCTTATTGCAGGCGAGCTAAGAGAGCAATTTGTAGTAGATATGCTTCAAGGTGGAGCTGGAACAAGCACAAATATGAACACAAATGAAGTTGTAGCAAATTTGGCATTAGAGATTATGGGACATAAAAAAGGTGAATATCAATACTGCCACCCAAATGACCACGTCAATCTCTCACAATCTACAAATGATTCATATCCCACTGCTATTCACGTAGCACTATATGACGAGCTTTCAGCTCTTGCCAAAGATATGGAAGTGCTAAAAGAATCTTTTAATAAAAAATCTCAAGAATTTAAAGATGTGCTTAAAATGGGGCGAACTCAACTTCAAGATGCTGTGCCTATGACTTTAGGACAAGAGTTTCACACTTTTGCAGTGATGATGGGAGAAGATATTGCGCGTGTGCTTGAAGCAAGAAACCTTGTAACTGAAATCAATATGGGTGGGACCGCAATTGGGACAGGCATAAACTCACACCCTGATTATCCTAAAATTGTCCAAAAGAAACTCTGTGAGGTTACAGGACACCCTTTCAAAACTGCAGATGACCTCATTGAGGCCACACAAGATACAGGTGCGTATGTGCAAGTAAGTGGTGTGCTTAAAAGAGTAGCTGTGAAACTCTCTAAAGTCTGTAATGACTTACGACTACTAAGCTCTGGACCAAGAGCGGGGCTTAATGAAATCAACCTCCCCAAAATGCAGCCCGGAAGCTCCATTATGCCCGGTAAAGTAAATCCTGTAATCCCTGAAGTTGTTAATCAAGTATGCTATGCAGTGATTGGTAATGATGTAACTGTGAGCTTTGCAAGTGAGGGCGGACAATTGCAGCTTAATGTATTTGAGCCTGTGATTGCTTATGGATTATTTAACTCTATTTCTATGATGAGAAATGCTATGCTTACACTTGCAAGCAAATGTATTGACGGAATCACTGCAAATGAAAAGATTTGTAGTGATTTTGTTTATAATAGCATTGGTATTGTTACAGCTCTTAATCCTTATATTGGCTATGAGAATTCTGCATCAATTGCTAAAGAATCTTTACAAACAGGCAAACCTGTTAAAGAAATTGCATTAGAAAGAAAGCTTTTAAGCGAAGAGCAACTCAATGAGATTTTTCAACCAAAAAATATGCTCAATCCACATATGAGCGCAGAAGATAAGGCGAAATTCCAAAAAAATTCGCCTTTTGCATAATCTCTTTGTAAAGTGTTTTTAGAGGAGTAGCCAAAGGCACTTCTTTAAAACTTACAATTTCATTTTTTAAGGATTTTTTATGGAAATAATATTACTGGTTTTACAAGTAGCAGTGCTACTTGGTGCGATTTTCTTAGGTATCCGACTAGGAGGTATGGCGATAGGCTATGCTGGAGGATTCGGTGTTGTAGTGCTTTGTCTCGTGCTCGGTATGAAACCCGGAGATATTCCTTGGGACGTGATTTTAATCATTATGTCTGTGATTGCAGCGATTGCGGCAATGCAACTTGCTGGTGGGCTAGACTATATGGTGCAAGTGGCAGAAAAAATCTTGCGCAAGAATCCAAAATACATTAACTACCTTGCTCCAACGGTTACATATTTCCTTACATTCTTAGCTGGCACTGGGCATACAGCATTTTCAATGATACCTGTGATTGTAGAAGTGGCAAAAGAGCAAAACATTAAACCTTCCGCACCTCTTTCAATCGCCGTTGTCGCAAGTCAGATTGCTATCACTGCATCGCCTGTAAGTGCTGCAGTGGTGTATATGAGTGGTGCTCTTGAAGATTTTGGCTGGAATTACCCTACATTGCTACTTGTATGGCTTATTACAACTTTTGCCGCTTGTATGCTTACTGCATTTGTGGTGAGCAAGTTTTTCCCACTTGATTTAAGCAAGGACATCATCTATCAAGAACGATTAAAAGCGGGACTTGTTAAGCCTTCTGTTGGTGCACAACATATTGAACTCAAAAAAGGTGCAAAACTAAGTGTAGGAATTTTCTTATTAGGTGTGCTCTGCGTGGTGATTTATGCCACTTCAATTTCTGATGTTGTGCGTAAGCCTTTCTTGGATATCCTAAATGGTGTGATTGTAAGCAATAATGGACAAGGGCTTATGGCAGGTATTGCTGAATTTATGAGAGGCTACATTGACCCAGTGAGATTACCACGCGATGGAGCGATTATGGCATTTATGTTAGCTATTGCTACTTGTATTACGATTTTTTGCAAGATAGATACAGGCAAACTTCTTGAAGCCAGCACTTTTAAGGCAGGTATGACAGCTTGTATTTGTGTGCTAGGCGTTGCTTGGCTTGGCAATACCTTTGTCGCCGGATACAAAAAAGAAATTGGAGATTTAGCAAGCAACCTTGTAGGTGATTATCCTGCACTTTTAGCAGTGGCACTTTTCTTTGCAAGTATGTTGCTTTACTCTCAGGCAGCAACAGCAAAGGCTATTATGCCTGTGGTCATTGGTGCACTTGGCATAACTGCGGCTACTCCAGAATCTTCCTACATTCTTGTAGCAAGCTTTGCAGCAGTTTCTGCTCTCTTCGTATTGCCCACATACCCTACCCTGCTTGGTGCAGTACAAATGGACGATACCGGCTCAACGCGTATTGGTAAATATGTCTTTAACCATAGCTTTATTGTGCCCGGCACACTTGCGATAATCTTTGCAGTAGGGCTTGGGTTTATAGTCACTCCTCTCTTTGCTTAAGATGTCTCTATATGCAGGAGCATTCAATGAATATCCTTGCGTATAGATTCTATTTTATTATTTATGTAAAATATATTGTTTTTTCTATTTGTTGGTATTTTCTTAAAAAATCATTTATATTGATAACATAAAAACTATTTTTATTAAACTTAGTTTAAAAAAGGTCGTATTATGAACATTTTTTCTCGTCTAAATGTTGGTGCAAAGGTAGCGTGTGTAGTAACTGCATTTGTAGTAATTTGTGTAAGCATATTGGCATTTTTTATTATTTCCGCTTCAAAGCATTCACTTGAAGAACAAGCTCATAGAATTGTAGAACAGGCCTCTTATCGCTACGGCAATATCCTTGATATGGTAAGTTCAGAGGTGCTTGATACATTATTTGTTGGTGCTACTGCTATTAATACTCAAATTGAGCACAATACTATCAGTGCCGAGCGTCTAAAGGATATTGTCACTGCAATTCCTAATAATATCAACAGCATTGAGTATGCGTATTTATTTATGCCTCAATTTATGGGTGAAGAACTCATCATTCTCGCACAATCAAATGGAAAAGAGGGACAAAAAGCTGCCATTATCAAGTCCGAACCCATCATTAAAACATTTACATCTATACAAGGTGCTATTGCAAACAATAAACCGAGTTTGTCGCACCCTGCAATCATCAATTTTCAAAATAAAGAGTTATATGCACAGGGCTTTGGTGTCCCCATACACGATAAAAATGGCAAAGTTATAGGTGCATTAGGTGCTTTTATAAATTTTGCCAATATTGGGATTCCTCTATTAAGCGAAGAGGCTAGAGTTTTTAATGATGACCAAAGGTTTGTTATAGATGAGCAAGGCACGATAATCATCAATCAAAATCAAAATTTTATAGGCAAAAAGCTTGATGAAATCGTTCCAACACAAGAAACAAAAAATATTATTATTGCTGCCAAAGAGGGAAAAAATGGTATTTTCCCTTACCGCACAGCTGCAGGAATTGAAGGTATCGTCGGTATGCGCTCTATAAAGCCACTCAATGAGGGTAATATGTATTGGAATGTCTTATCATATATCCCCAATAAATCCATTAATGAACCACTTGTAGAACTTCTATGGATTATTATTGCTTGTAGCATAGGGACAATATTAATTATTGTCATAGGCACAATGTATTATTTACGCACCTGTGTAGCTAAACGCATACGATTAATACTTAACGCACTTACAAGCTTTTTTGCCTATCTCAACCACGAACGCAAAGATGCACCACAACCTCTTAAGATTGTTGCTCAAGATGAATTAGGTGAAATGGGTAATGCTATTAATGATAATATTCAAAAAACAAAAGCTGGTTTAGAACAAGATTCTAAAGCTGTAGAACAATCAGTTTTAACTGCAAAAACCATAGAATCTGGAGACTTTAGAGCAAGAATTACAGAAACTCCTCATAATCCACAGCTTAATGAATTAAAAAATGTGCTTAATCATATGCTTGATGATTTACAAACAAAAATAGGAAGTGATACCAATGAAATAGCAAGAGTATTCGATAGCTATACTAAACTCGACTTCACCACAGAAGTAAAAGATGCAAGTGGTAGAGTAGAAGTTGTTACAAATACTCTAGGAGAAGAAATTAGAAAAATGCTCTCAACAAGTTCAAACTTTGCTCAAACATTAAGTAATGAAGCTAAATCTCTTGCTCAAGCAGTAACTAATCTTACTAATTTAACAAATTCCCAAGCTTCCTCTTTAGAACAAACAGCTCAAGCAGTAGAAGAGATTACAAGTTCTATGCAAAATGTAAGTGGTAAGACTGGAGAAGTTATCCAACAAAGTGAAGATATTAAAAATGTTATAGGTATCATTAGAGATATAGCAGACCAAACAAACTTACTTGCTCTTAATGCAGCAATAGAAGCTGCAAGAGCAGGAGAACACGGAAGAGGATTTGCTGTTGTTGCAGATGAGGTGCGAAAATTAGCCGAGAGAACTCAAAAGAGCTTAGGAGAGATTGAAGCTAATACAAATCTCTTAGTGCAAAGTATTAATGATATGGGAGAATCTATTAGAGAGCAAACTACTGGAGTTACTCAAATTAATGAGGCTATATCACATTTAGAATCTGTTACACAAGAGAATGTTGAGATTGCTAATTCTAGTGCAGAGATTAGTGAGAGAGTAGATAAAGTAGCTAAAGATATATTAGATGATGTGAATAAGAAGAGGTTTGAATAATTGATGAATAATATTTTGATTTTGCTCTGTGCGTTGTGCAGGGCTAAAAATCTTAACCCTTACCCTTTCTAAGAATTTTTAATGATTAGCTAAAAGCCCCATAATTCATTAACTTTTGATAGCGTTTATTGAGGTAGTTATCATCTTGTGATATTTCTTCAAACGCTTTAAGAAAATACGATTCTATAGCCTTTGCTGCAGATTCCTTATCTCTATGAGCACCAATAAGTGGTTCATTGATAACATCATCAATTAACCCGCATTTTTTAAGCTCAATAGGCGTAATTTTAAGTGCCTTTGTTGCAGATTCTATTTTTGAAGGATCATTCCATAATATCGCTGCACAACCTTCTGGGGAGATAACACTAAAGATAGAATATTGCATCATAGCAAGCTTGTCTGCCACTGCAATAGCTAATGCACCACCGCTTCCTCCTTCGCCAATAACAACCGCAATCGTTGGCGTTTTGAGTTTGGCAAATTCTTGCAAATTTCTAGCAATTGCCTCACTTTGTCCGCGTTCTTCTGCTCCTAATCCGGGATAAGCCCCTTGTGTATCTACAAGCATAAGGATAGGAATATGAAATTTCTCGGCAAGCTTTGCCGCACGCAAAGCCTTACGATAGCCTTCAGGGCTTGGCATACCAAAATTACGTGCAAGTTTATTTTTTGTGCCTCTTCCTTTTTCCTCACCAATAATCATTGTAGTCTGTTCACCTATTTTACCAAGAAAACATACGATTGCCTTATCATCTTTAAAATGTCTGTCTCCATTAATCTCATAAGGATTTTTGAGAATAGATTCAATATAATCCATTGCATAAGGACGATCAGGGTGGCGTGCAAGCTGTAATTTTTGGTAATCACTTATATTAGAATATACGCTAGATACTTCTTTTTCAAGCTCTTTTTCAAGGATTGATATAGCATCATTATCACCACTTATAATAGCAGATTCTATATCATCTTGGAGATTTTTAATTTTTTGTTCAAAATCAAGATAGGTTGCCATTATGCCTCCTAATTAGATTTTGCTAAATATTACAACACCATTTGTGCCACCAAAGCCAAATGAGTTACTCATTACAACATCAACTTTTGCCTCACGTGCAGTATTGGGAATATAATCCAAATCACATTCAGGGTCTGGGTTTTCTTGGTTAATTGTTGGAGGCAAGATACCCTCTTGCATTGCCATAATAGAAATGACTGCTTCTATAGCACCAGCTGCACCTAAACAATGCCCAATTTGCCCTTTTGTAGAACTTACAGGTGGCACAGATTCTTTAGAACCAAAAGCAGCTTTAAGTGCCATTGTCTCATAAAGGTCATTATAAGCCGTGCTTGTGCCGTGTGCATTGACATATCCCACAGGTTTATTTGCCATTTTGAGTGCAGCTTTGATAGCCCTTAATGCTCCTTCACCTTGTGGAGCAGGAGTTGTGATATGATTAGCATCACCGCTCTCACCAAAACCAATCAATTCTGCATAAATTTTTGCACCACGTTTTTTAGCACTCTCATATTCCTCAAGCACCAGTGCTCCAGCACCTTCACCCATAACAAATCCATTACGTTCTTTATCAAATGGACGCGAAGCTTTCAAGGGTTCATCATTTCTATCACTTAGTGCTTTCATCGCTGCAAAACCACCAATTCCCACAGGGCAAATTGAAGATTCTGAACCAATTACAAGCATAGCATCTGCGCCATTGAGCATAATAGTCTTTGCTGCTTCGCTAATAGCGTGAGTTCCAGCCGCACAAGCCGTAACACTTGCAAGATTAGGACCCTTAAGTGCGTATTCAATAGAGATAAAACCTCCGAGCATATTTACAAGCGCAGAAGGAATAAAAAATGGATTAATTCTGCGTGGTCCTTTTTGCTCACAAACAACGGAGTTCTTCTCAATATTGCCAAGCCCACCAATACCTGCGCCGGAGCTAACACCAAACCGCTCACTAAGTGACATATTTACGACATTACCTTCAAGCAATCCGCACTCACTCATTGCTTCCTTTGCTGCTTTTAAGCCAAGCTGGATAAATCGGTCAGCCTTTTTTACCTCGCGTGGGTCAAGAACTTCTTCAACATTAAAGTCTGTAATTTCACCAGCAATTTTGACAGGAAAATTTTCTACATCAAAGCAAGAAATTCTTTTAATCCCACATTGTCCATTAATGATAGCTTTAAAAGAGTCACTTTTGTTTAAGCCTAATGAGTTAATCATTCCTAAACCAGTTACCACTACTCGACGCATCATTCATTCCTTTATAATAAGGGGGTTATAGAATCCAACCTGCATAAAGCAAAGCAAGATTCTATAGTTTATAATTTATTTGTTAGCTTCAATATAAGCAACAACATCTTTGACTGTTTTGATTTTTTCTGCTTCTTCATCTGGAATCTCAATAGAGAATTTCTCTTCAAGAGCCATAACAAGCTCTACAACATCAAGAGAATCTGCATTCAAATCCTCAATAAAACGAGATTCGGGTTTTACTTCATTTGCATCAACACTTAATTGTTCAACAACTACAGCCTTTACACTTTCAAATGTATCCATTGTATTCTCCTTTGGTTTTAAACTTAAAAGGTGAGATTATATCAAACTTTTGTTAAATTACTAGCTACTATTTGGAAACTTTTACAAAAGCTTATGCGAGATTCTGCAAAATATAGGGATTTGAAAAGTTATACCTTAGAATCTCACGTGTATTTTACGCTTTCACAAGATACAAGATTATGCGTGCGTATATCTATCGCTAAATGTTGTCTATCCTAATCCCATTTATTCCTTTTTTGCGCACGATTATATGCGGTTGCTTCGCGAAACATATTATCTGTGTCCTTTACACCTTTAAGATCCCAATAATACCCTACATTATGGCAAAAACTTAAAGCATAACCAAACATATAATGCATATTTGTAGCCTTTTTTGTATTCCAAGCACCAATGGGCTGATTGAAAGCTTCTGCTTGGTAAAACATACAAGAAAAGTTTGTGGCACTTGAAGTATCCCATTTATCAATAGGCTGATTAAACACCTTATTTTCTTCAAACATAAAGCTAAAATTTTTTACCTTTGATGTATCCCAAGTGGATATGTTTTCATTAAAATTAGAGTATCTAAACATATCTTGCATAGTTGTAACCTTGCTCGTATCCCAATTTTCAATCCCAGCAAAATCATTTCTATCAACATCCTCAAAGAGAAATGATAAATCTTTAATATTGCTGATGTCAATATCGCCTAAATACTGCTTTTTAAGCTTTACAAGTTTTTGCAACTTCATTTTGTTTTTTGGCGTGATTATCTCACCCTTGCTTTTTGACGTGACTGGCTTTCTATCAAATACGCTTTTGAGAATAGTATCGAGCTTTTGTCCCTTTGCGTATCGCGAATAGATTCTATAAATATAATCTTGTGGGGAATTTTTCGCACTGCATCCTGCATACAAGGCTTTATCGTCCTAATATTCTTGCTCCAAATCACTTAGGCGAGCTTCGGCAAAACTGGAAATATCCCTTGTGCATTCAGCTCCTGCCTTTAAGGCTTCTATTACGTCCTCTAGATCTCCATTTTCAACAGCCTTGTATAACTGCTCATTTAGTTCTTCTTTACTCATAAAACCTCCTTAACAAATAGATTTGCGAATCTTGCTGCAAAATCTTTTGCTTTTATATAGAATCTACCTTATCAGTAGCAGATTCTAAAGTATGTTTTACATATAAAGCCCACCATTGACCTTTAATACCTCACCTGTAATATAGCTTGAAGATTCTGAAAGCAAAAATGCCACTGCTTGGGCTACATCACTTGCCTGTCCAAAGCGTGCAAGAGGGATATTTTTCATATAGCTTTCTACAACTTCGGGTTTGAGTTCATCAGTCATATCGCTTTGTATAAAACCGGGTGTAACGCAGTTAAAGCGAACATTTCGCGGTGCGCCCTCATAGGCAAAAGATTTACTCATTGCAATCATTCCACCTTTACTCGCTGCATAATTTGTTTGTCCCATATTGCCACGCTCACCAATGATTGAGGCGATATTTACAACACTCCCAAAACGTTGTTTGCTCATTATTTTCAAAGCTTCTCTGCAACCAATAAAACACGATTTCAAATTTGCATCGATTACGTTTTCAAAATCTTCTACGCTCATACGCAATGCAAGTTTGTCATTTGTAATTCCTGCATTATTCACAAGATAGGCTAATTTCTCATCACTTTGTGTAATAACTTTTAAACCAGCTATGAACTCTTCTTCTATGCTTGCATCAAATTTAATCACTGCTGCTTTACCACCGCTTGATTCTATTTCCTCTTTTACCTTTTGGGCAAGTTCAGGCTTTGAGCGGTAATTTATCCATACTTTAAGTCCATAACTTGCCAAAGTTTTGGCAATTTGCGCCCCAATTCCTTTGCTTGCACCTGTAATAAGCACATTTTCTCCATTAAATTTCATTGTATTCTCCTTTTTTTGCACAATCTTAACTTATTTTAGCTAATTTTTGTTCATTCTATATTAAAGCTTATGGTGTCCATATTCCCATCTTCACCTACAATGACAAGAGAATGAGTGCGCCGAGCAAGAAATAATTTAAGTGTAGATTGTGTAGAAATGTGGATAAGTTTTTCATTTAAATACCACGATACTTGTTGGTTTTTAAGATTAGCAATGCGGATTATAAGCTCTTGCTGTCCATCAAAATCTTTAGGCTGAATAATTGTAATTCCTTGTAAAGGATAGATAATTTGTAAGCTTTTATTGCGTTCTAAAAGATGTTTTTGAATATTCACATTTTGAAGCTTATAATAAGCTAGAACATTTGTAGGAAGTTTAAGAGCAAGAGAGGGTTTGGCAAAAAGAAAATCCTTAGCAAGAGAATCTACTTCCTTTTCATTTGCTAAAAAAACTTTTTTTAAAAAAGGTGATGGTTGCAGAGGTTGAGCTGATGTAGGAAAAAGAATGCTTGATAACCCTATTTTGCTCTCTTCAAGTAAAATTTTTAATTCATCATTTACGCCATATCCGCTCAATCTATCCACTTCAATGTTTTTTAAAGATTCTGCAGGAAGAGAAAAACTAATGTTATTATTAGGGAGTTCTTCAAGAATTTCAAAAAGCAATGTCCCGGCTGTTTTAACGCCAAAAATATTCGGATTTGCTTTGCCTGTGAAATTCCCAGCCCAGACAACGATAGTATATTGAGGACTAGCTCCTGCTGCCCACGCATCTTTTCTCCCATAACTTGTGCCACTTTTCCACGAAAATGCCATTTTTTCTCTATGATAGTCTAAATCCCCCTCTCTTTGTAACTCTTTGAGCGTTTGAAGGGTAAGGTAAGCACTTCCTTTGCTCAAAAAGCGTTTAAGAGGTTTCTTTTGGGTATTTAAAAGTGTATAAAGCTCCCCAAATTCTCCATATTGAGCCAAACCCCTATAAAGTCGTGCGATTTGAAGCATATTCATTTCTTTTGAGCCAAGTATAAATGATAAACCATAACGTTGTGCATTACTTGCTTCAAATCCTGCCATATCTTGCAATGTGAAAAAGAATTTTTCATAACCATAATTTTGCAAAAGTTTGACAAAAGGCACATTGAGTGATTTTTGCAAAGCAGTTTGTGCAGGCACTAAGCCTTGATAAGTTTTAGTAGCATTTTGTGGATTAAAATTAGAAAAAAACAAGGGCACATCTACAAGCAGACTTTGAGGAGCAATAAGTCCATCATCAATGCTTAGAGCATAAAGAAAAGGTTTTAAAAGTGAGCCCACAGAGCGCATTGCGCTTACTCCATCAATTTGCCCAAAATTATCAATATCTAAAAAATCTTGCGAACCCACATAGCATAAAATCTCTCCACTTTGCGTATCTACCACAAGTGCAGCGAGGTTTAAAATTCCTTGAGAAAGAAGCTTTTTGTGATATTGTTTGATTTTAGTTTCTAAACGGGCTTGAAGTGTTTTATCAATCGTAGAAACAATATTATTTTGCTTCCTTGCAGCAATAAGTTTGAGACTAAGATGTGGTGCAAGATTATGATGATGTATTTTGCGTGAGGGAAGAGGCTCTTTGAGTGCTATAGAGAGAATCTCTTTATCAAAATAGCCTTGCGTGTGAAGTTTAACCAAAAGGGCATCGCGTTTATTTTTGAGAATATCCGTATTTTTCTTGAGATTAAATAAGCCCGGTGCATTAGGTAAAACTGCAAGGAGAGCAGATTCTGCCCAAGTGAGAGAGCCAACATCTTTATTAAAATATAAAAGAGCAGCCGAATGATAACCGATAATATTTCCCCCATAAGGGGCGTTATTAAGATACATATGCAAAATTTCATCTTTATTAAAAGCAGCTTCAAGCGCAAGAGTTTGAAAAAACTCATTGATTTTATTTGTATAAGTGCGTGGAGAATTAAGATAGAGCTTGACTACTTGCATACTAATGGTGCTTCCTCCTATGCGTTTTGAGGAGGTAAGATTATTTTTGATACTTCGCAAAAGCGCAAGTATATCTATACCAAAATGTGAATAAAAACGTTTATCTTCGTAAGTAAGCACTGCTGCACGTATTTTAGATGAAATAGGCGATGGAGATTTGAGATGCCATTGTTGCTCAGGCGTTAAAAATACACTTAGGATATGATTATGTCTATCAAAAACGCTTTTGCTATATCTAGATTCAAAAAGATCACTATGCGGAGAAAGTGTAGTATAAAAGCTTACAAACACTCCTATGCCATAGATACAAAAAAGTATCATAAGTGCCATAAAAAATAAAAATGGCACTTTGAGATAAGTTAAAAAAATGTTTTGATGTCTTTTTCTCACGGAGATGTTACCGAAACAGCCCTAGATTCTGTATTGGCAAGAAAACTATTATCATACATTGCTTCTGCATTTGCAGGAGGCAAGAGGTAATTACCCGGAGTAATAGTATTGATTTTGACAAACATACTCTCATTTGCTCCATAATAATTTAAAAACCACATAATCTTATCATCGCGAATATCTGTGTAAGCAATATTGCCGTTGCGAACAAAATCGGGGAGTTTATCATTATTTAATCGTGTATTTTCAATTTCCCAACCACTAGGAAGATTCTGCGTGATAGCTACATTATCCACAATCACGATTTTATCAGCATTTGTGAGTGTGAGCTTAAGATAAAAAGTGCTACCAGAAGGCAAAGAATCTACATCAATGGCGTTTCCTTTTTCATCTACAAAACTTCGCTCAAGTGCAATTTTTTTTGCACTAGGTTTTATATCTTTTTCAAGCAAGATGCCATCCCATACTTGAGCAATATAAAGTGGAAAAGCACTTTGTGAAGTAATTTTGCCTTTTATATCATCAAATGGCAATTTCAGTGTATCTTTACCCTCAAAGTTCTTGCCCTCAAATGTAATGCTAAAACTATTTTGAGAATCCCCACCTTGAGAAGAAAGCGTGGGTGCAATAGCAAGGAGTGAATAGCCAAGTGTTTGAGTAGAAAGCCAATTATTGCTTTCAAGCTGTTGTTGGATATATGTTAAAAGTTCCTTGTGTGGAGTTTTATAAATATCCATATAAGCCTTAAGAATCATTGCATCATCACGCAATGGCGAACCATAGCTAAAACGATAATATGAATTATCGCGCTCTGTGCTTTTGGTGGGGAGATTCTCTGTAATTTTTTGTGCAATCTCTTCAAGCCCTGCAAGCTTGTAAGCCGCTGCTAGAAGCCATTTATCTCTTACATCAAGCTTTTTAAAATGATGTTCATATATGTTATTGAGCAGTCCTATTTGTGGCTTTCCAGCAAGAGAAAGCAAGTAAAGCGGATAAATCGTGGTGGGCACATCAGTTGTATTTTTTACATAATAAGTTTCATAATTTATCCACGCTTTAAGAACACTCTCTGGCACATAATATCCTTGTGCTTGAGCAAGCAATAAGAAATGTCCAGCATACGCACTTCCCCATCTATCAGCAGAAGAGCCCCCCTGCCAATAAGCAAATCCACCATTACTTGTCTGAAATGTAGCTATACGCGCAATACCTGCATTAATATTTTTCACTATCGTGGGTTTATCAATAAAATTTGCCTTACTTAAGGTTGTGAGGAAAAGTTGAGGAAGCACACTTGAAGTTGTTTGTTCAATACAACCATAAGGATAACGTATAAGCCATTTAAGACGATGGTCAATGCTCATAATAGGCTTATCGCTCACAAGCACATAGCCCATTTGAGAATCTTTAATATATTCTTTTGGATTTTCAAGTATGAATGAATCTCTTGATTCGAGGATAAATTTTTTATTGAGAGTTGTATAAGGATTATTTGGCAAAATATCAATTTCTGTGCGCTCTTGCATACTAAAATCCCCACTTTTAAGTGTAATATCAATAAAATCTTGTCCTATACTTTCTTTATCCACTTGAGCTTTAAGGTGAATCATTTGAGACTTTTTATCATTAAAGGTAAGTGTGATGTTATTTTTTTCAAGACGGATTTTTTCGCCACTTGTAAGGGTAAGATTAGCTTTACCCACATTATCTTGAGTAGGAAATACTTCAATAGCAAGAGTAAAAGAATCACCTATTTTAAGACTGCGTGGAATGGTAGGAAGCATTACAACAGGTGCGCTTACTTTCATATCACTTGAAGCACTCCCATAGGCTTCGTCATTTACCGCTACTGCCATAATTCTCACACTACCCATATAAGCGGGCATAGTATATGTGAATTGTGCTTTGCCAAATTCATCACTCATAATAGGCGGCGTGTAAAATGTTACAGGTTTAAAACGTTGGGCTTGATGCAAATCTTTACGATTTGCACCTGCTGCAAGTTCATCTCCTCCGACTTTGAGAATCTGATGTATATGCCCTATATCTCGCCCAATGATAAGATTATAGTTATCAAAGCTAGAAAGTGCAAGAGCGATTTTTTGATAAAAATATTTCCACGGATTTGGCGAGACAAAATCTGTCAAATCAAGTAATCCTTCATCGACAATAGCAAGGGTATAGGCAACTTTTTTGTTTTCCTTATTAGAGAGTTTGACTGCAAAATCAGTATTTGGTCGGATTGATTGAGGGGCATTTATTTCAAGTGTAAGCTTAGAATCCTTATCTTCTACCATAAGCGGCAATACACCATAAAGCCTTTGTGAGCGGTCATTATCAAGCTTGTGATAGTTTTGTAACAAATTGATAGCAACATAAATATTAGGTGCATAAGATTTTTTAAGCGGAATTTTAAAACTACTTTGTGCGTCTTTAGTATGAATCCAAAACCGCTCTAGGACTTTCTCTTGATTGATGATAGTGATAAGCGCTTGAGCATCAGGTGTGCTTTCAAAATTTATAGTTGCTTCCTCGCCCACGAGGTATTGTTCTTTATCTGATTGAATCTTAAGTTGTGTATTTTTTTGGGCTTGTATAGGCTCTCCAGCCTCACTTGCATAGAGGAAAATTGCACTTTTACTATGATTACTTTCATCTTCTACCTCAATAAAAATCTCTCCTGATTGAGTAGGCTTAAATGTAAGCATAACGGGCTCTAATTTAGAGATAAGTGTGCCGCTTTTTAGGAGCTTGGTATTTTTATCTCTTTTAATAGAACGCGCAAACTCATTGTAATTATCATAATCCCACCACCACGAATAACTATTTTGGTAAATTCTAAAGTTAAGGTTATGGTTAGCAAGAGGCTTTTGCGTATTGCTAGAAAGGACAATAATGGGGATTTGCATTTCAGAATCTATATTGACATAGCGAGAAGGGGATTTAATCCCCACAAAACTATCATAGAGTGCAATATCCACATTTTTTCTTGCACTCACAAATCGCCCACCATTTTCAAAGACTTTTGTCGTAATAAAAGCACGAAGATTTTTGCCTATATCCTCTGTATTTTTTACATTAAAAGAGCCTTGCGTATGACCATTTTCGTTAAGCTGTCCTTCTAAGGTATCATTAAAACTATAATGCAAAGATGAAGGGTGCATAAAAGTATAACCATTATAGGCTGGGGCATAGAAATTTATGCCTTGCATATAAATTTTATTTTCATATTTAAGATTTGCTGCTGGTGCACCAAAAAGATAATGTGAGCGGATATCAAAAAAGAGGGCATTATCATTTTTTTTAAGCTCTGTAAGATTAATATGCTCTGGGCTTACAATCTCTACCTTTATACGATTTGGCACGACACTCTCTACTGATATATTGTGCCAAAACTCACTTCCTCCGACTTTAGTTTTAAGTCGCCAAATACCTGTATCTGCACTTTTGTCTATTTTAAAATCATAAGTAAAAAGCCCAAATAATTGCTCCTTGAGCGAAAAATCTTCAAGCACTACTTTACCTTGCGGAGAAGTAAGGGTTATATGAATAGGGTGGGTTATAGGTTTAGCATCTGCACGTGCAATGATATTAATATGGGCGGTATCGCCGGGACGATAAACACCTCTATCAGTATAAATATAAGCAAAAGTATGTTGATGTGATTGCAATCCTCCCACATCAAAACCCTCAAGGCTAAGAGGCGCATTCAGACGTAAAATAGTAGTATCTTCACCTTTTGTAGCGCTTAGATACATTATTTTTTGTGCCTGCTCAAAATGAGCTAGACCTTGCTCATTAGTAGTAAGAGTAGCGATAGTTTGATTCTTGTGGCTAATGGCATTTATTTTTACTTGAGGTAGAGGCTTATTGCTCACAATATCAAGGGCAAATACTTCAAGCTTGTTGTCAATTTGTTGAGCTAAAAGCGCAATATTTGAAAAAATCAAATGCTTTAAAATCTTGCCTTGTTGATTAAAAAATTGCTCTTTACGCCACTCCGAAGTGCCCTCTGGGAAATCATAATCTACCCCGTTTTTATCAAAACTAAGTTCTACAATAAATATACCCTCTTGTGCCTTGAGTGTGGAAAAATCAAGTTGGGTTTGAATCCATTGATTTTTTTGCATAGCAATATCAAAGCTTTGTTCAAATACAACATCGCCCAATCGTTCAAAATCTGCATATATCCCTCTGCGCCCTCCATTATATTCATCGTCATAATCGTCATAATCATTGTATAAGGCATTAGTATATTTGGTTTCACCAATGAGATTCTGTTTATACAGATAAGCCGTAGTGTTATTTGGGTAGATTTTGCTTACTTTGAGATTAACTTTTTTGACATTTATACTTTTAAAGGCAATTTTTTTCTCTGCATTACTTGGCAAAAATACACCTTGTTGAGAAAAGGCAAGTGAAGGAGGAATTTGATTAAACACTATATCAGCATCTTTTGGTTTTTCTAAACGTGAGCGGTCAATAGCCATAATTCCCTCTTTGATATGCACTTTATAGCTTGTTGAAGGATTAAAAGACGCATTAATCCTCATAATATTGCCTTGTTTGGTAATATTCGTTTTTACTTGTGGGCTTATAGAGACAAAATCTGCCAAATTTGCATTATCAGCAAGATTTTGGGAAAAATGCACTTGGATATGAGGTGTTTCATCTAAGATAGCTTGAATATCTACTACTTCTAAGCCCTCATTTTCTCGCACATAACGCAATATTTCATCTTTTTCCAAACCCAAAGGTTTTGCAGATAGAGTAAGTTCATAACTTTTTTCTTTATCATCAAAGGTTAAATTTTGGCTTGTAATAACAAAATCTTTGCTCGCTTGTGGGGCAAGAGTGAAATCAAGCTCTTTACCTGTATCATCTTTGAGATGAAAAATTGAACGCAACTCTTTAGAATCTACTGAAGAAATACCGGTTGTATTGCGAAGAATTTTTATGTCTTGAGAAAGAACAATCTCGGCTGATATGAAAAAACTTTTGTCATCAATGTAATGAGGAAGGAGTTTAGATGTCTCTATCTTTGTAGTATTAGTATGAAGATCTAGGCTAATGGTATCTTCTAAAAGTGATTGAGCAAGTTTTGAGAGCTTGATATTAAGCGTATAATCTGTATTTGGCTCAAGTATGCCACTTGGAACAATGAGGAGTTCATAAGGAGATTTGAAGCTGTAATGCCCAACCAAAGAGTTTCCATTAAGCGTAATGAATTTGTCTTGTTCATTTACATTATAAAGAATGCCTATATTTTCTGCATTTTCTGATGCAATGGGTTGATTAAAGGTAATAAGTATTTCTGGTGTAGTAGAGATATTTTGAGTATAACTTTCTACGAATTTATTATCCGAACAAGCAGTAAGAAAAGTAGATACATAAATAAATCCAAAAAATACAAAAAACTTCCATATATAACATAAATAACGCATTTAGCCCTCCGAATTTTTTAGTTATAAAGTTATAAATTATATCAAAAAAAAAAAAACACTTTTTTCACATAAACTATATAAAGCTAAAAATATGTCGCAAAATGCGGTATAAACGAAAAATTATGGCAACTTGTGAAATAATAACTCTTGCCTTTAAAGCTAAAAGCAAGAGTATGCGCATTAAGGCACAAATAAGGTGCGCCAAAATAACTTTCATATTGATGAGGAGGCAATGCGGGAGATTCAAGATAGAATCTACTATACTCTTCTTTGGTGCCATAAAGCGGATCACCCAAGATTCTATGCCCAATATGTGCGCAATGCAAACGGATTTGATGAGTTCTGCCTGTGAGAGGCAAGACACGGATAAGTGTAGAATCTGTAGGCGAATGATAGGCTAAAGGATAAAGTTTCGTGCGACTTGGCTTGCCATAAGGGCTAATAATGCTTTTAATAGATAAATCTGTGCCTTTATATTTTTGTAAAGCAATAGGCTCATCAATAAGACATTCTTGCGTAAGTTTGCCCTCAACAATGGCATAATAAGTTTTAAGAATCTGCCTTGTGCTTATAAGTTCTTTTAGCTCTGGTTCACTTTGAGGATTGATTGCGCACAATACAAGTCCGCTTGTTTGCTTATCAAGGCGATGAATAGCGTTAGCATAATTGCCAAAACGTAATTTGAGGGCATCATTGAGTGAGTAATGATAGAATCTGCCTTTGGGGTGTGTAAGGAGATTATGCGGTTTATCATATACACAAAAATCTTCATTAAAAAAAAGTGGTTCAAGCTCTATATCACAAGCTTCAAATTCACTTAATTCTACTTGCCCACAAATAATTTCATTTTTGGCAATAACACGATTATGCTGCCTTAGGCGTTTTTTGTCCAAAACCTTTTGAGCTTGAGCTTGGGTATAACCCCTGTGCCGCATAAGAAATAAAAAAGCGGGAAGAGGCTGTGCTATATGATAGGAATTAGTAACAAAAGGCATAACACTCCTTTGAAAATATGGAGCATATTGTAATGAATTTTGCTTTACTCTCTCTTTTAGAATAAGCACATTATATCTATAATAAAGATTCTATGAGAATTTCTTTTTATTTGCATCATTTAAAATCTTTGAGGCAACATCATCAAGAGCATTGCTAATTTTTTGCGAATGATTAGCAATATTTGCATTCTCTTGTGTGAGTGCTTCAAGCTGTGATATAGCCTCATTAATTTGAGTAACTCCAGTAGTTTGCTCTCTAATAGATTCTCCCATATCATTAATACTTTGCACTAAGAGATTTGTATTAGCTTCAATCTCTCCTAAGCTCTTTTGAGTTCTCTCGGCTAATTTTCGCACCTCATCTGCAACAACAGCAAATCCTCTTCCGTGTTCTCCTGCTCTTGCAGCTTCTATTGCTGCATTAAGAGCAAGTAAGTTTGTTTGGTCTGCTATATCTCTAATGATACCTATAACATTTTTAATATCTTCACTTTGTTGGATAACTTCTCCAGTCTTACCACTTACATTTTGCATAGAACTTGTAATCTCTTCTACTGCTTGAGCTGTTTGTTCTAAAGAGGAAGCTTGGGAATTAGAACCTTGCGTGAGCTCATCTATTACAGATTCTATTTCTTTTGATTTGGCTTCAAGATCCTTGGCATATCGCATAGAATCACGAAGCATTTT
Source organism: Helicobacter hepaticus ATCC 51449 (assembly GCF_000007905.1). Classification (NCBI taxonomy): domain Bacteria; kingdom Pseudomonadati; phylum Campylobacterota; class Epsilonproteobacteria; order Campylobacterales; family Helicobacteraceae; genus Helicobacter; species Helicobacter hepaticus. The sequence continues at coordinate 720,633 of NC_004917.1, forward strand.
ACAGATAGAATCTCCTAATTCATTGATGGCTATGCCCATACCACGAGCATTTTCAATATCTATCGGTAAAATCATTATTACGATAGGATTGAAATACGCGGTTTGTCCTGTTTAAATCATCTCCTACAAGATTTAAAAGTGCAACCGACATTTCATTAATAGCATTTTTAAGCTCATTAATCTGGGGATTAAAAGTTATTTGCTTGATATTTTTACCAAAGTGACCTCTTTTTGCTTCATCAACTATACCTAAAACTTCACTAATAAGCATTTTATCTTGCTTGAGAGTATTTTCAATCACAGCAATATTTTCATTGATAGTTTCTCCCATTTTGCCTAGCTCATCTTTAGCAATGATACGAAGAGGTTTGGGTGGTTTATCTTGCTTATAGTTAAGATAATTAAAAAATTCAAAAAATGTGTGAGAGATGCGATGAAGTCTTTTGGTAATACTTCTTTTCATATACAAAGCAATAAATACTGCTGAAACAAGTAAGCATATCACAGCTCCTAATATAGCAATTATAGTAATCTTCGTGGCTGAAGCATACACTGAACTATTGGGCGCAGTAACAACAACAGCATAGCATATATCGCTATTTTCACCAATAGGGAAACTTGCTACTCCTGAAGTTGTAGCAGTATTCATAATATTACTATATTCATATACGCCCGATTGGCAAGAATTTATATCAGAAGCCATTAATTTAGCATTTTCGCTTGCATTTAAATCAGTTAAGCTTTTTAAAAGAAAATCTTTATTGAAGTGTTTGATAATATGTGCTTGATTATCTAGAACCCAACGATAATCATCTTTAAAGACTGAAAATTTATTGCCCAATAATTGTGCTCCCACCCAATCAAGATTAATGCTCATACCCACCACACCTTGTGTGTTACCTTTGCTATCAAATAATGGATAGGCAAAATCAAGGACGATGGCAGATTGTCCCTTATAGTCTATTGGGTGAGGCTTACCAATAGATTGCTGACCCGTTTCCAAAGCTTTTTTTACAGATTCTAAGCTCAAAAAGTGGTCATTAGAAGGCAAAAATACTACACCTCCTGTAGATTCTGGGGATTCATCAAAAGCATATAAAACCATATCGCCATTAATTAAATTCTCCGCATTTATATTAAAACGACTTAGGGCATTTTTTTTGATATAGACAAAACCATTTTCAAGCCATTGATTACTATCAAGCGTATTTTCAAGTCGATTTTTTGCTCTACGTTCAAAATTCATATCATTTGTTTCTTGAATAAGGGCTGATAGAGTTTGTTGTGCAAAATTAAGTGCAACCAAACTTTCATTGATATGTGCTTCGTAATCATTTGCTATGCGTTTGGCGACATTGAAGATAAGCACTTTGGCGTCTTTTTTAGCAATATGGGTTGCCTGGATAACGAGCATACTTATCATTAAAACCATACAGATACTTAAAATTGCCAAAACGCTTAATATAGCTTTTGTTCCAAGAGAAAACCTATTAAACATATAATTCCTTAATTTAATATAGCAGTTATTTTTTTATTTTTTAAATATATAAATAAAACGGAAAAGGGACTATACAAAAAAATAAATAATCAATAATGAAAACAAAGAAAAATCTTTAAGATATGTTTCATTTTGTATATTTTTGTTTATTAAAATTCATAATGAATATCTAAAAACTACATTATTCTTTTATGAAAGAGAACAAAGAATCTTTAATGATATTTACTTCTATCACATTTTTTTGTGGCACAATAATCTTTAATACCCATTTATAAAAGGAGTTAAATAAATGAAAAAATTGCTTTTAGCGCTATTTGGCGTAGTATTTATGATAGGACTGAGTGCGTGTGGAGATAATCAAAGCACAAAAGAGTCAAAAAATGCCTTAGAAGAAATTAAACAAAAAGGTGTTGTGCGCATAGGAGTATTTAGCGATAAACCACCCTTTGGTTTCATCAATGAAAAAGGACAAAATGATGGTTTTGATGTTTATATTGCAAAACGCATCGCTAAAGATTTACTTGGAGATGAAAATAAAGTTGAATTTGTGCTTACTGAAGCTGCTTCTCGCGTAGAGTTTTTGCGCTCTAATAAGGTAGATATTATTATGGCAAACTTCACTCAAACTCCAGAACGCGAGGCAGTAGTAGATTTTGCTAAACCCTATATGAAAGTGGCTCTTGGTGTTATATCTCCAAATGGCGAGATTAAAAGCATTGATGACTTAAAAGGGAAAAAACTAATTGTCAATAAAGGCACAACAGCTGACGCATTCTTTAGCAAAAACTACCCTGATATTGAATTGCTTAAATATGAGCAAAATACTGAAGCTTTTCTCGCGCTTAAAGATAAAAGAGGTGATGCACTTGCTCACGATAATACTCTTTTGCTCGCGTGGGCTATGGAAAATGAAGGTTTTAACGTGGGCATTCCAACACTAGGTGAAGAAGAAAATATTGCTCCAGCAATAAAAAAAGGAAATATTGAGCTTAAAAATTGGCTTGATAATGAAATTACATCACTTACCCACGAAGGCTTTATGAAAGAAGCTTATGAGAAAACTCTCGCCCCTATTTTTGGCGAGGAAAAAATGGATTCTGTTATTTTCTCTCATTAATTTTTACTCCATTGCTTAAAGTTTAAGCAATGGATTTTCATTCCTCCCATTTTTGTAATGCTAAATCTGTATTGATATGGCAATACCCAAGTGCATTTTTCTCTAAATATTTTTGATGATACAATTCTGCGGAATAGAAATTTTGCAATTTTTCAACCTCTGTCACTGCTTTTTTGTGATGCTTTTTCTCCCAAAGTTTTAGACATTCTTTAATAATACTCTCATCGCTCTCTTGCACAAAATATACACCATTGCGATATTGTGTGCCAATGTCATTGCCTTGAAAATTAAGCGCACAAGGGTTGATAACAGATAAAAATCTCCCTATAATTTCACGCAAGGGAAGTAGATCCTCATCATAATGTAACTCCAAAGCTTCCACTGCTCCACTATTACCACTGCATACAAACTCATAGCTTGGATTCTCAACTGCACTATTAGCATAGCCCACCTGTGAGCAAAGTGTGCCTTTAAGCTTATCAAAATAGCCTTGTATTCCCCAAAAACAGCCGCCTGCAAGATAAATTACTGCCATATATTACCTCCAAAATTTATAAGTGTAAAAAAAGTTATTCTACGATATAATTGTGTCCTTGCTGTTTATACAAAGGAGAAACAGGTGCAACATTTACTCAAATCCCTCCCCAAAGTTGATACACTACTTGCTCATAATGAACTTAAAATGTTTCAAAAATCTACACTTTTGCCACTTATTCAATCACATTTATCGCTATTGCGTGAAAATATATGCTCAAATACTCTTTCACCTAAAGAATTAGAATCTGCCCTAAACGAAATTATCCCTGTGATTAAAAAAAAAGCTATTGAGGCAACTAAACCCACGCTTACACGAGTAATTAATGCTACCGGTGTGGTGATTCACACAAATCTTGGGCGAAGTGTTCTTTCACCTCAAATCCTTGATGAAATCACACCTTTTTTGAGAAGCTATCACACGCTTGAATATGATTTAGCTAAAGGTAAAAGAAGTGAGCGATATACCCATACTAAGCAGATTCTGTGCGAAATGTTTGGTTGTGAAGATGCACTTTTGGTCAATAATAATGCTGCAGCCGTGCTTTTAATCCTCAACACCTTTGCAGCCCATAAGGAAGTGATTATTTCTCGTGGAGAGCTTGTGGAAATCGGAGGAAGTTTTAGAATCCCAGAAGTGATGAAAAGTGCTTCAAGTATCCTCTGCGAAGTAGGTGCAACAAATAAAACACATTTAAAAGATTATGAAAATGCTATTAATGAACAAAGTGCAATGATTATGAAAGTTCATCAAAGCAATTTTAAACAAATTGGCTTTGTAAAGCAATGCCATATCAAAGAAATCATACATCTTGCACAAAAACATCATCTTATTGATTATTTTGATTTAGGTAGCGGACACATAGGCGCATTGCCCCTCGCAGATGAACCAAGTGTTCGCGAAATCTGCAAATATAAACCCTCACTCCTTAGCTTTAGTGGCGATAAATTGCTCGGTGGTCCTCAAGTAGGCATTATCATCGGCAAATCACAGCTTATTGCGCAATTAAAGCATAATCAGCTTTTACGCGCTTTAAGGGTAGATAAGTTTAGTATTCTCGCCTTACAAGCAACGCTCAAAGCATATCAAAACAAAGAATATCACAAAATCCCAACTCTTGCTATGCTTGCTTTCACCCCCAAAGAGTTAGAATCTAAGGCTAAAAATCTCAAAAAACGCATACTTGCCTCATCTATTGCTTCAGAACTTGAAGTTGAAGTGATACCTTTACACTCACTCGCAGGTGGTGGGAGTGTGCCACATTTATCTTTTGATTCTTTTGGTATCTCACTTCAAGCAAAACATTTACAAGTGCAGGATTTTGAATTTGCTTTGCGAGCCTTAGGACTAATTAGCTGCATACAAGGAGAAAAGATTCTTCTTGATGTGCGGACATTACTAGAAGGTGATGAAGAGCGTATTATGGAGATTCTTGGGGAAGTATTATCCTCATAAGGAGAAAAATATGAGCGAGGGGCATAATGATATTATCGTTGGCTTAGCTGGGCATATTGACCACGGCAAAACAACCCTTATTAAAGCACTCAATGGCTTTGATGGCGATAGTTTAGAGGAAGAGAAACAAAGAGGCATTACACTTGATTTGAGTTTTTCTCATCTTCATTTGCCCTCACGCAATGTCGCATTTATTGATGTGCCCGGACATAATAAGCTTGTAAAAAATATGATTGCAGGGGCATTTGGTATTGATGTGTTACTTCTTGTCATTGCTGCAAATGAAGGCATTATGCCTCAAAGTATAGAACATTTACTCATTGCAGATATGTTAGGCATTAGCTCTTGTATTTGTGTAATTACCAAAATTGACAAACTTGAAAATCCCTCTTTAGAGCTACCGCGTTTAGAATCTGATATTGTCGCGCTCTTTAAAACTTGTGATATGAAACTTTATGACACTATTGCTCTTAGTCTGCATTCATCTACAATGCCACTCACAAACGCTTATGATAGTTTATCTCAACTCAAAAGGCTAAAAACAAGTTTAGATTCTATCCCTAAACCCCAAAAGATAGATTTTGGCTTATTTTTATATTATATTGATAGAAGTTTTAGCATTAAGGGTGCAGGCTGTGTAGTTACAGGAAGCGTTTTAAGCGGTGAATGTTGCGTGGGAGACAAGCTTTATGCCTATGATATAAAGCAAGAAGTCGCTGTGCGAGGAATACAAATCCACGATAAAAATGCTACAAAAGCCACTCCCTCTCATCGTGTCGCACTTAATCTCTCTGGAATCAGTCATCACCAACTCAAGCGTGGCTTTCTTCTCTCTCAGAAAGGATATTTGCGCGGCTTTGATAGTATTGATGTGGGAATCTTCGGCGCACCTCAACATAATACTATCTATCAACTCTATCTAGGAAGCTCAAAACTCAATGCGAAAGTGCATCTTATTAGTGAACCTATCACTTCTCACGCCTTTGGTTCAAAGCCTCTTACCTTTGCTACACTTAAATGTGATGGAATTATATTTAGTATATTTTCACAACATTTTATTTTACGCGATGATGAAGGTGCTGTGCTTGGTGGCATTATTTTAAATCCTATCATTGACCCTATTAAAAAGCATCAACGTGTGCAACTCTTAGAATCCCTTTGTAAAAAGCATTTTGATAGTGCTTTTAGCCTGCTTTGTTCTATTCATAAAAAAGGTTTTGGGCTTGTAAGCTCTACACAGAGATTCTGTCTTAGCCATACTCAAAGCCTCCAAACCGCTTCTACTCTCAAAGATATTTTTATTGATGAAAAATCCCTTACACTTTATCCTCTTTCACAAGTAGAATATCTTAAAGCTCATATTTTAGAGATTTTCTTGCATAATAAATCTGCTCTGCTCTCGGCTCAAAGTCTCTGTGTAAAAATAAAATGGGCAAGTCTTGGACTTTGCCAAAAAGCCCTTGATGAACTTCTTAATGAAAAGCAAATTAGATATAAAAATGGATTATATCTCTCACAATGGTGCCAAATTAAAGATATTAAAACTTATGTCCAAGAGCGCATACTTGAGATTCTTGCTCAAGGGCATTATGCACCGCCCGCACCTTATAATATTTATGAAGAACTTGATATTGACAAAAAAGTAGGTGATGACGCTCTAAAAGCTCTCACTCAAGCTCACAAAGTCGTGCGTATCACACATAATCTTTTTATCACTTCTTCCGCGCTTAATCATATAGTGAGCCTTATGCGCGAGATTATCTCCACACATAGCTATGTTGATGTAAATCTCCTACGAAAACGGACAGATTTAAGTCGCAAATACCTCATTGGTTATTTAGAATATTTAGATAAATTTGATGATATTGAATGCAATGAAAACAAACGCTCCTTTAAATACGGCACATAAAGCAAATGAGGAAAATATGAAAAAAACGATACATCTTGATTTTTTAGCAAATGTCCCTCTAAATGCAAATGCAAATGCCTTATTTGAGGATACTTATCCCAACGTAAATACGCTTGATAGCACTATTTTGCACACTTTAAAGGCAGATTCTCAAAGCCTTGCTTCATTTTTTGGCAAAACACATTCTCATACCTTTGATTATAGCAGTGGGAACTTTCTCGCACTTTTTAGCACCCTTTTTGCACATCATTATCATATTGTTCTAGCCCCTAGCCTTCATCAACAGAGCTTTTATGCAGCAGAACTTTTTAAACATATATCACCACAAGGTTTATCATTTCTTCCTCTCAATCAACAAGGCATTTTAGCATCTCCACAAGACAGCCATAATACTCCATATGCGTTTTTCATACCTCTTATTAATCAAGATATTCTCTCGCTCAATCCCATACAATCCCTTATTGAGCAGATTCTATCTAGCTACCCTCACGCGCTTATTTTCCTTGATATATCACTTTTTGTAAGCACACTTGAACAAGCACAGCTTGCATTTTTGCACACCTTGCAAAATCCTCAAATAATATTTTTGTGCAATGGTGAATCTATTGGTTTAATGCGCCCAAGTGGCTTTATTGTGAGTGATTTTGATACACTTAATCCTACGCATAAAGAAGCATTAGAAGCATTTTTTAACGCAACTCTTTTGCGCCCTCATCTTTTTAAGGCTGCGAGTTACGCTCTTAAATGTATTCTATCTAGCCCACCAATTCAAGATAGCAAACATATCTTTTTTGATAAACTTCAAGCCCATTTGGGTAAAGATATTTCGCTTTTTGCACCCCTTGAGATTACTACAAAAAATGCTTTACCTTTACGCTTTAAGCACATCAAAGCACGGCTTTTAATCCAAGCTCTAAGCATAGAGGGAATCTATGCCATTAATGGGCAAGATTGCTTATTTGGTAACGCTAAACCCTCCTTTGTGCTGCGTTCTATGGGGTATGATGAGCCAAGCACACGCGAATTATTGAGTGTAAGTTATATGTATTTAGATTCTATAGAATCTATCGCTCATATACTTGTTCAAGCTTACACTCAACTACGACAATTTCACACTTAAAGGAACTTTTATGACAACCTTTAATCAAGCATTACAAATAGGCATTTCATTACCTCCTACCAAGCACACGCATACTTTGCCTCTTTTTGAATCTTATGGCACAATTCTTGCACAAGATATTATCGCTACACGCTCACTTCCTGCATTTGATAACTCTGCAATGGACGGCTATGCCATTAGAATGCAAGATTATGGCACACATTGTATATGCGATGGAAGCATTTTAGCAGGAGCTGATAGCAGTGCATTTGCACTTGCACAAGGACACACATATAAGGTAATGACGGGTTCAATGCTCCCTCAAAACACCCAAGCTGTCGTGCAAATTGAATGGGTGCAAGAAGATGAATCAGGTGTGTATATTCCCGCACTAAATTGTAATCAAAACCTTATTCAAGGGCAAAATATCCGATTTAAAGGCGAAGAAATAGCTCAAGATTCGCTTCTTTTACAAAGAGGCAAACGGCTTAATCACCTTGATTTAAGCGTTATCGCTTCCCAAGGCATCAGCGAAGTGCAAAGCTTTGTGCCCTTACGTATAGGGATTTATTCAAGTGGTGATGAAGTTATTGAGCCAAATCAGAGTGCCAAAGCACACCAAATTTATAACACAAATGCTACCAGTCTTTACACACTCCTCAAACAACGTGGCTATGAATGTAGCTATGAAGGCATCTTACAAGATGACAAAAAAGCTCTTTGCGAGGCTATTGAGCAATTTAATAAATATGATGTCATTATTACAAGCGGTGGAGCAAGTGTAGGCGATGCAGATTTGATTAAAGAAGTATTGCAAATGCAAGGAGCAAAAATGCTTTTTGATGGCATTAATGTCAAGCCCGGACGCCATCTTGGATTTGCTACATTAGGAAAAACACTTATTATCTTGCTGCCGGGTAATCCCCTAGCCTTACTTCTTCATCTACATACACTTATTTTGTCTATTTTGGAATCTTTACAAGGAGGAAGTGCATTCTATCCTCAAAGTCTTAGCTTAAAGCTTGATGAGGCTTTAAAGCTCAAAGCCAATACAACTTCTATGATTCTAGGACGATGTGAAAATGAAACATTTATTCCTCATAATGGCGGAAAAATTGGTTCAAGCTCGCTGACAAATATGTGGAAAAATAATGCAATTGCTCTCTTTGATAATGTGCAATTCCTGCCAAAAGGCGCACCTATTAAGGTTATTTCCTATAATGCCGATTTTTGTGATATAATAGACTTCATTAATTATGAGATTCTTTAAATAAATATCTTAAAATAAGGAGTGATTATGACAAAGCTCTTATTCGGAGTAAGCGACACACAAGAATGTCGTAGAGCTATTCAGACTATTATCCGTTTTTTTGGACATCGCGAAGAAATTGAACTCACACTTTTGCACGTAACACCAGAAATTGTTGTATATGCTGAAAGCGGAATTGTAGATTATGGCACAATAGAAAATATTGAAAATGAAAAATCAAATGCTATTCTTAATGAATTTGAACAAGCCTTTAATAAAGAAGGTATTGCTTGTCAAAAAATTCTTAAGACAGGCAACCCTATTGATGTAGTGCTTGAGATTGTTAATAACTATGATTTGCTTATCATTGGTGCGAGTGAATCTTCACTCCTTCATAGAATCTTCAATTCACATCAAAATAGCTTCATCAACTCTTCTCCCATTCCTGTTTTGGTAGCGAAATAAGGAGTTGTAATGTGGGGGATTAGAAAAAATTTTCTTGCTTTAGGAATGTTAAGCAGTTGCTTCTATGGCTCACTTGAAGCTTTAGAGTTTGGGTCAATGGGTAACACTTCTGCGGCAATGGGTGGAGCTGGAGTAGCCTTGAAACATTCTGCGTGGGGATTGTATTATAATCCTGCGCTTCTTAGTTCTGACCCGCGAGTAAAAATGGGATATTCTTTGGGTATTGGCTTAAAAGAACATAATCTTGCTAAAATTGCTAAAATTGATATTAAAAATATGGCAAATACTGCTGAGCGACTTGTAAGCACTTTTGCTTCTGGTAGTGGAACAAATGTGGGTGAGATTACAAATGTTGTCAAAGATGCACTTAGCTCTGTGCTTACTTCAAGCGGACAAACTCCAACTGGTAATGTTGAACAAGATTTACAAACCTATCTACAAAATCATCAAGGCGGCAATTACAGCGATTTGATAACCCAAGTATTACAACAAGTCCAACAAAGCTCCTCTCTTAACCCTGAACAAAAAGACCTACTTAGCCATATTGCAGGAAGTATTGATTATGGTAAACTTGACTTTAGCCAAGCAGGAGCGGGTGGTGTAGCAGGACTTTTACAAGATATTACTATTTCTAAAGGCGGTGATAAAGGGCTTGATAAAGCTGTGAATGATATTAGTGCCGTGCAAGATATACTTAAAGATAATAACCTTAATGTTACAAGCCAAGATGGTGTAATCTTGCAACTCTCTAGCAAAACAATGAATGAAAAGCTAGGTTCTCTTGGCGTAGCAATTTTTGCCTCTGTGTATTCAAGTATGTCAGTCAAAGCTGATGCTTCTCGTATGCGTCTTATCATTGATGGTGGCAATGGTAGTTATTATGAGCTAACAGATAATGGTGATAGCTTTAGTTATAAAGTTTCGAATCAAACCGACTATAACAACTACTCACTCATTGCTGCCTTAGAAGATAGTAGCGATGCACACAAGCTTATTGCTACAAGCTTTGTGCTTACTGAACTGCCTATAGGCTATGCGAGGACTTTTTATCTCAAAAATGGCAACCTCAACATTGGTGTAACAGGCAAATTTATGAGTGCCATTAGCACCCAAAGTCAAATGAATATCAAAACAAATATAGACTTTAAAAAAGAGCTTACTAATTTTGCCTCGCTTGATAATGCTATTTCTTCAAATAATTTTGGTATTGATGTTGGCGCACTTTATGAGGTTGATTTCCCCGAATTTCGCTATCTTACCTTTGGACTTGTAGTAAAAAATATCAATTCCCCATCCTTTCAATCTACACTCTCGGATATTACTATCAAGCCACAATACAGGGCAGGGATTGGTTATAATTCAAAAAGATTTAATCTCGCTTTTGATGCAGATTTAACTCCAAATGATTTGATTGCATTTAGCAATATTAGACAGCAAAGTCAAATGATTGGAGGCGGTATTGCTTTTGATTTAAAAGCAATTGATGTGCGCGTGGGTGCAATGAAAGATTTACGCCAAGATACGGGACTTATACTCACAGGGGGACTTAATGTGCTTGGATTCCTTGATATTGCCTTGCAAACGAGCACCAAATTCACTCGTGTAGAGAACATACCTATTCCTCAATATATCAATCTACGCGTAGGCGGAAGCTTAAGCTTTTAGTTTAATAGGAGAGAAGACATAGCTGACCCTTTAGAAATTCTACAAGAGGGCTTAAAAATACTTTTGGAGGCAATGAATGAAAAAGTTAATTTTGCTATTAGGTTGTTTAGTTTTTGCGTATGCAGAAGTGGTTATAGGAGAATATGATTCCAAATATCAGCAAGAAGTATGCGGGGATGATTATCATTGCTCTGCTAGTGAGAACTTTATTCCTAATGTTGATATTTTAGAGGCTTTTAAACAAGACTTAAAAAAAGAAATCCAATTCCCAGAATATGAAGTAAGAGCGTTGATTTATAGGCAAATCATTGCGATGAACTTACCCAATGATAATGAGAGTTTAAAGAAAACTATTGTTATCACAACAGAGAGTGGTGATTTAAATGTAGAAGTAGAACTTACAAAAAGTAAAAATAAACTTGTAATTGCCTATATTGTCGAAGTAGAAGAAAGTATAAAAACTTATATCAAGACTCCTAATGAAGTTAAGATTTTTAATAAAACTTCAATGTTGTGATGTGAATATGTATAATTTTATCAAGAATCAAAGTGAGAGAGAAGTTAATCAAATAAAGCAAAGTGCGAGAGAATGAGGAATATTTTAAAAATCAAAGTGGCAGTAAATCTTTTGACATTTTTTGACACTTTTTAGACAAAAACTGACAAAATCCTCAACAAAACTATATACGATACCATCTCCTAGACAATACCGCACATTACGCTAAAATCCCACGCGCTACCCCAAAAAGTAAAAAGCCTTAAAAAGCCACATTAATGCGCTTTAAGCGCCCTTAAATCATTCGTTTAAAAAATCCTACAACCACACCGACAATGTCATATTCTCGCCCCTCTAGCTCTATATTTTCATAGCTCTTGTTATCACTTATAAGGCGGTATTTGGGGAGCTTTTGTAAGCGTTTAACATAGAGCTCATCATCAATACGCACTACACATATCTGCCCCTCTTTAGGCACACTCTTTTGGACTAGGAGTTGGCAATTCTCTGGGATTGTAGGAGACATAGAATCGCCTTTAGCAGTGATAATAGAAAGCCCAAGAAATGAGCTAAGCCCAAAGTGTGTGCGTAAAAAGCCCTTGTCTATGCCTACGCTTTGTGTGGGATACTCATCGTTTATTGCTCCACTTCCCGCACTTGCGACTACATCATCATAGATAGGGATTTGGATTGTAGAGGGATTATTGGAGACTAACGAATCTGACTTACGAACATCTAACGAATCACTAACGAATCCTTTTGGATTTGTGTAAGAATTGCCTAATGAGGTATCGTCATCTAAAAAAAATATCATAGGAACATTAAATATATCCGATACTTTTGTCAGATAATCGTAACGTGGCGACTGCGTGCCATACTCATAAGCCTGTAATGTCCCATAAGATATCCCTGTTCGTTCTGCAAAATCTTTCTGCGTCATTTGATGTTCGTTTCTTAACGCTACTAGTTTTGAGCCTATCATTGATTACTACCAAACACTACCAAAAAAGCAATAATTTCCATACATAACTCCTTGACTATACATAAAATTTTATGTATAATTCTATATATTTATTTAGAAATATTATCCAACAAAGGATAAGAAATAAATAAATCGGTTGGGCGGGCGGGTAGAATACCACTTTAGGAGCTTTAAGATGAAAGTCAAGAAGTTCAAAAAGTTGGTTGTAACTCTTAAGGTTTGGGGGCTAGAAATAGCCCTTAGTCTTAAGCTATAACCGAACTTACCCTCTGCTTTACAGGGGGTTAGGTCGGTATTATAACATAAACAAAGAGGCAAAGCAATGAAAAAACAAAGTTTAAGTGCAGTAATGGCAGCAAAAGGTATGAAATTACGCACTTGGGCAAAGTCTAAGGGTTTAAGCGAAAAGGACATAGGGCTTTTAAATCAAATTTCTTATGGACTTACAAAAGGTAAGCGTGGGAGAGCCAAAGAGCTAAGAGAAATGCTTGAGGCTGATGGATTTAAATAGCATAGGTGGCATAAATGGGACAATGGGTAAGTAGCAAGGAGTTCGCAGAATCTAAATGCGTATCACTTCGTGCTCTACAATTAAAAATTCAAAGAAAAAAGCAAAAAATTTTCTCTATTGATACATATTTTTTTATGTATCAATACAAAGAGGGCATAGGTCGTGGGGGTAAAGTCCTCCGCATTTGGAGTGAGCCTTTTAAGACGCAAGCAGAGGCGGAATCATTTATGCAATCTTACACACAAGAGCGAGTAGCATATCTTTCAAACACAGATTCTCATAAAACACAATCTAGCGCGCTTACATTCGTCCAATCTCAACACGCTACAACTTTAGAGCCAATATCACAAACTCAAGTTACAACACCTACAACACTGACAACACCGCATAAAATAGGCACTTCTAGCGTTTTAGCACAAGAGCAAGCAAAAGCCTTGAGCTGTCCATCACACTTTATACAAAGCGCACAATCTAAGACTATGTTTGATAATAAAGATGATGATGGGCAGTTGAGGGCTTTAGATGCTTTTAGCAAAGCTTCACAAAAAGATAAGAATCTCGCTTTGGAGAAAAAATCCATTATCAAAGAATGGGAGGCATATAAGGCAAAAGGTGTGAATGCAAAAGATTTTATCGCGCTGCTGAATGCAGGTGGGCAATACTCCATAGCTTTAAGCGAAAATAAGCTCTATGCGTGGCAGAGGGCATATAAGAGGGGTGGGCTTGAGCTATTACTTGATGAGCGAGGTAAAAATAGAAAAGCCCAAAGCAAGATTAAAGAGCTTGGATTAGAGGAGCTCACAAATAAGCTTATTTTGGCAAGTCGTGGCAGGGTAAATATCTCCTCATTACATAGAATGCTGCATATTCATCTTGATAGCTTAGGCAAGGCGGATTTGGCGGATTTTTTAGCAAAGCGCGATGAAGTGATAAGCTATTGTGTGCTTGAGCGATATGTCAAGGCTTACTTAAAAGCTCACCCCATAGAAGCAAAAATTATTTATCGCGGCGAAGATGCGGCGGTTGGGAATTTCCTCCCTGCACTTGGGCAGAGTAATTGGGCGGCTGATTCTATTAATCAAATCGTGGAGATTGATGCCACAAGCATTGATGCGATTATTGATACAAGCGAAATAGCGCGCTCTCTAGGGCTTGAGGTAGAGAACATAGAATCTTGGCAAAAGCGATTTGTGCTTATTTCACTCATTGATACTTATAGTGGCGTGTGTAGCTTCCATATAAGCGATACCGAAAATGCGCTCGGTGTCTCTCGCGCCATTGCAAAATACATCACTACCTATGGCAAACCAAAGTGCATTAAAAGCGATAATGGCAGCGCATTTGTGAGTAAATATATCAAAGAAGTGCTCTCCCGCCTTGATATAGAGCATATACGCTCTAAGGCGTATGCTGGGTGGTGTAAGCCCTATGTGGAGCGCAACTTTGCGCGTTTGCAAAATCACCTTATGGAATGGATTAAAGGCTATATCGGGCATAGCGTGAGCCAAAGACAAGCCATTGAGTTTTTCTTCTCTCGCGCACAGAGGCGACTTAAAAGAGGGCAAAAAAGCAATCAAACCAATCTTCACACGCTTAAAGAGCTAGGGCAGATGATAGATGCCTACACGCATTCTTTGATGAATAATGCGTATTTGCAGAGATTAGATTCTACACCCGCAGAGGCGTATAACGCGCGTGTAAATGAGGCAGTGAGAATCCACGAATATGAGCTTTGTTCTAAGCTTTCCCCGCTTGAGAGGCGTGCTGTGAATAAAAAAGGTATCGCTTATGGTGGGCTGTGGTATCAAAGTGCTGCTATGTTCGCGCATACAAGCGTATTTGTGGCAGCAAATATCAATAACACCAAAGAGCTTTTTATGTATGACGAGCAGCACCGCTTCATCGGCGTAGCGTCAAATCTTGATAGCGAGGAGATGAGTGCGGAAATGGCAAAGAATGCGCAAAAAATCTTTTATAAAGAGCTTAAAGCGCGCAAAGGCAAAATGCAAGAGGCACGCGCAGAAGTCGAGGCACAATTCCCACAAATGCTTTTACAAGCGCACAAGAAAATGCCAAAAACGCATATGCCCACACTCAAAGCCATTAATGATAGCAATCTCTATCAAGCAAAGCTCTTAGATGAGGCGCGTAAAAATGCGGTGGGCGCTGAAATTTTAGATACCACAAAGGAGGTAAAAAATGAAACACAAACAAAAAATATAAAAGATGTGAGCTGGGAAGCAGCGGTATTGAAAAAGGCAAAATAAAAGCGTTGGCTTTTTTGCAGGTGTTGCAAGTGTGGATTAACGCACCTATGGTGCGTGAATGGATAAGCACTTCCTAATAAACCCTAACCTTAGAAAACGAGTTGATGAATGCGAAGCAGTCATAACTCAAGCTTTAGGCGCAAAAGGTGGCTTTGCTACCTTTTGTAAGATTTTTACAAGTATGGATTAGCACTTCGTGCAAATCACTTGCTACAAAGCAAGAGAGAACCTTAAGAACTCGCTTGCAAGTGTGGATAAGCACAAGTGCGTATGACAACCAAGCATAGCGCGGTTGTAAGCGTATCCTTTAGGCGATACTTTGGGCTTCGCTCAAAGTATCAAGACATTAAATGAATGAAAAGGAAAATTATATGAAAAATGTAGATTTAAATCAAGTGTGTGAGGAGCTAGAGATATTTTTAAAAGTGCAAAATATCTCTCAAGCGGCTTTGGGTAGAGCTATTGGCGTAAGCAGTGCAAGTATCTCTACCTTTCGCAAGGGCGAGTATAAGGGCAATAATAAAGAGCTAGGGCGCAAAATCAAGCTCTACCTTGATAATTACGCAAAGAAAAAGAGCAAAGACATCAAGGAAGTGGCTATTTTTGAGAGTAAAGATAAGCAAATGGCTGATTTTGTCATCAATGAGGCGGTGAGAGATAAAGAGATTGCCATTATCGTAGGCTGTGCAGGGAGTGGTAAAAGCACGATTGCTAAAGATTATTCGCGCTTGCACCCCAATGCGATTCTCATTGAAGCTACACTCCATAGCACTGCTAGAGTGATTTTAGATGAGCTATGCGAGCGCACACATATTAGCGGCGGGAGAAATCTGCACGAAAAAGTGCTCCTTATAGCCAAAGAGCTTAAAAGGCGCGATGTGGTGATTTTCATTGATGAGGCGGAACATTTGAGTGTGAGGGCATTAGAGGATTTACGCAGGATTTGGGATTTTAGCTCCTGCCCTCTTATCCTCTTTGGCACGGAGATTCTCTTAAAGAATCTCATAGGTAAAAATGGCGAATTGCGACAGCTCTACTCACGCATAGGTGGCAAATGGCATTTGAAAGGGCTTAGCGAAGCGGAGACAAATGAGGTCTTTATAAAAGGCATACACGCCTATACAAAGGGCAATTTTCGCTCAAGCGTAAAGCTTTATAAAAGAGCGTGCAGACTAGCAGAACTTCATAATGTCAAACTTGATAAAGACATTATCGCTCAAGCAGTAAGTATGATTATTCTGTAAGGAGGGAGATATGAGCAAGGTTGAATTGTTTAAGCCCTTTTATATTTATGGGCGCAAGGCAAGGTATTTAAGCACACATTACTTTGTGAATAATGAGTATATATTTCTCAAAGGAGGCGTGAATGAGGTGATAAATGGTTATAAATGCGTTGATGTGGTAAGTAGAGACAAAGGAGGGATTCAATGGAATTAAAAAGCTTTGAAGATGTGGATATGAATCTTAAAAGGTTATGTGAGATTGAAGTGGCGATTGCTCATATTGAGGGTGAAGTAACGCTTGCTTGCAACAAGATTAAAGAGGAATACAAACCTCAAGTAGAAAGCCTTAACAATGAGGCAAACTTTATCCGCGCAGAGATAGAATGCTTTTGTGAAAGCCATAAGGCGGACTTTGCAGACAAAAGAAGTAAGGAGCTAGTCTTTGGCACGATTGGCTATCGCTTAAGTAAATCAGTGAGCCTCCCGCGCGTGAAAGTAAAAGTAGAATCTTTAATTGCAGCGATTAAGAGCTTTGGGTTAAGGGATTGCCTCATTTATGAGGAGAAGCCAAATAAAGAGGCTTTGAGCGAGCTAGATGAAGGCTCATTAGTCAAGCTTGGATTGAAGCGCGTAGTGAAAGATAATTTCCGCATTGAGCCAAAAATTGAGGCATTAGGGCATTAAAAATAGCTTTAAAGCACGAAAGGAGAGAATATGCGAACTCAACAATCAATGCTATGTGCTATCCATACGCACCCAAAATACAAGCTCATCAAGGAAGCACAGGCGTGGGAAGCGTGGTTAGAAGTGCGCTATGGCGTGGATTCTTGTAGATTTCTTAATGAAGCAGAGCTTTTAGAGGTGCTTGATATTTTAGATTCCAAAGCACCCGATAGAGATTATATACAAAGAAAAGGCGGCATAAGTGCGGCACAGAGGGCAAAGATTGAGGCAATAATGAAACAAAGAGGCTTTGGATATAAAGCAAAGAGGAGGTTTATCACGCGACAAATTGGCGCATATAAGCCTTTATGGGCGTTAGATAAAACAGAGGCGAGTAAAATCATCACAGGCTTACAAAAGATTACAGGAGAGCGATAATGGATAAGAATCTACTTGAACACATTTGTGAGAGTTACAAAAATGGTATGAGTTGGGAGAAAATCTATAAGACTTATGGGGGCGTGAGTATCTATGTGCCTAAGGTTTCCCCAAATGCGAAAGAGCACATTGTGCAGGAATTTAATGGCTATAATGCTGCGTTTTTGGCGCATAAGTATAATTTGAGCGAAAATACTATACGAGAGATAATAAGGGAGGCTAGGAAAAAAGGGAAGAATCCTCAAAAGTGAAATAATAAAATGGTTTAATAATGTGTGTTAATATGTTGTTTTAAGTGTTTTAAACACACTAAATTAAATAAATGCTAAATCCGATTATTATACAAAAAAGCTTGCTTGGCATAAAGGGTATGCTTTATGCTTAATAAGGAAAATGTATTTCATTTTGTTAAGGAGTGGCAAATGAAAAAAGAAGAGATTAGACAAGCAGTAGAAACTTCAATGAATAAGGTTTTTGGAGGGAATATGAGACCCAATGAGGGCAAAATTGAAAACCACTCATCAGATTCTTTAAAAGAATATTATCTTGGGCTTGCTCACAATGATGAAAAGGCGCAAAGACTTCAACAAGCAAAGATTGAATCTATTAAAAAGCTGGATTTAGAACAAATATGCAAGGATATTGATGAGTAACATACAAGATAGTATGCTCACTCAAGAAAATAAGGAGATTGTTACTGAAATTATTTTTGAATTATGCAAATTAGCTAATGAACATAATATCAATATTCCAGCAGATTATATGCACGAATGTATAGATGATATTATGGCTTTTTATGAAAGCTATCTCAAACAATTTGATTCTAAATTTTGTAGCATAGATTTTTATAAAATTGCCTCTTGGTTTTGTGTTCTTATGGCTACAAAAATTTATGAGTTTAACAAAAGCAAACAGCTAGAGCATAATAAAAATTGGCAAAGCTTAGTAATAATCTATGTATCACATATGCTTACAACACTGGAAAATGAGGGATATATTTTACAAGAATCATCTTATAAAACAAAAATTATGAAAATGGTTGTGATGGAAATTAAAGGTAAAGGTGAATTTGGCATTGGTAAAAATGGGCTTTATATGCTAATGAAATTAATATCAATCGTGAAGGTAAAAGAGCTAAAGGGGCGTTAGGTTAAAGTTGCACTCATACACAAAATGGGGGTGCCTAATAATCATAGAAGGGATATATGTTGAGATTATAAAAGCTAGATTCTACTTTAAGAAAGTGCGGGATTATCCCGCCCTAGTTTGTTCCTTGAATACCCTCATAATCCTCCCAGCTAAGCGCATTGATTGCCTCTATTGAATCTAGCTCCAAAAGACAGCTTTTTAAAACCCCACATTGAGATAAGATTCTATTTTTATGAGCGAGGCTGTCTGCATAGAGTTTGCTTATTTGCGCCTTTGTGTGAGGATAATTCGCCTTAGGCTCTTCACCCTTACGCGCTCTTAAGAATCCATCACTTTTTGATAAGAGCAATCCCAAAAGATTAATTTGGTCTCTCAAAGCCATATCATACATATATGACTCCCCTAGTGCATCGCTTTCAAAATGTGCCAAAAGCTCATCGCACTTAGCATTAAACTCCTGCTCTTTTTGCGCTCTTAGCTTTTTTAATTCTCCTGCAAACTGCTCTTGCAGTCTTTGTGGGAGATGAGAGGGTTTAAAAGGCTTTTTAAGATTCTCTGCTTGAACATAAATCTTCCCTTCCTCTTCCCCAATACAGATAAAATCACCTTGCACTTCTAAGACTTTGCTTGCTTGAAGTTCATATATTTGCATAGAATCCTCCTTATTGTTTTTGTAATGTGGGTGTGGTGTATTTGATACTTCCATCTCTGCTCGTTCCGCACGCATAGATTTCATTATCTGCTATGACTACTAAATGCGCTTCTGCTCCAAAACATTGCAGTTTATATTCACTCATTGCAGGAGGCAAAAGCACATTTTTCCACACTCTTGTGTTACTTGCATTGCCAACGCCTAGCGCACTATCAGTATTAAATCCAAAGGCAAGCAGAGTTTGAGTGTCTTTGAGTTTGGCTACGCAACGCGTATTTGCCCTATCCCAATGCTGCACGCTCTCTACATTTTCTAGCACTTTTTGTGCTTTTGCATTAGCTGTTGCATTGTCATTGCCATAGCCATATGCTCCTTTGCCCCACGCATAGAGATTGCCATTTGAATCTAATGCTAAGCTTGTGCCGCCAATACTTGCAGGAAACACATCAACAATCTCGCTTAGAGGCTCTCCTTGCTCATTTAAGAGTGTGGTAAAGATATTGAGATTCCCCACCGCATTTTGAGAGAGATTATTCTCTAGCGCATATCCTGCTCCGCGCACACTCCCATCTTCTAGGACAATCATAGCTGTGCAATAATGCGTATTAGAGCTTGTATTTATACTTGCTTTGGCAAGCTTGACTTGTTGATTAAAGCTAAGCTTAAATGGGAGTGTGAGATTTGTATTGCTGCCATTGCCACACGCACCTTGTTGATTATGTCCGCATACATAGAGTGCTCCCTCATTATCAATAGCCATAAACAGCCCAACATTGCCATTACTACAAAGAAAAATGTCTTTAATATCGCTTAAATGTGGGTTTTGTGTGAAAGTGGAAAGAGGCAGAGTATTCCCCACTCCAAGCTCTCCTATGGAATTGCTCCCACTCACATATACCAAGCCATTTTCAAGGAGGACAATCGCGGATTGTTTGGCATTAGATTCTGAAGTGCCACAGCATACTTTTACCACCCTAGAGGGAAAATCTACCCTTACAGGCAAGCTTAAAGCATTCGTGTGCCCTACTCCTGCACAACCTTGCACATTTGCTCCCCATACATAGAGGAAGTTCCCCTCTTTTGGCAAGGCATAAAAGGTCGTGTATCCACCAAAGACTTCAATAAATTCTATATCACTCGGTAAGCCAACTCGCGAGAAAAATGCGGCATTTGCCCTGCCGCTTCCTGTGTTATTATTAACACTCAAACCTTTCATATACACATCACCATAACATATCACTTCACCCTTAGTATTTTTGATAATATCTTGATAAGCCAAGCTACGATAAAGGTGCATAGACAAAAGCCTTTTTGAGCGGATATTTATATCTCTTAAAGCTGTGTTTAATGTGTTTATATGAGTGTCAATCTCACTTTTAAGCATATCGGCGTGATGATTGAGAATCTGCAATGGCTGCTCTAAGCTATAATCAAGGCTACTTAGCTTATTGAGTTCTGCTTTTATCTCTAGTAATGTTTGCATTTGTTGTGTTTGCTCTGTGGGCATTTTTACTCCTTGTTCTATTGATTTAATGTCTTACACACAGGAGCAAAGCCCCTGTGTGCGCCTAAAGCTTGAGTTATGACTACTAAAGCATTCATCAACTCACTTTCTAATGTCTTGCTTCGTGGGAGTTAATCCCACTTCGCGCCCTTCAACCCCAAAGGGTTTAATCTCGCAAGCGTCCAACCGCGAGGACAAAAGCCCGCGATTTAGGCATTTATTTCAACCTCATTTTGTCCTCCCCCACATAAAAGCCCTCTAAGTAAAGGTTATGATTGACTTCCACAGAATCTGTGCGTCCATAGATACTATTCCAATTACTTAATGCAAAATTCGCGTGTGATGTGGCACAACCCCAATCATCTCTACTGCCCCCACCTTTTCCGCCTAGAGAGTATCTCCAGCTATCATTGACATAATTCCCTGCATTGACATTTGGTAAGCCCTCTCTTTCAAATTCACCCACGCGTTTAAAATCACTGCAACCTTTAGCATAGACATTAGGCTTAGGTAGTCTAAAATAGCCTTTAGGGCAGTCCTCTTGCAAACTTTTGTTTGTATTTTTAAAATACATATACGCAAGTGGATATTCTCTTTTTTTGAGTAAGCTCCCCGCTTTCACCCAGCCTTGAGGCAAAGATGAGCGGAAAAAAAGCCCATATTGCCCTATTTTAGCTCTATGATGCAAGATTTCTTTACGCTCTTGAATAAGGCTTTTAATGGTAAAAAGAATAGAATGCAAAGTCGTGCTCCACATATCGCTTTTGATTGCACTTTGAGCTGCGATAAGTAATTGTGCTGCTTCAATCATTTGCTCTATTTGCGCTTTATAGATGTTGTGTTGCTCTAAAAGCTCTTTTTGCCCTTCTTTGATAACAACTTCCGCTTTCTCAAAGGTATGTTTGCCAATGTTAGAAATATCCAAACCAAAGTCATTCAGCTCTTGGACAAAAGTAGGCAAAGCCCCTATAAACGCATCAGCTCTTATATCAAAGCTTGCTGTATCATTGCTACTAGGCGGTGTGGGAAGCGGTGTAATAGTCCTCATACATACTCCTTTATAGAATCTACATTGCATCTATACTCAAAGGGATAATCCCAAAACTTAAATCACAACTTTACACCATTGCAATGCTCTTTTTTTATAAGAATTTTTTGAAATTAAAAGCCTAAGCCTCACTAAACTTTCATCATTGGTTTAAGGAGGTAGTATGAGGTTTTATGTATTGTTTGGAGTGTGTTTTGGCGTTTTTGCTGCACTTTTACTTTGGCAAAGCAACATCATTGATACAAAGGTGCAAAATAGATTGCTTCAAAATCACCTTTCCAATCAAAATAAGGCAATTAAAGAGCAAGCGTTGCAAAAAGAAGAGATTGAATCTTATAACGCGCAAAGCAAACTCATAGAGCAAGAGTTTCTATCAGCTTATTACATTTCACATAATCCACAGCAGATAAAAGAATATGAATCTTATAGAGATGCTATAGATTCTCAAACAGCTGCCCTCAAGCAATTACAGGAGGTGGAATATGCACTTGAAGTGTTTTATGCCTCTTCTCCTTAGTGCTTTGCTCTTAAGCGGGTGTGCAAGGGTGGTATATGAAGAGGTGCTTATCCCCACAAAATGTAATGTGGCAAAAAGAGAGCGTCCAAGCAAAAGCGGCAAAGTGAGTGTTGATGTAAAAGCGATTTTTGCTTATACACAAGCTTTGGAGAGAGATTTAAAAATGTGCAGGGGAGACAAGGAGATTCAATGAAAGCGATACTAAAACTCAAACGATTTTGGTTTTATTTTCGCTGGTTTTTGATTGGCAAGTATCACTGCGATATTTCGCCTACTCTTAAGCGGTTTTGGTTTGTCATACACAAGGCTTTGTGGGGTGTGATTATCATTTGTGTGGCTTTAAGCATAGGACGAGTGATTGAAGGAGGTTTGCTTTGATTGAGCATTATATAGAACTTTTACCCATTGCTGTTGTTGGGCTACTCGCTGGCATTGTAAGCTTTTTTAATGAAGAGGCACAAGAGGGGGCGGAGCATCGCCACCCTTTTAAGGCTGCCTTAAAGAGTTTGCTCACCTCAAGCTTTTTATGCGTGATGGTGTATGCCCTCTTAAGCGCTACTGATTTACCTTACCTTGCGCGAGTAGGCATAAGTGCAGCAATTGGATTTTTTGGCGTGGAGAAAGCTATTTCTTTAGCAAAAGAGCTTTTGGCTTTCAAAAATGGCAGGAGCAAAGGAGATACACAATGAGAGAAAGTAAGACTTACAAGGTTGTTCGCTTCGTGATTATGATTGCTCTTACGCTAAGTATTGCACTCAATGTGTATTTGTATGAATCACTATTTTATTAAAAAGGAGGGAAAATGTATAAGCTTCTTATTCAAAGAACGCACATTAGCAAACTTGCAGATGCAAAAGGTGAGAAAACAACCATTGGTGATGCTACTTTGCTTGATAGTAACAATAAAGTGCTTTTTAAATACTTTAGCGGAGAGAATGGCTCACAAAGCAGTGATGAGAGGGGTAAAGACCATCGCATAATGCCTCGCACTTACAAGCTGAAATGGAATTTCACTAAAACCGCAGTCGCAAAAAATGGATACAGAAATGTTAGATTTGATGATTACAAAGAGCTCATAGAGCCAAAATATCACGAGCGATACACAAAATGGGGCTTTAAAAATGTAGGGCTTTTGCTTTATACACCTATGCTACCAAGTTTTGAATCTCGCTGCATTTTTATTCACATTATGAATACAGGCAAAGATGTAGAGGGTTGCATAGGCTTAGGTAAAGGTAAAAACGATATGGGCATAGTAGATTCTACTTCTGCTATTGCCGAGTTTTATGATTTTGTTAAAAAGCACGGAGTGGAGAACTTTGAAGTGCAAATCAATGAAGTGCGCAGTAGTGCCCCCGCAGGGCTTTAGGCGTAAAAGGTGGCTTTGCTACCTTTTACAAGACATTAAATTAATAGAACAAGGAGTAAAAAATGAATAACACACAAAAGGACAACTTATTTTTAAGCGGAGGCGTGATGTATTTGCAGCCTTATTTGCCAGATGGAAGCTTAGGCAGCCAAAAGTTTGATATGGGCGCGACAGAGATAACTCTTACGCGTGATACAACAACCGCGAGTGCTTTCACACGAAGTAGTGGATTAAAGCAAAAAATCGCAGAAGTCGTAACTGAAGAGAACTATACGCTTAAAATTAAATGCAATAGCTTCTCTCCAGCCAATCTTGCTGCAGCTTTAGGCTCTGAAACAAAGGTGGTGGATTTTGCGGCAGGGGAGATACTCCCTCACGGAGAGGTAGCAGATAAAGAGTATAGATTCATTGAAATCAAAGCAGGAAGCAATCCTTTGCTTAAAGCAAAGCTTATCTTTGTAGGCGCGCCTGTGCAAGCAAGACAAGTGATAGGTGTAGTCTATGAAGCAAATATCAAAATGAGCGGGGATTTGCCGCTGATGAGTGAGGAATTTGCGACTATGGATTTTGAAGGCAGTGCGAATAAAACCGATGAGGGCTATTATACGCATTACATTCAGCAAACAAAATTATAAGCTATTAACAATATGAGTGCTATAAGCACGGGATTTAGGCGTAAAAGGTGGTTTTGCTACCTTTTACAAGACATTAAAATAATGAATAAGGAGATTTGAAATGAATAAAAGTTTTGTATTTAAAGTAGAGCGAGGAAGCCTTGAATTTGAGGCTATTTTAAGCACAGGCGAGAATGTGAAGCTTACAATTTTAGAGAGCAGCACCAATCAGATTCAAGAAATTGAACGCAATAAAGAATCCTTAAGCAGCTTAGAGATGACAAAAAAGCATTTGAGTGAGAATCTCAAAGGAGAGAGGGCGCAAGAGTTTATTGATGATTTAATGGAAAATGGCTCATTAGCAGATTTTTATATCCGCATAAACGAGCAATTTAGGGCATTAAAAGGCATCAAAAGAAAAAACTAATACGCTGGGCAAAGGAGAGGGCATTTTTAGCCCAAGATAAACAATCTGTGCCTTTGCCCATTGTGCTAGATACAGAAGAGCAGCTTTTAGCCCTTGGATTTAATCTCTGCTTAGAATTTAGCGTGGGCGGAATGAGCGTTTTTAGGCATATTAATTATGCCATTTTAAAGGATTTTTGCATTTATTATGGATTTGATAGTTTGGAGCTGTTGGGATTATATAAAGAAATGATTGTGGAGATGGAAGCGATATGAAACAAATAAGTGTTAAATTCACCTTTAATGTCAAAGATGGCTCACTGCAAAAAATCAAAAAAGAGCTAGATTCTATAAACAAAAATAGCGCAAATGAGCTTTATGCCCTAGAGCTTAAACTCCACGAGCAAAAAATGGAGCATATACAAGAGTATTCAAAAGCCTATAAAGACCTCCAAAGCGATATACAATCTGCCCTTAATGAGGATATACAGGGCATATTTAATGGCAATGTTCATTATTTTCGAAGTTTAATCAATGAACTTTTTTCATCTCTGCAAAGTGTTATTACCAAAGGTTTTGCGACTTCTATCTCTGCTGCGTTTATGGAATCCTCTGTTATAGAATCTATGAATAAATCCCTCGCCTCCGCCATTGATGGTTCTTTGTTTAGTAATCTTTTTGATAAAAATCGTATTGCCAATGTGCAAAAAGAAGATTGGCATCTAAGCGAAGTAGTAGGCGCAGCTTTTGCAGGATTTGGGATAGGTAATGTCGCTGGAGGCTTAGTTGGCAATTTTTTAGGTGATGAAGTCAATGCACAAAAAACGCAAAAGAGTGCAAATAATGGTGCAATGGCAGGAGCTGCTGCTGGGGCAGCCATTGGGAGTTTTGTGCCTGTGATTGGCACGAGCTTAGGCGGACTTGTTGGAGGGCTTGTTGGAGGGCTTGGCGGAACGTTATTTGGGAGCTTTAACTCAACAAAGCTCACAACCACCGCGCAAGGTGTGGAGCTTATCTCAAAGGCTACAAAAGACAATGTGAGTGCGCGTGAATTTGCCGATAAAGAAGAGGTCAAAAAGAAATGGTGGGGTTTGCAAAGCAACACAAGCACTTGGAAAGAATACTATGACGCTTCAAATTTTGCCCTAAAAGGAATCCAACAAAGCATAAGGGGCTATGAATATTTACTGCAAGATATTGGCAGTGGTGTCAAAAGCTTAAGCATCGCTAAAGGGAATTACAAAAGCTATGCAGATATTTTAAATGCTGGAGCAAAAGAGCTGATAAAGAGCTTTTATGAAGCTCCACATAATGCTTTAAAAGAGCATCTTATCACGCCAAACATCAATGAGATTTATAATATGTGGGCGGACTATGCTAAAAGTGTGGATAAGCAGGTAAGCGAGGCATTAAGTGAAAGCCTTACTGCATTTGTATCCACAGGGCAAAATTTTCAAGTATGGCTTTATCAATTTAAAGACCAAAGTATAGAGGGCTTAAAATATCAAGAAGAGCTTGCACGTAAGCAAGTAGATAGAATCTTAGAAAACTTAGGGGCGAGTGATGTGAATATTGATAATTATCTCAGCTATCGCGAGGAAGCATTGAAAGAGAGTTTTGACCCGCAAACCATTGAGCGCATTAACGCTTTGGGTGAGGCATTAATGCAAAGTGGCTCTGCGAGTAAAAAATATGAGCAGGCTCTTAAAGATGAGAGCAAAACCAAACTCAATCTCATTGACCCATTTTTACAAAAAGTAAAGAAGCTAGAAGATTATAAACTAGAGCAAGAAAGCAGCTCTGAAAAGCTCCAAGTCAATATGCTCACCACGCTTAAATCACTCTTGCGTGTGAATCAAGAAAGCCTAGAAGTAAGTCAAGCGGAAGCGACCTCGCCTAACCCCTCTCCCTTATTAAAGAGAGATTCAATAAATAGTTAGAAATAAAGGTGCAATATGAAAATTTTAACTCGTGGTGATATAACTCTTATAGAATCTAATCTCATTGAGAGCAGCACAAGATTCAATCTAGGCGAGGCATACACAAAGGGCGATAAAATCAATGATGGCAAATGTATCTATCAAGCTTTAAGCGATAATGTGGATAAGCCCTTAGATGATAAGAGCGTGTGGGAGCGTGTGGGAAGCACGAATGAATGGGCGTGTTTTGATTATTATCTCAACACCCAAAGTGAAGCAAAAGAGTGCATTTGCCTCACTTTTGGTTGTTTTGGTGCAAAGGCTTTATACATAAGTGGGCTTGAGGCGAAGTATTTAAGCATTGAAGTGATAGATTCTCTTACCGCAGAGGTCATTGAGAGTAAAGAATACAAGCTGTATGCTCAAAATATTGCTTCTTGGAGCGAATACTTTTTTGGGAGCTGGGGCAGAAAATTTAAGCGAAATATCTATTATGAACGCAGCACTTTTACGCGCAATGTGTATTTTAGGATTAGAGCATATGGCACGAGCATTGTGCGTATAGGCTCAATTATTTGTGGGGATTTATTAGAACTTGCTACCACGCTTTATGATGGAAATGCGATTTCTATGCTTGATTTCTCCAAAGTCCAAACTGATGAAAGCGGCAATACACAGCTCACAAAGGGCAATTTCAAGCGCACAAATGCTTTTAATATCATCGTCCCCGATAGTGAGCTCAATAGAGTGAGTTATGAATTAGCAGAGCTAAGAGGCGAGGCGGTCGTGTTTGTGATAGCTACAAATTATGAAGCCCTTATCAATTTTGCCTTTCTCAAAAATCACGAGATTGTGTTAAGCAAAGTCGGTAGAAGCATTGTGAGCATTGAAATTGAGGGATTAATATAAAAAAGGTATTAAAAGCCTTTTACCCATAGGCAAGAGAGTATCCCACAAATGTGCGATGAAAAAGTTGAGTTGTAAATTTCATATATGAAATCAAAGTGAGAGATTTTACTTTGATTTCAAACGCGAAATAACTTTGATTTCATACACGGGAATACAAGTTATCTTCATTTGGTATAATTTCAACAAACAATACTCCCAAAATAAAAGAGTGAAAAATGCAAAAACTTCCCATAAGCGTAACAATCTTAGTGAAAAATGCACAAGACACCATAAAAGAATGCTTAGAGTCTTTAAAAAATTTTGATGAGATTATCTTGCTTGATAATGGTAGCACTGATAAAACTTTGGAAATAGCACGCAACTTCTCTAATGTGCGGATTTTTGAGAGTGAATTTATCGGCTTTGGTGCTTTGAAAAACTTAGCGATAAGCTATGCGAAGCACGATTGGATTTTGAGTATTGATTCTGATGAGGTGCTTGAGTTAAGCACACTTGCGCTTATAGAATCTTTAGAGCTCAATTCTCACACGATTTATGCCCTGCCACGTAAAAATCTCTATAATGGAGAGTGGATAAAGGCGTGTGGGTGGTATCCAGACTATGTTTGGCGACTTTTTAATAAAACTTTCACGCGCTTTAATGACAATTTTGTTCACGAGAGTGTGATAATCCCCAAAAATGCGCACACACTCAAGCTCTCAAGCGGAATAAAACATTACGCCTATGATAATATCGCTCATCTCCTTGAAAAACTCCAACGATACTCAAGCCTTTGGGCAGAGCAAAACAAATATAAAAAATCAAGTCCATTTAAAGCAATCACACACGGACTTTGGACATTTTTTAGAGATTATTTTTTCAAAAAAGGTATTTTTTATGGATACAAAGGTTTTGTGATTGCTACTTGCAATGGATTAGGCACTTTTTTTAAATATATGAAGCTTTATGAGCTTCAAAACACGACCCCCCCCCGAGTATGTTCGCTTATCATCACTACTTATAATCAAAAAGAAAGACTGGCTTTAGTGCTAGATTCTGTAAAAAATCTTGCGCTTTTGCCAAGTGAAGTGCTTATTGCCGATGATGGCAGCACAGAGGATACAAAAGAATTAATAGAATCTTATGCAAAAGACTTTCCTTGTCCTTTAAGGCATATTTGGCAGATGGATAAAGGCTTTCGCTTAAGTGAGATTCGTAATCGTGCCATAAATGCGGCAAATGGAGAATATATTATTATCATTGATGGCGATATGATTTTAGATTCTCATTTTATAAAAGAGCATCTACACTTTGCAAAAAAAGGTGTATTTTTGCAAGGCTCTCGTGTGATTTTAAATGAAACCACTACGCAAAATATTATGCAATCTAACACAAAAGACGCCTTTAGCTTAGCCTTTAAACAAGGTGGATTCAAAGCAAAACGATGTGTTTTACTCTCATCATTTATTTTTAATGCTTCTAAAATTACCTCATCATTTTTTGACAAAAAAGACTTTATCAAAGGCATTCGCGGGTGCAATATGAGCTTTTTTAAGACTGATTGTATAAGTATTAATGGCTTTAATGAAGCATTTATTGGCTGGGGGAGGGAAGATTCTGAATTTGTGGCGAGATTTTTGTTTAATGGTGGAGAGATGAGGCGATTAAAATTTGCAGGAATTGCCTATCATCTCTATCACCCTGAAAACTCCCGCACGATGTTAGAATCTAATCATAATATCTACTTACAAACTCTAGCAAATAAAAGTCGCTATTGTGAGAGGGGCATAGAATCTAAATAACTCTATAATTTCTAGATTCTTTAAAAGCATTCAAACTACATTATTCTTTCTTTTGGCATAAGCCTTGCTGGATATAGCTTTCTTGTGTTTTTAATTCTTTATCATAACCTCTTGCACCCTTTTTTTCACCCACAATACGCACTCGCGCATTTAAAAAAGATTTATCCTCGCTCAAAATACTCCTTTTTGCCTCATAGCCTTTCATCTTAATACCTGCAATATCAAGCAGTGTGTGCATTAAATCATCATTCATATATTTTTGATGTTGGGCTTTTTTTATTCTTTTATAAAGATATGGATGTTTTTGTATAAAAGTATCACTTACATAAATAATAAAAGGAATCTCTACCATAAAGCGCGAAATTTTAGAATCTGAATGCCCAATGAAATTTCTAAAATCATAAATTTCTTCTCCGTGGTCGCTAAAATAAATTACTATGCTATCACTGGATTCAAATCGCTTAATAATCTCACTTAAGACAAAATCGCCATAGAGGGTGGCATTATCATAGTGCATATTTTCCTCTATATTTGCACCTTTTTGAGGTGAATTATCCTCTTGACAAAGCATATCTTTAGACGCAAAATGTGCGAAGTTGGTTGGATAGCGGTTATAATACTTGGCGTGATTGCCCATTAAGTGCAGGGCATAGAATGTAGGCTTTGTGTGAGTTAGGCTAGATTCTAATTTTTGCTCTGTATTTTCATCTGCACCTTGTTGCAAACCTTCTTGCCCTACTTCTTCTTGCTCTAGCTGCTCGTTTTTAAGAATCTCTAAAATGCTTTCATCAAATTTTGTCGTGCTCATTTTGTCATTGACATTGACAAAGCTTACTTCATCAGCGCGTTTTAAAATCGTAGCAGCTGCGTTGCCAAAAAGACTAACTGGCTCTTGATTTGAAATAGCAATAGTGTGATAACCTCCTAGCTTAAAAGCATCAATAATATTTAAGTATTCATACCATTGCTTGATTGTAGGCTTTACAGAGCGCTTTTTAGATGAAGGCTTAAGGGTAGAGATACCTTGTGAATCTTGATTAGCAAAGCTAAGGGAGAGGGAGAGAGATTCGTGTGTTTGGGCGTGAGGAGAGATGACATTACTAAAGACAAAAAGATTGTTTGGTTTAGAAGTTTTAAGATTCTCTAAAAGTGGTGTAGTAGGTAATGGATAGCCATAAAGGCTTAATTTACCTCTTTGAGTAGATTCTCCAATGACAAGCACTATGTTTGCAATAGGATTTTGTGTAGGTTTGACTTTTAAAGTTGTGGAGAGTTCATCAAATTTAGCATTAAGCTTTTTGTATTCTTCTATGAATCCTCGTGTGTTTTCAATCGCGCGGTAGGTTTGCTTTGTGTAATTATAAAGCATATCTGACCAATCTTCATTGAGTGGCTTCGTATGAGTGAGAATCATCGTTACTAAAATCGCTATGCTTATGCCAAGTGCGATATAGATTCTATTCATTACCTTGTGTGAAGGGATAAAAGGTGTGATTTTACGCCATAAAATAAAACACGCAAGAGCAAAAAGCACATAAATACCACATAGTGGGAGGGTGATATAATTGCGCAAAAAATCCACACTCTCTTGCGGATTTGTCTCTAGGGCAACAATGACAAGATAAGAATTGAGGTTTGTATCAAAAGTATAAAGCAAAAATATATCAATGATAAAACAGAGCACACTTAGAGCAAAAATAATCCAAGATAAGACTTTACCAAGCCTTTGAGGGAGCAAAGAAAAAAGCCAAAAAGCCAAAAAATAGCTCACACACAGCAATAATTCACGATAAAAAAATGAACTAAACCAATACAAATCCCAATGCTTCGTATAAACAAAATACTGCGAACCAAAGAGAATAATTGTATTTAAAAATAATAAAATGATATAGATTCTAAAAAGTGTAGCATTCGCAAAAAGCTTCATTCAAGTTCCAGTTTATACATAATCAAATAACGCGCAACAAAGTAAAATACAATGGAAAGAAATAATTTGTCTATACTTAAAAAACTATAATATTGCATTACATATGCAAATGTAAATGGAATCCATAAAAGATGAATAACAAGCGCGATGCCAAAACCTTTAAATAACACAAAAGTGCGCACTTTGAGGGCATTAAGCAAAGCAGTGATAAAGAGTATAAGTGTTATATAAAATAATATCATAATCAATGTATCAAAAAATATTATCAGGGCATTTTGTATGTCTATATTTAATAAGATTTCTACAAAAAATTCTAAGTTATAAAATACAGGGGCACAATAAGTCCCAATTACTGCCCAAAAGGCAAGAGTGATAATCTTAGAGAGCAAAATAGTATCAAGACTTAGAGGCAAGGTGAGTGTCAAATATCCCCTACTTCCAAAAATCTCTACCCAAAAGCTCTGAAATGCACGCACTATAAGCAATATACCAAAAGCTATAAAACTACCTATCATAAGAGTATTAAGCAATACTCTTATGATACCTTTATAAAAAACCCATTCGAAAGATATATCAAGAACTCTTAGTAACAATAGGGCAAGTGTTCCCATCCCATAAGTAAAGGCAAGAGGCATAGCACTTGATAAAAATTCATATTTAAAAAATGTGAAAAATCCTTTCATTTGCCCTCTCCATTTATAAAATCTCCTGCAAAAGTATCTAAGCGCGATACTTCAGCTTTAAATGCCGCTTGAAGATTTTCATATTTATCTGTGAGCGATTCCACACTTTCATAGTGTAACACACGCCCTTGATACAAAAATATCACATCATCTAAAATAGGTTGCACATCATTGACAAGATGCGTAGCAAGAATCACACTTGAATGCTTTGGAACATACTTTTTAATCAGCTCAAAAACTCTCTCTCTTGAGTAAGGATCAACTCCGGCAATAGGCTCATCAAGAATATAAAGCTTCGCTTGACGCGCAAGGGTAAGGATTAAATGTAATTTTTCAATATTCCCTTTGGAGAGGCTTTTAATAGAAGATTCTAAAGGAATATGCAAAATCTCACACATTTGCCTTGCCTTATTTTCATCAAAATCAGCAAAAAAATCTGCAAAATA
Organism: Helicobacter hepaticus ATCC 51449; assembly: GCF_000007905.1. Taxonomy (NCBI): domain Bacteria; kingdom Pseudomonadati; phylum Campylobacterota; class Epsilonproteobacteria; order Campylobacterales; family Helicobacteraceae; genus Helicobacter; species Helicobacter hepaticus. The sequence goes on from NC_004917.1 coordinate 753,128, forward strand.
TCTCATACATTGAGCCGCATTCATTCTAGGATTTAAGATATTTCTATCGGGCAAATATGCAGTGATTTCTTTGGTATAGAGGCTTGGTTTATGTCCATCAAGTAAAACTTCGCCTTGATATTGACGCAAAAGCCCTACGAGAATCTTAATCAAAGTGCTTTTACCACTGCCATTTGGTCCAAGCAAACCAACGATTTTGCCTTGAGGAATGCTTAGATTCACATCATTCAAAGCATTTATATGAGTATAAGTTTTGCTTAAATGTGTGATTTGGATAAGATTAGATTCATTCATCTCTCACTCCATTTTTGTATATGAGGATAATAAGGAAGTAAGACTAACTCTCTCCTCACTCTCTAAGAGGGAAGAAGAGTTAGATAACACATTAGAGTTTAGACTCGTAACGACGGAGCATATAGAGTCGCTTAAGCATTTTTTTCTTTGCATTAATTTTTTGTTTTTTGCGCTTTTCAGTTTTAGATTCAAAAAATCTTCTTGCACGCACTTCTGTTACAACGAGATTGCGGTCTGTTTGCTTTTTGAACTTTCTATATGCTTCTTCAAATGATTCACTTTCTTTTACTTTGATACCGGGCATAGCTTTCACCTGCTTTCTTTTTAAGATTAGGGCGGTATTTTACTTTGATTTTGTTGTAAATTTTCTTAAAGACGTGAACTCATAAAGTGAGTTTTAAGAAATTTTCGCTAGAATGCCAAGCTTACTTCACATTTGTGCTCGTAGCTCAGCTGAATAGAGCAACAGGTTGCGGTCCTGTAGGTCGGGGGTTTGAATCCCTCCGAGCACGCCATTATATAACTTCTTTTTTTAAATCTCTAGTCTTTTTGGTTGCGAAGATATGTAGGCACTTCAAGTGTATCATTATTATTAAACAAATTATAATCTCCTCCACTCACATCACGCATAAGCTGTATGCTTTGACGAGAATGTTCTAAAGCTTGCTCTTCATCTGTTTTTCGTGAAGCATCATTGCCACCATTTACAATCTCTTTTTCAAAGCCTGTGGCAATCACAGTTATACGCACAAAATCTTCTGGCACGTCATTTAATGTGTGAATACCTTGAATAAGATCTGCCTCTACATCAACAAGAGATTCAATAATCTCCATTGCTGCGCTAAGTTCAGTAAATGGGTAGTTTTGGTGAGTTTCAAAGTAAATAACTGCACCTTTTGCGCCCTTAATAGAAATATTATCAAGTAAAGGAGAAACAATAGCTTGTTGCATAGCATCAGAGGCTGCATTATCGCCTGTGGCTTCGCCAATACCCATAAGTGCTAAACCTTTATAACTCATTGCTTTTTTCACATCAGCAAAATCTACATTCATATCACCTTGCGTATGCTTTAAAATAACACTGGACATACCATTTACTGCACGTGTAAGAACATCATTTACAAAAGCAAAGGCTTCTTTATGACCACAATTTTTGGGAATAATTGAGAGCAATCTATCATTTGGAATCACAATAATACAATCACTCTCTGCTTTAAGATTGCGTAAACCTTCTTCGGCTAATCTTGCTCGTTTGCCCATTTCAAATTTAAAAGGCTTAGTTACAACAGAAACCGTGAGTGCACCTACTTCTTTAGCAGCTTTTGCCACCACAGGAGCAGCACCTGTGCCTGTTCCACCGCCAAGTCCAGCAGAGATAAAAACAAGATCCACTCCATTTAAAGCCAACTTTATTTCCTCATAAGTCTCAAGTGCTGCTTTCATACCTACATCAGGATTACCGCCTGCACCTAAGCCTTTAGTCAATCGCTCACCAAGTTTCATTTTGAGATTTGCATTTGTAGTTTCAAGAGCTTGCACATCTGTATTTGCAGCGATAAGCTTCACATCTTTATGAGGATTATTGTTCGCAAGGTGATTTACCATATTTGAGCCACCGCCACCTACACCAATAACTGCAATCACTGCACCTTGTTTGCTTGGCTCATCTTGAATCTCTTGAATACTCACATTCACACTACCACCGATGACTGCATTTTGTGCTTTTGGTTGAATTTCTTGAATTATGTCTTCCATATTGCTCTCTCCTTAAAATAATTGACTAGCCCACTTATAGAATCTCACAAAGAAGTTATTATGCTTATCCTCTTCTGAAGTTCTAATCTGTGAAAAATCACCATTATGAATGATGTTTGTATTCCCCGCACTCTCTTGAAGTGCATCTTTTGGTAGCCCAATGTTGCTCATATCGTTATTCTCCGTAGTGATATTACTTTTTCTGTAACGAATCTTTTTTTCATAATCCATTTCATAATTAGTATGCTGTCCTGCTCCGTGTAGTATCAGACCTATTGCAGTAGCACTATGTGTGCCTTTCAAACCGTCAAAAAGCCCATTCATAGCCATAGGTTTAGATATTCTTACGGGCTTACGAAATATACTTGATGCAAATTCTTGCATACCATCAAGATTTGCCATACCGCCTGTAAGAGCAATACCTGCCCCAAGTTTATCTCTTAAGCCACTTTTTTCAATGCTTTTTGCTAAAAGTTGCAAAGTTTCTTCTACACGAGCAGATAGCACTGCATGGACGATTTCTAAATTCACATTTGTTGTAGCTGTATCACTTGACATAATAGGCACCTTAATAGCCTTTGTCTTATCTTCATCGCTTAAAATTAATTTGCCACATTCTGTTTTAATTTGCTCTGCTGTGCTTGGGTGAGTGTTAAGCGCAGTGGCTAAATCAATAGTGATATTATGGGAGCCTACACTTAGAAAATCACTATATCGCATAGAATAACCACTATAAATCATCAAATCACAAGTCTGACCACCCATATCTATACACACCACGCCAAGCTCTTTTTCTTCATTGCTTAAAACGGCGATTGATGAGGCATACGCACTTAAAACAATATTTTCAATCTCTATGCCACTTTCACGCACTGCGCGTTTAAGATTCTCAAGCGCTGATTTTTTTGCTGTTACAATATGCACAAAAGCCTCAAGACGAGAAGCACTCATACCCATAGGGTCTTCAGCATAACTTTGGTCATCAAGCCTAAATTCATAAGGCAATGCGTGAATAACAGTATGCCCTTCAGGAATAACAGCATTGTAAATAGCTGTTTGCATCACACGATTAATTTCTTTTAAACCAATTTCATTGCTCGGGACATTTACAACTGCGGATTCTCTAATACTTTTTGTATATGCACCAGAAAGAGAGATGATTGCTTTATCTACTTTTTCATCAGCAACTCTTTTGGCGTCATTGACAGAATTTCGTATTGCCAAAGAAGCAAGCTCAATATTTGTAATAGAACCCTTTTTGATACCATCAGCCTTATGTATGCCCGAACCAAGAATGAAAGGCGTCCCGTCCTTTTTTATCTCGGCGATAATGGAACAAATCTTTGTTGAACCAATGTCAATACCTAATATAATCTGATTCACTTTTACCTCACTTGCTCACATCAATATAGATGGTTGTTTTATAAGTTTTATTCAGATTCTCTGCTAGAGTATCAAGCACTGCTCCATATTTGATATTTTTAGCTATCATTGTTATATTGTTTTCCTTATCTTTAGGAACAGATGATTGTTCCAACACACGATATAATACCACCTTATCATCAAATAGCACATAACCCTCTTTATCTTGGCTACCAAAAACTTGTGAAAGAAAGTGCATTTTTTGGTTAATATCAAGTGTGAGTATAGCGCCATTATAAAATCTATCAATAAACCCAATATCTGTGCCAGCAAAATTTTTTACACTTTCTTGAGCAAGTTTAACAAGACTTTCTTTACGTTTGGTATGCTCATACATCTCTTTAACTGCACTTTTTGCCTCATCAAAACTTTTATTCACACTTTCCTTTTTATCAAGGAGTTTTAAAGTTACAAAACCCTCATCAGCTTCTATGGGTTTTAACACTTGCCCTACTTGAGCTACTTTCATATCTGCTACTACTAAATCCACACCATTTTTTATAAAAAATCGCTCATTATCTTTAAGTGTGAGTATCTTTCCTTGTTTGCTTCCATTTTTTAAATCACGATATTCCCTTTTAGCAAGGCTCTGGGCTTCAAGTTTTTGGACATCACGTATCAGCTTTTCTCTGCTTTGTTCCATACTCATTAAATGCCCATCATTGTCCAAATAATCACTCTTAAAATCCTCATAATGTTTGTTTAGTGCTTCTTCACTTGGAGATTGAGCGTTAAAGGGCACAAAAATATATTCAATATGAAACTCCATAGGCGTTTTCCAATTATCTGCATTTTTTTCCCAAAATGCTTTCAATTCATCATCTGTTGATGAAAAAGCTACTTGTGTAACAGGAATGCTCTTTACCATAAGTCTATCACGCACAGAATCTGCCATTTCTAATGCAGCTATTTCTAAAGGTGTAACTGATACCATAGGTATTTGAAGTGATGATTGAGAGACATTGAGATTCATAACACTAAAAATTTTTTGGATAAGAAGAGATTTGCGTATTATTTCTTCAAATTCACTTGGGCTCATTTGTCGCTCTTTTAAAGCCTGCTTATAGATTTCGTGGCTAAAATGACCCTCTTTATCAACATACACTTTTGCATTGATGATTTCATTACTCACTTCTTCATCACTCACAGATAAACCCAAATCATAAGCAAAATTAAGTAACTGTGCTTGTTGAACTACTCGCTGAAGAGCAATTTGAGGCAAACCGAGCTGTTTTGCTTGAGCTTCATCAAGCATACCACCAAGTTGTGGAATATGCGAATATTCATTAAATACTTCGTTATAAGCTCTTTGGTAGTCGGGAATATGAATATCAATCGCTCCCACTCGTGCTACTTTATCATTGTTTAATCCAAATCCATAAGAACCCCAATTCACCATTCCAGCACCGATAAAAGCGATAGCACTAATCCAAATGGTGATAACAAGCCACTTCTTATGCTTTTGCATCCAAGTAATCATTATAATTTTAACCTCTATGTAACTTTAAAGCCTATTGTATCATAAAACTTACTAAATAAAAAGAGAGTAAATGCGTAAATACCAAAATTTCTTAAGAAAAAATATAAATATTCATAGTGTATAGTGAATTTTAATTCATTCAAATTAAAACATTAGAGAATCATTGCAAGAAATCTATGGTGGACCTTGCAGGATTTGAACCTGCGACCAATCGGTTATGAGCCGAGTGCTCTGACCAGCTGAGCTAAAGGTCCTCGCCCATTGGAGGACGTATTATACTCAAAAACAAATCTAAAGGCAAGAATGTTTTCAAGTATAGTGAAAAGAGTGATAAAAGTAACAAAACTTGTTCCACCATAACTTACTAAGGGAAGAGGGATTCCCACCACAGGAGCCAATCCTATTACCATACATACATTAATGCTTACATATAAGAAAATCAAAATAGTCATATAACCCGTTACTACACGCAAAAAATAATCCTGCTGATGCACAAAACTTAAACTTAAAATATAGATTATCAAACAAAAAAATAATGTCAAAAGAGCAAATGCACCCAAAAGTCCAAAACGCTCCACAAAATACGCAAAAACAAAATCTGTATTTGCATAAGGTAAAAATTTAAGCTGTGATTGTGTGGCATCTTCTTTTGATTTGCCAAATAATCCACTTGCACCAATGGCAATTAGAGCTTGATCGACTTGATAGGGAGATTTATCTGATACGAAATCCATAATACGTTTTTTTTGATAATCTTTAAGGGGATCAACTATATATGCCACAGGAGCGAGTAAAACGATAACCAATCCTAAAGCTATCCATATTCGCTTATTTACACCGATTAAAAAAAGTGTGCCAAATCCAGTGAGTAAAATTACCATTGCTGTTCCTAAATCAGGCTCTTTAAGAATGATAAAAAAAGGCACAAGAATAAAAAAACTAATAATACAAAATTCTTTTAAGCCATAACCATCTTTTGGTGGAGGATTAGCGGTGATATAGGAAGCTAAAAGCAACATAAGAAAAATTTTCATAATTTCACTTGGTTGAATAGAAAAATTTGTGAAAGGAATATCCACCCAACGTTGCGCACCAAGCTTTTGTGTGCCAATAAAATGCACCAAAACTAATAAAATTAAACATATAATATAAGATACCAAAATAACACTATTAAGCTGCCTAAAAGGCATAAAAAATAAAAAAATCATTAGCCCGCAACTTAAAGTAATATATTTCACTTGCTTAGCAAATAAAGCAGAATCAAGCTCACTGATTAAAAAGAGAGAGAGACTAACTAATGGTAATATAAAAAGCAATAAAATGTAATCAAAATGTGCTAGAATCCGTCTATCAATCACAACTTTTCCTCAAAATAATCTCATTTTCAACGGAAAATGGAAGAAATATAGTAGGCGATAATGAAAGAAATTATTGTATCAAATTTTGACTTAAATAATGGCAAATTACGCCTTGATTCTTATCTAAGCATACAGCTTCAAAGTAGCAAAAATCAAATCCACCATATTATTAAAAATAAACAAGTGTGGCTTAATGGCATACTATGCTTGAAAAACGGCACTTTGCTCAAAGCTAAAGATTGCATTCAAGTGCAATCCCCCTGTGCAAACAATACGCCCCTATCCTCTTCATATACCATATCAGCAGATGATGAACGCTTTAGTATTGATATTGTTTATCAAGATGAAGATGTGCTCATTATTAACAAACCTCCTCATCTTGTCATTCACCACGCACCAAGCGTTAAAGAGCCTACGCTTGTAGATTGGCTCAAACTCAATGCCCACATTCTTTATACATTAAGCGGAGAGGAACGTTATGGGATTATTCATCGACTTGATAAGCAAACAAGCGGTGCTTTGGCTATTGCAAAATCAAATCTCGCTTATACTACTCTCACCAAAGAGCTGAAAAGTCGTCAAATGGGGCGATATTATCTTGCTATTATTGATACGCCCCTTAAAGATAACCAACAAGTGCAATGCTTTATGGGTCGCAATCCGCACAATCGCCTTAAAATGAGTAAGATTCACATTCGCTCAAACTCTCCTATCCCGAAAGGAGTGCGAGATTCAAAAAGCTCTTTTATCAAAATTGCTACTTCAGATAACGGAGCATTTGAACTCATTGCTATCAAACTCCACACGGGTAGAACACATCAAATACGCGCCCACCTTGAAAGCCTCTCTCGCCATATTCTTGGTGATACACTTTATGGATACAAACCTCAAGCCAAAACACATTATTATCAAGATAGAATCTTGCTTCACGCTTATATTCTTTATTTTATACACCCCAAAACGCAACAAAACTGCACTTTTAAAGCACCTATTTTACCAGATATGCTAAAATTCCTCCAAACTCACTTCACAAAGGATATACCCGATGGGCACAAAAACATTATGGAATTACTTGAAATTGACAGGATTATGCGTTCTTTTGAGTGCTTTTCTTAGCGGTTGTCTCTCTTCTTTTGGTGCAAAACTCCAAGAAGATGCTTCACTCCCACAAATTGATTCTATAAATACACTCGCTGATGTTTCGTCTGTAGGCTTTGAATGGAAATTTCTTGATAATGAACACATAAAAGGATTTGTCATTTATCGTGCTCAAGCAAAAGATAATCAAAAACTACAAAAAATCGCTACGATTCCAAACCGCTTTGCTACACATTTTTATGATATAAATCTCAATCCCCAAACAAAATATATTTATGCCTTTGCTACGCTTGGCACTGATAATACGATTTCTCCAAAAAGCAAACCTATTCTTGTGCAAACATCTTTTATTGACGCGGTAGAGAGTGTCTTCGCTCTGAATAATCAACCACGCACCATTAAGCTTATTTGGTCGCCACACCCAAATCCAAGCATAGATTCTTATTTGGTTGAACGCCTAAATAAAGCAGGTGAATTTAAAACAATCAAAACAATTCCTCATCGCTTAAGTGTAGAGTATTTTGATGATGATTTAAAAGATGGAGAAAGCTACACTTATCGTATTATCGCTCAAAGCTATGAGGGTATCAAAAGTAAGCCTTCACAAAGCGTGAGTGTAAAAACAATCCCTCAACCTGCACCTATTGAAAATATCCAAGCTACTATAGAGTTGCCACGAGCCATTAAAATTACTTGGAAAGAAGCCCCTGATACACAAGGTGTGAGCAAAAAACAATATAAGATTCTCTATTCTCCCAATGATAAAAACTACAAAAAACTAGCAACTACCAACCAAACAAATTATACACATAAACTCCAAGACAAAGAAGATGGCATAAGTTATTACTACCAAGTTGTGCTTTTAGGCGATAATGGCTTGGAAGGACGTATAAGTAGCACACCTGCTAAAGGTTCAAGTCTTCCACCTCCAAGCAAGCCTTTGCACTTTGAAGGAAAAATCCTTAATGGTAAAGCCACTCTCTCGTGGGAAACACCAAGTGATGAGCGTATTCAAAATTATATCGTTTATCGCAAAGAAGGGAAAGTATGGGCACAAAGTGCGCGCTTTATTGATATATACGATACTACCTTTACCGACAAAGAAATGCAAAAAGGTATCAGTTATAAATATAGCGTAACAAGTATTGACAAAAATGGTATAGAATCTGCGCCCACACAAGAAATAGAACTCTCCATAGAGGCTCAAAAATAATGCCTCATTTTCTTGCATCTCATATTACATTACCACCTATGCCTTTTACACAAGAAGGCTATACCTTTGTATATGAAGCCAAACAATGCAACGATTCTTCACAATCACTTATTTTGGTGCGATATGAAGATAATGAGTTTTTTTTACGCAAAGCGTGGCGAGGCAATAAAAATAATGCTATTCTCAAATGTGAAAAAAGCACAAAAACTCAACCTACAGGCATTATTAAGAATGCCCTTAAGATTCTATGTGCGTATCAAAAAAATGTTATCTCTCATAACCTCAACAAAAATACGCCACGACAAAATCTCCAATCTCCCTATTTTCAGTCTATGGATTTTTTTTTGGATTTTGCAAAGCCTTGCCTTATTGAAATAGGCTTTGGCTCTGGGCGCCACCTTTTGCATCTTGCACAGAGCAACCCTCATTTTATGTGTATTGGTATAGAAATTCATACTCCCTCTATTGAGCAGATTCTTAGGCAAGTGCAACTCTTGGGTTTAGAGAATCTTTATATCATTAATGGCGATGCGCGTATCCTCCTTGAAATTCTCTCCTCTCATATTGCACAAGGTATTTATGTGCATTTTCCTGTGCCGTGGAATAAAAAACACCATAGGCGCATTTTTTCGCCCAAATTTTTTCAGGAATCTTTGCGCGTTTTAGATAATAATGGAGTGCTTCATTTGCGCAGTGATGATGAAATTTATTTCCAAGATGCCCTTTCCCTTGCCTTGCAACAAGAAAGCATAAGCCTTGAAATACACAAGAATCAACAAGAAGTAATTACAAGCAAATACGAAGCAAGATGGAAAAAACAACAAAAAAACATTTATGATTTAAAGATTTTTCATACTTATAAAAACACAAATAATGAAAAAAATGTAAAAAATACCCAAAAAAACTTTTATTTTGATAAAATTCTAAGAAAAAATTTGGATAATTACAAAAATTTTCCACATAAGAAAATTGCTAATGATTGGTTTTTGCATATTGATAATCTGTATTGTGCGGGGGATATATATGTATTGGCATTATGTTTTGGGGATTTTAACCAGCCTCAAAGCAAGTTTTTGCAAATTGAATTCTGCAATAATGTATCAGCTCGGTATATTGGTAGTAACCCTATCCCTACACAAGCAGCCATCAAGGCGCATAAATATTTAATACAGATTCTAACACAGGAGTAAAATTTGAGCACGATTATAGAAGCAAAAAATCTCAATCTAGGCTATAATGATGATCTTGTCATTAAAGATGCCACTTTTAATATTAACGCTAAAGAGTTTGTATTCATAACAGGAGCTTCTGGTAGCGGAAAAAGCACTATTTTAAGCTCATTCTTTGGGTATTTAGGTGTAAAAAGCGGACTTTTAAATGTCTTTGGAATCAATATGCAAAAAGCATCAAAAAGTCGTATTAATCATCTTCGGCGCAGTATTGGCATAGTATTTCAAGACTACAAACTGATTAAAGAATGGAATATAGAGCGAAATGTGATGTTGCCTATGGTTATTAATGGCTACAAAAAAGAAGTATGCAAATCCCAAGTTGAAAAACTGCTTGTGCATATTAAACTTTCACATAAGGCAAATAAATTTCCTCTTGAGCTTAGTGGGGGTGAGCAACAACGAGTAGCTATGGCACGTGCGCTTGCACATAATCCAACTATTATCCTTGCTGATGAGCCAACGGGTAACCTTGATGATTATTCAAGTGAGCTTATTTGGAATCTCCTCAAAGGTGTAAATGAACAACTTGGTATTACCGTTGTGGTTGTAACCCACCGAATGCCTGATAGGCTTAATATTCCATTTAGAAGACTACATATAGAAGAAGGAGTAGTTTATGAATTTGCTTAGGAGACATTTGGCACTTATTATCCCGCTTTTAGCTCTTCTTTTTAGTCTTGAGAGTATTATGCTTGTCAATCGTGCTGTAACTAAACACGAAAATAAGCTCTCTGATAATTACTCTATTGTTATTGCCTCAAAAAATGCTCTTGTGCTTGATAAGGTTCAGAGTTTTATCCGCGAAGCCAAGGAGCTAAAAGCCATTGCGCCCGATTATATGATGAATGAGCTCAAAAAGGATCTTAGTCGAGAAAGCCTTGAAACACTTCAAAGAGAATTACCTTTTTTCTATTCGCTCAAACTCTCTACTTTTCCAGATGAAGAACGACTACAAAAGATTAATGCGACACTTTCAAAACTAAATGGTGTAACCAAAGTCGAATCTTTTACCAAGAGTCATTCGCAAGTTTATAAGCTCTTGCTCATTATTAAAAGTTCAATTATAGTCTTTGCATCACTTATTGCCATTTTAAGTTATATCCTTATGGTTAAACAAATTGAAATTTGGAAATTTGAACATAGCGATAGAATGGAAATTATGGCATTTTTGGGTGCTCCTGCGTGGATGAGAAATGGTATTTTATTCCGCCTTGCTTTTATTGATTCTATTATTTCAACAATAGCTATCATTGCAGGTATGACATATCTGATTAACCACGACAAAATGCAAGAAGTGTTTCACACGCTTGAAGTAACAAGCGATATATTCCGTATGGGAAGTGATTTTATCATTCTTCTTTTTACATCTATACTTGTATCTATCGTCTCGGTGGTTTTTGTCATTATTAAACAAAAAGACCTGTGAATCTAATATGAGGGGTTTTGGTTGGATTGCAATATGTGCCATTATAAATATATGTATGGCAAATATTGACCAAGATATTGCAAAAAATAAAGATAAACTTGCTACTGCCAAATCCCAAGAAAAAGCTATTAGCAAAAAACTTGATGTTTTGGGCAAAGCAATTAATGCGAAAAATTCTGAGCTCACACAACTTGGGAATCAAATTAACGCCTTAGAAAAAGATATAGAACAAAATCAAGGCAAATCTCTCTCACAAGAAAAATCACTTAAAGATTCTCAAAAAAAACAAAATGTGCTTGTAGAACAAAAACTTCAGATTGAAAAACAACTTATTAAGCTTATTGCACAAGGTATTGCTTTTAATATGGTGATTAGCCGCTCTGCAGATATTGATTCTGTTGATGGTGTAGTGCAATATCATATTTATCAAATTCTACATAAAAACGCGCGCAACTCTATTAAAACGCTTAACGCTAAACACAATCTCCTCAATAATGAAATCAAACAAATAAGTAATGCAATTTCTCAAATTCAAAGCTCCATTAAAACTCAAACTAATAAAAAAGAACGTCTCCAAATCGCAAAAGAACAACAAAAAGCCACTCTTGCAAAAATGCAAACTGAACTTAAAACCTATGACCAGCAGCTTAAAGACATTGTCAAAGAGCGCAAAAGCCTTGATGAGATTCTCTCAAAACTCAATATCGTTAAAGAGCAAAAACAACAAGGCTCCAATCAGCAAGCCTTTATAAATAACCAAAAAAACCCAAGTAGTATTAAAGCCCCAAAACAATTTGGCACTTCATATCGTGATGTGCCTACCATTGCCTACAAAGGAGCTAAAACCTTTTCACCACTTGATAACTATGTCATTGAAAAAAAGTTTGGACCTTATTTTGACCCTGTATATAAATTTAAAATTTTTAATGCTGCAATTATGCTTAATCCCAAATCTCCCAACGCTCCTGTCAAGAATGTGCTTGATGGGAGAATAGTATATGCCAAAGAAGCACCAGGGCTTAAAAAAGTTGTTATTATTGAGCATAACAATGCTATCCATACTATTTACGCATATATGGACAAAATAGAATCTTCAATTAAAACAGGTATACCTATTAAAAAAGGCACGATTATTGGCAAAGTCAATGAACGTTTAAGCTTTGAAATCACTCAAAAAGATAAACATATTAACCCTGCAGATTTTATAAAACTCAACTAAAAAAATAAAATTTTTATCCGATGTATCCTTGTATTTAACTTCAAGGAGGAAGCTATGCTTAATGATATTAATAGCGTTAATAGCACCAATAATACCATTAAAAATCAGCTGGTCAATATGATCAACACAAGTGGGAAAACTATCACGGAAGATAAACGCCCCATAGAAGTGCGAATAAAAGAAGAAAACGCACAACATCAAGATAGGGAAAATAAAAAACAGCTTGAAAATGAATTGCGTGAATTAAGCAAAAAGCTCAATGATGAAATGAAACGCATTGACACTGATATTCATTTTTCATATAATGAAAATATACCTGGTCTTATGGTAACTGTTAAAGAAAGTAATGGCGATAAGGTGATTCGCGAGATACCATCAAAAGAGGCTATTGAATTGATGAAAAAAATGCGTGAAGTCATTGGTGTTATTTTTGACAAACAAGGTTAATCTTTGAAGTTTAACTTATAACTTTAATATATGCAAGAAAAGAGGTAATATGGCACTTGGAACATTGAGTTCGCTTGGACTTGGAAGTAAAGTTTTAAATCACGATGTGATTGATAAACTAAGAGAAGCTGATGAGGCTTCACTTATCAAGCCTATTGATAAAAAAATTGAACAAAATGTTGAAAAGCAAACAGAGCTTGTAGCTATTACTTCTACTTTGCGTGATTTAAAATCTAGCACGAGTAAGCTTGGAGATTATTCTACCTATTTAGGGCGCTCAAGTAATGTAATTGGCGATGCACTCAAAGCAAATATATCAGCAGGTGTGCCAACACAAGATATTAAAATTGATATAGATTCTGTGGCGACTTCAGATATTAATGAAATAGGCTCAAAATATGAGAGTAGAGAATCTGTATTTAGCCAAAAAGATTCTGTATTAAAATTTCATCACAAAGGGCACGACTATAAAATTGATATTAAAGCGGGTATGCAATTAGGTGAAGTAGCGCAACTCATTACAGATACAACAAAAGGTGAAGTAATGGGAATTGTTATGAAAACAGGTGGCTCAAACCCTTACCAGCTTATGATTAATTCAAAAGATACAGGCGAATCTTCACGAATATATTTTGGTTCAACTACAAGCGGCTCTGTCGTGCCCTCTGGTGCTTTTTCTGTGAATGATGGAGATTTAAACATTACACTTAAAGACAAAAAAGGTATTGACAAAACCCTTTCTATCAAACTTCCTAAAACTGCAATAGAATCTAAAAGCCAAGATAACGCCGAGGCTCTCAAAGAAGCTATCATTACTGCAATTAAAAATGATTCAGATTTTGATGGACTGCTTGATAATGATATTAATATCGGTATAGGTGGTGCAAATAGTGATACACTCACTCTTAATGATAGACGTGGTTATAGTATTGAACTTCAAGGCTCAAAAGCCCAAAGTTTAGGTTTTGGCACAGAAAATAAAAATAATGCCAAAGAAGATTTAATGGTGGCAACTAAAAGTGTAGGAGCAGGAAAGCTTACAGGTACAATCAATATAGGCAGTATCCCACTTGACCTTTCTACACTCACAAAAGAAAAAAATACATCTGCCCAAAATGCAAAAAATATCGCTGAAGCCATTAATAATATTGCGGGTATTTATGGTTCTGTCAATGATGAGGGCAAGCTTGTGATTAACTCTGATACGGGAGAAGTAAATATTTATGCCAACGACGACCCTGCAAGTAAAAAAGCCCTTGAGGATTTGGGATTAAAAGCTGGCACAACAATGGATTATGCCAAAACACAAGAAGAGCTTTTTAAAATACGTAAAGTTCAAAAAGCAGAAGATGCAAAATTCTCATACAATGGAATTTCAATGAAACGCCCTACAAATAATGTTGATGACATTGTAAGTGGAGTAAATATTGAGTTTCTTACTACTACTGAACCGGGCAAACCTGCAGTAATTAGCATTACACGTAATGATGAAGAAATTATAGAAAATGTGAAAAAATTTGTTGAATCTTATAATGATCTTGCTTTAAAACTTGATGATGTTACACGTTATGATGAAGATTCTAAAATTGCTGGCGTATTCAATGGCAATAGTGATATTCGTATGATACGTCCTAGCCTTAATCGTATATTTTCTACAACGATCCAAACAGAAACAGAGCTAAAAGGACTTGCTAAATATGGACTTACTCTTAACGAAAAAGGCACAATGACACTTGATGTGAGCAAACTCCAAATGGCTTTGAGCTCTGACCCAGAAGGCACACAAGAGCTTTTTAATGGAAGTCTTAAAACAACAGAATTTAAAGAAGTGCAAACCGATGGTGTCTTTAAAAAATTTGACCAAGAGATTGATAGACTCTTAAATGGACCAAATGCAAGACTTAAAGTCCTTGAGGAAAGCCTCACAAAAGATGATAAAAAATTGCGTGAGGACAGAAAAAAAGCAGTTGAGCAACTCAATATACGCTATGACATTATGGCACAGAGATTTGCGGCTTATGATTCTCAAATCTCTAAAACCAATAATGCCTTTAGCAGTGTTCAATTGATGATTGACCAATCTGTAGCTAAAAAATAAGGAGTAACCAATGTATGGCAACAACGCTTATAGTCTTTATCAACAAAATTCAGTTTCAGTAGAATCCCCTGTAAAACTTGTAGAAATGCTCTATGAAGGTATTTTAAGATTCTGTGCTCAAGCCAAGCGACATATGGAAGCTGAAGATATTGAAAAGAAAATCTACTATATTAATCGCACTACTGATATTTTCACCGAGCTTCTTAATACGCTTGATTATGATAAAGGTGGTGAGGTAGCAGTATATCTTACAGGGCTTTATACACATCAAATTAAACTCCTTACTCAAGCTAATGTTGCTAATGACACAGATAAAATTGACATCGTAATGAACGTAGCAAAAGGGCTTTTAGAAGCGTGGCGAGAAATTAATCAAGATGAATTGGCTCGATAAGCTCAAAGTTGCTCTGCTTCGCGAAGACGACCAAGCAGCCTTTCTTCTTGTAAGCAATCTTCCAAAAGAGCTCCCAAACGCTCCGCTTGAGACAAAACTCCAAGCTCTTGAGCTGATTAATCAAACGAAAATACTTTTGGAAGCCAAACAGCTTAAAATCAGAATCAATATGGAACAAATAAAAGCAGCAAAAAAATTCCTTGAAAATGCTAATTAATGGGGGGGGGGGCATAATATAATCCTTTTTATAATAAATTTATGCAAAATATCCGCATATACCTTGACTTAAGACTTAAAATTGTATAGAATGTGAGCGTTCAAAATTTAACATCAAGGAGTTTGTAATGAACAAGGCTGAGTTTGTAGATTTGGTTAAGAAAGTTGGTGAATACAACACAAAAAAAGATGCTGAACAAGCAGTAAATTCTTTTGTAGATGCTATCTCCAAAGCTCTTTCTAAAAAGCAAAGTGTAGAACTTGTAGGTTTTGGTAAATTTGAAACAGCTATTCAAAAGGCTAAAACAGGTAAAGTTCCCGGGACAAACAAAACTTACACAACAAAAGAAAAATCTGTGCCTAAGTTCCGCCCTGGAAAAGGTTTGAAAGACCAAGTAGCAAAAGCTAAAAAATAAGTCTTTCTTTGCATAGCCTTTTTGGCTATGCCATTAGTGCTTTTGAACTTTCTCTTACATTTTTTCCATTTATAATCAGATTAATCTCTCTCGCAATAGGCGTATAAATATTTTCCCTTTGTCCTATTTCTGTAATTGCTTTTGCAGTAATCACGCCTTCTGCTACTTCACCAAGCTCTTTGAGAATCTCATTAATTGCTTTTCCTTTCGCCAATCCAAGTCCAACACGATAATTGCGCGACATTGTAGAGTTTGAGGTTAAAAATAAATCTCCAGCACCTGAGAGCCCCAAGAATGTTTCCATTTTTGCGCCAAAATGCTCTCCGAATCGACTCATTTCTACAAGTCCTCGTGCAAGAAGAGAGGCTTTCGCATTCATACCAAATGCTAACCCATCGCAAATTCCACCTGCAATAGCGATGACATTTTTATATGCTCCAGCCACTTCTCCACCAACAACATCGGGACTTGCATAAGTTTTAATAAAATGTGGCATCAAAGTGCCAAATTCACGACTTAACTCAAGATTGCGCGAATGAATAACAAGTGCGCAAGGCAAAGAATGCACTACTTCAGAAGCAAAACTAGGACCACATAAATAGGCAATGCTTTTATGAGCAATGCGCTCCTCCATAATATCACTTACAAATGCGCCACTGCCAGATTCTATCCCTTTGCTTGCGCAGAGAATCTTTATCTTTTGTGGCAAATCAGCTACTGCTAACCATTCTCGTAATGCACTCGTAGCTATTGCCATAACAAAATACTGCGCATCTAATGCTTCTTTATGCGAAACTTGTATAATTGATGTGCAATTTAATGTTTTCAATTTTTGATTTAAAGGCTCAAGCAAAGAGCTAATATCTCTACGTGAGATAATTCTTACCTCATTTTTTTCGGCTAATGCAAAAGCTAGTGCCCTACCCCAAGCTCCTCCACCAAATACACTTACCTTGCTCATTTAAAGTCCTCACTTATTTTTAACGAGATTATATCAAAGCTCATTAAAACACATAACTATAAGTCAAAAAAACCTGTGTAGTAATTGTATAAAGATTAGCATAGGAATTTGCTTGAGCTACATTTCTCACAACAGGGGTTATTCCTTGTGAATATGTTGCCAAAAGCGCATCATTACTTGAAAGTTGTGTTTGCTTTAATGTAAGTGTGATACGATGCGATTTAAGTATCGTTAATACCATACCAATACTATTTGCCCATACAGGATACATTATCTTTGTGCCATAATCATAAGCATTTTCTTCGTATCGTTGTGCATTATCATAAGTTTTGACTTTACCTCCTCGTCTTTGCGTATCAATTTCTAAAGCATTTGATACAAAAAAATTTAACTTCACATCTGTATCGGATTTAATAGAATAATTTAACTCTATACCAGCACCATACCGAGACATTGGTGCTTCAACCTCATTCAAATTGGCATTGCCTGTTTCAAGCTCAAACTCTGAATATCCCTCATTAGCAATAGTATTCGCTCTAATTGAGAAATTTTTACTCACTTGTGCCTTTATTTTAGAATCTCCCTCTTTACTCTCAGTATTTTGGGCAGAAAGTGGCGTATTAGGTGCTACATTAAGCTTATGAAGCTGTAATTCTTCAGCACATATCAAACTTGCGACAAGGCTTATTAAGAATATTCCCTTCACTTTGCTCACTCCTAACATTAAATCTTAAAATACAAGACTCTATAGGTTCTTATAATAACCTATATATCGGTATTCCTAATGCTTTTTTGTAATAACATCTGCTTTTCTTTGTAAGTAATATTATATAAAAAATTTTTAAGAATTTATAAATATTTTATGCCTATTAGCCTATACTAGCATTTTATATTCCAATATTTTCAACACAAAAGGCTATGAAAATGTCAGCGTATGAAACGATTATCGGTTTAGAGGTGCATGTCCAACTCAATACCAAAACAAAAATTTTTTGCTTTTGCGCAACAAGCTTTGGTGATGAGCCTAACAAAAATGTTTGCCCCACTTGCTTAGGGCTACCCGGCGCACTCCCCGTGCTTAATCGCGAAGCGGTAAAAAAGGCGATTTCCTTTGGCACTGCGATTAATGCGACTATTAATCAAAACTCTGTCTTTGCACGCAAAAACTATTTTTACCCAGACTTGCCAAAAGCCTATCAAATCAGTCAATTTGAGATTCCTATCGTAGGACGAGGAAGTATTGAAATTGAATGTAATAACCAAACAAAAACTATCGGTGTAACGCGTGCGCACCTTGAAGAAGATGCAGGTAAAAATATCCACGAAAATAATTATTCAAAAGTAGATTTAAATCGTGCCTGTACGCCTCTACTAGAAATTGTGAGTGAGCCCGATATGCGAAGTTCCGATGAGGCAATAGCCTATCTTAAAAAGCTGCATTCTATTGTGCGATTTCTTGGCATAAGCGATGCAAATATGCAAGAAGGAAGCTTTAGATGTGATGCAAACGTTTCTATTCGCCCCAAAGGAGATTGCAAACTCTATACGCGTGTAGAGATTAAGAATCTTAACTCCTTTAAATTTATCCAAAAAGCGATTGAATATGAGGTAGAGCGACAAATTGAAGCTTGGGAAGAGGGAAAATATCAAAGCGAAGTTGTGCAAGAAACTCGTCTTTTTGACACTGCCAAAGGCATTACTCGTTCAATGCGTGGCAAGGAAGAGGCGGCTGATTATCGCTATTTCCCTGACCCTGACCTTTTGCCTGTTTTTATTGATGAGAATCTTATGCGTGAGGGAGTGAAGATTCCAGAAATGCCCGATGAAAAAAGGGAGCGATACATTAATACCTTAGGACTTAAGCCTTATGATGCAGGTGTGCTTACAAGTAGCCTTGAGCTTGCGCTTTATTTTGAATCTATGCTTGAAGAAGGTGCGAGCGCAAAAGGTGCTCTTACTTGGCTTACTACAGAGCTTTTAGGACGATTAAAGGGTGAAAATACGCTGCAGACTTGTGGGGTGGATTCTAAAACTTTAGCCACACTTGTTAAACGCATTGAGGAGGGCAAAATCAGCGGAAAAAGTGGCAAAGAAATTTTAGATGTGCTTATGGAAAAAGGAGGCGATGTAGATAGCCTCATAGATTCTATGGGATTAGCCCAAATTAATGATGATGGCGCAATTATTGCAGTTATAGAATCTGTGTTAAGCGCTAATGCCGACAAGGTCGCGGAATACAAAAGTGGCAAAGACAAACTCTTTGGATTCTTTGTCGGGCAAGTGATGAAAAACTCTAAAGGCGCAAATCCAGCAAGGGTAAATGAGCTTTTAAAAGAAAAATTAGGGTAGTATGAACAATGGAAGAGAATATTATAGCTTTTAGCGGGGGGGGGGGATAGAGAAAATTCTTATTGCCCTACATACCCGCAGAATCTTAAATTCACCACAAATAAAGGTCAAAATACACTTTTAAATCAATTCAAAAATGCTCTAAGTGATAACAACACGCAGAATCTAAGCTTTCTTATTGGGTTTTTTCGCATAAGTGGCTTTATCCATTTACATAAACTTTTACAAGAAAACAATAACTATGCAAAATTTAAGAACATTCGTATTTTGGTTGGACTTAATGTAGATACTCTCATATATGAGCTTTCACAAAAGAATTTGGATTGCGCCTATCAAGGCGATAGATTCCATAATCTTTTTAAAAAATATGCTAGAGAAAGAAAACTACGATAAAGAGGTAGATGATTCTATTATTTGCTTACAAAATGTTTTAGAACTAGAACAACTACAAATTCGTATGGTGCGCACTAAAAATTGCCACGCTAAATTTTATCTTTTTACTTCAGAACCAAAGACAAACCACGCACACAACAATATACCATTTTATGAAGGCTCACTTATTGTAGGTAGCTCAAACCTCACTCATAATGGCTTAGAGAAAAATTATGAAGTCAATCTCCTTACTAAAGAAAGCGCAGATATTAACTACGCATTAGAAGAATTTAACAAACTTTGGGAAGATTCTATAGAGATTACAAAAAATGATATTGATGAATGTGTAAAACAAAGCTACCTAGAAATTTTAAGCCCAAAAGATATTTATTACAAGCTCCTTTTAACGCATTTTGGCAAAGACTTTTTGGTGAAAGATAATGAAATTCCCGCTCTTTTTAAGGACTATATCGCGTATGATTATCAAATACACGCCGTGCAGGAAGGATTGCAAAAGCTTAAAAAATACAATGGATTCTTTCTTGCAGATGTTGTTGGGCTCGGCAAAACACTCATTGCGTCTGTCATCGCTAAAAAATGCCGCATAGACAATCTTAAGGGCAAGATTCTCATTGTTGCTCCACCGAGCGTTAAGAAATCGTGGAAAAAACATTTTGATGATATAAATATTGCAAATTATGAAATTTATACTCACGATAGCTTGCATAAAATCCCAAAAGAAACAAGAGAGGATATAGAGCTTATAATTATTGATGAAAGTCATAATTTTCGCTCCAGCACTTCAAACCGCTACAAACAGCTTGAAAATATTTGCAAGATTCCATTTAATGGCGCACATAAAAAAATTATTCTCCTCTCCGCCACTCCTCAAAATAACTCTCCAAAAGACTTAGCAAATCAAGTCTATCTTTTTTGCAATAGGCGAAATTCTCTCATTGAAGGCTTAAACAACTTAGAAAAATTTTTTAGCGACCTTCAAACAAAATTTGAAAACTCAATGAAAGAGTTAAAAACCATCAACCAAAACACAAATTTATCCACACAAGAAAAAGAATCTGCACAAAATAAAGAAAAGAAAAAGCTAGAAAATATTGCCAACACCTTACGTGACAAACTTTTGTCTCATATTATGATTCGCCGCACTAGAGGTGATATAGAGCTACTCTATAAAGATGATATGAAAAAGCAAAATCTCACTTTTCCAAAAATTGAACCCCCTAAAGATTTACTTTATGATTTAGATTCTAACTCACATAATCTTGCAAAAGAAACAATTGCTTTTCTCTCAAAGAAATACAACAATATAGGCACTTTTTCCTATGTGCGTTATCTTATATTCCCAAATCTCACCCAAGATGGACAAGAGGAGTTTTTATCACAATATGGCGAAGATGAAAAAAGCAAAGGTTTTTATAATGACACAGCAGAGCGTTTGAGTGTGCTTATCCAAAAGATTCTATTTAAACGATTTGATTCAAGCATAGACGCATTTAAAGCCACACTTGAAAATCAAATCACATCTCACAATGCCCTTATTACAATGTTTAGCGAGGGCACCATCGCACTCCCAAAGGGCTATAATTCAAGAGAAAAGCTATATGAGGCTGTATTATCAGATAATGATAAAGACTTGCAGAATCTCTTAGAGAAAAAGGAAGATAAATTCATACATTTACAATCTCATCATTTTAAGAATGATTTTTATCAAAAGCTACAAAATGATAGAGATGCCCTAGAAAAATTACTCAATGCGTGGGAGAATATACAAGGAGATTCTAAACTTGATAAACTCAAAGATTCTTTAGATAAATATCTACCACAATCACAAAAAATAGTGATTTTCACAGAAGCAGCGACAACTGCAAAATATCTTGCTAAAGAGCTTATTGCATATACAATTTTACAAATTGATGCAAGTAATCGCGAAGAAAACGAGCAAAAAATTAAAGAAAATTTTGACGCAAACTATCCTAAAGAGAAACAAAAAGATGAGTTTAATATCATCATTACAACCGACACATTAGCAGAAGGAATTAACCTTCATCGTGCAAATATTATTATTAATTATGACACGCCTTATAATTCCACAAGGCTAATGCAAAGAATAGGGCGCATTAATCGTATAGGCACGAGCTTTGAAAAAATCCATATTTATAATTTCAAGCCTACGCATTTAGCCGATGAGATTATCAATATAAACTCTATCGCCTCTGGCAAACTGCAAAGCTTTCACTATACATTAGGGGAAGATTCAGCAATTTATGATGATGAAGAGATTGTAGGGAGCAAAAATCTCTATTCTCAAATCGATAAAAACAATCAAGAAACAAGCAAAGATTCACAATACAAAAAAGCATTACAAGATTTCTACAAAAATCACAAAGATGAATTTGATAGGATAGAGCATCTCCCGCTTAAATCACGCACGATAATACAATCACATCAAACTCAAAGTTTTGCTTATATTCGCCACATTTCTAGCCACAATCACGCACACTTTTATCCATATCATATTGTGCCAAGCCAAAACTTACTCCAAGAGCCACAAACACAAGAATGTGATTTTTATGAAATGGCAGACTTTTTGAAAGCACATTTAGAATCTTGTCCTCTCAAAAATGCAGATATGAGCGTGCATTATACGCATATCCAAAGTGCAATGCAATCCTACAAACAATCTCTAAAATCCCGCAATACGCCTAATCCAACGAAAAAAGAGCTTAAACCACAAGAAATAACAGCTATCAGTAAAATTAATTCTTGCCCAGAATTAGATTCGCAAGTGAAGGAAAATCTTATTGATTTAATAAAAAACGGACACCCCCAGCTTACTAAAGAGACTATCAATATAAAGGCTAAAAATAGTGCGGATTTTGCAAGAGAAGTCCTTGTCATCAAAGAAAAATTTGCCCCAAATGCAGATTTGCAGACTAGCAAAGAGCAAGATTATAACACAATAGATTCTGCCACCCACACAGAACCTCAAATCCAAATTAGCATTACGACAATTCACTTAACAAAGGGGATAAAATGAGTGCAGTAGAATCTTCAAAGACTTTAGATATTTTTCTTAATAACGCCTATAAGCACGAACATTTTCAAAACTTCATCATAGAATCTTTTGGGAAAAATATTGACATAAAAACCAAGCAACGCACTCCTTATGATAAACATAATAGCATTATCACCGCCTATTCACAAATGTGTGAAAATATCACCCTAGATTCACAAAGCTTAAGCATCTATGCCTTTAAAACAACATCAATTAATGCCAAAATCACCCTCCATAAAGAAATCGCTGAAATCATCAAAAATCAACCAGAAATAAATGCAATGCTTGCAGTTTTTTATGATGAAAGCAAAGAATTTAGACTAAGTCTTGTAACACAAGGTTTTGATTATGAAAAAAACAAAATGACCTTTTCAAATCTCCGCCGACAAAGCTTCACACTAGGGGAAAATACAAAGACAAAAACAGCCAAATTACAACTTCAAGGATTTTTAGATAAAGAAAAAACTTTAAAAAATCTCCAAGAAGCTTTTAGTACAGAACCTATAAGTAAAGAATTTTATAGAGATTATGAAAGGCTTTATAAAGATTTATCGCAAAAATTATGTCAAAATCAAGCCACTTTCAATGCTTTAGACAATTATGAAGGTTTAAATGGAGAAAAAGCAGTCAATGCCTTTGTCAAAAAACTTCTAGGGCGCATTGTGTTTTTATACTTTTTGCAAAAAAAGGGTTGGTTAGGCGTAGCACAAAATGCTTCTTATGGAGAAGGCGATAAAAACTTTTTGTTTTCACTTTTTAGCAAAGCCACGCAAAATAATGAATCTTTTTATACAAAATACCTTTGCCCTTTATTTTTTGAGACACTTAACACACAAAGAGAAAACGACTATTCACCCCACTTTGATTGTAAGATTCCATTCCTTAATGGTGGGCTTTTTGAAGAGTATAAAGACAAGCAAGGTAAGGGCATAGAAAGAGATTTTGTCCTTACACAAAGCCTAGAAAATACCGATTTTGAAGCAATTTTTGATGTATTTGAAAACTATAATTTTACGATTGAAGAATCCACCCCAGATAATCAAGAAATCGGTATTGACCCTGAAATGCTTGGCAAAGTGTTTGAAAACCTCATTGATTATAATAAATCAAGTGGGGCTTTTTACACGCCTAGAGAAATTGTGCATTTTATGTGTAAAAATGTCCTAACCCGCACATTACAGGAGAGAATCTTGCACGATGAATCTCACCTCACACAAGATACAGAATCTCCACACGCACACAAAGATTCACTCTATAACTTTATTTTTTATAAACAAAGCGATGATTTTATTGCACAAAATGCGAAACAATTAACACAAGCTATCACATCGCTTAAAATCCTAGACCCTGCTATTGGCAGTGGTGCTTTCCCAATGGGAATGCTAAGCGAGATACTAGAGGCTCTGCATACACTCAATCCCTCTTTGCAAAAGCAAGACTTAGCAAGATATAAGCGCGAGATTATAGAGCAGCAAATCTATGGAACAGACATTGATGCTGATGCGATTGAGATAGCAAAACTCCGCTTTTGGCTCTCAATCGCCGTAGATGAGGATACACCTAGCCCACTTCCAAACCTTGACTTTAAATTTATGCAGGGCAATGCTCTTATAGAAAGCATTAATGGCATTGAAATTATTCCAAGTGATTTGAATGCACCACAACATCAAAAAAATCTCTTAGGTAGAGATGAAAACGCGTCTTTATTTGATAAATCACAAACTCATAAGCTAGAAGCACTTTTTCTGCAATACTATGAGCCAAATGCACAAAAAGCACAACTCAAAGCAGAGATTTTAGCGATAATGAAAGAAGCCTTTGATGAGCGTATCAAGCAAATTGATGAGAATATTCAAAGCATAAAGGCAAATCCGGCTATTAAACCAAAAGAAAGAGTCAAACAGCAAGAAAAAATACTTCAATACGAATCTTTTAAACACGATTTAGACGCACTCCTTAAAGACTATGAAGAGCATAACTTCCACACCGACAAGCTTTTTTTATATCGCTTCTTTTTTGCACCCATTTTCGCACAAGGGGGCTTTGATATAATCATTGGCAATCCTCCGTATATTGACTATCGCAGTATAGATGAAAATACAAAAATCTCTTTGCAAAAAAATTCTTTTGTTTATACAAACTCAAAAAGAGGGAGTATCTTTGTATATTTCATTGAAAAAGCAGCAAAACTAATACACAAACAAGGCTATTGTATTTTTATTAATCCTATAAATTATATCTGTCAAGATTCTGGTGCTGGAATTAGAGAGTTTATTGACAACAATCTTTGCCTTATCTCTATGATTGATGTATCAAGTTTTAAAGTTTTTAATTCTGCTTCTACCTATACTTGCATTAATTGTTTTACTCATAAAAGTCAAGAACTAAAAGAAATAAATTTTGGTAGAGCTAATTGCGAAGAGGAATTAAATAATATTGCCTTAGAAAAATTCCCACAAAGCAAAATTGAGAATTTATCTATTTTGCTAGATTCTATAACTACAAAAATTTTTAAGGCAAATTATCCACAATTATCAAGCTTTTGTGATATTTTTTGTGCTTTATCCATAGCTGGTTTTAGAAATGATGTAAAAAATAAAAAAACTAAAGACAATGTCCCCTTTTTAGAATCTTCTGATATTCAAAAATATGATTATAAACAAGGCAAATTTTTACATAATGCAGTATCTTATTATTCTACTGAAAAAATAAAAATATTTGAGGATTCGGAAATTATATTTATGGCGAGAATGACAAACTTTATTCGTTGCTGTATTGCTCCTAAAGCTTATTTTGGAGGTAAAGTCAATATTTTACATAATTTTAAACTTGATAGGAAATTTATTCTTGGAGTTTTAAATAGTAAGCTAATAAATTATTTCTATGCCAAAAAATACTTTGCTTCACATATGCAAGGCGGTGCATTTGGATTTGATACTTTAAGTGTAGGTAGTTTGCCTATTCCTAAAATCACAAAGGCAAACCAAAGAATCGTTAATGAAATTGTCGCTTTGGTAGATAAAATTTTAGAATCTAAAGCAAAGGATTCCACCGCCTCCACCAAAAAACTAGAATCGCAAATTGATTTTTTAGTTTATAAGTTGTATAGTTTAACTGATGAAGAGATAAAAATCATAGAATCTACATAAATACAAAGCATGATATTTGACTTTATATCTATTCCATATAAGCTTACAAATAGAGCTTTTACTCTAAAAATTTAAACAAAGGAATTAACAATGGATGCTGATAATAGTTTTACTATCTCAAGAATTTTCCAAGCAGAACATCTTATAAATGATATTACAAATAAAGAAATTACCTTTTCTCACCCATCAAATTTTGAAGATATGTGGGAATTACAAACTAACCACCTGTATTTTATACAATGTTGGGGAATTAATCAAACTGATTATCATTGGGAAATGTATGGCAAGAATAAGACAGAGTTGAAGGTTGTTATTGATAATGTTAGTTTTGAAATCAATAATATGCTGAAGACTATCAACAATCCCCAAAAAAATACAACAATAAGAGACTCTAAATATTATTTAAACTATTTCCTACCATATAAAAGTTATTTTATAGGGATTGATTACTCCAAAAGCAATGAGGATATAGAGAGCTTACATAGAGAAATAAGCAATTTAGATTTAAACAAAAACAACAAAGAAAAAATTATAGATTTTTTAAGTTATAAAAAGCCTTATTATAAGTTCGAAAATGAAGCAAGAATAATTTTGGATTTGGATACAAAGCGAACAAAAATCGATAATCTAAAAATAGAAACTTATTGGACTTCAGGAAAAAATACAAAACTGCTTAAAATGAAAAATTTTTATTGGATAAATATTATCAATCATATAGAAATTCACCCTTTAGCTACAGAGTCTTATATTTGCTATGTTAAAGAAAAATTGCTTTTGGCTGGAATAGGGGAGGAGAAAATTTACCATCAAGGAAAGCCTATTCAATCAAATAGTATAGATTTTAGTTTGTTTTTAGAAACCTATTCTAAGGGTAAGATACAGATTGTGGATAAAATGTTGATGGCGTTTTTTGTTGATTTTCAAAATAAAGAAGAATTTAGTCAAGAAACTAGAAATGAATATGTGCAAAATATACAAACATTGCCCGAGCATATTGTTTTTAATATGACTTTCAATTATTTAAATGTTTGGCTAAATGGGGGTAGTAATAAAAATAGTGCTCTAGAAAATGAAGTTTTTACACCCATTCAAAACAAATTAAAAGAGAATCTTGAGGATACCAAAAATATAGTTTTGCTTTTCTTTCTTGCTATTTATTTGGATAATTCTAAAGAGTTTTTATCTTTACTAAACTATGATAAAGGATTATGTAAATTTGGAACATTATTACAACCTAAAGAAGAAAGGCAACTTTTATTAGAAGTTTGGCAAAAAATATGGAAAATAGACGATGATAATCAATGCAAAATTTTTTGCTATTCGACAATGCGTGAATTTTATGATAGAGCTTACAAGAATTATCACAAAAGCAAAGCATTAAATCAGGGTAATCCATACTTTGATATTTAATACCCTTATCATCAAATAAGCATTATTGAGATAAACTGAAGTGATTAAGGTTTGTTAATAAAAATTTCTTATACTTTACCTATAAGGAATTATTTTTGCTATTCTTCTAAATCAAAGTTTAGGAGTCTAATGTGATAGAGAGTATAGAAGTAAAAAATTATAAAGTATTAGATTCAATAGAGGTTGAAAACCTAGCACAAATAAATATTTTTGTAGGTAAAAATAATTGCGGTAAAACCTCTTTGCTTGAGACTATATTTCTTAATTTTCAGCCAAACAATCCTATGAATATCGTATCGGTTGTGTCTAATTTTATAAGACAAATGCAAATAAGCCACGATAATTTGGATTATTTTTTCAATCAGCTTGATATGACTAAACCTATTAAAATCACATCATCTTATAATCAGCAAAAAATGCACTTGCAAATCACACCAAAAACAACAAATGATTTTGCTCAAATACTGCCAAATGATATAAATATGAATATGGATAAAATCTTAGATAAAAAAACAGGTGCTTACATCACAGGTTTAAACTTTGATATACAATTTAATGGAAATCCTGCGGTAAGAAGTAGCTTTGATATTCGCGGAAACAATATTAATAATGTTATCCAAGTAGATTATCCCTCATTTTCAGGTATGATTTTTCCAAGCAATTTAATGTTTAATGCGTTAGGCATTTTAGGACGATTACGAATACTTAAAAAAGAGCAAGAATTATTAGCCCATCTCCAAATCTTTGATGAGAAGATTCAAGGGATAGAAGTAATCAATGGTGAAATAATGGTAGATTTAGCAGATATGCCTAAAAAAATTAGTCTTAATACTATGGGGGAAGGCTTAAAAAAATATCTAGCCATTTTGGCAAGTGTCATTGTGGGAGAATATAAATACATCTGCATTGATGAAATTGAAAATGGACTTCATTTTGAATCAATGCACAAATTGCTTGAATCTGTCATTAAACTAGCTCAAAAAACCGATATACAACTCTTTGTCTCCACCCATAGCTATGAATTTTTAGAAATTCTTAATACAATCTCTAGTGAGAATCAATACGAACAAATTGCTATTTTTAACATTGCGAGAACTAAACTTAAAGGTTTGCAAACTTATAAATATGATATGAAAGATTTAGAGAATTTACTCAAAACCAAAACAGAATTTAGAGACTAAAATGACTTTATTTGTTGTAGAAGGCAAAAGCGATAAAGTATTTTAGCGCAATATATACACTATAAAAACCCTACATTTGAGTATAAAATCATTGAAAATAATGGCAATGAGCTTCAAAAATCGACATTAAAAACAATTCAAAAAGAATTAGATGATAGTCATAGAGTTTGTATTATTTTTGATGCCGATTTAGATTATAACCAAACACAACAGCATATTAAAAATAAAATCATAGAATATAAAAATAAAGTAGAAATATTTTTATTCCCAGACAATAAAAACAAAGGCAACCTTGAAACTTTACTCTCTCATATTGCCAAACATAAAGAAATAATAGAATGTTTTGAAAAATATGTTGAATGTATAAACTCTCACTCTAAAGATTTTGCAGATAATATTTACAAAAAATCAAAAATGTATGCTTATCGTGAGGCAAGCGGTTTAGAAAAAATTATAAAATCAAACAAAAATACAATGAATGAGAATATATTTAGTCAATATTTTAAATTTGATTCACCTTATCTACAACCTCTTTATAGTTTTATATTTAACCTATAAATTCTTTAAAATTCCAAACTCTACTATCTTGCTTTAGCCAAATAATCTCTTTTTGCTCAAGCTCCTACAAATCTCATTAAGTAGATATAATTTTAGAATCCAAACCCGCAGATTCCACCCTTGGCACTTCCGCATTCAATCCCAAATTGATACATTAGTGTATGCGTTGTATAATCTCACACAGATGAGGAGATTTTTATAAATAATATGCTACAATACCGACACAAAAGACAAAGGAGCAAACAATGAATCCAAAATGCACAATTATTTCTCACTAACACACTTCTTAAAATTGATTTTTTAGGAGGATACAATGGTTTTGCATACATAATAAATAGATAACTTCTACTTTTAAAATATCAAAGCTAAAGGAATGCGTCAAACCTGTCTTTTAGACATAGACAGGTTACCCTTATCAAAACATATACACATAACGCAGTGCTGAGCGTGAATATCCCCAGCCGAGTAATAGCTCAATCCTATGCATATTATTATAAGTCAAACTCCCTCCAATATGCCCTTCTAAATTAAAACCCCTATGTGTGGGAGGGATAAAATCAGAAGTAAAGACTTTAAAATATCCTATATTAAGCCCAGCAAAAGCACCCCATACAAATGTATCTTGAGGATTAAAATCTATAATCCAATCTACCCCAATACGCGTATATAAAGCATTACTAGAAGTCTCAACCCAACTTATGCCTTGTGGATTTAACTTGCTATGCCTGTATAAACCCCAATTTATCCCCACAATACCTCGTATCCCTTGTCTAAAAGAATCTAGATTCTGATAAGATTGTGGAAAATAATAAGCATAACCTCCAATTACACCTGTGCTAAAATCTGCAATTCCAGCTCCTCCTAATTCTATTCCTGCAAAAACTCTGCCTGTATCATAATAATCATTAGCAAAAATATCAGAAATAAAAATAAAAGATAAAAATAATATGCTAAATTTTTTCATACATATCCTTAACATCGCGCTAATTCTCCTCTTTATTTAATAAATTTGTATAAAAAATATCAAGGTTTTTATCATAAACTTTTGTATGCACATCAAAATATCCAAGTAAAGTGCTAAAAAGATAGTCGTGCGAAAGATTATAATCCTTATGTTTATAGGCAAGATCAAGCAAATTTTTATCATTACTATAAAAAAGCAAGGGAACGTGTATTTGCTCTTTTGGGGCTAAAAAATAAGGCATTGCGTGCAAATAAATACCATTTTCTCCTAAACTCTCGCCGTGGTCGGAAACATAAAGCAAAGAAGCTTGAACTCCGCTTTGAGATTGTAGCATTTTAATCAGCTTACTTATCACATAATCGCTATAAGCAATCGTATTATCATAAGTATCTGTGAGCTCCTCTTGTGTGCATTTTTGCAATTCATTTGTATCACAAGTGGGCGTAAAACGTGTAAAATCTTTTGGGTATCTTTTATAATAAGTTGGTCCGTGTGAGCCTTGCAAATGCACAATAATAATCTTTTGCTCTCCAAGATTTAAAGCATTTTGTATATCTTTGAGCAAAGCTTCATCATAGTCTTCATTAAACATTTTTACTTCTTTGATACGCTCACATACACCTTGACAGCCACCCGAATTATTCCCAAACCAAACCACCCTCACACCCACTTTTTGCAAAATATCAAGTGCATTTTCTTTAAACTCACTTTCTTTATATTGCTTACGTGTAGAAACTGAAAACATACAGGGCACACTCACAGCTGTAGAAGTGCCACAAGATCTTACAGCATTAAAAAATACAACCCCACCCCATTTTTTAGTATAAGGATTAGTTTCATTCGTAGTTGCCCTGTCTTTTTCAAGCAATGAAAAATTTGCCGCCCTCGCAGTCTCGCCCACTACAAGAATAAGCAATCTTTTTTTATGCTCTAAAATACGTGCATCTGGTGCAATAATCTCAAGTGGAGGTTTTGTAAAGGTGCGGGATTTGATATATTTGACTAAAGATTTGAGCTGATAAAATGGCGTAGTGTAGTATTCGCTCTGATAATAATATCTAAAAAATGGCACAAAAAATTGTGTTTGAGGGACAAAAATCGCTAAAAGAAGCAAAATTCCCACAAAAAAGCTCGCAAATCGTGTAAGAAGTGCATTTTTTATACCCTTAGGTGCATATACAATACGCGTTTTTAGCACAAGTAGGCAAGGTAAGATACCAAAAAATAGCACAAACAAAACAAGTTTTAGATTAAGAAGTTCTCGCACCTCTCGTGCATCGGTTTTAAAGGCATTTTCTAGCATTGTCTTATCAATAATCACTCCATAAGCGCTCATAAAATATGCACTTACACAAGCTACCATTATAAAAATTATCATAAAAACTTTACTCAAATACGGCACAAGCAAAAGTGTTAAAATCACAAATAAAAGCAAAAAAACCATTGGCACAAAGGCGATATGCTGCCACAAAGTTGCACTTTCATCAATACTTGTATAAATAAAAATAAAAAGATTAAAATTCATAGCACTTAAAAAAGCTGCACAAAGCAAAACGAAATTAAGCCACGAAATATTCCATTGTTTTTTTAAGATTCCCATTTTACCTCACTTGTCCATTGCCTGTAATACAATATTTATAACTTAATAAAGATTCTATACCCATAGGACCTCTAGCGTGAAGTTTAGAGGTAGAAATACCCACCTCCGCACCAAAGCCAAACTCTCCACCATCGCTAAATCGTGTAGAAGCATTCACATATACACACGCCGCATCGACCTCACGCATAAAAGTTTGTGCTATCACTTCATCTTGAGTGATAATAGATTCCGAATGCGCAGAACCAAAGTGCGCAATATGCTCTAGGGCTTCATCAATTCCATTTACAACTTTAAGATTAAGAATCTTATCGCCCCACTCTTTGCTAAAATCAGCTAAGCCATCATCTGCAATGCCCCAATTTTTGAGCCATACTTCATTTTCAAACATTACACGCACATCTGCTTCTCTTAATTTTGTAAGCAATTTCGGTAAGAATCCCTCTACAAGCACCTCATCAAGCAAGATACACTCACACGCATTACACGCGGCGGGATAGCTTAACTTTGCATTGAGCACAACATTGAGTGCCATATCCAAATTCGCACTTTTATGGATATAGGTATGGCACACGCCCTTATCGTGCTTGATGATAGGAATTGTTGCGTTATGTTTGACAAATTCAATCAATCCCTCGCCCCCTCGTGGTATAAGCAAATCCACATACTTATCCATTTTGACAAATTCTAATATTCCCTCACGTGAAGTATCCTCTATCATACTCACACATTCTTTAGGAAGTGAATGCTGCTCTAATGCACTATGCAATGCTTTAAGTATTGCCACATTTGAGTGAAATGCCTCTTTGCCACCTTTGAGCACACACACATTCCCACTTTTAAAGCACAATGCACTTACATCACTTGTAACATTAGGGCGAGATTCATAAATGACACCAATGACACCAAGCGGCACACTCACTTGTGTAATCTCTAATCCTGCCTTGTTTTTCCAACTTTTTATCACCTGCCCTACACTGCAATGAAGCTTTGCAATATCACGCATAGAATCTGCCATAGAATGCACTTTTATGCTATTTAATTCTAATCTTTTACGCATTGCTAGAGGAAGATGCTCTGCCACACTCATATCTTTAGCATTTGCTTCACATATTATTTCGCATTGAGATTCTATCTCATCTGCCATAGATTCTAGCACTGCATTTCTTTCTTCATTACTTAATCGTTCTAATATCCTTGCACTACGCTTTGCCAATATGAGCATTGCTACCATATCTTGCATTATACTTCCTCTCTTTGCTTGGCAAGTTCCTCCACTTCTGTGATAAATCGCTCAAGTAATTGGTCTTCTTTGAGCTTACAGAGAATCTTCCCCTCTTTAATAATCAATCCATCTTTATTCCCAAAAGCAATAGCAATATCTGCGTGTTTAGCTTCACCCAAAGCATTTACAGCACAGCCCATCACACTCACTTGCAAAGGTATTTTGATATGTTTAATGCGAGATTCTACTTCTTGCACCATTTTGACAAGATTCGCTTCAATCCGACCACAAGTAGGGCAAGACACTATACTTACCCCGCTTTTTTGTCGTCCGCTGTATTGAAGTATGAGGCGCGCGACTTTAATTTCTTCTTCAAGCTCACCTGTTATGGAGATTCTCATCGTATCACCAATACCCTCCATAAGTAGCCCACCAAGTGCCATAGCACTTTTTATCATTGAATGGGGCAATGTCCCAGCCTCTGTAACACCTAAATGAAAAGGATAATCTACCAATGGACGCAACATTCTATATGCCTCCATTGTGCGTAACACATCACTTGCTTTAAGTGAAATTTTAATATTACTAAAGCCAAAATCCTCTAAAAGCTTGATGTTGTATAACGCAGATTCAACCATACCTTTAGGAGTTGCACCATATTTTTCCTCAAATTGTTTTTCTAAACTCCCACCATTTACACCGATACGAATAGGTATGCCTCGTGCATTACACGCATCTGCCACAGCTTTAATTCTATCTTTTGAGCCAATATTACCCGGATTAATGCGGATACAATCCACGCTCTCTGCTGCAATAAGTGCAAATTTATATCTAAAATGAATATCCGCGATAAGTGGCAGGGGCGAGACTTTTTTCAAATCTTTGAGTGCATCTGCGTCTTTTGGGTCGCTCACTGCCACACGCACCATATCAGCCCCAGCAAAATATAATCTATCAAGCTGTGCTTTTGTCGCCTCTATATCACAAGTTTTACTAAAAGTCATACTTTGCACACTAATAGGTGCATCACCGCCTACTGCCACATTTCCTACAAAAATTTGTTTTGTTTTTACCCTTTGCACTCCAAATCCCTTTGTGATTTTTTGTTTATTTTATCACTTCTTGGGTAAAATTCAACCTACAACTTTACATACAAGGACAAAAATGCACGAATATTCTATTGTCGCCTCACTGATACAAATGTGCGAATCCCACGCAAAAGAGCATAATGCTGCCTCTATTGCCAAAGTCTGCATCGCCGTTGGTGAGCGTAGTGGTGTAGATAGTGCGCTTGTAAAAAGTGCATTTGAGACTTTTAGACTTGATTCACCTTTGTGTCAAAATACTATTTTGGAAATACAATCCCAAAGCGTTGAACTAGAGTGTCGCGACTGCGGGCATTATTTTCAAGCACAAAATCTCACATATAGCACTTGTCCGCAGTGTCAAAGTCATAATGTCATCATCGCTAAGGGCAAAGAGCTGCATCTCCTTAGCCTTGAGCTTGATATACAATCTTAAAAAGGAGCATATATGCCTAAAATTGATAAACCTCTTGCTCAAAAAGTAGATGAACGCGTATTTGAGCAGCTTTTAAAATACAATCCTCAAACGCAAAATCTTTGGGATATTGTAGGAATTTTTGAAAATGAACGGCAAAAACTACGTATTGAAATCGCCCAATACCACGAAGATATTAAAAATTCTCAAGCTAAACTCAAAGAGCTACGTGAGGGCATTACTAAAGCACAAAATATCCTTCGCGCCATTGAGCAAAAAATCTCTGAATCTCCTGTGCCACCAGAAAAAGAAGAAAGCCAAAAAGAAGCACTTATGCTTAAAATAAGCGAACTTGAGCTTGAAAATTCTAAGCTACTTGTAGAGCTACGTGATTTAAAAAGCGAATATCAGCTTGAAGAGAATCTACACCAAATGCAAAATATGCGTGAGACACTACAAGAATCTTTAGAAGATCCAAGTAAGCCCTAACTTAAAAGGATACCTATGCAATATCAAAGTGCTTATACCACGCCAAAACGCCTTTTTGTGAGTGCGTGTGAGCCCAGTGCGAATCTCCATCTTAAATTTCTTGCTCAAAATCTTGATAAATCCACTCACATCTGTGGTGTCTTTGAGCCAGAGACTTTTACCAATTTCCCTTATGCCTCGCCCTCTTATACGCTTAAAGATTTTGCAATTATGGGATTTTTTGATGTGATAAAAAAACTTGCTTTTTTTAAACGAGCCATTAAAGAAATGAGCGAACTTGCTGCGCAATGTGATGTAGTGCTTCTTATGGATAGCTCAAGCTTCAATTTGCCTATTGCCAAAACTCTTAAAAAAAATACTACCAAAGTGCCTGTTATATATTATATCTTACCACAAGTTTGGGCGTGGAAGCCGTGGAGAGCCAAAGAAATAGAATCTGTATGTGATTATTTATGTGCGATTTTGCCTTTTGAACTTCAAATGTATCCTAACGCAGTGGCTGAAAACAGAGCATTTTATGTTGGACACCCCTTGCTTGATGAGATTCCCACACTTAAAGAGCAACCCTTACCTCTTGAAAATGGAAAAATCGCCTTTATGCCCGGCAGCCGTAAAGGAGAGATAAAACGCATTTTTCCTATCTTTGCCGCTGTGGCAAAAGAGATTGCAAATCCTAAGATTCTCGTGCTACCTGAACATTTTAAAAATCTAGACAAAGAGGCAATGCACAACATTTATGGAGAGGATATACACTATTTTGAGCTTAGTTTTGATGCTAATAGTGCGCTTTTGGAGAGTAGTTTTGCCTTTGTTTGCTCTGGCACTGCCACGCTTCAAGCTACGCTCATTGGCACACCCCTTGTGCTTGGTTATAAGACGCGCACTATTGATGTAATGATTGCACGAGCCTTTGTGAAACTAAAACATATAGGACTTGCTAATATTCTTTATAATGCTCTGCATTGTGGGAATCCACGCACAGGTGAAAAAGAGATTCATACCGAACTTATCCAATCTTCGCTCACAAAAGAGAATCTGCTTAATATCTACCACGCTACAAATGCACACGAATTTTTTGCTAAAGCTAAGGAAATCCGCTCTTATCTTGCTTGCGGAAGTGCAGAAAGAGTAATTAAACTTCTCGATAAGCTATTAAAAGAAAGGGGAATTTATGACTTATAAAAAAATAAAAATGGCATTATATTTGGTTTTAGTTATGGCATTTATCGCTTGCAATTCCAATATGCAAGCCAATCAAAAAGAAGTGAGCAACGCTTTACCAAGTGATATAAAAAACTTTATAGAATCTAGGGAAAAATTTATAGAATCTGAAAATATGTGAGAGATTTATTCATAGTTACCGCCCTTTACCCACTTAAGATTAACTTATTTTAGATAAATTATACAAAGTTTCATATTATTTAAAGGTTATTAATGAATCATTTTAGCAAAATTGGTTTTATCCTCGCTGCACTTGGAAGCTCTATCGGCTTAGGGCATATTTGGCGTTTTCCCTACATAGCAGGGACAAACGGCGGTGGTGCATTTGTCTTACTCTATTTATTTTTGGCACTCTCACTTGGCATTGCAATGCTTATTGGCGAAATGCTTATTGGGAACAAGGGGGGGGGCGCCAATGCTGTCAAAAGCTATGAAAATCTTGATGTGAGCTCAAGTAAAAAATGGCGTTTAGCTGGATTTACACTTATTGGCGGTCCTATTATCTTATCTTTTTATGCTATCGTGCTAGGCTGG
The DNA here is from genome assembly GCF_000007905.1 of Helicobacter hepaticus ATCC 51449. Classification (NCBI taxonomy): domain Bacteria; kingdom Pseudomonadati; phylum Campylobacterota; class Epsilonproteobacteria; order Campylobacterales; family Helicobacteraceae; genus Helicobacter; species Helicobacter hepaticus. Next base: position 789,779 of record NC_004917.1, read on the forward strand.
GTGTTTTACTATCTCTTTATAGTGAGCTTTAACCTCCCTAGCGATATGCACACCTCTGAAACAATTTTTAATACCCTCTATACAAATGGTTTTGTGCCCCAAACACTTGGTTTGCTTTTTGTTATGGGAATCACAGCGTGGGTTATTTCGCGCGGTGTGAAAAAAGGTATTGAAGCCTTGAATCTTATCCTCACACCGCTTCTTTTCATTATATTTTTTGGCTTATTGCTCTATGCGATGAGTATGGATTCTTTTAGCAAAGCATTACATTTTATGTTGAGTTTTGATATAAATGAAGCAAAAAAAGCCCTCACACTTAATGTATTTATTGATTCTCTAGGGCAGGTGTTTTTCTCGCTTTCACTCGGGGTAGGTATCATCATCACTTATGCCGCTTCCTCGCAAAGCAATCAAAATCTCCTTAAAAGCGCACTTTGGGTAGTGCTATCTGGAATTTTAATCGCTATTATGGCTGGACTTATGATTTTTACTTTTGTATATGAATATAATGGAGCAGTAGGAGGAGGTGCTGGGCTTATTTTTATAACTTTGCCCGTTATGCTCTCTCATCTTGGTATATGGGGCAATGTCATCGCATTTTTATTCCTCATTGCCTTTAGTTTTGCAGGCATTACCTCTGCGATTTCACTCCTTGAACCCGCCGTTATGTATGTATGCGAAACTTACCATTGGAGCAGAGCAAAGGCAACTTGGAGCATTGCTGGAGCAATTAGCGCACTTGGTATAATTATTATTTGCTCTATTTGCACACCTATGGCAGATTATCTTACTATTGGTGGTAAAACGCTTATGGATAGCATTGAATTTCTCTCTGCAAATATCATTATGACACTCGGGGGACTTTTGGCTGTTACATTTATCGGCTGGGCTGTGCCAAAGGCTCAATTACAACAGCACACCGCACATTTTTTTAACAACATTGCTTTTACTCTTTGGTATATCATTATGCGCTATATTGCTCCGCTTATTACTATTATGATACTTGTAGCAGTGAGTATAAAATTTTTTACAGGAGAGGACGCGGTAGATTTTATTTTTACATCTTTAGGGCTGTGAGTGAGAAATCTAATCTTTTAGAGTATATAACCACCATAATATAAAATGAGCCAAAAGCTTCTAGCCCTTATAAAAAAGAGTAAAAACTTTGGCTAAATTTATGTCTTAAAAGACATAGGTGTAAGCGATATTGAAAGAATAATTATTTTTGTGTGAAGAGTTAATAGTGATGTTGCCTTGAGCAGTGTTCGTTGAGAAATTCCTCTCAAGATAAGAATAAAAGGGAACCCTAACGATAAAATCAAATTGATGATGCACATCTCTAATTACCTGCAATCCAAGATTCATAAAAATCCCACTCGTGTTGTATTTATGTCCGGGTAATCCTTTTGTATCATCTAAGAGTTTTTTTAACTCCCCTCCTATTCCCTCGTAGCCTGCTCCAACAAATACTCCTACCTGATTGATTTCACTAGAGCCAAATTGATAGAGGAAATCCACATTGCCCGCATACCTAAAAAATCCATAAGTCTCACCATCATTAGCTTCACCTTCAGAATAGTTCCCCTTACCAAAAGCTCCCACTACCCTTAAGCCTACTTTAGGAGTGAAGTAGTATTGAAAGCCTCCTCTTAGTCCATAGGATAAATCAAATAAATAGTCATTACTTTCTGATGTGTAAGCGTTACCAGGTGATGAGAATATTACTTTTCCTTCCGACACATGGTAATTTACTCCCACATCTGCCCCGATAAACACACCACTTTTTGCACCATAAACACTAGAAATAAAGCCAAAGCCTAGAATCATTCCTAAAAGAAATTTTATTTTCATCTTAGTCTCCTTAAAAAAATAGCCTTTGAGTTTTTATGTAATCTCAAAAGTTTAGACAAGGATTTTAACTAAAAAACATCTGTACCCCCCCCCCCCCGAAAAATATTTTATATAAATAAAAAAATAAAAGGTGTATTTTAGAAACATTATTTAATAAAATCCTTGTTTTAGATTCTCTTTTGCGACAGATTAAGAATCTTGAGAAAAAAGATTAAAAGGGACGATTTGTATCAATTTTATTGAGCTTTACATTTTTTCGCACACAAGCTTTAAGAGTTCCTCTTTATTTTATGGGTGATATTTATCCTCACAGCCACTCCACAATAATGCACTCAATGTCGCTAGAGCGCATAAGAATTGATATGTTTTCATTTATTCTCCTTTTTACCTACGAGCTTTTTATACCATTTGGGTGGGTTTGCATATAAAGGTGAGTTATCAAAGATTAAATATGTCTGGACTTGAGGATTAAGCCTCTCACCCCAACTCTCAAGATTTTGCTTAAAACTTTTAGCATTTTGAAACATAAAATTCATATCCATAACCTGCGAAATATCCCAATCATTCAAAGGTTGATTAAAATGTGTGCTTTCATAAAACATAAAACTCATATCTTTTACTTTGCTTACATTCCAAGTGTTAAGTGGTTGATTAAACGCGCTCCTAGCAAACATCGCGCCCATATCCTCCACATTACTCGTATCCCAAGCATTTAAGAGCTGATTCAATGCGGTTCCTATAAACATACCATTCATATTTTGCACGGAAGAGACATTCCAAGTGTTAAGTGGTTGATTAAACTCCTTCACACCGCCAAACATATAGCTCATATCTACAACTTTACTCGTATCCCACGATTGTATCCCGCTAAAATCTATTCGCTCCCTCGCATTATTAATACACTTTTGCTTCTTTGTCTCCCATTGGGCTATGAGGTTATTTTTAATATTTTCTCTATCTGTATCTGTGGGAGTATAACTTTCTCCTTTTTGTGCTGCTTGCTCCTCAATAGCAAGAATCACAAATGATTCTATATGCTCAAAATACTCTGCAAATAAGTCGTGGCATTGCTCTATGCTAAAACGAGCAAAAAGAAAGCTCATATCTGTGATAGCGCTCGTATCAATTTCATTAAGTTTTATACTCTTATCACGCACAAGCTTTAAGAGTTCCTCTCTATCCTTTGGGTGATATGTATAATTTTTAGAATCTTTGCAACCAATCCACATAAATACACTCATTATTACAAACATCACCATAAATAATAATCTTTTCATTTTGCCCTCCTTTATTTTGGTAATTGCGCACCACTTTTTGCGCCTTTTTCATAGAGTAGCTTCTCTATGACTTCACTACTTACCTTGTCATATTCATATTTTTGTTTCTGCCTATTTATAATATCAAGTGCAGTGATATTGGAATGTTTATTTTTAATATTCACATCTATACCATTGCGTATAAGAAAAATAATTTCTTCTGCATTTCTAGTAAATGGTATAGCTCTTAAAACTTCCATAAGCTTACTTTCCCCATTTTCGTCTGTGACATTAATATTTGCACCTTGCTTTAATAATATAGCCATTTTGTTCGTAGAATAGCTCCAATACAAAAAGACTCTATCTAATATTTCTTGCTTAAGTTCTTTGGATTGCACAAAGCTTAATGCCAACTCTGCGATTTCCTCATATTCTTGTATATTTTCTGCACTTCTACCTAAGGCTGAAAGCACTATGGATCTACTTTGTTCCTCACTGCCATTGAATGCCCCTTTGGCTAAAAATAGCTCAATCACTTCTTTAGAAGCATATTCAAAAATAAGCGGTAAATAATCAATTTTTTCTTTTTCTATCACTGCTCCAGATTCTATAAGAAGTGTGATAATATCATTACTTATAATAGGGCTTCCCCACAAATTATAAGCCTCTTTCATATCTTGTATTGCTCTATCAAGTGGGGTTTGTCCTTTTTCACTTAATGGGAAAAATATATACCTTAAGATGTCAGCTATTACTCCTTTGGTTTGACATTTTACATTTGGATTTACTCCGCTTTTTAAAAGCCTCTCTATCTTTTTTATATCACCTTGGCTTACTGCATTATAAATACTACAGGGATAAAAAGCACTCTGCAAATACAAATAAAAGCAAAGCACGGGTGCAAAATAACCCCCATAATGCCAAAAAATCGCTTAATCTTTGTCTTACTATCTTGCCTTTGTAAAAGCTGAATTTCTTTGGGAATCTCACTATCATTTAAAAGTGGAAGCTCCCAATTTACAAATGAGCCACGATGAAGTAAAATAATTTGAGAATCATCTAAAGGCAAAGGAGCGCAAAAACGAGCAAAAGTAAAAATTGCCTCCCAATGTGTATTGAGCCTCAAATTCACATCTAAACTTGATATATTGTGTATGGGCTTATCAATAGAAACTTCTTGTGAAGACTTCTCACACCAATTTTGATTTTCCATAATGCTATGTTTTATAAAGTAGCGCATACCTTCTAAGAGTTTAATCTCTAATCTATGAAAAATCTTTTTTTGTTCAAAAAAGACAAGAAAACTGCCATTTTCATCACGAAAAATAGTGTATCCCTCTAGTTTTTTAAACAAGCTTTTTGCAATGACAAAATTATAAATGCCTTGCAAAATCGCACCTAAAACAAGACCTATCCCAAACACATAAGGTGCAAATAATAGAGAGAGTGCAAAAGGAATCCCACTTGCTCCGCCTGTTTTCATATACATTAACGTATAAAAGAGTGTGCCCATAGGCAAGGCTACGGCTAAACAAGCTGAAATTATCCCAAACCACCTAAAAATCATCTATCCACCCCCCTTTTTTATATAAGCATTTACCGCTATCTGCACCCGATTATATCAAAAAAAAAAAAAAACAGATTTTTGAAAGCAAAAATAGGTAATTTTATTTCAATTTTTGCACATAATCGCAAGCGAATTGATTGTGCAAATCACACGCACGATGATAATAATTTTTTGCTTTGCTTAAATCTTGTGGCACACTTAATCCTTGCTGATAAATCTCCGCACTTAACACACACGCATACATTCTATGCTCATCACACGCTTTAGAATCTAGCTCTAAAGCCTTTTGATTAAATTCTTTTGCTTTGTCTAAATCTTTTTGCACATTCACACCATAAAAATAATATGAGCCCAACATTGAACACGCACTCTGTATATCACGCTCACACATAATTTCTAAGTATTCTAAACCTTTTGCCACATCTTTTTCCACACCGCGTCCATCAATAAGTGCCACTGCCTGTATGGCACACCATTCTATTGCACCTTCTTTACAAGCTTCTAGACTATTATCATAGCCAAGTTTATAATAATGCGCAGATTCTGTAAGATTGTGTTGTAAATCTCTCTTATTTTGCGACTTGGCTTCATAATAATTCCCCAAATACAAACACGCCCCGGGGTGTCTAGCATCACAAGCTTTTTTGAGGAATGTGCTTGCATCATCAATATTTTTTACCCATAACACTACACCTTGGTAAAAATCAGTATCGGCTGCTCGTATGCCTTTAATCAAAGGGCTTTCTTGGCTATTTTGGACTTCTTCAATATTATTTTGCAAAACTTCATCTTGCTCATTTGCCCATATACACATTGTTACCATAACCAAAGCTAAACACCATTGAATAATACGATTGTGGAATCTCATCTAGCTTGTCCTTTTATTTAAATGCACAAGCTGGGGAAACTTATGCGTTATGACTTCATTACACGCAAAAAACTCCTCTATATGCCGCATAATGCTAGGAACATCACTCACATTATTAATAACATTTCTAAACACACTTGCCCCTTCGTGTCCTTTAGCATAGGCGTGGAGATTCTTACGAAACATAATCGCCCCACGCTCACCATAAAATTCTACCATTTTTTTAAAATGCTTCAAAATAAGCTCTTTTTTGACAATAGGTGGAATATCGTGTGTGTGATTTTTAATCTGCCAAAAAATCCACGGCGAAGTAATAGCTGCTCTGCCTATCATTACACCATTTGCTCCCGTGTGAGAGAAGACTTTTTGAGCCTTATCCACGCTATCAATCTCGCCATTAGCAATAAGAGGCATTGATATATGTTGCTTAATATGAGCAATAGCATCATAATCAATACGCTCTTTTTTATAACCATCTGCACGCGTTCTCCCATGCACTACGACAAAATCTGAACGCACATCTTTAAGAGCTTGTGCTATTTCATTAGGAATCTTTTTATCAAAACCCAAGCGCACTTTGAGGCTCGTATAAGGTGTAGTAGCCCTATCTTTAATGAGATTAGCAATTTTAACAAGAAGATGAAGGTCTTTGAGCAAACCGCTGCCATTGCCGTGATTTGCTACCTTTGGGGCAGGACAACCACAATTTAAATCAATGACATCAATGCCTCCTTGTGCATTTAAAATCTCTACTGCTTTTTTAATCACTTCTTCTTTTGAACCTGAAATTTGCACGCTATAAGGTTGCTCTTCGGGGGATTTTTCAATCATTTTAAGTGTGCGGGCATTATTATAAACAAGAGCGTGAGAGCTTATCATTTCACTCACTGTTATATCCACACCAAAACTTTTTACCACACTGCGAAAAGGCAAATCTGTGTATCCTGCGAGAGGGGCGAGCATAAGGAGATTATTAAATTCTATCATTTAATTTCTCTGTTTATAGTCTTCATAACCAAAGCTTTTAAGGAGTTTCCATACTCCTTGAGTGTCAATAACACCAAGAGAGGGAAGTGGCACACCATTAAAGGTATTATTTTTGACAATAGTATAATGAAGCATATCTTCAAAAATCACTCTATCACCTATACACAAGGGTGTATCAAAACTATAATCGCCTATCACATCTCCTGCCAAACAAGTTGGACCACCTAAGCGATAAGCATAAGCACCCTTCCCCTCACCTTTATCAGATTCTAACCCTGTTTGTTTGGAGAGCTTTATAAGAGAAGGACGATAAGGCATTTCAAGGCAATCAGGCATATGTGCGGCAGCACTCACATCAAGTATAGCCACTGATATTTCATTTTGCACAATATCTATAACTTCACCAATTAAAAATCCCACTTGCCACCCCACAGCTTCACCGGGCTCTAAAAATATTTCTATATCTTTATAGCGCCTTTTAAAATCACAAATAAGATTCACAAGCAAATCACAATCATAATCTACCCTCGTAATATGATGACCACCTCCAAAATTAACCCATTTCTTTCCCTGAATATATGCACCAAAATGCTTTTCAAAATGTGGTAATGTGCGAGAAAGTGCAGCACTATCTTGCTCACAATGTGTATGAAAATGTAATCCACTAATGCCATCTAATCCATATTGCGCTACACCTTTTTGAAATTCATTTGGCGTAATACCCAAACGAGAACCCGCAATACAAGGATTATAAATAGGTGGCTCTACCTCACTATAAAGAGGATTCACACGCAATCCAACCTCAATAGGTGCTTGAGAATGTGCCTTAAGCATTGTATTTTTAGATTCTATAAGTGGTTTAAATCTCTGCCATTGATAAAAAGAATTAAAAATAATATGTGTGGCATAATTTAAAATGCTTTCAAATTCTTCTTTTTTATACGCAGGAGAAAACACACACACTTCTTTGCCCTTATTTGCACCTCCTATTTCCTCATACCCTAATCTTGCCTCATATAAGCCACTTGCTGTGCTACCACTCAAAGTGCATTTAAGATTCTCAAATACGCGCCAAAAAGCATAACCTTTGAGTGCTAAAAGTATTTTTGCACCACTTCGTTGTTGAACAGAATCTAAAAGCGCGAGATTAGCATTGAGCTTCTCCTCCTCAAGCACATACGCTGGAGAGGGAAGTGTAAGAAGTGTAGAAAGTTGGCGCATTTTATTTGAGAGCAAAGCGCCTTACTGCGGCTTCAATTTCCACAGGATTAGATTTAGAGATAAACTCATCAGCATTAAGGGAACGTGCCATATCTTCGTTGCTACTTCCACTCATAGATGAATTTACTACAATAGGTAAATGTGCTGTAGCAGGATTTGCTTTCACTTGTTTAATAACTTCAAAACCACTTGCTTCAGGCATTTCAAGGTCAGTAATAATCATACCAATAGAGTTAATATCCGTAGTAGGCGCAAAAAGATAATCAAGCAAGTGTTTGCCATTGATAAAGTCGTGATGCACTACGCCAAGTTTATTTAAAATAAGTTGCATTGTGCGTAGCACGGTCGGGCTATCATCGGCAAGAAGAATGCTCCTTGTCGTTTCTATTTGAGAAATTTTAGCAATTCCTTCTTCTTTATCTTTTTCAATCCACGGAAATACATCAATAAGCATCTTTTCAATATCTACTACTTGCACCAAGCGCCCATCAAAATAACGTGTGCGGCTAACAAGTTTGCCATTATGTCCGCCTCCTCCAATACCCACACCTTGCTCTATTTCAGTCCATTTTTTGTTAAGAATCCTATCTGCTTCGTAGATTCTAACCCCTATCGTCCAACGCGAAAATTCACAAATCATAATGATATCTTCCTCGCCGGCTGCTCGTTTTACCCCATAATCACGCAAGTTTTTACTTTTATTATTGCTATCATAAAAAAACCATTTGCGCATATCAATCAATGGAATAGTTAATTCGCGAATTGTGATAAGTCCTTCCACAAGACTATTATTCTCGTGTGTAACTACAGTAAGCGCACCACTATATTTAATCACTTCACGAATCTTAAAAACATTAACAGCATATAAATCTTTTCCTTTTTCTAGGCGAAAGCAAAGAAGTTGAAGTTCATTATTCTTGTGGAGACTTGTTACTTGATCAATATTTGACATACTTGTTTTAGACATATCACACCTCAAATTTGGAAAATAGCTTAGTTTAGCACAAAATCACTAAATCTAACTTTATGTATTTTTGTCCTTATGGTTAGACTTCATACTAAAACGTATTGTGATAACAATCCAACGCATAATACCATATATTACATATCCGCTCATCAATATACATAATGTTTCTTGCGGATAAATATAAATAATGCTAAGCAATAAAATCACAGCAATAAAAGATTTAAAATTCCACCCAATCTTCTTAAAGCTCGGATAACGAATATTGCTTACCATCAAAATGCTGATAATAAAACTTCCACCTAACATTATATACTCATAACCATAAGCTTTTATAAACCCATATTTTAAATCAATGAGCACCCATAGCATTAGTATTACCGCAGCCGAAGGAATAGGTAATCCAATAAAAAAATTTGGTTCTGAACTTGAAGTAATATTAAAACGCGCCAAACGCACTGCACCAAATATAACAAAAATAGCTGGGACACACATACCCAAGCGCCCATAATCCATACCAATATAAAAATACAAAAGCATTGCTGGAGCCACACCAAATGCTACCACATCTGCTAGAGAATCAAACTCCACACCAAACTTACTTGCAGTATTTGTAAGCCGTGCAACTCTACCATCAAACCCATCTAATATCATTGAAATTAAAATCAGCCAACAAGCTATTTCATACTTCCCTTTTGAAGCATAAATCACGCTCAAAACCCCTAAAAAGATACTTCCTGCAGTAAAAAGATTAGGTAAAATAAAAAGCGGATTAAACTTCATAAATATATCCTATTACACTTTGGAGTGCACATACTTTATCACCGATACTTACTTTTGATTCAAACTCTATAGAAGCTTTCTTTTGAGGGATAACAATACGTGTCATACCCGCTTTCATAAAACCTATACGCTCTCCGATACTTAAATTATTCTGCGCAAATAAATGATGAGAGGAAAAGAAAATCGGATAAAACTCCATATAAAACGCTCTCTCTTTGAGGCTCTCAAAGCGCATTGTAGCATTAAGCTCTTTGCATTTAGCTTTAGCACAGCACGTTAGTGATAATCCCTTTTTTTCACTATATTGTCCTTCTACTATATCGCAAGGCGCTCGTATAATGCCCACATCAATAAAACGTGTCTCAATGAGAATGCTCATTTCATCATTACTATAACTCATATCACGCACAATACCATCTACTGGTGAAACAAAAACATTATTTTCATCAATATGCGGAATCCTTTCAGGATTACGAAACATCACAAGCCATAAAACAAGTGCAACAAACAGCACAAATGCGCATACATTCCAATCAAACCATATGCTTAATATAAATGCTACAAATAGCGCTATTGCACCCAACCAACCCTGTTTTGCAATGAATTGTGTAGTCGTTGTCATATTGCCTCCTTAGACTTCCTCTTCTTCAAGCGGAATAAGACGAGATTCTATATTATTTTGCATTTCGTATTCTTGAATAATCTCCCTCACACGCGCACCATCAATGACTTCCTTTTCAAAAAGCTCTTTGACCATATTTTCAATCGCATCTTGATAATCACTCAAAAGCTGCTTTACATAACTATATCGTTCATCAAGTGTATTTTTAATATGGGTATCAATTTCTTGAGCAAGCTGTTCGCTAAATTCCCTTTGCGCATTGCCGCCACCAAGGAAAGTATTGCGTTGTTTTTCAAGCACCATAAGTCCGCTTACATCTGTCATACCATAATAACTAATCATTGATTTGAGAATCCCTGTAGCACGTTCTAAATCATTGCTTGCGCCTGTAGAAATCTCGCCTAAAAATACTTCTTCGGCTGCACGCCCACCTAAAAGTACATCAACCTCTGCCATAAGCTCGTGTTTTTGCATCAAATAGCGATTCTCTTCAGGTGTATGAAGCGTATAACCAAGAGCTGCCATACCTCTTGGAATAATTGATACTTTATTCACTCTATCAGCACCTTTTGTCATCTCGGATACCACAGCGTGCCCACTCTCGTGGTAAGCAACAATTTTTTTCTCTTTAGGAGAAATGCGTCTTGATTTTTTTTCTAATCCTGCAATTCCTCGCTCTACTGCTTCTTTAAGATGTTTTTGACTTACTTCTTTTTGATTTTCTCTCCCAGCAAGCAAAGCGGCTTCATTAATGATATTTGCCAAATCTGCCCCCGCAAGTCCAGCCGTAAATTTTGCAATCTCGTGTAAATCCACATCACGCGCTAAAGAAACATTTTTAATATGCACTTTGAGAATTTCAAGTCGCCCTTCAAAATCAGGCTTATCTACAAGCACCTGTCTATCAAATCGCCCTGGGCGCAATAATGCAGGGTCAAGGATTTCAGGACGATTTGTTGCAGCAAGCACAATTACAGGCGCGGATTCTGAACCAAATCCGTCCATTTCTGCAAGTAATTGATTGAGCGTTTGCTCACGCTCATCATTGCCACCAACCATACTTCCAGCTGCACGACTTTTTCCAATGGCATCAATTTCATCAATAAAAATAATACTTGGTGCATCTTTCTTTGCCATTTCAAACAAATCTCTTACACGACTAGCCCCAAGCCCTACAAACATTTCAATAAAACTACTTCCACTCATAGAGAAAAATGGCACATTCGCTTCACCCGCCACAGCTTTTGCAAGAAGTGTCTTACCTGTGCCCGGAGGTCCAACTAAAAGCACACCACGTGGAATCTTGGCTCCCACTGCAGCATAACGTTCGGGATATTTAAGAAAATCTACAATTTCTACGACTTCTTCCTTTGCTTCCGCATTTCCAGCCATATCATCAAAACGCACATTAGGCTTTTCCGCATTCACAAGCTTTTTAGCATTGCCCATACCAAAAATGCCTCCACCCATACTTTTTTGCATACGCGCAGTAAGAAACATCCAAAGCGCTAGAATAATAAAAATAGGCAAGAGCATATTTACTAAATCTCCCAAAAAGCTACCTTCGCTAAAGCCACTATATTCAATTTTCTTCTCATCAAGCAAAGGCACGAGTCCCAAATCTGCTACTTTTTTTGTAGTATAAAGAATCCGTGGCGAAGTATTAGCAGAATATGCTTTAATGTAAGTCTGCCCAATATTTACTGCACTAATCTCACCCCGAGTAATAAGCTCTTTTAACTCATTATAGCTAATTTCTTTTGTAATATTTCCTCCCATCAAACGCTCTGTAAATGAATCACCATTAGGCGAAAATAGTTTAAACAAAAGCAATGTGAGAATCACAAAAATAGCAAAAGTAAGAAAAGGATTTTGCTTAAAAGGCGGTTTTTTTTCATTAGGATTTTCCATAGTTGTCCTTTTTCCAAATAAGTTACAAAGTCAATTTCAAAGCTACCCACCCATCTTTACAACAAGTATCTAGCATATCAAAATCATTAAATGCCTTTATTATATCAAATTTATATTCATCAAGTATCCCAGAAAGAATTAAAACTCCATTTTTTGCAAGTTTTGTCCTAAAATCATTGTGTAAAACTTTCACAATAAAAGCAACAATATTAGCCACAATCACATCATACTTTTGTGGGGCACCCATAGGAGAGTCGGCAATACTTCCCTGCCAAAGTGCATTGAGCATAACTCCATTGAGTAAAATATTTTTATTACATTCTTTTATAGCATTTTCATCAGTATCACAAGCATATACCTGCGCACCAAGCTTGCAAGAAGCTATGCTCAAAATGCCACTGCCACAACCCACATCAAGAAGTGTTTTGCCTTGTATATTCATTTCGCTTAAAAATTCTAAACACATTGCAGTGCTTGCGTGATGCCCAGAACCAAAAGCAAATGCAGGATTAATGATGATTTCATCATAAGATTCTTTTACCTCCTGCTCCCAAGAGGGACGAATATAGAATCTTCCGCATTGCACAGGCTCAATAGAATCTTGATATGCTTTTATCCAATCATAATTAAACTTTTCTTCAATATGATAGCAAAATCCTACAGAATCTTGTGTGTTTTGAGCAAGCATCAACGCAAAATGTTGTAAAGATTCTAAGAAATCTTGTATATTTATTTCATTTGAGGCAATGCGACTGACAATTTGCGTAGGTTGCTTGCTTTTTTTAGCTTTAAGAATATCAAAACCTAAAACGCTTTGCCAAGAAGCATCATCATAAATAATAGCAAAATGAGATGGTGTGGGTAGTATATCAAAAAATTCAATTGCACAAGAAGTCTTTTGAATAATAAAATCAGTAAACTGGTCTAAAAAATCACTTGGGTGGATAATAATTTCCCAATATGTTTGTTTATCCAACCCTTGCCTCAAGTCTCAAGCCTAGTCCTCATTCACGCCTAATACAACTTCTAGTTTTTCTTTGAGGACTTGAGGTGTAAAAGGCTTCACAATGTAATTATTAACTCCTGCTTTAAGTGCAGTAATAACTTCTGCTTTACCACCCTCAGTTGTAACCATTATGATAGGAATAGATGTATATCGCTCATCAGAGCGCACTTTTTTAACCAAATCTAAACCATTCATTTCAGGCATATTCCAATCCGTAATAAGCACTTGTATGCCTTCAGTGGTATCCATAATCTGCCAAGCTTCTACACCATGTTCGGCTTCTAAAATATCCTCATATCCTAAGCGTTGGAGGGTATTCTTTATAATTCTTCTCATTGTGGAGCTATCATCAACAACTAGCAGTTTCAAGTTATCTCCTTATTTTAAATACAGCTATAAATAAAACGGCATTCTAGCATATTTTTGTATATATTATAGATTCATTCTTGCATTTTTTCAAATTTTTACTTTCTTATTTTCAAACAATGCTAACGCTTCTTTAAGATTTATTTTTCCTTCATAAAATGCTTTTCCTATGATTACGCCGCTAATATAAGGGTTCTCATCTAAAATTTCAAGCTCATTTGATGAAGCAAAACCACCACTTGCAATCGTATAAATACCGCTGCGACACGCAATATCTTGCGTAAATGATACATTAATACCACTTAATGCACCATCACGATTAATATCAGTGCATATAATAGCTTGCACTTCACTTCCTGCAAATTTTTCAGCCAACACACTTGAACATATATCACTTTCTTTAGCCCAGCCTTGCACAGCAACCTTACCCTCTCGTGCATCAATACCCACTGCAATAGGATAAGAATGCGCCATTGTTTTGACAAATTCCCAATTTTTTATCGCGATTGAGCCAAGGATAACTCTACTTACTCCTAAATCCATATAAAGCCTGATGCGCTCTTCATTGCGTATGCCTCCGCCAATTTGTATTTGCAAATGTGTCGTGCGCAAAATCTCCTCAATATATTTTAGATTCTGTGGAATACCTGCAAATGCGCCATCTAAATCAACAATATGCAACCATTTTGCACCCATATCTTCAAACATCTTAGCAAACTCCAACGCCTCACCATAAATTGTAGCACTCTGCATATCACCCTTAAAAAGCCTCACTGCTTTGCCTTCTTTTAAATCAATCGCAGGATAAATATCAAGTGCCATCTTTACTCCTCAATGGGTTTCATACTATTATACATCCATTCGGCACACCAGCCTACAAAAGCAAATACCAAAAACGCGTAACGCGCATTAAAATAATTATCAGAAATAGACAACACAGAGGTGCAAATAAAACAAATAAGCATACCCAACATCAGTAAAGCAAAATTCACATACTCATAGAATCCAAAAACATCTTTATGTTTTATTATCGCCCACACAAGCAAACCTATGCCTCCCAAAAATGCAAAAATATCAAGATACGCATATATATTATCACGATAATAATATGGCTGCAAAGAGAGAGCAAAAAGCACGACTATAATAATATTAATGGAAGGACGCATATCTTCAAGCATTTTTCCAACCTGATTATGCTCATTAGGATGAATGCCAAAAATTAAAAATAAGAGTGGAATATATACAAAAAATATATACACACACACGAGCAGAAAAATACGCGGTAAATAATCTGCAAGAAGCTCAAAAAAGCCACGATGATAAATGCTCCCTTCAATCGCAAACATATCCATAATATCCTCTGTTCTTGGCACATAAGTAATTTTTAGAATAACAAGATAAATAAATATTACACCAAATATGAGCACTATCACGCGCTGTAAGGTATTACTTGTTTGATTACAACTGCTAAAAATGATAAAAATACTGCACAAAATAAACCCACAAAAAAAGAAAAATATACTCAAATGATCAAAAAGCTGATTCTCACGAATAAAAATCAAAAATAAATGTGAAAAAGAATGTGAGAATTGCGAAATAAAAAGTGTGAGATTCGTAAAAACAAAAAAAGCAAAGAAAAGCAAAGAAAAAATAATTGTAATACGTGTAGGTTGTTTCATTTTAATCCTTAGAATCTAATAATTTCTTAAAAAATATCCATCTATACCATCAGCTATACCCTTAGCAATAAGCTTTTGGTAATCCTTTTTAGCAATCAATTTACCTTCGTCTTTATGTGAAGCATAACCAATTTCTATTAATACAGAAGGCATAAGTGCCCCGGCTAAAACCCAGAATGGACCCTCCCTTACTGCTCCATCGTGTGTATTGTGCTTTTCTCTCACCTGATTAAGTATGCCTGATTGAATCTCGATAGCTAGTTTATGTGAAGCGACAAGATGAAAGGCACTAATGGTATTTAAAAAAGATTTTGTCGCAAAATGACTCATTGTTTCAATATCTCCTTGGTTTTCGGCTTTTGCCACTTGTTCAGCGCGCTCACTCCGTGCAGGTGAAAGGAAATAAGTTTCTACACCACTTGGTGTTTTAGGAGAATCTTTGGGCATTGAATTTGCATGCACAGAGACAAATAAATCTGCACTTTTGGCATTGGCAAATTCCGTGCGTTTTCGTAAATCAATATATATATCAGTATTGCGCGTCATATGCACTAAATAACCACGACTTTTAAGCTCTTGGGAAAGGATCTTCGCCACTTCAAGCACAATCATTTTCTCACATATGCCCTCTACACTTTTTGTGCCACAATCCTTCCCTCCGTGTCCAGCATCAACAACAATCTTTTTTCCTGTATTTATTTTATGATTCTTATTTGTAGTTTTTGGCATCTGCGTGTCTTGAGATATTTTATTTTCTTTTGTTTGGGAAGGTTTTGGAGTATTTTTAGAATCTAGTGGCATTGGCTTTTGTGGAGGTTTTTTATCTTCTTGTTGAGCAGGTTTTATCAAAATATAGAGATTCTCTTTTTCTTTGATAATATCAAAAGTTGATTTGGGCTGTATATTAATTACAATACGCACAATCTTTGGCGTATTTTGCGCTACTTGCAATGTAGAATTGTCTTTAAAAATAAAGTTACGGCGAGGAATTGTAAGATTTGCTTCAAAATCTATAAAACTCTTATTGCTTTGAAGTTCTTTAGTCTGCCACTGAAGTTGTGCAATATCTTGGTCAAAAACAATTTTAAGATTCCCATCACCAAAAGGCACCATTTTTACTATGCGATATTCTCCCCACACATACACTATTGTAAGGAATAAAATTGCTAAAATACGCAACATTTACGCCCCTAATCTTGGACTAATTCAGCAATAATTTCTCTCACGGGTTGAATTTTTTGGATTCTATATCCATTTGCCCCTGTAAAATATAATCCCTGCTCCCTATCACCCATAAATCCACGCCCCAAAGAATCCGCAATGCAATAACCTACTTTTTTTGCCTCCACACCTCTATGACAAGGTGAAACACAATTACTCACACAACGAATTTTTGGCGCGTTACCTTGTGCGATTCTATCAAAAATTCCTGTCTTAACTGCGCGTGCAGGATAGCCCACCGGAGATTTAACAAGCTCAATATCTTCTTTAGATACAGAAGGCATTAAATCACGATAAGCTACCGCATCACATTCTTCAGAGCCAAGCCATCTTGTCCCCATTTGAACTCCGCTTGCACCCAAAGAAAGCATTCTATCAATATCACTTCTATCCCAAATGCCTCCAGCAGCTATAACAGGAATATTCCCCCATTTTTTTGCTTCATCAACTACTTGAGGAAGAACATTCTCAAGCTGATATTCTTCTTTAAAACAATCCTCATAGCTAAAGCCCTGATGCCCGCCACTAAGTGGTCCCTCTACTATTACTGCATCAGGGATTCTTGCATATCTATCCATCCAACGCCTACAAATAATCTTTAATGCCTTAGCTGAAGATACAATAGGCACAAGTGCTACATCAGGAAAATTTTTAGTAAATTCAGGCATATTAGTAGGCAATCCCGCACCTGTTACAATGATATTTGCTCCAGCTTCACACGCATCCCGCACTACTCGTCCATATTCATTAATTGCATAAAGAATATTTGCCCCAAGCGGATTATTCCCACAAATTTTACGTGCATTCTTAAAAATCTCATTGAGTGCGTGTTTTGAATAAAAATTAATAGCTTCAAAAGGCTTGGAATGAGTAATTTTTTCAACAAATTGCATTTTTTGGTAATATCCTGTGCCTACTGCACTAATAATACCAAGCGCACCCTCTTTAGAAACGTTACCAGCAAGCCTATCCCAGCTGATACCCACACCCATACCCCCTTGAAAAATTGGATACTTTATCGTGTGCTTACCTATTTTAAGTGGTTTTAATCCCATCACGCAATCCTTACGATATAATCACTTTTGCAAAACGTCTTTTGCCAATTTGAACAATATATTCACCCACTGATAACTTCAATTCTTCATTCATTATCTTTTCTTTGTTAATTTTCAATGCCCCTGCACGAATATCCCTCCGCGCCTGTGAAGTAGATTCACAAAGCCCCGCAATTACAAGCACTCTAGCTATCCATTCACCTTCATTGCAAGTAAATACAGCTAAATCCGTAGGTATCTCATCTTTGCTAAACACATTGTCAAATGCTATTTTAGCTTGTTTTGCTAAATCAATGTTATGATAACGTGTAGTAATTTCTAAAGCAAGTTGTTCTTTCACAGCTTTAGGGTGAGCATTCCCCGTATTTACTTGCTCTTTAAGCATAACAATCTCTTGTAATGACAATGATGAAAGTAACTCATAATATCGCCACATCATCTCATCGTTAATGCTTAGAATCTTAGCATACATTGTATTGGCAGATTCTGTAACACCAATATAATTATTAAGTGATTTGCTCATCTTATGCACTCCATCAAGCCCTTCTAAAAGTGGCAGTGTCATTACTGATTGCTCTTTATTAAGTTTATAAGCCCTCTGCAAACTTCGCCCAACTAAAAGATTAAACTTTTGGTCATTACCACCTAATTCAATATCACAATTTAAAGCAACCGAATCATAACCTTGCAAAAGCGGATATATAAATTCTACTATGGAAATGGATTGATTATTATTATAACGTTTAGTAAAATCATCACGTTCAAGCATACGCGCCACAGAAAAATGCGAAGTAAGTGTAATAAGTCCAAGCGCACCCAGTTCATTGAGCCATTTGGAATTAAAACATATCTGCGTATATTGAGGGTCAAGCACTTTAAATACTTGCTCTTTGTAAGTAAGGGCATTTGCCTTTACTTGTTCTGCACTTAAAGGCTTTCGTGTTTCACTTTTTCCGCTTGGGTCTCCTATAGTAGCAGTAAAATCACCAATAAGAAATTTTACATCGCCACCATATCGTTGAAATGTAGCAAGTTTTTGCAAAAGCACCGTATGTCCTAAATGCAAATCGGGTGCAGTAGGGTCAAATCCTGCTTTGACACAAAAACGCTCTCCTGTATTATAGAATCTCTCCACTAAATCGCGAATATATTCCTCCCCTATAAACTCCACACAACCACGTGAAATCTCTTGCATTGCTTGTTTTATTTTCACATCATTTCCTTTCTAGCTTAAATACGCATCTTTAAGGCTACTTAATTCAATAATTTTATACTTTTTATTAAATATCTCTCTTAATGTTTTAATATCACGTGTTTTACTCTCAAAACAAATCTCACAATAAGTTGAAAACTGCTGCTTTAATGTATCATACTCTACACTTACAATATTGCAATCAAGCTTAGCACATAATCCACACAAACGCGCCAATGCTCCTTTTTGATTTTCAAGGGCAACAATCATTTTATAAGTATCTTTTTGCTCATTTGCCCATTGCACAAAAAGCATCTCACTTCCTTGCTCCATTTCCCTAATCGCTCTCTCACACATTTTATGATGAATATAAGCTTTTTGTGCAGTTTTAATGGCAAGAATCTCATCACCAAATTTAGGGTGGCAGCAAAAATCAAATATTGCTTCACTAATATTACGATTAGTTTGCAAAACAATATTATCAAAAACAAGAGTTTTAAATTTCAACATATTAATTTTAATTTTCCCCAAAAAGTTTGCCTCTCGTGCAAAATTACCCCTAATGCTATTTTTTACTTCTTTTAAAAATATCAAATCATACGCAGCACGATAAATATGAGAATCTAACTTATTTTCCTTTAAATAAGCTAAAATTGTGTCTTGGGAGCTATCAAAAATCGTTTTTAAAATATTAAGTGCTGCTTTTTTATCAATTTCTCTAAGCTTATTTTGGCATTGAATTTTCATATGATTTTTGGCTCTTGAAGTTTTGACAGCGTCAATCCAAGTGCAACGAGGACGAATCTCTTTATTATCTGTGGCAACAATAATGCGCACAATATCGCCATTTTTGAGTGGTTGAAGCAAAGAGACTTTTTGATGATTTACCAAAGCTACTTTAGCATTATCACCTATATCACTATGCACTGCATAGGCAAAATCAAGTGCCACTGCACCCACAGGAAGATTATAAATATCTCCCGTAGGTGAAAATACAACCATATCTTCCTTGTATAAATCATTTTTTGCAAGTTCATAAAATTCCTCAATAGTATCATTTTGATATTGTAAATTATTGAGCCATTCAAGGTTTGGTTCTCTTCCGCCACTTTTATATTTCCAATGTGCTGCTACACCATATTGAGCAGATTTGTGCATATCAAAAGTGCGAATTTGCACTTCATAAATATTTGCTCCTTCAAAAATAGTCGTGTGTATAGTCTGATAACCATTTTCCTTAGGGATTGCAATATAATCTTTAAGGCGCGAAACAACAGGTTTTAACTGCAAATGCAAAAGTCCAAGAACCTTATAACATTCAAGGCTTGTCGGCACAATAATGCGCACAGCTAACAAATCCAAAATTTCATCAATGCTTACCCCTTTGCGCTGCATTTTAAGAAAAATTGAATAATAACGTTTTACGCGAGATTTGATAGTGAAATCTTTTTCATTAAAACCATTTTGCAATAAAATCATAGAAATTTTTTGGGTAAATTCATTGAGTTTGAGCGTGATAGATTGGCTATTATCCTTGATATATTGCTCAATTTTTTTGTAATCTTGAGGAAAAATATAAAAAAAACTTCTATCTTCTAACTCACTTTTAAGTGAGGCAATACCCAAACGATGGGCAATAGGTGCATATACCATAAGCGTTTCTTCTGCGATACGTTTTTGCTTATGTGGTGGAAGAGCATCAAGGGTAAGCATATTGTGCATTCTATCGCTTATTTTAATTACAAGTGCACGAATATCTTTAATTGAGGCAAGGAGCATTTTGCGGAAGCTTAACGCAGACGCAGCAAGTTTTTCATTAAAATTGCTACTTAACTCTTCGTTACGAATCTCTACAATCTTTGTAAGCGCATCAACCAAATGTCCTACGTCCCAATCAAACTCACGTTGGACATCTTCAAGTGAGCATAATGTATCTTCTACTACATCGTGCAAAAGCGCAGCACATAGCATCGTCTCATCGCCACCATAAAATGCCACTATACAAGCTACACATAAAGGATGAACCACATAAGGGATACCACTTTTACGAAGTTGTCCTTCGTGTGCGAGAGTTGCCACATCAATAGCTTTTTGCACTTTAGGCGTAACTTGTGTAAGTGAATGAAGCTTAGCAACAGCAGATTCTATAGAATTAATTTGGGCGAGTTGGGTAAAAAAATCCAAAATCTTTCCCTATTCCCTATCCTCAATGGAAGTTAGCTCTACTTTTCCTTCAGCAATTTCGCGCATAGCAATATCAGGCAATTTATATGTCTTAACATCCATATCTACAAGTGGCTTCGCCCCTTCTCCAAGTTCTTTAACACGTTCAAAAATTAAACTTGCAAGCAAATATCTATCATTATGCACTCTTTTAAGAGCTTTTGCTGCAATTTCCTCTGTTCGTAATGTATCCATAGTATTCCTTTTGCTTTAAGAGTTTGTAGAATCGTGGATTCTATCTTTTTTTTTATTTAGTTTTGCTTTTATCTGTTTTATTTAACAATAGAACAAATGCCTTTTTTATATTTAAGCAAATCAAGTAAATTACCTTCTCTAAACATATTGCACACTAAAATCGGTAATTTATTGTCTTTTGCAAGAGCAATGGCTGTGTCGTCCATTACCTTGATATGATCTCTTAGTGCTTCATCATAACTGATGCTTTCAAGCATTTTAGCATCAGAAAATTTATGCGGGTCTTTATCATATACACCATCAACCTTTGTTGCTTTGATAATCACATCAGCACCAATCTCCACTGCACGCAAAGTTGCTGCACTATCAGTAGTAAAAAAAGGATTTCCGGTGCCTGCACCAAATACTACTACCCGTCCTTTTTCTAAATGCCTAATTGCACGGCGATAAATATAACTTTCGCAGACTTCTTTAATCTCTAAAGCACTTTGCACACGCACATCTACACCCAAATATTCTAAAGCTTCTTGCATTGCCACCGCATTAATCACTGTGGCTAGCATACCCATATAGTCCCCACTTGTGCGGCGGATAATGCCACCCTGTGCAGCTGAAACACCCCTTATGATATTGCCTCCACCAATCACTATGCCCACTTCAATCTGATTATCTACAAGTGATTTTATCTCACCTGCAATATATTCTAATATCTTTACATCAATACCAAACCCGCTATTACCTGATAACGCCTCACCTGAAAATTTTACCAAAACACGTTTATATTCCATACGCTATCCTTATATATTTTTTGCTATCTTATCGCAAAAGCTTAAACTAATATAACTGAGTAAAAAGTTCAACACCAACTTATTTTTGAAAAAATCTCAACATAAGATTCTTTAATAATATTCGTTTCTTGTTGACTTATTAAGAACACTCATCAAGCCCATATATACTTTCTACATTTTCAAAGTCACTATACAATTTTTCAAAGTAACTATACAATACCTTGCATTTCTCTCTTGAACCTTCTTTTTTTACTATCATATCTCCCCATTCATTAAAAATTTTATGAGTAAAAGTATAATAATTGTTAATGCAAATTTCTTTTCTGATAACTCCTTTATTATACTCATATATACATCTCTTATAGGGTGTTTTAACTTTCCATTTTCCATCTCTCAAGCCTTGTACATAAGAGCCCTCTATTTCATCTCTACCATCATTTCCATTATCCAAGCGATAATTATTATTTATGCTCCATTTTCCCTCGCGTTTGCCATCTTTATAATGCCCCTGATGAGTAGAGGTAAAGCTATAAGAATCTTCATCTTCTGCAATACCATCTGCAATACTAATAATAACCCATACAAGTAACCCACTCATTACTAAAACAACAAGCACTGCCAATACTCCATCAAAAAGCTTATTCATCGCCATTCCTCAAAGAAGTCTTGGTATCTAAATACTTTTGTAGGATATAAAAATCATTATGCAACATTAATTATTCCTTTTATCATCTATTTTCCTGCAAAATATATTTGGGGATACTTTTTATCTCGCCACACTTATAAATAAAACCATTTTCAAAGATATAGACCATAGAATCAGCTGGAATCTGCATTTTTGCGTAGGCAGAATAGGGTTTGCATAGCCCATCTTCTACATAAAATCCTATCAATTCAATATTCCCAAGTTCTGCCTCACTTAAGTAAAAAGTCTTATTTTCTATTTTTATAGCATATTCATTAGGGGTTGGATTACCGGAGCTGATAGTTCTATACACTTCTGTGGTATGAAATATATGATTATTTATAAGCGGGGCAACCCACACAATTAAAGCTAAAATCGTAACAACCACATATATTTTAATCATAAATATAAAGACTGATTGCGTGATTTTCATTACATCATCTCCTCTACATTAATAGATTCTATAATACCATACGAATGCAATCATAAAGCATATCCATATTGTGTTCAGGCACAAATTCCACACCCATAAACTTCCCCTTAGAAATAGTCTCTGAATTAGGTAGCTGCTGCACGACAACACAAAAAATAACCTTTGAATTTGCCTGTGGCATTTCTTTATAGGTTTTAATAAAACTCAACGCACTTACATTACCAATTTTTTCATCAATGACAATAATATCTTGAGGCTTTTGAGCAAGACCTTTGAGTGCATTTATAGGATTATTATCCACGCTAATAAGCAAACTTGAATCTATTTTTTCAATCACTTCTTTATATTTATGCACATTTACCATACTCTCACGCACAATAAGAAGACTCTTGCGATTGGTAGTTTCTAAATAATGCAATAAATTAAAAAGCTCTTTTGAGCGTGCAGAGAGTTTTGTTTTATCAAGCCCACGCAAAAAATATCGCAAAAAAGTTTTTGAACTAAAACTTCCCTCAATACGCGAATTACGAAAAAAATGTTTAATGCTTTGACTATATTTTGCCCTATTCCATAAAGTCGTATCAAAATCATATGCTTTTGTATCAAGCAAAGCAAGAAAATGTGTTTTAATATCTTGTGTCATAGGCGTATATACTTGAGCAAATTTGTCAAAGTGCTCCTCTTTAAAACGTTTCATACGTGCATTTTCACTCACAAGAGCATCTTTTTGGTTGCCAATAAAATTAAGTAAATCAACATATCGTTTTCGCATTTGTTTGACTTCTTTTTCAATCTCAGCATATTCCTTACTTCCTTTATCATCGCGTTTTCCCAAGCTTTTCTCTCCCGCAGACAAAGTGCTACTTAAAGCATTAGTTTGAGCTTGAGCGTTAGCAAGTGAGCTTTGTATTTCCTCAATATGTGCAATAGTTTTATTGTATTCTACTTGACGCGCAAGAAATATTGTTTCAAAGGCGTAATTAAGAGTATATTGTGTTTTTTTATGATAATTTTCATATTCCTTAGAAAAATAAGCGATTTCTTGTTTAAGCTTTTTTAATACATCATTTTCAATATTAGCGTCCATAGCGCATAAATCATTATATGCTGTAATCAAAAAACGTCGCATACGAACAAAATCTAGCTTTAAATGTCCTGCAACAAAATCTTTGTATTTACTCAAAATTTCATTTTCACGAGCAAAAAATTCCTCAATACATACACTTGCAGACTTACTTACACGAATCGCATCAGGATCAACAGGCTTAGGCTTAATGTGGATTCTCGTAATAGCCTTCATTTCTACAACAAATTCTACTTCTACACCTTTTTTTAATTCACTTATCTCATCTTCCCACAAATCAAAACTAAAATCAAAAATTCTTTTATTCAAGTCCTGTTCTACTTGTGCTTTGCTTGCTTGTAAATCTATATTAATAATTTTCCCATATAACATACTAAATATCCTTTAAGTAAATAATATTATACCTTCGTTTTTTTATAAATTATATTCTTCTAAGCGTATCTGTTCTTCATTTATTTTAATGCTTTGTGTCTGCGCCCATTCATAAATCCTTTTAACCTCAAGTGTATTATCACTTTGAATCGGACTTTGATGTGTAAAAAGTGGAGGCAATATTCTTAAAGGAGACTTGGATTGAATCTTAGCCTTTAAAAGCATAAGTGTGGATTCTCTATCGGGCAAAGAATGCACAAAACGCACCACATCAATATGTATGTCACACTCCTTAAATCCATAAAATACCTCATCACACATTCTCGCATCATAGCACATACACAATATGCCATTAGGCTTCATAACGCGTTTTATTTGTTCAAGCATTGGGTGCAATGGCAAAAAACTTTGATGACGAGCCATATTCTTACGTTGATTCTTTCCTTGCACTGCACCTTGTGTGTAAAAAGGCGGATTAGTGATAATAAAATCAAACTTAAAAGGTGCAACAAAATCCATAAAATCTACACAATGCACTTTTCCACTAAAAATACTTGTATTTTTTTGTGCAAGAGTTGCCATAATAGTATCTTTTTCTACAAGATGCAATGTTATACTTCCGCCCATAGAAAGTATCTCTCTACTACATAACATTCCTAGCACACCGCTTCCTGCACCCACATCAAGGAGACTTATATGCTTTTTGAGAAAAGATTTGGCAAAGTGCGCTAGTATAAGACTATCTGTGTTATAGCAATAGCCATTTTCAAGCTGATAGATATTTAGTGTAGCCATAATGCCATATCCTCTCCTAATCTCATCGTATGTAAAAGCTTAAAATGTGTCTTAAGTGTATGGGTGAGACATTCCCCTTTATCACAAGCAAAGGCTTGATGAATAAGAATCATATCAATAAATTCTTTAAGCGAGTGAAGCAAATCCCAACCTCCTTCTACAATAACAAATCCTTGCAAAGATTCAAAATGACTTAAATCATTAATAAAGTGCACTCTGTTTTTTGATAATGCAATATTTGAAGATTCTATCTCATCAAAACGATGTAAAGTGCGTGAAATAATCCCAACTTGGGGTAAATGTGTATTATTATAAGGCAAAGTAGCATAACGCGCATTAAGCTGTGGATTATCATTTCGCAAAGTGTTACCAGAAACACAAATCCAATCACATACACTTCGTTGATTATGTGTAAATTGCCTTGATATATCTGAAGAAATGCGCCCTTGTGTATAGCTTCCATCAAGTCGCAATGCAAGTTTAAAAAGTGCAAATCGTCCATTTTTCCTTAGAATCTCAAAAGGCATAAGAAGATGAGTAGCTAAATGTTGCAATGTAGGAGATTGTATGTAACACACATTAATCCCGACTTGAGATAAATAGTTTGCCCCTCCAGCTGCAAGGGCGTGAGTATCATTTGTAGCAATACATACCCTAGAAAAACCAAGAGAAGACAAAAGCTGCGAACAAGGTGGTGTCTTGCCATAATGGTTGCAAGGTTCTAAACTCACATATAAAGTGCATTCTTTAAAAAGCCCATTATGATGTGCTAAAAGATAAGTATGAATATCTTTGCTTTTGTGAAGTTTAACAATCTCATCATCACCACTTAGAGTGTGATAAGCTGCTTGGATTGCAAGAACCTCTGCGTGAGGGCTTCCTGCTACTTTATGCACTGCTTGAGATAGAATCTGCCCATACTTATCTACTACAAGTGCGCCTACACTTGGATTTGGCAAAGCAAGAGTTTGGCTTTCCCACGCTAGAGAGCAACAATAATGCAAAAACAATTCATCACTAGAGTTCAAAAACAACCTTTATCTTCTTCATATCTGCAAAGGAAAATGAAAGTATCTCTTTGCCTGTATCAATACTTATGCTTACATTCTCATTTACATCGTGTAAAATTCCTTCAATTACGCTTTTATCCATAAGCTTTATGCTAACTTTTTCACCAAGCGAATAAATATAATGTTGAGGTTTTTTAAGCACTCTTTCTAATCCAGGAGAACTCACTTCAAGATTATAATCTTTGAGATTTTCATCTTCTACATCTAATAAAGGAGAAATTAATTCACTTACATTTTGACAATCTTGCAAACTCACAGCTAAGCCATTTTTACAATCTTGCTTTTGCATAGGCGCTTTACGCGTAATGCTCACGCGCAAAATTGGACGATTATCTTCTTTAAAAAAATCAATATCATAGATATAAAGCCCCAGTGTTGCTGCAAGTTGTTCAATCCTCGCTTGTGTGTGCTGCGAAAGCATATTTTCTCCTCTAATTGTGTTTATTTTTGGCAATTTGCTCAAATATCGTATCTAATGTGTTAGCATAACAGAGACTATCATCAAATTTAAAACTAAAATTTGGTGAGCGAAACCACTGCGTAGAGGTTAAAACATACTCTTTTAAAATCCCTTGTGCTTTATGTAATCGGGTTAAAATAACCTTACGCTCCTGTGGAGGGATATCTGTGCCTTCAATATATACCTCTGCACTTTGTTTACCTTTAGAACATTTCACGCCTGTAATACTAAGAGTATTAATCTGTGCATCATTTAACTGCGAAAGAGCTTCACTTAAAATTTCTTGCAGCAGAGATTCTAAACGTTGTTGTTTAATATTCATTATTGGGTATCTCCATTTCTCGCAAGGCGTAAAATGACGAACGATAAGCACTAAATGTGCCTTGCAAAATTGCCTCTCTTGCCTCTCGCATAAGATTCAAATAATAGTGTAAATTATGCAATGAAGCAAGACGATAATAAGTCATCTCTTGAGAGCGAAAAAGATGACATAAATACGCACGTGTAAAATGTTGGCAAGTATAACAATCGCACAATTCATCAATAGGTGATTGATCATTGCTAAAAATTGCTGCTTTAATATTTATTTTGCCAAAATGTGTAAAAAGCGTAGCATTACGTGCATTTCTTGTAGGCATCACACAATCAAACATATCTACTCCAAGCGCGATAGATTCTATAATATTTTCCGGTGTGCCTACTCCCATAAGATAACGTGGCTTATTCACAGGCATAAGTGGTGTGGTAAAGCTGATTGTCTTATACATTTGCTCACTTGTCTCACCTACTGCCAAACCACCAATAGCAAATCCATCAAAATCTCCCATATCTACAAGTTGTTTAGCGCAAAGTGTACGAAAATGTTCATTTACGCCACCTTGGATAATAGCAAAAAGATTATTATTTAAACCCAAACCTCGTGCCTTTTGAGATTGATGATATATAAGACTCTTTTGTGCCCAATCGCTCGTGCGTGCAATGGAATCTGCAATGCGCTCTTCACTAGAGGGTAATCCCACCAAATCATCAAGCACCATCATAATATCACTATTAAGCGCATATTGTATATCAAGCACATATTCTGGTGAAAAAAAATGCTTAGAACCATCAATATGAGATTTGAATGCCACACCTTCATTTGTAACTTTGGCATTTTTATTCAAACTAAAAGCTTGGAATCCACCGCTATCACTCAAATAGCTCCTATCAAAATGAGCAAAACGAGCAATACCGCCAAAATTTTTAAGTCGCTCAATACCTATGCGTAAATACATATGGTAAGTATTTACAAGGATAATCTGTGCATTTAAAATTTCTGACATATCTCTACTATCAAGTGCTTTTACACAACCTTGTGTGCCAACAGGCATAAAAACGGGGGTTTGCACTTCACTATGAGCAAGTTTAAGGCTAAGTGCTCTTGCCCCACCATCTTGTGCTTGAAGTGTAACCTGCATAGCACTACTTCTTTTAGCGCTTTTTAGGCATATCTTGCGTGGAATATTTTTGTATAGCCTGACGTGCGTGTTCTGCAGCAGTATGAGCTGCTTTTATTAATATTCCACGCATACCGCTCTCCTCTAACACTGCTAAGCCTCTAATAGTTGTTCCACCCGGACTTGATATAGCATATTTAAGCTCATTTGGGCTTTTATGGGCTAACTCTGTAGCAAATCCTACAAAAGTTTGCTTTACTAATGCTATACTTTGTTGTTCGTTTAATCCTTCTAAAATACCCGCATCAATGAGAGATTCAGCAATAAGTGCCAAAAAAGCTATGCTACTACCGCTTGCAGCAATACTAGATTCTATAAGTGCTTCACTATCTACTTGCACGGCTACACCAAAAGATTCTATAAATGGGCGTATTTCATTATGAAGCACCTGTGCAGAATCTTTGGTATCTAACATATGATAATAAAAAGCTGTGGCTGAAAGCTTACTATGAGCAGCAATATTTGGCATAAGTCGCACGATAGAAGACGCACTAAGATGCTTTTGTATCATCGCTATACTTGTGCCTGCTAATACACTATATACACTATTTGCTTGTCCTTTAAAAACAAAACTCTCCAAACCAGCGGGCTTAGTGCATAACAAAATATCCTTGCCTTCTATATCAATTATACTTTTGTTTGATGAGGAAGATTCTACTTTAGCCTCATATACAGAGGCATCAAGGGCACATTGTGTGATAAAATCATAAGCTTTATGAGCATACCTACCTGTAATAATAAGATGATAACGCTGTGTAACAAAACTATTATTGGCAAGAATAGCTTTAGCCATATTGCCATAGCCCACAACAATAAGGGTTTTTTTCATTATTTTTTTTGGCTATCTCTTACAGGTGCAGCTTGCTCACCTTTTTGCGCCTCTTCTTTGTCATAATATTTACCAATGGGCTCATTTAAGCTGTATAAAGGATACTGCGTGCTATCTAACACTACTTGAGCCATTGTAAGATTATCAAAATTAAATATCAAAGGGGCAAGAAAATTAATTGTAGAATTTTCAATAGGCTGTTGAATTACCATAATATTGGCAATAAGAAGATTCTTTGCATCACTTAAATCAAGTAAAATTTTAATACTTGCAGGCACATCAAATTCATATTCCCGTAATAAAAATGGATTGACAAGCGTAAAATGGGGCACTTCACCCTCAGCATTATAAAGCTTCATAAACAAATCATCAATTTTTTCAAGCTTCATCTTCGCTACACTCTCAAAACCTAGAATCGGTGATTTGACTTCAAAAATCATAATTTCTTGCTCCAAAATTTTAGGCTCATTCACATTTAATAAGTGAATTATAACACAAATCCACACTTTTTATGCTAAATAGTAAAATGTAATTGTGTATAATACATTTTTATTTTCAAAATTTAAAGGTTTTTAATGAAAATATATACTTTAATGTGTCTTTTGTTTGCATATTTTATGTTTTTTGGCTGTGCAAAAAAAGAGATTGAATACAATAAATCAGCAACTTATTGGTATGAATCTATTATCAAAGAGATTAACTTTGGTAATCTTGAAGGTGCTGATGGTTATTTTTCATCTTTGCAAAGTGAGCATATTAATTCTCCACTTATTCCAGAAGCAATGCTTATACTTGGACAAGCTCATATGGAAAAAGATGAATACCTCCTTGCAGCCTTTTATTTTGACGAATATCTTAAACGCTACTCTTCTCTTGAGAATCAAGACTATGTGCGTTATTTGAAGATTCTTACTAACTTTTATGGATTTAAAAATTACAGCAAAGACCAAGAATTTATTACCCAAAGCATTGAAGATACAAAATCTTTTTTACAAATGTATCCCCATAGTCGTTATGCACCTTATGTAGAATACATTGACCTCAAATTCCAACTCGGACAAATTGAGCTTAATCGCTCTATCGCTCGTGTATATCAAAAACAAGGCAAGACACAAGCCCAAGAAGAATACTTAAGTCGCAATGATGAAGAGCTTTTTACAAATCTTAAACCCAAACCCTCACATATCCCGTGGTATGTAAGAATCTTTAATTGGTAGGAGAAAGAATGAATACTTTAAATAATGAATTTCCCATACTTATGCCCTTAATTGTTGAAGATGAACTTTTTATTTATCCCTTTATGATTGCGCCACTTTTTATTAACGATGAAAATAATATCAAAGCTGCAGATAAAGCTATAAAAGGTAATAGCCTTGTATTTATTAGCTCTATACGCAATGATGATAAGCAAACATTTTACGATGTTGGCGTAATTGGTTCAATTATGCGCAAAGTCGCTCTCCCTGATGGACGTGTTAAATTGCTTTTTAAAGGCTTATATCGTGGCAAAATACTTCAAATCATTCAAACCCCTAAAGAACCTATACAAGTAGAAGTAGATTTAATTGCCTATAAAGAATATGAAAATGATAAAATGAACGCTCTTTTGCAAGTGCTGCGCGAAAAAGTCCGTCATCTTGCAAATCTAGATGGGCATTTTCCACCTGATTTACTCAAAAGTATAGAGGAAAATCACGAACCAAATCGCATTGTGGATTTAATCGCTTCAGCTATGCGCCTCTCTACGCAACAAGCCTATACACTTTTTGCAAAAGATGATGTTGAAGAACGAGTATTAGGCTTGATTGAATATATTATTGAAGAAATAGAAGCTCAAAAGCTCCAAAAAGAGATTAAAAACAAAGTCCATAATAAAATGGAACAAGTCAATAAAGAGTATTTTCTCAAAGAACAATTAAAGCAAATTCAAAAAGAGCTTGGAACAGATAACACTCGCGATGAAGAAATGGAACAATACACCCAAAAGCTCAATAGCCTCAAACCTTATATGAGCGAAAACGCTTTCAAAGAAGTGCAAAAACAAATCAAGCGTCTCTCTCGTATGCACCAAGATAGCGGTGATGCAAATATTTTGCAAAATTATGTTGAATGGGTGCTTGAGATTCCATTTGGGCAATATGCTAATCAAAAACTTTCTATTGAAAATGTCGCTAAACAGCTTGATATAGACCATTATTCGTTGCAAAAGCCAAAAGAACGCATTGTAGAATATTTCGCGGTAAAAGAGCTAATGGCACAACGCACACAAAATACGCAAGGAGTGACCTCTAAGCCAAAACGAGGCAAAAAATCTAAGACAGAAAACACAGATAAATATGAAAAAGGCACTATTTTATGTTTCTATGGACCGCCGGGTGTAGGAAAAACAAGCCTTGCAAACTCTATTGCAAAAGCTATTAAGCGTGAGCTTGTGCGCATTGCACTTGGAGGGCTAGAAGATGTCAATGAGTTACGAGGACATCGTCGCACTTATATTGGAGCAATGCCCGGACGCATCACACAAGGACTTATTGAAGCAAAAGAAATGAATCCCGTCATTGTGCTTGATGAAATTGATAAAGTTGGTAGAAGTTATAGGGGCGACCCTACAAGTGTGTTGCTTGAGATTCTAGACCCAGAGCAAAACCACGCTTTTAGGGATTATTACACAAATTTTGATATTGACCTCTCACAAGTTATTTTTATTGCCACTGCAAATGATATTTCTACTATTCCCGCACCATTGCGCGATAGAATGGAATTTATTGCCGTATCTTCCTACACGCCGCAGGAAAAATTTGAAATCGCCAAAAAATATTTGATTCCCCAAGAATTAAAAAAACACGGCTTAAAACCCGAAGAGCTCAAAATTTCTACACCTACGCTTAAACTTATTATTGAAAAATACACGCGCGAAGCAGGAGTGCGCAATCTACGTCATAAAATCGCACAAATTATGCGCAAAGTTGCAACTATTATTTTAAAAGGTGAAAAATCTATCACCCTCACACCACAGAATCTAGGGCAATTTCTTGATAAAATTGTGTTTGAAATTTCACCTACAGATAAAAAAAATATGGTTGGCATTGTCAATGGGTTAGCTTGGACAAGTGTAGGCGGCGATGTGCTTAAGATTGAAGCAGTGAAAATTAAAGGCAAAGGCATACTTACGCTTACAGGGAGTTTAGGCGATGTAATGAAAGAATCTGCACACATCGCACACTCCGTGGTAAAAGTCTTGCTTGATAAAAAAATATTAAAACACAGCGCAAAAGCGCCCATTTATCAGCATTATGATATTCATCTTCACGTCCCAGAAGGTGCAACACCAAAAGATGGACCAAGTGCGGGTATTGCTATGGCGTGCGTTATTGCTTCAATCCTTACAGATTCTAAAATTGATACAAGTGTGGCGATGACAGGCGAACTCACATTAAGAGGCAATGTTCTACCTATCGGTGGTTTGCGCGAGAAACTCATTGCTGCGCATAAAGCTGGCATTAAAACTGCACTTATTCCACAAAAAAATTATGAACGCGATTTAAAAGATATTCCCCAAGAAGTGCTTAAAAAGCTTAAAATCATTGGCGTGAGTGATATTAAAGAAGTGCTTGATATGGCTCTTGTGAAATAAGATATTTTGAGGTAATTTTGCCCAAATGCACTCGATTTTCTACTTATTCTACTTTGATGTCAAGTTTATGGAGTAGATTCTTTAAGCACTTTAAATTATAATTTAAATGCCATTTTTGTGCTGCCCTATGACTCTCTTGCTTGTATTTATCAATATCTGTAATTTTAAGTTTTAAAAGCATTTGTGCAATATCGTAGCTTTGAAAACCTTGTGTTATAGCACCGCAACTATGTGTTTGCACAAAATTTCTCACATCATAAAGCGGTGTAGAGACGATTGCTAATCGTGCTTGGAGGTATTCAAAAAGCTTATTTGGCATACAATGAGCGAGATTAAAGGTAGTAGGCTTAAAAGGAATAATTCCTATATCATATTGTGTGCTTTTTGGGATAATCTCCTCTAGGCAAACAGGCGGCACAATTTCAAGTGATGGAATCTCATAAGCATTAGTGCAAAAAGATTCTAAAAAACCCTTTTGGTTACTCAAAACCATAGCACAAAGTGTATAAGGCGTATTAATAAGCAAACGTGCTAACTCTAAAAGCTCCATAGAGCTTCTATCAGGGCTTATAAATCCGTGATACAAAATCTTGATTTCTTGCTTTAAAGTGGGCTTAGGCTTATAATCAAAAAATGGTGGCAGGGAATAAAAAAGCTCGCAAGTAATGCCAAAATCACTTTTATACCGCTCACACAACCCCTCACTCACGCTTATTGCCATATCTACATAAGGCAAATATGTTTCACACAAATATGCAAAAAATCGCCCTAATCCTTGTAGCCATTTTTCATCATTTTCATATTCAAGCGGATAAAACTCACGCAAATCAATGAGAATCTTACAAGTTTTATGTGTATTTTTATATGCGCACGCAAAAGGAAGAAGTGTAATATCTTCTACAATTAATACATCTTGAGGTGGCAGAGAATCTAAAAGATTAGGAATACACTTGCGATTTGGTGTAAAAATAAGCGATTCAAAATTGCCACTTTGACAATGAGATAAAATAGCATCATTTTCTTGTTGAGTGCGCTCTTTGCTTGATTTATCATTGCCAAAACAAAAAAGGTGAGATTCTATGCCTAAAGCATTAAATTCGCGTGTATCACAGGCTTTAGAAATAACGCTAAGACTTAGTTTAGCTCCCTCTTGCTTTATCTTATCTAAAAGTTGTAACATACGGCTTGAGCGGGGTTTTTTCGTGATATTATGATCGCAAAGCAAACTTATATATTTCATTTTTTTCCTTTTTTAGAATCTTAAAAGCTATTTTACCCTTTAGGAAATCTTTTTAGCAACTCTAAAAAATAGAGAATCTTTACTATACAAGATTCTATAAAACTTTAAGGAAAATATTTAGTTTGAATGTCAATTCTTTCTTAATCCTCAATACCAACTCGGGAGTGTTTCAAGGCTTAAAGCATCATCAAACATATAAGCTGTGTTTACAATTTTTGATACCTGCCAAGATTCTAAAGAGGCATTAAAAAAATAGGCATTTTCAAAACAGCTTATAAAGTCCTCGACTTGTGAGACATTCCACTTTTCTATCCCGCTAAAATCCCTCCTACAAGAGCGGCAAAATAAATATTTCATACTTGTTACCTTGCTTGCATCAAGCTGACTTAATGGAATCTCCTCTATTCTGGCAAACATTTTCAAGGTCTCATTATCTACTTCAATGACTTCTCCCCTCTTGATAGAATCTAAGCTACTCATAAATCTTTGCAAAGCTTTAAAATACGCTAACGCTTCTTCATCCTCTTTAAATATACTCCCATAGGCATTGCCCTTTGTAGTTAATATAATGTATTCCTCAATCTTTTTTTGCAAAAAGCTCTCAAAGTCCTCTCCTTTGTCGTTTTTCCTGCCCTTATGCAGTCCAAGAAAGAGGGCATATTCTAAAACTTCATAAGTTGTATCCTCAAACATCGCAAAGACAAAAGGCACGATTCTTTGAGTTTTTGGCTGTGTATGTACAGAGTCAGTATCTAGCAAGTCTACCCCATCCTTGCCTAAAAAAGCGAGATTTATTCCACCTTGTGGTGCTAATCCTGAAAAGCTAGAATCTAGCACTTCTATATCAAAGAGCTTATTTCTTAAGGCATAAATAAAGGCTTGCTGGGATTCCCTACCGCTTCGTCTGCAACGCTCTATCCCGTCATAAAACGTAATGCCTGTGGAGTAGATTGCATCCACACTAAAACCCTGCGCAATAAGTAACTCCCACATTATCCTTAGCATTTCATCTTTTTTGCACTTAAAGCCCAAAGCATCAGCAAAATGCACTTCAATATTAAACATATTATCCCAATCATATCTTAAGTGATTGAGATGTTTTCGCGTAAAGGCTATACCATTTTTCACTAGCACTGCAGCAATATCGCTCCTACCCGCACTGATAGCATATTTTAAAAAGTCTAGTCTGCTTTGCTGCATACCTAACACGACACTTTTGTCTTTGGCATTGTCAATGAGAAATTCCACAAGCTCCAAAGGCAGGAAAGTTGATACTTCTATGTCTTGGCTATAAGATTCTCCTCTAATCTCTATCCTTGCACTCCAGCTATCATCTTTTAAGCAGGTTTTAAAGACTTTGTATAAATCTTTATCGCTGATTTTCCTGCCTTTTTTTGCAATAAGGATATTTTGTAGTGCTTCTAGTGCTTTTTGGTAAATCCCCACATAGTAAGCTATCTCTCTATCACTCTCTGCGTCCTCGATAAAGGCACAAATTGACTTAATGTCTGTAAGTTCCATATTATTCCTCCTATGACAAATCCTTTGTGTCCGCGCATTATATCGTTTTTTTTTTTTTTGTAAATGCAAGATTGTATATTCAATCATAATAAATTGTATTAGCTCAAAGTGTTAAATTCATCATTTAATCTTTTTAGATATTCATTTTTTGCACTTCAATATCTTGATTTTTAGAATCTGCTGCTTGAAGCGGAGTAAAGAATTGATATATCACATAAATAACAAAAAAATAAGAGAAGAAAATTTGCATTATTTTCCTTGATTTTTTTATAAAAAATTGCTAGATTCTAAGCTTTAAATACCAAATTCACGCTTAAATGCGCACAAAGGATTTTCAATGATAGCTCAAAATATTACCGAACTCATTGGCAACACTCCGATTTTACAACTTCAGCAATTTGCTCCAAATCTTTATGGCAAATGCGAGTTTTTAAACCCAAGCCATTCTGTTAAAGACCGCCCCGCATATGCAATGATAGATGAGGCTCTAAAGACAGGCAAAATCACAAAAGATACAACTATTGTAGAATGCACAAGCGGCAATATGGGCATATCTCTCGCTATGATTTGTGCTTCTCTTGGATTAAAAATCATCATCACTATGCCAGAATCTATGAGCATAGAAAGACGCAAGATGATAGCTTTGTTTGGTGCGAATCTTGTGCTTACTCCTGCAAGTGAGGGTATGCAAGGTGCGCTCAATAAGGCTCAAGAAATTTTAGATTCCACACCAAACTCATTTATGCCAAGTCAATTTGATAATCTCGCTAACAAAGAAATGCACAAACGCACTACTGCACTAGAGATTTATAAAAGCTTTGAGGGAAGTTTGGATTATTTTGTGGCAGGATTTGGCACAGGTGGGACAATTAGCGGTGTAGGCGAAGTGCTTAAAGAGAAGATTCCATCTATTAAAATTATTGGTGTAGAGCCTGCTGCTTCACCACTGCTTAGCAAAGGACAAGCGGGACCACATAAGATTCAAGGCATTGGCGCGAACTTTATCCCTAAAATCCTTAATCGCGATGTGATAGATTCTATTGAAGTTGTAGAAAATGAAGTCGCTATTAAAATGGCTCAAAATTTAGGCAAAATCGGCGTAATGGTTGGAATTTCTAGTGGCGCAAATGTCGCAGCTGCACTTGAAATTGCCAAAAACAATCCAAATAAAAAAGTGCTTACTATGCTTAATGACACAGCAGAGCGATACCTTTCAACGGATTTATTTAATACGCTTTAAACCTTGAATGCTACTAAAAGCGGTGGATAATGAGACTTTGGCAATGCTTCCTTGATACAAGCAAAGTAACAAGAGTTTGAAAACCGCATTCTCACTCTCATATCTCCGTCTTTAAAACCGCGCCATTTGCGGCGTTGCTCACAAGCAAAGAGTATCTTTTAAGCCATTTGCTTTTTATCTCTTTTTTTATAGGCTTCCATTGCGTGCGGCGAGATTCTATAATCTTAGAATCCACAAGCAATTCCAATGTGCCTTTTGAAACTGAAATTGCGATTTTGTCTCCGTCCTCAATGAGCGCGATTAATCCTCCTTCTGCTGCTTCTGGGCTAATATGCCCGATACAGCCTCCCCTTGTCGCACCACTAAAGCGCCCATCGGTAATGAGTGCGACAGATTCACCAAGTCCCATTCCCATAATGAGGCTTGTGGGAGTGAGCATTTCTTGCATTCCCGGTCCCCCTTTGGGTCCCTCATAGCGGATTACTACAACATTCCCCGCTTTTACCTTGCCTCCCGCAATGCCTTTAATCGCTTCCTCTTGCGAATTAAAGCACACCGCACTTCCCTCAAATTCTTTCATAGATTCTGCCACTGCGGCGACCTTGAGCACCGCTCCTTCACGCGCTAAATTACCATAAAGAATCTTTAGCCCACCTACCGGCGAATACGCGTTTTCATTGTGTCGGATAACGCTAGAATCTACAATCTGTGCGTTTGCAATGCGTTCTCCCAAAGTCTCGCCTGTAATTGTGAGTGCGTCTAAATAGAGAATAGAATCTGCGGAATGACTGCCCAAAGACGCATTTCTTTTTGCAACTTCATTCATTACTGCCGACACGCCCCCTGCGCGATTGATGTCTTCCATATGGATTGTGCTTAATGCTGGAGCAATTTTAGCGATATGCGCTACTTGAGAGGCAATGGCATTGATAGAATCTAAGTTGAAATCCACCTCCGCCTCTTTAGCAATAGCTAACATATGCAAGATTGTGTTTGTGCTACCACCCATTGCCATATCCACGACAAAGGCATTATGCACAGCCTTTTTATTGAGGATATTGCGGAATCTAAACTGCTCGGTTTTACGCTCATCTAGGGCAATTTCTACAATTCTACGCGCAGCTTTGCGTAAAAGCTCCTCACGCTCCTTGCTTAAGGCTAAAATCGTGCCATTTCCCGGCAGCGCAACCCCCATTGCCTCACAAAGCGTATTCATAGAGTTTGCAGTAAACATTCCACTACAGCTCCCACCGCCCGGACACGCATTGCATTCTATCTCGTGTAGCCTTTTTTCGCTAATCTTGCCCTCTGCGAATGCTCCCACCGCTTCAAAAGCAGAATTTAAATCCAAAATTGTGCCGTCCTCTAGCTTCCCGGCTTTCATTGGACCACCACTCACAAAGATAGTTGGCACATTCACGCGCAACGCACCCATAAGCATTCCGGGCACGATTTTATCGCAATTTGGGATACAAATCATCGCATCTAGCGAGTGCGCGTTCATCATTGTTTCAATAGAATCTGCAATCAGCTCACGACTAGGCAAAGAGTAGAGCATACCGCTATGCCCCATTGCGATGCCATCATCTACGCCAATGGTATTAAATTCAAAAGGCACGCCCCCAGCAGCGCGAATCTCCTCTTTGATAATCTGCGCATAGCGGTTTAAGAAAAAATGCCCGGGAATAATGTCAATATAACTATTTGCAATGCCGATAAAGGGTTTATTAAAATCTTCATCTTTTAGCCCTGTGGCACGCAATAAACTTCTATGAGGGGCTCTTTGATAGCCCTTTTTCACAATGTCGCTTCGCATAAATCTCCTTTAGAGTTTTCTAAAATGCCATTATAAGTGAAATCTTTGAAAATATCATAAATCAATAAGGAATCAAAGGTTTATGCAAATTCCTTTACCAAGCTTGGCTTATTTGCACTCATAAAGTGAAATTTATTATGCACACTTTTAAGTTCCATAAACAAAGAATGAGAAATCTCTAGCCCTACCTTATTTTCCTCATCTTTGCCTTTATTATGAGCTTTTTCTAGTTTTTGCACCCATTCATTTGGTATATATACACCCGGAAGCTTATCGCGCAAAAAAAGTGCCGTTTTGTAGCTTAAAACAGGAAAAAATCCAAGCACAAGTGCGCTTTTGATATTACATTCACTCTTAATCTCTTCAAGGCTTTGAAGTAAAAATTCCGCTGCATTAAGAGAATAAACAGGCTGTGTAAAAAGAGCGTGAATCTCGCAACTGCTTAATTTTTTACGCATTTTATTTTTTAGCGATAAAGGATTATTCGCATACGCATTTATCACTTGAAAATTATAGATTCTTTTAATGTTTTCTTTAAGAGACTTGCCATTGAGTGCTCTGCCACAATTTAACTCATCAATGATATGTCCGAGTTTAAGAGAATTATCCTCAAACACACCCTTTGATTGTAAGCAATCTCCATTTTTAATGCTATCGCCTGTGAGTGTCAAAAAAGTGCGCAATCCTAACTCATTAACACTTAAAATATCGCCACATAAAGCGATAGAGTTCCTATCTCTCATTGAAATTGTGCAAATAACAGGCTTTTGGAGTGCATTTTGAAACTTAAGAGAACTTAAGATTGATGAAGGTTTAAAACGAGCTAAAGGCGAATCTGTGCAAACAAAAGCATGAGCAAGTTTAAGTGTTTTTAAATCTTCTAGTAAATTCTCATCAAACCTACCACTTATACTTGGAGCAATCTCTACACTCAAAAAAGGCTCTGTAGAGTGAAGTTGCTCTATGAGGGATTCTATGTCATACATATCTATTTACCATTATCATAGAATCTATTTCACACTTATAAAGCTGCTCGCACACTCTTAACAGCTTCTACAATGTTTTTCAAACTTGGCTTTACTTCTTCCCATTTGCGCGTTTTAAGCCCACAATCTGGATTAATCCATAGCTGCTCTTTAGGCAATACTTCAAGCAAAGCCTTAATTTGCACATTAAGTTCCTCCACACTTGGGATTCTAGGACTATGTATATCATATACACCCGGTCCTACTTCGTGTGTATAACCCACTTGTTTAAAGACTTTTAATAGCTCATTGCCACTTCTTGCTGTTTCAATGCTTATCACATCAGCATCAAGGGCTTCAATGGTTTTAATAATATCATTAAACTCACTATAACACATATGGGTATGAATCTGGGTTTGAGGAAGTGCTACTGCGGTAGAAATCTTAAAGCACTCTAATGCCCAAGTCTCATACGCTTTGATATTTTCGCTACGCAATGGATACCCCTCTTTGAAAGCAGCTTCATCAACTTGAATGATTTTAATTCCACCCTTTTGCAAATCATCAATTTCATCAGCAATAGCTAGAGATATTTGCCTACACACCGCACTTCTCTCTAAGTCATCTCGCACAAAACTCCAATTTAAAATTGTAACAGGACCTGTGAGCATTCCTTTCATCACCTTTTGTGTAAGGCTTTGCGCAAATTTACTCCACTCTAATGTCATAGGCTTTGGACGAGCCACATCACCAAAAATAATCGGTGGTTTTACACAGCGACTGCCATAGCTTTGCACCCACGCATTTTGACTAAACACAAATCCTTCTAATTGCTCGCCAAAATACTCCACCATATCATTTCGCTCCGGCTCTCCGTGCACAAGCACATCAATGCCAATTTCTTCTTGGAACTTCACACAATCTCTAATATAAGTTTTTATACCCTCTTCATATTGCGCCTTATTTATCTCGCCTTTTTTGTAATTAAGACGCAATGCTCTAAGTTCAGGCGTTTGGGGAAAAGAACCAATTGTAGTTGTCGGTAGGATAGGAAAATTAAACTGCTCTTTTTGAAGCTTAATGCGCTGCGCAAATGGCACACTTCTTTGATTTTGTGTGTGATTTTGGACACGCTCTCTCACAGCCTTGTTATTTGTTTTATCTGAATTTTTACGCGTAGCATTTATATTTTTATTTTCTTGTAAAAAACCTTGAATTTGATTATCCACACGCCCTTTAAATACGCTCTCCAACACACTGATTTCTTGAATTTTTTCCTGCGCAAAACTAAACCAAGAGAGAATTTGAGAATCTATTTTTTCTTCACCCTCTTTACTAAAAGGCACGTGCAAAAGTGAGCAAGAGCTGCTTACCACGATGCGATCTTTGGGGATAAATGTCGCTATATGCTCTAAAAGAGCAAGTTTGGATTCTATATCTGCCACCCAAATATTGCGTCCATCTATTACCCCAGCGTAGAGCACCTTATTGCTTTTACCAATAAGTTCTAAAGATTGCTTATTTTTTTCTCCATAAATAAAATCTAATCCAATGCCATAAATATCTGTTTGGAGTAAAATCTCACTTAGCTCATTGCTATGCTCAAAAAATGTGCTTACAATGGCTTTGATACCTTTTTTGCTTATTTCATTATAAACACACTCTAGCACAGACCTATCATAAACGCAATGCAAAGATTCAAAAAGCTCTTTATTATCCTTAAATCCAAGTGCAAAAATAGGCTCACTAAATTCTACCACTACATCACTGCCAAGCGCTGAAATCTCATCTATTAAATCCATATATGCGTTTTTTAACTTATTAAATATCGCCGCTGCATCACCTTTAACAATCTTACTCAAACCAAAAAAGGTAAAAAGTCCAATAAGTGAAATTTTAGGCTGATAACCTAAAGCTAAAGCCTCATTATATTGTGCTTTAATATTTTCTATATTTGCTTTGTAATCATCATCATCGCTTAATTCTGGCACTACATAATGATAGTTAGTATTAAACCATTTTGTCATTTCACAAGCCACACCCTTTTGATGTCCTCTCGCCATTGCAAAATAGCCCTCTAATCCCTCCAAATCCTTAAATCTATATGGTTTGGCATTGAGTGCATAAGCTAAATCTAATACATTATCATAGAGACTAAAATCATTGACACATACATAATCAAGTCCTTTTTGTATTTCCCAATGCTTTGCTCTTAAACTTTTTGCTACAGATTCTAATTCTTGACTACTACACTTTCCACTCCAAAAGCTCTCTAGTGCTTTTTTTAACTCTCTATTTTTCCCAATACGTGGAAACCCTAAAATGCTGCTCATAATATCTCCTTTGAAATAAATTTCCATATTTTCGCATAAAATTTATAAATACAATATGTAATTTTATTTTTTTGTTGAGATTTTTAGAGAATCTAGTGCGCCAAAACTGCTCAAAGCCCTTGATATAAGCATTTTACAAAAGATACAAAAAGTAACAAATACAATATGTAATTTTATTTTTTTGTTGAAAAATGAATGAAATTCTATATTTTACCTATCACTTATCCCACAAGCGAAATCCTACACCTATGCGTTCGCTGCGCATTTTATACTCAAACATATTATCCCCATATCCATTTATATATTGAATATAAATCCCTATATTATCACTCGCACGCAGTGTATAGCCCAACTCAAAATAAGGATAATACCTCCGCGCGATAGGCGGACGCATATATAATTCAAGCAAATTACGATTACTCTTATAATACAATCCTATATCATTATACCCACGATAAAGGGCTAAATCAGGATTATCTGCCATAAAACCATCAAGATGTTTGCCTATATACACCCACGCACCTAGCTTAATACCAAATACACTTTGTGGTGCTATGTCATACTCCCATCGCATATTGAGCAAAATACGATTCTGTGTGCGTGAGCGCAATGCTCTCTCACCATTTGAAATATGATTGTATCCAAGAGAAATATTCTTAAAAGAACCGCCCAAAAAGCTTATAGGACGCTCATAGCTATAAAATAATTCAGGTTGATAATCCACATCTCTAAAAGGACGAGAATCTGCTTGATTATAACTTTGAAACCACGCTGTTTGTGTATAAGCAAAGTAAAAATATCCATAGGGCGAGAAAAGCTCATTAAACACAGCAAGTTTAAAACTAAATTGAAATTTGATTTCTGTATCTTTATTTTTGTATGCACTTTGGCTAGGAGTAGGCTCACTCAAGCTATGATAAAAAGGCAAAATATATACTGCATTGTGTGGGTAGAGCAAAAGATAAGGTTTTTTATTTTCTTTTTCTTGTGAGTGAGTTATAAGATTATTGGGCAATGAATCTGCAAATGCACTGCTTAATCCCACAGATAAATATAGCATACACCATTTATTCATAATTATTTCCCTCCTCTAAATATGGATAGATTCTCTAAATCGTGTGATAAAGCGTGAATAATTTTATAGTAAAATACCCAAAAATTACATTAATTCTAAAAGGAGAGGCAATGTGCGGTATTGTAGGCTATATTGGTCGAGATGAAAAAAAAGAGATTCTTTTAAATGGCTTAAAGGAGCTAGAATATCGTGGTTACGATAGTGCAGGAATTGCGGTATTAAGCGAAAATGAATTGCAAACTTTTCGCTCTGTTGGAAAATTAAGCAATTTAGAATCTAAATGCAAAAATTTTAGCTCCACAGATTTTGGCGTGAGTATCGGGCATACGCGTTGGGCTACGCACGGCAAACCTACCGAAGCAAATGCCCACCCTCATATCGCCGCTTTTAGCAATGTTGTGCATAATGGCATTATTGAAAATTATCAAGAAATTAAACACGCTTTGGAACAAAAAGGACATACTTTTCTCTCGCAAACTGATACCGAAGTGATTGTGCATTTATTTGAGGAATATACACAAACTTTTACAGATTCTCTCCAAGCCTTTAAAGCGACTATTGCTGAGCTCAAAGGTGCTTTTGCCATTTTGCTTATTACCAAAAAAGCACCCGATTGTATCTTTTATGCCAAAAATGGCTCACCGCTTATCATTGGCAAAAGCGCGACAAAGCAAGATGAAATTTATTTTGCAAGCTCTGATGCGCCACTCATAGGACTTGTAGAGAGTGTAGTATATTTGCAAGATGGCGATATAGGCGTGATGAAACTTGGCGCATTTGACACGCTCAAAGGTGCAAAAAAACTAAATAGCACCAAAGGCTACGCACAAAAAGAAGGGTATCGCTACTTTATGGAGAAAGAAATCTATGAGCAACACAAAGTTCTCCTTGAAACTATGATGGGACGCGTGAGTGAGGGAGATATTATCCTCAATGAAATAGAATCTCACTTTTTTAATGATATACAAAGTATTAGCATTTGTGCGTGTGGGACAAGCTATCACGCGGGATTAAGCGCAAAATACCTCTTTGAACGTTTGGCAAAAATAAAAACAAATGTGCTCATTGCAAGCGAATTTCGCTATTCTCAACCTGTGATGAATAAAAATGAGCTTTTTATTGTCATCTCCCAAAGTGGTGAAACTGCCGATACACTTGAAGCCCTCAAGCTTGCAAAAAAAAATGGCTTAAAAAGCCTCGCTATTTGCAATGTAGATAATAGCTCTATTGTGCGTGAAGCCGATGTCTCGCTCCTCACTCGTGCAGGAATTGAAAAAGGCGTGGCAAGCACAAAAGCATTTGCAACGCAAATGATGTTGCTGTGGATTCTAAGCGTGTATATAGGCAAAATACGCGGACATATCGCACAAAAAGAGCTAGAAACTCATATCGCACAAATGGTAGCTTCGGCAAAAAAAACTTATATAGAATCCGATATGCACGAACACATTAAACGTCTATCAAAGCGATATTTACACGGACACGGATTTTTCTTTATCGGGCGAGATGTGTTTTATCCTCTCGCACTTGAGGGTGCGCTTAAGCTCAAAGAGATTAGCTATCTTCACGCTGAAGGCTACCCAAGCGGAGAAATGAAGCACGGACCTATTGCACTAGCAGATTCTGAGCTTTTTACCCTTGCTCTTATGCCTACACATTTACTTTTTGATAAAATTAAAAGCAATGTAGAAGAGCTAAGTGCGCGTGATGCAACTATTTGTGCAGTAAGTGCGCAACCCATTAAAGGCGTTGATGATATGATTCTTATCTCACCTTGCCAAAGCTATATGGAGGAGTTTTTTGCGATGATGGTAGTGCTTCAACTTTTTGCACTTGAAGTAGCAATCAGATTAGGAAATGATGTAGATATGCCACGTAATCTCGCCAAAAGTGTTACGGTTGAATAATTGCCTTATTATCCTTAATCTCTAGCAC
This sequence comes from Helicobacter hepaticus ATCC 51449, assembly GCF_000007905.1. NCBI lineage: Bacteria > Pseudomonadati > Campylobacterota > Epsilonproteobacteria > Campylobacterales > Helicobacteraceae > Helicobacter > Helicobacter hepaticus. Next base: position 834,517 of record NC_004917.1, read on the forward strand.
TTTAACCTTATCTCCCTCTTGCAAGTTATAAGAAGGCTGCTGGCTATTCTCTTTGCTCTCTTGCTCATACGCCCACAAAGTGCCTTTAAAATACACCATTCCTTGTTGTATTTCGCCTATGCCACCCTCTAGTAAGCTATCTTCATATACTTGTGAGTGGCTAAACCACGATTTTATGGGTTTTCTTAGTGCTACAAGTGAGAGGAGCGAAAAAAGACAAATACTCACAGCCTGCCACACAAAAGCATTTCCAAAGTGATGAAAACCAATAAAAAATTCAATAGCTGATGTTATACAAAATCCTATGCCCACAAATAAAAGAAAAAACGAGCCAAAAAATATTTCAGCTATTATCACAGCAATACCTACACCTAGCAATATTAAAGCTGACATTATTTTCTCCTTATGTGTGTGAGCCTATTTAGCAGTTTTTGCACCTAAAAAGTCCCCAATCACACTTAAACCACCGATAAATTCACTTGTCTCATAGGGAATAATGACTTTATCTTTGCTGGGATTCTTTGAAAGCTCATTAAAAGCACTTATACGCTCTTTTGTAAGCAAAAACTCCGCAGCTTGTGCATTTTTTGCCATTTGAGCGGCAATAAGTTCCATCGCATCGCTTTGTCCTTGTGCCAATGCAATTTGCTCATATTTTTTCGCATCTGCCATTCTCTCAATCGCTTCAGCTTGAAGCACTTTTTCTTGTTTTAAGGCTTCAGCATTGCGAATAAGCGCTTCTTTTTCTGCTTGAGCTTTAAGCTCAATGGCTCTTTTTTCCCTCTCTGCTTTCATTTGTAGATTCATAGCCGCCTCAATATCTCTTGGCACAGATATTTCACTAATCTCAACACGCATAATTTTCACACCCCAATTATTCGCTGCATCGCCTAATGCAACCTGCAAAGCAGCATTTAATCTATCACGAGATGAGAGAGAATCATCAAGATTAATGCGCCCTATTTCACCCCTAAGTGTTGTGGTGGCAAGATTTGCAATCGCATTTTTATAATCATTTACGCTATATACGGCAGATTTTGCATCAAATACCTTTAAAAACACGATTCCATCAATATTGATATTCACATTATCTTTGGTAATCACTTGCTGTCGCCCAATATCTATGATTTGCTCCCTTGCACTCACTACTGCACTCACTCTATCAATCACAGGAATAATAAAATGAAAGCCTCCATCAAGCACTCTATGGAATCTCCCTAATCGCTCCACAATCGCAATATCTGTTTGTGGAATAATTTTTATCCCTACAAATAACACCGCTACACATAAAACTAATACAACCAATGCAAAACCAAGCATAAAGCCTCCTTTAACTCTACGAAATGCAAAATTATAACATTATTTATCACAAAGTTTATGGGTATCTATAAGTTTAAAGGGAAAGAATACACAATAATATGGTGAATTTAACACTTTGAGTTAATACAATTTATTATGATTGAATATACAATCTTGCATTTACAAAAAAAAAAAAAACGATATAATGCGCGGACACAAAGGATTTGTCATAGGAGGAAAGAATAATGGAAAATAAAAAGGAGAGTAAAGAACTTACACCTCAAGAAAAACGCAATAAAGAATTATATGATGTGCTTTCTAGCTGTCTGGACGCACCAAAAGAGGAATTAGAATCTTTAAAAGCAAAAGCCCTTGCACTTATTGAAAAAGGTGCGGTGATAGATAAAGAAAAAATCAGCGAGCTAGAAGCTTATGTCAGCGATTTAGAGCAGGAGTATTGGGACGATAGAGCAGTGTATGCAGGACGCAGTGTCAAAGACAGCGAGGAATATAAGCTTTTGCAAGTTTTAAAAAAGTTTCACAAAGCAAAAGACAAGGCAAAGGCATTTGATTCACTCTTTATGCCTGTTACAAAATCTAAGGGTGTAACTCATCAGCCACAAAATAAGGCAGAGCTTAAAAAACTCGTAAAAGATAAAAAGATTTACTTAGGTGATATTGATGTAACTTGCGTAAAAGACTTTACAAATTTATTTGAAAACAGCAGGAGAAAGGATTTTAGTGGGATAGAAACTTGGGATGTAAGCCACGTTACTACAACGAGAAGATGTTTTTGCGGTGCAAAGCATTTCAATGAAAATATAGAATCTTGGAATGTCTCAAAGGTAAAAAATATGTGCCAAATGTTTATGGATGCAGAGAATTTTAATCAGCCCTTAAACAAATGGAATACTTCAAGTGTTACGAATATGAGCGAAATGTTTGCTTACGCCACTAGCTTTAATCAACCCCTTGATAAATGGAATGTCTCAAATGTGGATAATATAGAATATATGTTTTATGGGGCAAAATCTTTCAATCAAAATCTTAATACTTGGAAGCTGCCTAAAGTGAATTGGAATCATTATAGGTTGTATCAAGTGGGTAAGATTTTTCTAGATTCTGCTTTAGATGAAAATCCACCAAAGTGGTTTGTAGCCGCTATGGATAGCAAAAAATGCAATGGCAAGTATCAGCCAAAGATAGACAGAGATATTTGGTATCTCCTCAAAGATAAAAAGGTCGCTTTTAGCGATATAGATGTGAGCTTGATGACAAGTATGTTTCAGCTTTTTGATGACACTTATGTTCCAAGTGTCGCAGCAAGCATAAAAGACTTTAGCGGGATAGAGACTTGGGATGTAAGCAATGTTACGGATATGAGCGGTATGTTTCGTAATGCAAAAAATTTTAATATCGACATAAGCGGCTGGAATGTCTCTAATGTAAAAAGTATGTCTATGATGTTTTATGGGGCAGAAAACTTCAATCAAAATCTTGATAAATGGCAGGTGAGAAGCGATTGCAATGTGAAGTATATGTTTGAGGGAACACCTTTAGAAGAGAATCCGCCCAAGTGGTATAAGAAAATAGCAGATAAGAACTAAGTAAATCCCTTTGCAAAAAGTGGGTTTAGCCCATCAAAGGAAAAATACGCGTTTTATTATGGCAAATGATATGAGAATCTGCCAATGTCATTTACTCCTAATCTTTAGAATTTTCCTAATAATTGAGCGCATTCCTTAGCATAATATTCCTTACTGCAAAGCCTTTGTAGCAATGTCTTTTGCAAGATTTAAAGCCTGTGAGATTTTGTCTATATCTTTACCTCCAGCAGTGGCAAAGTCATCTCTGCCCCCGCCATTGCCTCCTAATTCTTGCGCGACTTGTTTTACCCAAGCTCCTGCTTTAAGAGGTGCATTTTTTACCCCTGCTACAATGCTTATTTTATTATTAGATTCACTAAGAAGCAAAATGGCTACACTTTCATTTTCGTTTTTGCTTCTATCAATAATTTCTTTTGCCTCATTTGCACTTACAGAATCAAGTTTGAGCACAATCAGCCTCACACCATTTATCTCCTCATAATCGAGGCTTTTTACACTTTGTTTTGCTTTGTTTGCTTTCTCTTTTGCCTCATTTAACTGCATTTTTATTTTTTCAATACCCTGCAAAACATCTTGTGCTTTTAAAGATTCTCTTGCCCTACTTAGTTCAAGCAAAGCATTCTTGCCATAATGATATGCCGCATTCCCACACACTGCTTCAATGCGGCGCACACCACTACTTACACCAGATTCTTTTACAATATAAAAACTGCCGATTTCAGCAGTGTTATTCACGTGAATCCCACCGCATAACTCAATAGAGTCTCCAAAGCTCACTACGCGCACCCTCTCTCCATATTTTTCACCAAAAAGTGCCATTGCACCTTTTGCTTTTGCCTGTTGCATATCCATATTCTCGCATAATTGCGCATTTGATTGTAAAATCTGCTCATTGACAAGATTTTCAATGTGTGTAATCTCCTCATTTGTCAAAGCCTTTGGGTGAGAGAAATCAAAGCGCAAACGATGCGGCTGCACAAGACTTCCTGCTTGAGCGATATGTGAGCCCAAAATCGTGCGCAATGCCAAATGCAGCAAGTGCGTAGCCGAGTGATGTTTGGCGATTTCAAATCGTATAGAATCTACCTCTGCAAAGACTTCTTGCCCTACTTTTAAAGCACTTAAAGCTTCTATTTGAGAGAGATTTAATCCAAAAAATTTCTGCGTATCAAGCACTTGTGCAAACTTCTGTGCTTGTGCAGATTGCAAAATCCTATTTGTAGAATATAATGCGCCCTTATCGCCCACAGGACCGCCAGATTCAGGATAAAAAGGTGTTTTATCAAGCATTACCCAACCTTGAGAGCTAGGGCTTAGAGTATCCACCATTTTAAATTGAGAATCAAGCAAGGCTTTAATCTTGCAAGTTTCTTTATTGCTTTCATAGCCCACAAATTTATTTTCCCCAAATTTACTCAAAAGGGCATTAAAATCACCCTCTTTCAAAGCATCACCACTCCCTTTCCAACTCGCTTTAGAGCGACTTTTTTGCTCATTCATACATTGCTCAAAAGCTTGCATATCTACTTGTATATGCCTTTCTCGCAACATATCTTGGGTTAAATCAAGTGGAAAACCATAGGTATCATAAAGCTTAAATGCTACCTCTCCGCTAAAGAGAATCTCTTGTTTTTGCGTTTGAACTGCACTTTGGAGTTTCTCTAGTTCTGTGCTAAAGAGTGTCATTCCTGATTCTATGGTTTCAAAAAATCTCTCCTCTTCATTTTTACATTGCTCTTTAATCGCTCTCTTGCGCTCTTGCAAATAGCTATAATGCACGCCCATAGATTCGCATACCACTTCTACAACTTGCCACAAAAATGGCTTTTTTAGTCCCAATAAATAGCCGTGTCGCACTGCTCGGCGCAAGATTCTGCGCAACACATAGCCGCGTCCTTCTTTGTCAAAATTCACGCCTTGAGCAAGCAAAAATGCTACGCTTCTAGCGTGGTCTGCAATTACACGAAAGGAGGCTTGAATATTCTTAATTTTAATCATCTCTGCTTCTTGCAAATCAAGTCTATCAAAAATTTCATCATCACCAAAATATGTTTTATTTGTAAGTTTTTGAAGACATTGCATTAAAGGTGCAAAAAGGCTTGTATCAAAATTATTTATCTTGCCCTCTTTAAGTGCTATCACGCGTTCTAGCCCCATTCCTGTATCAATACTAGGCTTTGGCAAAAGTGTTCTCACACCACCTTTTTGCTCAAACTGCATAAACACAAGATTCCATATTTCTAAGAATCTATCTCCCTCGCCGCCAAAATAATCCTCATCACTCTGAAAATATTTCTCGCCTTGATCCACATAAATTTCACTACAAGGTCCGCAAGGTCCGCTATCACCCATTTGCCAAAAATTATCCTTATCGCCCATTCTTTTAATGCGACTTGGCTCAATGTGTTCGCACCACAGCTCGTAAGCTTCATCATCGCTCTCGTGGATTGTTACATATAACACATCTTTACTAAAGCCCAAAACTTGCGTTACAAACTCCCACGCATAAGCGATTGCTTCTTTTTTAAAATAATCACCAAAACTAAAATTACCCAACATTTCAAAAAGTGTATGATGACGCGCAGTATAGCCGACATTTTCTAAGTCATTATGTTTCCCACCTGCTCGGATACACAGCTGTGAGCTTGTAGCTCGTGGCGGAGCAGGAATTGGAATCTTGCCTGTAAAAATATCTTTAAACTGCACCATACCTGCATTTGTAAAAAGCAAACTCGCATCATCTGGCACAAGTGGCATAGAATCATAAACCTTGTGAGATTTAGAGGCAAAAAAATCAAGATATTGCTTTCTAATATCATATTGCGCCATAAAAATCCTTTGTTGAATAAATTAATGGGTAATTATAGCCAAAACTCATATCTAAAAGCTATATCGCACATTAAGACTTAAAGAGGGATTGCCTTGCATATCTGTATCAACACTTGGCATAATCATCGTATTTTTGGGCATATATTTATTTGTAAAAACATACGAAAATCCCCACGCAATAAGCGCTCCAGCACTCACTTGCAAGAATGAATGCTTCTTTGCCTCAACTCTTGAAGCAGCAGTAAGCACTGCTAAGATGCCCACAGGAATAGCAGGTTTCCACCCATAGCGATAATACACATATCCCGCCGCGCTAAAAGCCGCTGATGAATGTCCGCTTGGCATACCTTTCCAATCCTCACAACAAGGTCTTTTGGCAAAGGCTACACTATTGCCATTTTTATGAGCGGTATCAAAACCCCATTTGATACCCTCTGTAACAAGCTGTGTGCTTAAAGTGCCAAGCGCAAGCTGCCCCATACCCTCATAGTCTTCCATTGCCAAAGATACAACCATCACATATAAAGGTAAAAGCCGAAAGGTATCGCCAAATTGTTCAAATTGATTCTCTCGCGTATAAACGGGGGGGGGGGCAAAGATAAAATATACCAATGCAAATTGCAAAAAAAATTTTTTCCACATAGATTTCCTTATATTCATAAATAAAATAAAACAAAACTATTATAAAGATTCTATCCTTAAATTGCATTTTGGCTTCAAACATTATTTATAGCATATTTTACTGCATTGAGATAACTTTGCACACTGATATTACTTCCTTTTTTATATGCTTTATCATACGCTACGCCGTGATCTACTGAAGTGCGAAGTATTGGGAGATTAAGGCTAACATTAATACTTTGCTCAAAGTATAATGCCTTTAAAGGAGCTAAACCTACATCGTGATACATACTCACAAAATACCTAAATCTCTCTCTATTTGATGGCGAAAATGCACTATCAGGTGGATATGCTCCAAAGAAAATTTCATATCCAAGCTGCATATTTGCCTCACTCACTGCTGCATTTATCTGCATATCCTCTACTCCCATAATACCCTCATCTCCACAATGTGGATTAAGCCCTAATACACAACAAGGCTCATTAAGATTCACTCCTTGAGCAAAGCGCAATAAAAAATCCCTCACTCGCTCTTGTGTAACACACGCACTTACTTGTGAGAGGGCAATATGATCTGTAAAAAGAGCGACAAAGAGAGAAGGACAACCAAGCATCATTATAGAATCCATATTAAATATTGATGAAAGTGCGTGAGTGTGCCCTACAAAACTTATGTCTGCCTCTTGCCAAGCTTTCTTATGAATAGGTAGGGTTACTAAAGCTACACATTGCTTACTTTGGACAAGGCTTACTCCTTGTAAAAAACTCTCATAGCTGTATTTTCCACTAGAGGCACTTATACAACTTGGTTTAATCAAATTATCAACAAGGCATTCAAAATCAGCCACACATTGCATATCTTGTGGCGTAGGATAATCCAAAAGTGTGCTTGCAGATTCTAAAACTTCCCTATGCACACAATAAAGTGGCTCACACCATTGTGCAATATGATGATGCGCCTTTAATGCAATTTCAAGCCCTATGCCATTTACATCGCCTACGCTAATAGCTACTTTTGGCACATTGCCTCTCTCATTTGGATAATCGCACGCTCTAAGCCTACAAATACAGAACGAGCAATGATACTATGCCCAATATTCAACTCACTAATTTGTGGAATCTGCGCTATTGCGCCTACATTTTGATAATTTAATCCGTGTCCTGCAAAACATTCAAGAGGGCGAGTATCAATGGTTGAAGTGGCAAGTTTAGCACATTGTGCAATATCATCAAGTGTGCGAGAAATCTCCTCATTTATTTCTTGTGTAGGAAATGCAAATTCTTCTAAAGCACGATGTGTACGAGAGAGATTACTATATGCCATAAGCATTAAATTTGCGTATCTGCCTGTATGAAGCTCTACTGCCTGCGCTCCAAGCTCACGCGCAAGAAAAATAGATTCCTTTTTAGGATCAATAAAAAGCGCACTCACAATGCCACAGGATTCAAAGGCTTTAAGCGTATCACGAATACTATCATAACGAGATTCTATATCTAAACCACCCTCTGTGGTAATTTCCTCTCGCTTTTCAGGCACAAGTGTAATACGTTGTGGTTTTAAACCACAAAGATAATCAATAATTTTTTCATCAAGCGCACATTCTATGTTAATAGGCAAAGGACTTGATTGAATAATGCGTTTCACATCACTATCGTGGATATGTCGTCTGTCTTCACGTAAATGAAATGTGATTTGATGCGCACCTGCATTTTTTGCAATAAACACTGCCTCAAGTGGGTCAGGCTCATAAATAGCTCTTGCTTCGCGCAAAGTTGCAATGTGGTCAATATTTACACCTAATCGTATAGACATTTCTTTCTCCTTATCTTTCCATAGCAATTACACCGCTTCTTATAATCTCTTTTGGATTAAAGATTCTAACAGCTGCAATAAATTGATTAATCGCTGAAGGTTTATCAGTAGCAATTACAATAATATATTTTTCATTAGCATTTGCAATCTTGCCATTATAAGCCTTACATAGTGCCTCTATATCCGCTAAAGACTCATTTAATGGAATCTTTACCAATACTGCTTCTTTTTCAAGCAAATCATCACTTGAGATAACGCTCACTACGGGGATAAGCTTATGAAGCTGCTTAATAATCTGTTCAATGACAACTTCAGAACCTTGTGTTACAATCGTAATGCGCGAGAGGTTGCTATTAGGAATGGGGGCAGTAGTGAGAGATTCTATATTATATCCACGTGCAGAAAAAAGTCCTGAAATCCTCGCTAAAACGCTATGCTCATTGATAACATTTATACAAATGCTTTTTTTGAGCTCTGTATTTTTTGCTTCCATATCACTTCCCCTCTCTTAAGGCTTTTTCTCCACTTGAGAGAATCATCTCATAGATTGCTCCACCACTTGGCACCATCGGCAAAACATCTTCGTATCTATCTATCATTACTTCAATAAATGCCACTTTTTTAGCATCTAATGCCTTTTTAAACGCCTCATCAAATTCACATTTTTTCTCTACTCTAAAGCCCACACCGCCAAAAGATTCTATAAGTTTAATAAAATCGGGTTGCAAACTCAAATCTGTATGCGAGAAACGATGTTCATAAAAAAAGCTTTGCCATTGCCGCACCATTCCTAAATAATTATTATTTAAAATAACATTAACAAAAGGAATACCATACACAACACAAGTCATTAACTCTTGAATATTCATTAAAATTGAGCCATCACCTGTAATATTAATAATGGTTTTATGAGGACACGCAAGTTTCGCCCCAAGTGCTGCAGGCAATCCATAACCCATTGTGCCAAGCCCTCCACTGCTTAAAAATTGACGCGGAAAGCTAAAAGGATAAAACTGCGCAGCCCACATTTGATGCTGTCCTACATCAGTAGTAATGATTGCATTATCTCCTAAATGTTCGCCAAGTCTTTGAATCACCCATTGAGGCTTAATAGAATCTACACTATCTTCAAAACTCATAGGATGTGTGAGTGCATAAGAACGCAAATGTTCTCTCCATCTCATAATTTTTTGTGTATCATATCCACTTAGCTCAATCATCATATCTGATACAATATGCTTTAAATCACCGACAATAGGGTAATCTACAGCTATAATTTTACCAATAGAGCTAGGATCAATATCAATATGTGCAATTTTTGCATTTTTTGCAAATTCACTTAACTTACCTGTTACCCTATCATCAAAGCGCGCACCAAGACATACTAATAAATCACATTCACTTACTGCCATATTTGCAGCATAGCTCCCGTGCATTCCAAGCATTCCAAGTAGATTCTCATCATCATATCTTAGTACTCCACGTGCAAGGAGTGTTTCTGCACACGGAATCCCTGTGCAATGCACAATTTCACGAATAATCTCACTCGCATTTGAAAGTATCGCTCCACCGCCAATATAAAATAAAGGCTTTTGCGCACTCATAATTGCTTCACAAAGTTTTTTAATTTGACGCGAATTGCCTTTTATTGTAGGCTTATAACTTTGAAGTGAAATAGATTCTGGGTAGGCAAATTCACCCAAAGTGCCTGTAATATCCTTTGGAATATCTACAAGCACGGGTCCTTGCCTCCCACTACGCGCAATATAAAAAGCTTCTTTAAGGATTCTAGGCAATTCACTAATATTACGCACCAAAAAATTATGCTTTGTGCAAGGACGAGAAATACCTACTGCATCAATTTCTTGAAATGCGTCAGTGCCAATTTGCGTAATGGGCACTTGCCCACTAATGACCACAAGAGGTATAGAATCTGTATAAGCCGTAGCAATGCCTGTAATTGCATTTGTAAATCCCGGACCTGAAGTGATGATTGCTACACCAACTTCTCCGCTACTACGCGCATAACCATCGGCTGCACACACTGCTCCTTGTTCGTGTCGTGCGAGAATATGTGAAAAATAGTTTTGTTTATAAATCTCATCATAAATATGTAATACTGCACCGCCCGGATAGCCAAAAACAACCTTTACACCTTCAAGATGTAAAGCTTGAATAAGCATTTGAGCCCCTTTCATTACCTTCATAAATGCCCCTTCCATAATAATTCAAAGACAATATAAATACCAAAATTTACTTAATAATTACTTAATAATATAAATTTATAAGCTTAAGATAATTTTTTAAAGATTTATACTCATTTTATACAATACACAAAGAAAGCTTTATAAGGAAATTAAATGACATTGCACAAAAAAATCTTTCTTATTAATCTTTTACCTATTTTGCTTATCAGCCTTAACCTCCGCGCACCTATTACTTCTGTGGGACCTGTGGTAGATTTAATTAAAGATTATTATCATTTAAGTGCCGCTCAAGCAGGATTACTCACTTCTTTACCGCTTTTTGCATTTGGCATTGTCTCTTTTATAGTAGCAATTTTTCAACCTACAAGGGCAATGCTTTTTGGGCTTTTATGTATCAGTATTGGTGAGATTATTCGCTGTATCGGTGGAAGTATAGAGCTTTTTATTGGCACTGCAATTATGGGAAGCGGTATTGCAGTAGCAAATGTGCTTCTTCCTAGCTTTGTTAAAGCAAAATTTCCACGCGATGTGCCTAAAATAATGGGTATTTATAGCCTTGTGATTAATATCTCTGCCACACTTGGCATTGCAGCGATTTTGCCACTTATTCATCTTATGTCTGTGCCTATAGCGATGGGCTGTTGGATAATTTTGGCAATAATGGCAATTCTTAGCTATCTCCCTCAAATTAAAAATCATAGAATCTCACGCAAAAAAGTTAAGATTCATCTCAAAGGCACACTTTGGACAAACTTGAGTGCGTGGAATATCTCGCTTTTTATGGGATTTACAAGCACAATTGCTTATAGTTTTTTTACTTGGTATCCTAGCTTTATCATTTCTTTTGGCTATAGTCAAACTTTTGCCTCAAATATAATGATACTTGCCCAAATGATTGTGATTCCCGCCTCTTTTTTAGCACCGCTTATGCTTGGCTCACTCACACATAAACAAAAAGGAATATTTATAGGTGCGATTTGTGGGCTGTATATACTTAGCTTTTCTCTTTTGCTTTATACACATAATTTATGGGTAATTGTGCTTGTTTCAATACTTATAGGAATCCCTGTAGGAGGAGTATTTGGCATTGCCTTACTTTTTATTTCAAATAAAAGTGCGAATGTGCAAATTGCCACAAAACTTTCTGCTATGGCACAAGGTATAGGCTATCTTCTTGCTTCACTTGGTCCTGTGCTTATTGGCAGATTCTATGACTTATACCAAAACTTTACATATTCGCTTATCGCACTTTTATTTTTAAGTGTAATACTGAATGTTATTGGCTTTTTAGCATATAAATCTCCCCAAATACAATCCTCTTGATTTGTTTTTAAATTAAAATTTATTAATATACACATTTAATTTGCACTCAGGAATATTAAAGATGAAAATGTTAAAGTTGGTTTTTACTTTGGGATTAGGAACGATTGCTCTTTTGTTTGTTGCTTGTGGAGCAAATTCACCCAAAGATGTGGCAATAGCTTTTACTAAAGATGCTTATAAGGGCAATGGTGATAGGTTGATTAAATATATTCATTTACCCCAAATGGAAACTGATGCAACAAAAGAAATAGTTAAAGGTAAGTTTAAGACTGCTGCGGCAAAAGCAGAAAGCAAAGCAGAAGCATTCGGTGGATTAGATGAAGTTAAAGCTATCCCCGAATGTATTGAAGAGCAAAGAGCAATTATTAAAGTGTTTGTGCGTTTTAAAAATGGAAGTGTAGATACTGATACGATAGAGCTTATTAAAGTTGATAATGAGTGGAAAGTTATTCTCTAAATTCATTTATCCTACTCTTAGCTTTGCAGTTCTTGTAGCTGTAAAGCTTTTATATTCTTTATATCCTTTTAATACATTATCAAGCTTCGCAACCCATACATTTAAAACTCATATTTTAATACACTTCCTCCCCTTGAAATAGGCGATATTATTTTTCGAGAAGGCAGAGGTATAGAAAGTGTAGTCATACAAGTATTAAGCAATCACCACTATACACATATCGGCTTGATAGTTTCTACACATCCTATTATCATTCTTCACGCCACGCCTGATGACAATCCGACAAAAACCAATCAAGTTATACTTAGCTCACTTGACAAATTTCTCTTCCACGCAAAACAAATTGCGATTAAACGTTTTGATTTTTCTACTCAAACGCGTGAAAAATTGCGCTTGAAGCACAATTATGGCTTGGAAAGCCTTTTATTTTAAGCGCACCTCATCATTGTATTCACCACACTTTTAGAATCTATTCTCTCTCCTCATATTGCACTCAATTTACCCTATAATGATATAGATTTTTCTGCCTTTAAAGGACAATACCTTTTTCCCAAAGCCTTTTTTGAATCTACCCAATCAACTTTAATTTATCAATCAGATTCTATACATTCTCCATCTTAAGTCCCATTTTACCCGGATTGAGAATATTATTTGGGTCAAAGGCTTTTTTGATATGAGCAAATAAATTCATCTCTGCCTCACTAAAAGCTAAGTGCATAAAAGGTGCTTTTGATAAACCTATGCCGTGCTCACCGCTTAATGTCCCTTCAAGTTCAATAGCAATTTTAAAAATCTCCTCAATACACTCATATCCTTTTTTGAGAGATTGCTTATCATTTGGGTCAGGCACCATAACATTTACATGCACATTGCCATCTCCTGTATGCCCAAAGCAGGGAATCTTAAATTCATATTTTTTACTTAACTCTCCTATACGAGACAAAAGCTCGGGTAATGCTGAGCGAGGAACGGTGATATCTTCGTTGAGCTTTTTCTTGCCATAAATTGTAATACTTTGGCTTACATTTCGTCTTGCAAACCACAAATCTTGGGCTTGAATGTCATCTTGAGCAATCTTAAAATCAATGCAACCATTTTCTTTGAATCTTGCTGATAAAACCTCAAGCTGAAAATCAAGTTGCTGCTCCAAATCACCATCAACTTGAGTAATAAGTATCGCTCCAGCATCTATGGGCAGTCCCTTTGAAAATCGCTCCTCTACCGCACGAATGCTCAAATTATCTAAAAACTCCATTGCCACAGGAGTGATGCCACTTGCCATTGTTTTATACACAGCATTCATTGCAGATTCTATATCGGCAAAAACACCCATAGCCGAACGCACAAATTTAGGCTTCGCAATAAGTTTAAGAGTAATTTCAGTAATCACAGCAAGTGAGCCTTCACTCGCTATCAAAATACCAGCAACATTAAATCCTGCGACATCTTTAATTGTTTTTTTTCCTGCACGGATTATATCGCCATTTGGAAGCACTGCACGCAATGCCATAACATAATCTTTCGTAATGCCATACTTTGCTGCACGCATACCACCTGCATTTTCGCTGACATTCCCACCAAGTGTGCTGTATTCTTGGCTTGCAGGATCTGGTGGATAGAATAAACCTTTTGCCTCCACCGCTTCTTGAAAAATTTTATTGACTACACCGGGTTGCACACGTGCGATAAGGTTTTTTTCATCAATTTCTAGAATCTTATTAAAATATCGCTCTAGTGCAAGAATAATCCCTCCATTTACAGGCAACGCTCCACCTGTAAATCCGCTTCCTGCACCACGTGGAATAACAGGTATTTTATGCTCATTACAATAGGCTAAAATGGAGCTTACATCTTGTTCATTACGTGGGAAAACTACTGCTTCAGGCTCATAACGCTCCCGTGTGGCATCATAGCAATATGCTACTAAATGCGCCTTATCATCATAACAATTCTTTTCCCCTACGATGCGCTTTAGGGTTTGAATATGAGACGTATTTAACATATTTACTCCTTATGTTTTAGATTCTCAAATGATTTAAGACTTGCGCGCAATAAATTATCATAGTAAGGAAAGTATTGGCGCGATTTCTTTGAACGCAATTTGTTTGCAAGAGAACCTGTATCTATATTCACAATACGCGAAAAAAATGGTGCTTGTGTATTTTGAATATATGGCTTATCAAAAGGCAGCACTTCAAGGATACTAAAACTTTGGCAATCAAGCACATTGACACCATTGGAAGCAAGAATATACAATAATCCTATGCTATACACATTACAAAATTCATTTAAATGCTTGGGTTTTGGATCATTAATGCCATCTTTTGCCAAAAATGCAGCTAATAAATCAATATGGGCAAAACTCGTATTGGGTGCAAGAGAGAGAATCTTATTATAACTTTCTTGGTCTGGGGCAATGGCGATTGATTTATTATAAAAACTTCCAAAAATAATTTTATCTCCTTGTGCTGGAGAAGATTGAGGTGTAGGAAGATATTTTTGCGAAATACTATCAAAAGGTGTATAACTCGCATAAGCTGTGCCATTTTTAATACTTTTAATGACAGCACTAGCAATAATAATATTATAACCTTGATTCTGCGTGAGCACGATACCACTTTGCCCAACTTTTAAATGGTCTGCACGAAAAGATAGAACATTTGCATTTACCTCATCAATTTCCACGCCCTTTGGCAGAGTATCAATGGCTTGAAGCATAATTGCACAAATTAATCCTGCTAATATTCGCATTCTCTTTCCCTTAAATCATATTTTCATCTTTTAATTTCTCATAATGATATAAAAACCATAGCACACCAAAACCTAATCCGGGCGTTTTCACCCTACTTTCATCATACAGGAATGTTTCTAACTCACTCACTTTAACCAATACAGATTCTATAACTTCGCCATCAACGCCACCTCCCGCATTCACCCTATCTTTTTCACTTATAGCTGCATAAAAAAGTGTCTGTGTTGCGCCACTATGCCCTACTGCAGTGGCAAATGTAGCAATTTTACGCAAAGAATTCACTTTATAACCACATTCCTCTTGCACTTCTTCTTGTGCAATTTGTTCTAAACTTTTACCCGCCTTATCCGTTAGCCCAGCACATAACTCATAAGTATAACCTATACCTTGTGATATATGTGAATCCAAATGAGATTGTGTTAAATGTTCTTCTTTATTAAGCGCACGCACAAATACTGGAGGACGAAATTGTTTTACAAAAAGCAAACTATCCTCTTGCCTATGATAAAGCACAATCGCCACAGAATCCAAACTTTGGATAAAATCCCACGAACGTTTTAATCCATTTTCGCTATAAAGCATACGTCTTGGTTTTACATAAGGTGAATCTACACATTCACAAAAACTCACATCACTAATGTGCGAACAAGGTGTAATAGCTTTAGGCTTCATAAATAAACTTATGAGGATTATTCACGCTTGAGAGCGTGTCGGGCAAATTAAGATTCTCATTTGGAGTAATAGTATTTGTATTATTATTTAAAGCCTCTTGGAGATAGGGCATAAAATGTTCCTTAAGAGAATCAAAATCTTGTTTCTCCTTATCTTTTAACTCCTTGCTCACAGCTTTCACATTAGAGAGAGGATTAATGGGCACATTGTTGCGGTAAAGTCCAAAATGTAAATGCGGTCCTGTGCTTAATCCAGTAGAACCTACACGCCCAATCATTTGCCCTCTTTTCACTCTTTTGCCCGATTTCATACCTGTAACAAATGAACTCATATGAGCATAAAGTGTTTTGAGATTATTTTCGTGCCGAATCTCAATAAGATTCCCATATCCACCTTTTTTACCTGCAAAAATAACCACACCATCAGCAGCTGCAACGATAGGGGTGCCTTTTGGTGCTGCATAATCCACTGCATAATGTGGGCGAATTGTGCCAAGTATAGGGTGTCTGCGCCCAAGTGAAAATTTAGAACTTATCCTTGCTCCTGCTACGGGAGTTTGAAGCAAGAAACCCTGAATCTCTTTGCCCTCTTTGTTATAATAGCGTCCATTATTGAATCTAAAAAGATAGTGAGGTTTTTTATTTATCTCTACCACAGCTGCTTTAATACTTGCATTTTTAAGAGGTTTTCCCAAACGATACTTTCGGTCATAAATCACAGCTAATCTATCATTTTTTAAAATACTATGAAAATTTATGCTGTTTTTATAAGCATTTAGAAATTCGCCTACTAGCCCATTATCGCGAGTCATCTCAAGCAAATCTTGATAAGGCGATTTTTGAATAGAAAGACTAATAGTCTGCTCCTGCTCAAAATAAATCATAGGTGTAAAATCTAACATATACGCACCATCACGCTTGAATATATGAATCTGCATACCATCACCTATAGGGATAAGAGCCTGAATCAACTCGCCATCATCTCCTAAGAGTGTGTAATAAGTAACACCTGCATATACTTCTGATGTAAGCTCTTTATCTTTAGGAGGTAAATTATAATATACGCTTGTGGGAATATTATATTTTTGAAAAAATGCAAAAAGTGTGTATCCTGTTTCCCAAGTCTGATTATGGGCAACTGCACCAAAACAAAAACTACACACACTTATCAACATAAATACTTTTTTCATCAGATGCCCTACTTACCTGCCAAAATCTTAAATGCTAAAATTACACGATTGTAATATAAAAATTTTAATAAAAATGTTAAAATGCCGTTTTATCTTTAAACTTGGTATTATTTTTGCATTCACTAAGAGACATATAGAATCTTTACATTAAGGAGTTTTAGATTATGAGCACAGGTTTGAAAAATTGGCTATTTCCTACGCTTAGCTTTGTTGTATTTTTATATGCTATGCTTTTGCTCGGGATTTGGACATATCGTGTTGATGCAAATAAACCGCTCTTTAATTCACAAGGTAACTCTAAGACGACAACACTTAAAGATTTTAAGCAAGAATTGCAAGGATATGTCAAATAATAAAATTAAGGGTAAAATTGTCCTAAATCTATTAAAATTATTTGGTTTAATCCGATTTAGTTAGCAATAAACCACTTTAAAGGAGTGTCTATGGTAAATGGTGTAAATACAAGCGTTAAAGTCGCAAATATGCTTAATAGAGATGTGCTTGCAAAGCAAAACGAAAACAATGAAGTAAAAGAAAAAGAGCAAACCCAACTCTCAAAAGTTGAACAAATTAAAGAGCAAATCAAAAACGGAGAATACAAAATAGATTTGCAACAAACTTCTGAAAAAATGGCATCAAATTTGCTTAACCTATAAAAATTTTACATTGACATTTTGTTTGATATTTTCTAAATGTCAATGCGATTTCTTAGGATAGGCTATGCTACACACTTATATTAATGGTGCTATTAGCGATTTGAAGGCGCTCATAGAACTTACCAAACTTGATAATGCTGATATACAAATTGCTAATCATCAAGCGATTTTTGATAGAATCCAACAAAAAGATGATCTTGTGAAAGAATTTGAAACTAAAAAGTCTCTTCTTCACCGAGAAATGCTTATCTTATGCGATAAAAATCCACATAAAACATTAAAAGAAATCCTTGATGAAAAAGCAAGTCAGCTCCTTGATGATATGCGAAATACCCTTGAAGAACTCAAGATTCTTAATACTCATTATGCGCGGAGTGCCTTTGCTGTATCAGAATTTTATAATTCGCTTATCCAAAGAGTAATACCTCACGAAAACAATGGCTATGAACATCACCGACCTCAAAGCCATTTACTTAAAACTCAAGCTTAGGACAACTAATGGGCGGCATTCTTTCCTCACTTAACACTTCCTATACAGGCTTACAAGCTCATCAACTGATGGTTGATGTAACAGGCAATAACATTTCAAATGCAAGTGATGAATTTTATAGCCGACAACGTGTGCTTGTGCGCCCTGAACGCCCACTTTATTACCAAGATTATAATCTCGGCAGAGGTGTAAGTATTGAGACTATACAAAGAATCCACGATGAATTTGTGTTCAATCGTTATCGTAAAGCCGCTGAAGAAGCTCAATACTATGATACACATTTTACAACCTTGCGTGAAGCATCAGCCTTTTTCCCTGAAGTTGATGGTGTAGGAATCTATAATGATTTAGAAGAATACTTCAATGCGTGGAAAGACTTAGCAAAAAATTCCACTGACCCTGCCCAAAAACAAGTTTTAGCTAAAAATACTCAAGTGCTTAGCACTAATATTAAAGATACGCGTTCAAGACTCGTGCGTTTGCAGCAAAAAGTAAGTGAAGAACTTGAAGTAACAATCAATGAAGTCAATCGTATTGCAAAAGAAATCGCACATATTAATGGCAAACTCAAAGAAATGGAAGACCAGCGAGAGCTTAAGCAAGCAAATGAATTGCGTGATAGACGTGATGAGCTTGAATATAATCTTCAAACACTTATAGGGGCAAATGTTTTTAAAAATCATCTTGATTCTAATGCGTCTATTCACCCTAAATTAGCAGATTTTGATGACGAATATGTATTAAATATTGGCTTTGGTTTTAATATTGTAGATGGTGCGATGTTCCACCCACTCGTGCTCAAAAAAGATGATAATCATCTCAATCTTAATCGCGTATATTTTCAAGGTGATGATTTTAAAACCGTTGAAATTACTGATAAAATCGTTCAAGGCAAAGCTGGTTCTCTTATTAGTCTTTATAATTCAGGAGCTGAAGGCACACGAGTAGGAAAAATTCAAGATTATATTAATCATCTTGATATTTTTGCAAAAGGATTTATTGAAGCTACAAATGCTATTTACTCTCAAAGTGCAGCAACACAAATTCGTAGCGATAAACTTGATGTATGGAGCTTAAATGCTTTGGTAGATAGCAATTATAATATTAAAGAAGGAAGCTTTGATATTGTAGTATATAACACACAGGGAGAAGAAATCGCGCGTAAAACAATTAATATTGATAGAATCACTACTATGAATGATGTGGTAAGAGCTATTAATGAAAATACTGATGATAATAAAGATAACAACGCACTCAATGATGTTGATGATTATTTTCGTGCATATTATGATAATGGCGCAAGAGAATTTAATATTCTCGCCAAGAATCCTTCTCAAGGACTATATATAGCCATTCAAGATAAAGGCAGCAATTTTACAGGCGCATTTGGTTTAAATAAATTTCTTGATGGAGATGATGCGCATAATATCGCTCTTAATCAAGAATATGTCAAAGATGCTACACTCATACGCCCTTGGCTCACCCCTGTAAATGGAAACTTTGAAGTAGCGAATATGATGCAACAGCTTCAATATGATGATGTAGATTTCTATATTAATAAATATGAAAAAAAACAAATGAGAATCCCTGAGTATTTTCAGTTCCTGGCTGGACGCGTAGCAAATCAAACTGAAGCTACCCAACGCACAAAAGAAACAAAAGATGCTGTGCTTTCTGCTGTCAAAAAAGAACATTTAGCTATTTCGCAAGTAAGTCTTGATGAGGAAATGGTAAATCTTATTAAATTTCAAGGTGGTTATGCAGCAAATGCTAAAGTGATTACAACTATTGATAGAATGATAGAGACCCTACTTGGTATTAAGCAATAAAATGCTAAAGATTCTAAAAGATAGTCTTAATGATTTTTTTACCCTAAAGATTATAAATCTTATTTGGGTGCCTTTAATCTTGAATCTTTTGCTTATAGGTAGTGTGCTCTATTTTTGTGGCTCTTACTTTTATGATTTTATTCTCTCTCTTACGCCTAAGTGGCTTCAAGACATCAATGCAAACACTGCTCTTTGGGCACAAGCAGTGAGCTTTATATATAGTGTGAGTATATATCTTATCTTGGGTTTGGGCGTTGCTCTCCTTGCTTTGCTATGCAACCTGTTTTTTTCATTGTTTTATACACCTTTAATCGTGCGATATGTGCATAATAAAGATTTTTCTTTTATCAAACTTAATCCCTTTGGTTCAATGTGGGGTGATACTCTAAGTTTTGTTAAAGATTTGTGTATGTTTATAGCACTTCTTATAGTTTGTATTCCTCTATATTTTATCCCTATATGTGGCACATTCATACCCTTGATAATTGGGTTTTTCTTTTTTAAAAGACGCACCTTTTATGATGTAGGAAGTTACATAATGGATAAAGCACAATTTGATGCTCTACAATCCCAAAAGTTCCAAAACTATATTTGCGCACTTCTTAGCTTTCTCCCTAGCTTAATTCCTTTTGTTAGCTTTTTTCTTATGCCATTGCAGATTCTTATCATTACGCGATATATGTTTGACAAATTACACTCTCATACTTCTTAATTAGACTTAAATATGTTTAAATGACGAGAATAAAGAATAGGATATGATGCACACTTAGATTCTAAATTAGAGACTATACGTTTATTTGATACAATGAGTAAAAGAAATATTCTTATAGAATCTCACTACTCCAAAAGCAGAGCAAGATTGTAAAATTACTAACGCATTCTCATCTTTTTGCCCCACATATATATCAAGTAAGACACCCTGTGTGTGTAAAAATGCTAAATTTTCTAAAGAATAAGTCAGAGGAGCAATAAGCACAAGATTCTGTAACCTTTTACAAGAAGAAATCATCTCTAATGCCCTATTAATTGCACTTTGAGTGCTAAGAAACTCTCTATCTTGCCATACACCACCATTGCCACAACCTATAAGCACATAAGGATTAGCAACATAAAAATTAAGGATACAATCAAGCACCGATGATGCGAGATTCTCATTTATGTATGCTTTCATATATCTCTTTTATTTCATCTTTACTCAAACGTTCCCTTTCTTGCAAAGCACGAGATACTTGCAAAAGCACTGCTTTGGAATTAGTAATAAAATCACGCATTTGCGTTTGTGCTTGTTCTAAAATATGAGCCACATCACTATTATCGCTTAAAAGTCGCTCTCCCATACCATATTGCTCACACATTTGTGTAGCAATCTCTTTTGCGCTTAAAATGTCATCTTTAGCATTGCTAAAAGTCTGCTGATAAATACATTCCACAGCAATATTACCACTTAAAGCGACTTTGATTTTACTCATAAGTTCTTGTTTGCTTGTAAGCTCTTTATCAATCTGCCTAAAACTTTCATTCACAAGCCCAATCTTATCAAAATCCACTTCAAGCCAATATGCACTTAATGCCTTTGCTGATTGATAAAGTGCAAGAATCTCTTTTTCATTTTCACTCAAACTTAATGCTTTTTTCTTGCCCACAAGCACCTTATCTTTAGTAGCAAGAATATCCTCTTTTTGTATGAGCTTTGATTTGCGCCGCAAAGCATTAAGAGCACTTTCATTTACAAGTGAAGCAAGGGCTGCACCGCTAAATCCTACGCAAAGACGAGCGATTTCGCTTATATCAAGATCGTATTTTTTGTCGCTCAAATAAAGTTGCAAAATATGCTCTCTCTCACTTAAATTAGGAAGCTCCACATAAATGCGCCTATCAAAGCGTCCACTTCGCAACAATGCTTCATCAAGCACCTCAATTTTATTTGTCGCAGCAATAACAATAACACCACTAGAATCTTCAAAGCCGTCCATTTCGGTTAAAAGCTGATTAAGGGTTGCTTCTCTCTCATCACTGCGCGCATTTCCTCGTGCCTTGCCGACTGCATCAATCTCGTCAATAAAAATAATACTGGGTGATTTTGCTTTAGCTCTCATAAATAACTCTCTTACGCGTTTTGCGCCCATACCAACATAAATTTGCACAAAACTTGAGCCACTTTGATAAAAAAACGGCACACCAGCCTCACCAGCAACAGCCTTAGCTATCATTGTTTTTCCTACACCCGGAGGACCCACTAAAAGCACACCTTTAGGAAGTGATATACCTAATTCTTGATAATATTTAGGATTCTTAAGATAATCAATAATTTCTAATAACTCCTCTTTAACCTCACTAATTCCTGCCACATCTTTAAAGCGCACTACACTTGTCATAGGCACATAAGTAGTAGAATGTGATGTAGATTCTAAAAGCGGAGATTCTCTCTCACGTGGAACTTCTGACTTTTTTGCTCCGCTAGGCATTGAAACAGATTTGAAAAATATAAGACGCATAACTTGAAACAACACTGCCAAGCCTAAAAGCACAAGAATCATAATACCAATTTCGCCCAAAGTATCATTCAAAAAATGCGCCTTTTTTGCCACCACAGGAAAATTCCAGCTCCATATACGAGGAGAGAGGCTATTAGCATATACTTTATAATGTTTTGCATTTGCTTCAAAATATACATATTCATCATCGCACGAAATATCTGTAACCTTCTCATTTAAAAATAGACGCTCTGCTTCTTTTGCGCTTACAAGCTCACTGCTATCTTTTATTACAAGCACTACGCCCAAAATGAGCGCTATCACAAGAGCAAAGATGCCAATTATTAGGCTTTTAGACTTCGCCATAATTTCTCTCCTTCTCAATACTATATGTTTTTATTTTTACCCACTGCCCTTCTAAGTGTGGATTGCTACTTTCAAATTGCATAGGATTAAAAAACTGGTCTAATCCTGTGTAAATAAAAGCAGTATCAGATTCTCTCCTACTCTCACACAAAACATCAAGGGGCATATTATGTGCTTTACGAAAAGCCTCATTATTATTCACAACAATCTCTTTAAGCGTATGAAGTCGCTCTTTAGCAATATTGCCCTTTACCTCATCTTTAATTGTGCTTGAAGGTGTGCCATCGCGTTTAGAATACACAAATGGGTGAAGATGTGTGAGAGGAAAAGATTTAAAATTCTCCAATGCCTCCTGCCACACTGCTTCACTTTCTCCTGGGTGTCCTACGATAAAATCACTTCCCAAACAGAATCCTTTTTTGGCAAAATACATAAAAAGCTCCAAATCACTCTCTACACGATTGTATCGGTTCATTAATGACAGCATAGTGTTACTTGTATGCTGCAGAGCAATATGTAAATGTTTCTCCATAAAGGGCAACTCAAGAGATTCTTTAAGCTCACTATCAATTTGACTAGGTTCTAAACTTCCTACACGCAAGCGTTTTAATACTCCTAAAGAATATATGTCTTTAATAAGTCTTGCAAGATTATAGTCCTTCAAATCCTTGCCATAACTCCCAACATTTGTCCCTGTTAGAACCACTTCAGTTTTGCCATTTTGAGCAAGTGCGCGGATTTGCTCCAAAATGCTTTTTTGAGGGTAAGAACGCGCTTTGCCTCGCACAAAAGGAATAATACAATAACTGCACGCAAAATCACAACCTTCTTGAATTTTTAAAAAAGCTCGCGATTTGCCTGAAAAATGTGTAACAATAGTGCTATCAATATGCTCTGGGGCAGATTCTGTATGAAAAAATCTCTGATTGGTAGTTAAAAATTCATCAATACGTTCTTTAAAACTATGGGCAAACACACTATGAACAAGATTATGTGTGAATATCTCCTCACCTCTTGTGCCTACGCCACAACCTGTGAAATACACTTTTTTATTTAACTCACGCATTTTATTAAGATAGCCTCGCACACCACTATCTGCACCATTGGTAACCGTGCAGGAATTAACTACCACTACATCGGCTTCATTTTCATTTCTTGCACATTCAAAATGTTTTAAATTACTTTTCATTACCTGTGTGTCAAAAAGATTCGTGCGACAACCAAATGTTTTAAAATATACTTTCTTTACTTCACTCACTCTTATCCCTTTTAAGAATCTAATTTTTGCACTTGCACACCTCCGCCTAAGATAACCTTAGAATCTAGCTCGTGCATTTGTGTGCTTCCTCCTATACCATCACCTCCATTAGCGACCACTTTACTTGTAGGATAAGCGATATGTATATCATCTTCTTGGAGAATGCGCTCAATAATCTCCCCTGAAATAGTGCTGCGCAATGAAAGCGTGGCATAAGCATTTGTTTGATACCACAATGAAATGCGTAACCCATTTGGCTCAATCATACAATAGCTTCGCACTTCAAGATTAGGATTGCGCAAAGAATACTTATCACGCATACGATGCACCTGCTGACGCACCATTTCAGTATAACCCTTAGCATATTTCTTGCCTATATCGGTAGCAATTTTGAGTGCTTTTTTATAATTGCTATCAAAAGTGATACTAAAGTCTATGCCGTCCCACACCGTCTTTAATCCTGCGTGTGTATAATTAGCAAACATCATTGTAAAAATATAATTATTAGGCACAAAAATAATGCGCCCTGCTCTACGATTGTGCATATAGCTTGTGAGTGTTACATCTTCAAAAAGCGTGATTCTAAGCACAGAAATATCAAGCACATCACCCACATACACACTACCATCTTTGCACACGCGCACCCTATCACCTACATGCACACTTCCTCCTAGCACAATCACAAACCACCCAAGCACACTCATAAACAAATCTTTCATAGCAATAGCTAAACCAGCTGAAGCAAACCCTACAACTGCAACCAAATAAGTAACATTCTCCATATATGCAAAAAGCAAAATTAAAACAATTATACTGATATTAATATAGTTAATTACCTTACTTGCAGTGTAGATTCTATCTGTATCAAGAATATACTTCCTCAAAGCAAGTTTAAGCAAAAAAGCTAAAAGAATTGTGATAAGAATTGTTACACCAATATAAATAATTTTAAAAAATTGACTTTTAATCTGATGAGTAAGCTTATTGATTACGCTGCCAGATTCTTGATTATAAATGTCTATTGAAGTTTCTAATATTTTTTGTGTGCTCTCTAGCTCTTCGAGCATAGTTTGAGTGCGAGCAATTTGCTTAGCAACTTCAACAGACTTATCCTCTTCGGCAAGTGTATTTAAAAGCACATATTTTTCCCTTATAACATCAAGCAAAAAATGCAAACTCTCTTTATTTGTATTGAGTATATTTTGCTGCTCTTTAAGTTGCTTAATAAATGAATAACCTGTAAGAATCAAAAAAGGATTCGTAATTTGTGGCACTTCCTCAATATGTTTGACTTCTAAAAGTGTTCCATAAGGGTGTTGTGCATAATCTCTAAGGAGTTCTTGCTGGCGCTTGAGTGTTTCAAAACGTTGTGTGAGCGAATGAGGGGGTGCAGTATGTATGTATGATTGTATCTCTTTTTCAAGTGTGTTCATCTCATTTGTAAGTTCATTATAGTTTTCTAAACTCATATAATGCTTTAGCCAGGCATTATGGCTTTCATCAAGCTTATTTTCAAGAGTTTGGAGTTCTTTTTGTATATCAGAAATTTTCATGTCATCTTTGACAATAGGCGAAGCAAAAAGTATGCAACTCATTGAATGTATTACTAAAACTATAAGATAAATGTGTTTCACTTGCCACTATCCTTACTAAAAGATGATAAAACATCAAGCACATCAGCTTTTGGCACATCATTGCGCAAACTCACATTACCAATCCCACAAGGCAATACAAACATAATTTTCGCATTAACACTTTTTTTATCTAAAGAAAATTTTTCATAAAAATCTAATGCGTTTTGAATATAAAAGTGTGTAGGCAAATCATAGCGCTCCAAAAGGGCACTGATTGCATCTTTTTGCTCTTTTGTTAAAAGTCCAAGCTTACAAGAGAGTGCATTTGCCATACACATACCTATACTTACTGCTTCGCCGTGTAAAAATTGCGAATATTGCGTAAGATTCTCAATAATATGCCCGAAAGTATGCCCATAATTAAGAGCTGCACGAATGCCTTGCTCTTTTTCATCGGCATTGACTACTTGTGCCTTAATCGCCACACTTTTGGCTATGGCACGAGTGAGAAAGTCATTATCATTAATACTTAGGATCTGCTCTTGAAGTAATATGAAAAATGCTTCATCAAAACATACTGCCATTTTAATTATTTCAGCCACTCCTGCTCCAAATTCGCGTTTTGGAAGAGTAGAAAGCATAAATGGGTCGATATACACTGCTTTTGGTTGATGAAAAAGTCCAATAAGATTCTTTCCAAAGGTATTGTTAATGCCCGTTTTTCCGCCCACAGAAGCATCAACTTGTGCAAGTAAAGTCGTAGGTATTTGTATAAAATCAATCCCTCGCTGATAAATACCGCTTGCAAAACCTACCATATCACCTATGACACCACCGCCAAGTGCTATCATTAAAGATTTTCTATCAAGCCTATGAGTAAATGCACATTCAAGAATATATTCTATGCTTTTCATATCCTTATATTGTTCGCCATCTGGGACAATACACACATAGACTTCAGGGGCTTTAATACGCTCTAAAACATACTTAAGATGTAATCCAGCGACTTTAGGATTTGAGACAAGTAATACCTTATGAGCATATTCTATATGCGGAAGTATGCCTATATGGATAGGATAGTTTGAAGTAGCAGTTTGAATATGCAATATTTCGCTCATAAGTGTCCTTATTTAAGTTCTTTGGGAAGAGGGATAAAAATTTGAGGATTTTTATTATTCATTGAGACAATTTTATACACATCTGTGGAAATAAAAGAAAAAGTCTTAGTTTTTGCGATATTGTGCTCAAATGGCACAAAACATAAATAAGGTACAAAACTATCTCGCAAATATAAAATAGGATTCTTAGAATCTGTTTGGATAATATTCATCTTACGTTCAAAAATACGTGAAAGCTCTTCATAGCTTTGCACTATATCATTGTGGTAGGACGCATCAGTATCATAATCATATACATCAACCTCTAAATTTAGCTGCTTAGAAATATCAAAAACAACAGAAGCGACATTTTCAGCATCGCCCATATTTTCGCTTAACATAACAAAACTTTTTTTGCACTCACTTATGTGTTCCCAACCTGTTTTGAGCACAGGGATTGAGAGTTCAAAAAGCACTCGACGATTTTTACGTGAGGCAAAAATATCTTGATTGATAATAATAAGTCCAAAACGTTTTTGCGCATCTTGGGCGATTCGTTGGATAAAACTTGCATTTGTATAATCTATCCTTACCTCAACACGTTTAGATTCTAAAGCTTTGATACTATCAAGCAAGTCAAAATGAGAGGGGTTGAGGATATAAATAAAGAGTTTATTATTTTTAAGATTATTATTTAAAAAAAGTGCATTTTGCACATCATTCCAAATTCTATGTTTATTTGAAAGCGACATATCCAAATACAAAAATATATCGCGTCCAAACGGCACTGGAAACTGCCCTATATCACTTTTAATCTGCATATACACATCATTGAGCACTTTTGGATTTCCTGCAATAAGAAGACTATCGTTGGGCTGAATAATTAAAGAATGCGAACTTAAAAGAAGTTCTCCTTGTCTATATATGCCTACAATGCGCCATTTTTTCTGCTGAATAGAGCCGATATGCCGATATGCAAAAATACTTCCTGTGGGGATACCAACCTCCATTATCTCGCCTTGCCCCAAACCAAAACTACGCGGGATAAGAGGAATATTTGGCAATCGTTCAATAAATTTATTCGTAATAATCATTTCCTCATCAAGAATAATAAGATTTTTATCATTTTGCATAGATTGAGTGTGTTTTTCTAATCTAAGCGAAATAACAATACGCACTTTCTTATTAATCTCTCGAAGCAACTCATAAGTTCCTAGAATCTCATTTTCATCATCAAGGATAAGAAAAACATTAACAATCTCATCGCTTATTATCTGTGAGATTCTGTATGCAGATGTATAATCAAAAGTGTGAAATTCAAAAGAGCTTGGCACTCTATCAGGGATAAAGCACATATCTTTTGACACAACAACATAATAGTCATTGCTAAAATATTTATCTAAAATTGTATCAAGAAAAATTTTTGCAATTCTGCCTTGTCCAATAATAAGAGTTTTTTTCACACTCTACCTTTCTATCGTGAATTAAGAGGCTTTGATTATAGCTAAGAAGTGATAACCAAATCCCCTAAAAACGCACAGGTTTTTTAATATTTTTTAAACGCAAACTTGTGTAAAATCGTCTCAAAGCTAATTCCTCTTTTTTGCCTATGCAATAATGTATGTGCTCTAAATACGCTAAAATATCCTTTTGCTTTACGCCACTTTGTGCAGATCTATCTTGCAAAATATAATAGGGTATTTTTATACGCGTTCTCACAAAACTTTTTGCTAGATGTGTATAAAATCGTGCATTTTTATTAAAACATAATCTACCAAAACAAAACCCCAAATGGTGCTTCTCCCACCATTTCTCTCCTAAATCAACACAACTACCACCTTGAAGCTTATAGCGTAATGCCTTATCTCCAATAAGAATCTCGCCATTAATGCCTAATACTTTCGCTAGCGCATTAGAAGAGGCTGATTGATAATCATCTTTATTCGCTTTTGGTAGTGCTATCACGCTCCACACTGCCCCTTTAGAGATGATTCCCGCTTTTGTAACCTGATTTTTGCGCATAGGATAATACCCAGCGATTGAAGAAATAAACCCAGCATCAATGCGCCGCATAAGAAAATCTTTATTCAAACGCGCAGGATATGATTTTTTGAGTTGTAAAAATTTCTTAAATCCCCACGATATGGGATATTTTTTAACAAATACATCAAAAGGCAAAAGATTGATATAAGAAATTTTACCAAAACGCATTTTCTATCCTAAAGAATCATCTTTACTTCTTTGCTTTTTTTCAAGCGCATAAAAATATTATTGCGCTCTTCTTCGCTTTGGACTTCAAGTTTCACATACAAACTCACAAATCGCCCTTGTGCGGAAGTCTTACCAAAATGCAATTCATATTCGCGCGGCATTAACTCAAAAATCAAATGTTTTAATCGCTCTTCACTTTCTCCAATAATACGATATTCCCATTGACAAGGATAAGTAATATGAGGTTTGTGCAAATCTAAATTCATTTTCTACTCCTGCAATTTACCTAGAATCTTATGCATTGATGAAGGAATCTTGCAAGGCTTTCCACGCTCAACATCAACAAAAGCAAGCGTAATATATGCTTTAAAGATAATCTCTTCACATTCTTTCTGCTCTAGCGCATTATAGATTCTATAAATATCCTGTTTTAAGACCACAGAGACATTTTTAAATTGTGCTATGGCACTTCTTACCTCAAGCATATCACCCAAACGCGCACTTGCAAGAAAATCTGCTTCAAGTTTTTTAAGCACAAAAGCACTTTGATTCTCAAAAGGTTGTGCTCCTTGCGCAAAAAATAATTCGCTACGCGCACGCTCACAATATTTAATATAATTAGTATGATAAACTATACGCCCACAATCTGTATCTTCAAAATACACCCTTACATGATATATGCTCATACGATACTCCTCAAGTCCTTATGTCTCCTAATTACGCTCAAATTGTAGCAAAAATTGCACCAAAGTAGATAAACACACTAAATCCCTACTTTAAAGCATTGCAAGATTCTCTATTTTGGCTAGAATGTATAACTTTGTATGTGAATATAAAAGCAATAAGAAAGGGAAGAAATGAATAATTTTAGCAAGATAGGTTTTATTTTGGCAACTTTAGGAAGCTCTATTGGGCTAGGACATATATGGAGATTTCCCTATATGGCTGGAGAAAACGGCGGTAGTGCATTTGTTATTTTTTATCTTATTCTCTCAATATGTATTGGAGTGCCTATGCTTTTAGCTGAAATGCTACTTGGCAATAAAGCACGAAGTAATCCTATGGATAATTATGTCGTGCTTCACACATTAAACTCTCTTCCTCTCAATACTGCACAAAATGAACATAATTATATTAATAAAGATTCAAACAAATCACTTATGTGGCTTGGGATAAATGCAATAGCAGGTCCTATAATACTAAGCTTTTATGCAGTAGTGCTAGGCTGGATTATATATTATTTAATATTTGTCAGTTTTCATCTTCCAAACAATCTTAATCAAGCAAAAGCTATTTTTGATGAGATAAGAGCTCATTCTCTTCTGTATCAAACGCTTTGTTTTGGCATCATCATTGCACTTACTGCTTTTATAGTAGCGCGGGGAATTAAACGTGGGATTGAACGACTTAATCTTATACTTATGCCTCTTTTGTTTTTAATATTCATCGGGCTTTTATTATATGCGATGACTTTACCAGAGTTTGAAAAAGCGTGGCATTTTATGTTTAATTTCCAACCTCACAATATGAGCGCAAAAACCATTTTAGATTCTCTAGGGCAAGTGTTTTTCTCACTCTCACTCGGAGTAGGTACAATCGCAGTATATGCAGCAAGTGCGCAGCAAAATGAAAATCTCTTTAAAAGCGCTTTATGGGTGGTGATAAGTGGTATTATTGTCTCAATTATAGCTGGATTGATGATTTTTACTTTTATCTATCATTTTCAAGGGCAACCAAGTCAAGGTCCCGGGCTTCTACTCGTTTCGCTTCCGTTAGCATTTCAAACTTTAGGCGAGAGTGGTAAAATAATCAGTATGCTATTTTTCATAGCCATACTTTTTGCTGGGATTACTTCTACAATTTCTATGCTTGAGCCGGGTGTAAGTATCTTGCGAGATAAATTTACTTTCTCTCAAGCAAAAGCTTCGTATTTATTAAGTTTTGGTGTTTTTATTCTTGGCTTTTTAGTTATTTTATGGGCAAATGATGAAATATCACTCCCAAGCATATTTGGCAAAAGACTTTTTGATACACTTGAATTCATTACTTCATCATTTCTAATGCCCTTAGGTATGCTTATCACACTTGTTTTTTTAGGCTGGGGCATTAAAAAGGCATATTTGAGGCATTGGACAGGTTATTTAAATAACACACTCTTTGAAATATGGCATAAGATTATTTGTATCATTGCCCCAAGCGTTATTCTCATCATCTTGCTCTCACAATATATAGATATTATCGGGTTTATTAATAGCATATTTGTATAAAGCATTATTTACAACAGAGTTTGGCAAATTCTTCAAAAAGAATGCGTGCTTCTCTTGGTCCTGGACTTGCCTCTGGGTGATGTTGCACTGAAAATATAGGTTTATCTTTGTAGCGCACGCCTTCAATCGTATTATCAAATAAATTACGATGTGTAATAGTGGCAATTTGTGCAATAGATTCTGGCACACAATAATTATGATTTTGTGCTGTAATTTCTACTGCCCCGCTTTGGAGATTCTTAATAGGATGGTTGCTTCCGTGATGACCAAACTTTAGTTTATATGTAGGAAAGCCGTGTGCGATAGAAAGAAGCTGATGTCCTAAACAAATGCCAAAAATAGGAATATCTGATTGAATAAGCTGCTTAATTTGCTCAATCTCGTTATGTAACACCAACGGATCACCTGGTCCATTAGATAAAAAAACTCCTTGGATCTCCCCCGCTTTAAAACGCGATAAAATTTCCGCTGCACTAAAACTATGGGGAATAACCTCTACCTCTAGTCCCACTGCTACAAGTTCATTAAGAATATTACGTTTTGCACCAAAATCAATCGCAACGACTTTTGCCTTAAAGTTTGGAGATGTGCCATAAGCAAAATGTGTAAAATCAAATGTAGAATCTGTGTGCACATAAGATGTTTTTGTGGATACTTCTTTTATAAAGTTTATATCTTGGATAGGAGGTGTGCGACTTAGACTTGCTTTGAGCTCACTCTCTTGAGTAATTTGCGTAGAAGCTATCATCATCATCGCGCCTTGTGTAGTGAGCATTTTAATTAAATTGCGTGTATCCACCCCACATATGCCCATAATATTATGTTCTTTAAGATATGTGCTAAGGCTTTGTTCGGAGCGAAAATTAGAGACAAAATCATTGTATGAAGAAAGAATAACGCCTGTGCAAGCGGCTCGGGGAGATTCGCTATCTTGGTTATTTACACCCACAATACCAATCTCTGGCATACTAAAAACAATAAACTGCCCTGAATAACTTGGGTCAGTAATAACTTCTTGATAACCACTCATAGAGGTATTAAATACAACTTCACCTACAAAAGTCCCATCACTGCCAAAGCTTTGCGCCTTAAAGAATAATCCATTCGCAAAATACAGATATGCTTCTTTAAGAATGCTCATAAAAGTCCTCGTTTGCGTAGCTCTTCCTCATAAAGTTTGCTAAAAACAATCTCATATTCTTCTGTTCCATAAATAAGCTTTCGTTTGTATTTTTTAAGTTTATCAATAACTGCTTCTTCGGCTTTATCATAGATTTTAGAATATTCATTAATTGCTTTAAAAATAATATTTTTAATAAGAGTTTCAGATACCTCGAATGCAATTAGTTTATGGGTATCTAAACTACTAAGAATCTGATGTGATATATCACTACAACGCTCTTCCCACGCAAGATAAAAATTTTGTTCATTTGCTACCTGACGCTTACACATTCTAAAAAGCTCTCGTTCGTCCATACCAAAATCTTCAATTTCATCACTTCTTTCTTCAAGGATTTCGCGCACTCTTTCATCAATGGCTAGCTCTTTTTGGATATTTTCTTGAAGGCACTCAAGGGCACTTTGGGCAATATTTTGAATAGGTGCAAGAAGTGTAATATATTGAGAATTGCCTAAATCAATACTGATTTTATTAGCTATATAGGGCGCGTGCTGAAGTTTTAGTCTCATCAAATTATCCTTTTTTAGATTTACGATATTGTAGCTAGTTTTAAGTAAAAATGGATTTAAGATTCTACACTAAAATAAAAGTTCCTCATCAATATCAACCACAGGTCTTTTAGTTGGCAATGGTGAATTTTCTGTAAAATAAAAATCTCCATAATCAAGAGTCTTTAGCCCCACACCTTCTGGCACTTTAAAACGTCTTGAAATACCCGGGTCAAAGGTTAAAACTTTAGAGAAAAAATATGCAAATGCTGGAGGAGCGACTATACCACCAGATTCGTGAGGACCTATAGGCGTATTATCATCGCGTCCATACCAAACAATCGCTTGGACATCAGGAGTGAATCCACAAAACCACGCATCAACATTGCGATTT
Source organism: Helicobacter hepaticus ATCC 51449 (assembly GCF_000007905.1). Lineage (NCBI taxonomy): Bacteria > Pseudomonadati > Campylobacterota > Epsilonproteobacteria > Campylobacterales > Helicobacteraceae > Helicobacter > Helicobacter hepaticus. Next base: position 867,570 of record NC_004917.1, read on the forward strand.
GATGTTCCTGTTTTCCCTGCGACCTCCAAACCAACAATGCGCGCCCTTGAACCTGTGCCACGATTAACAACATCACGTAAAATATCAATAGTTAAAAATGCTTGAGCAGCAGTAGTAATATGACGCGTCTGCTCAGGAGAGTTATACACATTCTCGCCACTTTTATTAATGGTAGATTCTATAAGCATAGGCTTAAGAATTGTGCCATAATTTGAAAACATTGAATACTGCTGCGCAACTTCAAGCGGCGAGAGCTCAAAACTGCCAAGCACAATAGACATATTCTCTGGGAGATTTTCAAAACCATCTTGCTTAAGCGAAGCATAAACATTATTAAAACCTATATTTTGATCCACAAGATTAATTGTAGCAAGATTGCTTGATGTGCGTAAGGCATCTTTAAGCGTCATAAATCCGTGAAATTTACTTGTATAGTTTGAAGGACTCCATACTTTAGATTCTGTCTCTTCTTGAGTGGCTTCAGAGGCGGCTTCTGCTGCACCTTTTGTTGCAAATTTGCGAGGCACATCAGGAACAAAAGTAGCAGGAGAATCTCCCCTATCAAATGCAGTTTGATAAATAAAAGGTTTTATAGAACTGCCGAGCTGTCTTTTAGCTTGAGTGGCACGATTAAATTTTGTTTTTACATAATCTATGCCACCTACCATTGCTAAAATATCGCCTGTGTGCGTATCTGTAACAACCATTGCGCCATTAAGTGTATCATCATTTAAATCCCCATTTTCAAACATTTTAGGATAACGCTCGTGAAGACGTTTATTAATTTCATCATAGCCATATGCCATTGCTTCTTGTGCCGCAAGCTGATAATCTAAGTCAATCTTAAGCCTAATATAATATCCACCTGTTTTTAAATCTTCAATATGAGCTAACTCACGTAATACTTCATCAACAACATACGGAGCAACATTTTGGGTAAGTGTTTGGTTAAAGACTTCTGGCACTTCTTTGTTTGCATTTTCATATTCTTCCGTAGATATCCAACCAATATCATAAAGTCTATCAATAATGTCATTAGCACGTGCCATTGAGTATTCTTTATTTTTTGTAGGGTCATAAAAACTTGGTGCTTTAGGAAGCCCTACAAGCATACAAATCTCTTTTAATGTGAGCTCATTTAAACTCTTATGGAAATACCCCAAAGCCGCTGTTTTAATGCCGTGATAACTATGCCCAAATGAAATACGATTTAAATAAAGTTCCAAAATTTTCTCTTTGCTCAAATGTCGTTCAATATGAATAGCAAGCATTGCTTCTGTGATTTTACGCTTAAGCGTTTTTTCTGGACTAAGTGCAATATTTTTAATAAGCTGTTGGGTAAGTGTGCTGCCTCCCTCCACATAACGCATACTTTTAATGTTTTTAAGCATAGCACGCGAAATTGCATCAGGATTTATGCCTATGTGTTCAAAAAAAAGCGTATCTTCTACTGCAAGCAGTGCTTCAATCACACGTGGCGGTATCTCATCAAAAGTTGCATAGAATCTAAAGTTTTCATCAGTAAAAACATTTGCAATAAGTCTATCTTTTCTATCAACTATCTGTGAGGCAAGAGCAAATTGGTAATTTGTAATTTTACTCACTTCAGACTCAACCTCATAAAAAAGCTTGATAAGGTATGCTCCTGCTCCTATTCCAACAATAATAGCTATGACAAAAAGACTATGCTTTATTCTATGCCACATTTATTTGCTAATCTCCTAAGTCCTCTTTATTTGAGGACTCATCACTTTGAGATTCTGTGTGGGATTCTAGCTGAATACTTGCTTGTGGATTCTTCTTATCTTCTTCCATTTTGTTTTCTAGTCGTCCAATTTCATCAAATACTTCTACACGTTTTTCATTATACATCTCAAGGATAGAATCCATAACACCATTAGAATTTTGCTCCATTGCCACAATCTTGCTATCAATAAAGGTTTTAGAGCAAGATTGATTGGTATCAGCAAAAGTTTGTGCCAAAGAAATAGCTTCTGTATGAACCCCTGCGTGATAAGCCTCAAGAGCTCTGTAGCCTTGTGTATTAGCAAATGCCATTTTACCATCGCCCTCATAATACCATTTGCCCAATCGGCAATTATGATGATCCACACAATTAAAGCTATCAGATAAGCCAAATATATAAGAATAAAGATTATTTTTATACACAACGTGGTCAAGTTTTGCCAAAACACAGAAGATTCTATTGCTCAAATTTAATGTGCTGTGTTTTGTAATAAGACTGCCTAGCTTAAGGTTATTAATCACCCCGTGAAGTTTCACAACTCCCTCACGCACATTATCTGTAGCTTCATTTGTCTCTTCCGTGCTTGTTTGAATATCATTTGCTTCTTGTTGCATTGACTTTACAACAACTGCTATTTCTTTTGTAGCTTTTTGTGTTTTTTCTGCTAGTTTTCGTACCTCATCTGCAACAACAGCAAATCCTCTTCCGTGTTCTCCTGCACGTGCCGCTTCTATTGCTGCATTAAGAGCAAGTAAGTTTGTTTGTTCAGCAATATCATCAATTAATGAAATAACACTTGTAATCTCATTGCTACGCTGTGTAAGAGAATCTACAAGTTGCGAAGCCGCTTGCATTTTTTCATATAAAGTTTCAATTTGCTCCAATGCAGCAGTGCTCATACCTAATCCATCTTCTGCAGATTCTGCGGCTTTAACTGAATGCTTAGTAACATCATTTGATTCTGTAAGCACGTTTTGTAATGATTCTTGTGTGCCTGTTATACCTTCTTTGAGGCTTTTTGTATAAATATTAAAAAGATTTGTACCTGTTCTATTATTTGTTAAATGATTGAGTAATACAAGTGAATAATACACAATATCACCAACGCGTGCGCTTGTTACACTGTATTCATCACGAATGTGGCTTATACTATCTATATGTTCTTTTAATTGGGATTTTAAAATATCAAGACTCTCTATTTTTGAGGCAACATCATTTTTATAAACAATCTCCTCGTCTTTTATCCCAATAATTGCTTCTACTTGTGAAAAGCCTACAAGCATTTTATAAGTTTCAAGCTCTTTTGTGATTTCTGCAATCTGTGCATCTCTTTCCATTATTTGACGTTGTAGTGCTTTGCTGGAACCAAACATACTTTCTCCTTGTGTTTTCAATTAATAAACGAGTACATTATAGCATTTTACAATAAATGCTGTCTCTTTATCTATAAATCGTCATAAAGTTCTGCTTTATGTTGCAATTTTGTATATTTTAAAGCAAGAAAAAAGAGAAAATATTTAATGATAAGCTTTCTTATTTGCATTTTTGTATTTTGTTGCTATAATCCTGCATAAAATAAGAATCGCAATCCTAAAAGCGCAACAAGGAGCGTATATGAATATGAATGCAAATCATCGCGTGGAAACACTAGATTCTATACTTGAAAGGTTAAGAAGCTCAATTAAAAAAAATGGGCTTAAAAATTCTAAACAACGCGAAGAAATCATTGCTGTGCTATATAAAAGTGGTACACATCTTAGCCCTGAAGAGATTACTAATATTATCAAAACAACTGATAAAAATGCAAGTATCTCCTCTGTATATAGAATCCTAAGCTTCCTTGAAAAAGAGGGATTTATTACTGCTCTTGAGGCTGATAAAAGTGGAAGACGCTATGAAATTGCTGCCAAAGAACATCACGACCATATTATTTGTTTAGCTTGTGGCGACATTATAGAGTTTGTAGATGCAGATATTGAACGTTTGCAACTTGATATTGCACAACAATTTGGCGCAAAACTCATCAGCCACGATATGAGATTATTTGTCAAATGCTCGAAATGTCAAGGACTCTAAAGGTTTAATTAAAAACTAAAATTCATTTGTGTATAATCACGCTTTGCTAAAACTTAAGCAATAAAGGACGTGTAGCTCAGCTGGTAGAGCAACTGACTCTTAATCAGTGGGTCCAGAGTTCGATCCTCTGCGCGTCCACCACCTCAACTTACAATTTTTCTACAAAATATACAGATTCTAACATTTTGTCCTAATGACACCGCTTTGTGGCAATACACAAAGACTCTTATGCTCACTTCCTTTGAATAAAGTAATCTTAAATGGTGAGCGCAAAGCTGTAGGAATTTTTCCGCAATAAGGCACGCCTCGCCTATCAAAATAAATTCTCGCAGTTTCACGCTCTTTACAAAAGTTATCAGACTCTATAAGAATATTCTCTACCCCGAAACGCTCTCCTAATCGTATCTCTGCAAGAGCATTATTTTTACATTCCATAGCGGTATTGGTGTTATTATAGGCGCTTAAGCATTTTCTATCCATATCTTTAAGAATAATATCTCCTGCCATTGGACGACTATCAAAATTCGTAGTAGTCGCCATTCTTGGTGTATCAATATAAAGGCTATAGCTATGAGTGGTATAAATTTTACCCAAATGAAATTGTATCTGCCACATAGCGTTACGATGTTGTGCTACAAGTGCATTTACATCAAGAGAAGGATAAAGTCGGAGCATATCGCGCGCATCTTGGGCTTGTATAAACATATTATCATCGCTCAAAGCAAAAAGCTGAAGCATTTTAAGATGGGAGATAAGTGTGCTATAAGCTACTTCTAAAGAATGATTGCTCCGAATCTGCACAAATGAGAAAAGCACTATGAACATACCTAAAGCAACAATACATTCAAAGAGTTTCATTCTTAATCTTTGGATTGACCTGATTGAGATTTTGTTGATTCTATTTTTTGCCTAAGTCGTGATTGTGTAGTAGTAATAGGACGACTTTGCACAGAGGGCACTATCACAAATGATGCCACTTTCTTCCCTAAATATATCACAGGGATTTCATTCTCATAACTTTCATTGAGATTATTCACAGGCATCAAATAAGGCTCTTCACTTCCTTTTATGCCATAAAATCGTAAAGCAAGCTCTAATTTGCGACTACTTGTTTTAATCGCATCAATGCCCTTTTGCTTGAGTAAGCGTGCTACATCTTTGCTAATATAATACGAACTTGCAAAGTGATTTTCCATACCAAAGAGATAAAATATTTTATTGCCATAAAGTAAGGAGGTTTGAATAAAAAGCAGCGCTAAAATCATTACGAATCGTCGCACATAACCTACCCTAAATGAAGGCAAACGCACCCTCATATCTGAAAAAAATTGCTTAATTGCCACAGGAAGAGCTACCACACTCATAGGAAAAAGTGTTTCAAGATCTACATCTTGCCTCAATGAAAGCAGCACAACAAAAAACATTGAAGATGCGCCAATATCTAAAAGCACGTTATTTTGCTTTCTTAGAGCATTATAAAGCGTATAGATATAATATATGAGCAACAAAGGTGAAAAAAACAAAGCCATATTCCCTAAATTTGACAGAAAATAATTGCGTGGAACACCTGAAACATCAAGCCCAAAAAAATACATATTCAAAGCAAAAAAAAGCAAGGAGAGAATCATTCCTAAAGTATTTTTATTTTTAAGTGCATAAAAAAAGAGTGCAAAAAATAAAATCGCAAAGATTCCATCTAAAAATATTGCAAAAAACATCACAATATAAGGCATTTTTTGATATCTCATCTGATAATAACAACATAAAAGTGCCACAAAAATAATCAAACCACTTTTTAATACAAAAAGTGCGCTAAACATTACTCCGGGCAAAAGTGCATAAATGAGTATTACAACCAACGCATCACGAGGTTTTTTGAGGTAGATTCTAGAAATTTTATATAAAAGAAACATATTGCACATATGAATAAGAATAAAAGGCAAACGCAGAGCATAGTCATTATATCCAAATAGCTTAAGTGAAAAACGCGCAATAATAAAAGCCAAATCTTGAGAATAAAATACGCCAAAAGCTTCCTTATAATGAATACTTATATCGCCGCATAAGAGAAATAACAAAAAAACATTTATGCCCAAAATCAAACAAAAAAGCACATTTGTGCGTAAATTAGAATCTCTATATATCTCCCAAATCTCTCTTATCATTGCTTTTGCCTAATTAATCTCATTAAAATGATAACCATAATGTTGAAGTTGCTCGCGAATGAGCACTTTGTGTTCTTCATTTTTTGTCTCTAATGCCATTGTTACAAGTGCATCTCCATATTTAAGCATAACAGAAGTCCTATCATATTCAATCTGAACGATATTTGCACCCACTTTACTTAAAATATTTGTTAGCCCTTGCAAACTACCGGGCTTATCTATGAGCACGACTTCAAGCTTCATCTTCCGATTAGATTTCAATAAACCTTTTTCAATAATAACATTAAGCAAAGTAATATCAATATTTCCTCCACTTAGCACAAGTGCTACTTTATCTTGCTTTGTAAGTGCAAACTTTTTGTGCAAAATACTTGCTACACTCGCTGCTCCTGCACCCTCAACAACAAGTTTTTGTTTTTCAATCAAAAATAAAATAGCATTTGCAATTTCTTCATCATCTACGCTCACTATTTCATCAACACATTCTTGCACAAGCGCAAAATTCTCCTCATTAACATCACGCACAGCTATACCATCAGCAATGCTCCGCACAGATTCTATTTTTTGGATAGCACCACTCTCAAAAGAGCGTTTCATAGCGTCTGCACCACTTGCCACTACACCTATAACTCTTACATTCGGATATAGTTGCTTATACACACTCCCTATACCACTAATCAAACCACCTCCACCAATAGGCACAACTACTACATTTAAATCCTCACATTCTTGTATCATCTCAAGCGCAATACTGCCCTGCCCTGCAATCACCTCCTCGTCAGCAAAAGGGTGAATAAACACTAAATCACGCTCTTTAGCAACCTGCAAAGCTTTAGCATAGGCTTCATCATAATTATCTCCACTTAAAACCACTTCCGCACCAAGAGCTTTTGTCGCACTTACCTTAAGTAAAGGAGTAGCTTCGGGCATTACAATCACGGCTTTTATACCAAAATGCTTTGCAGCATAGGCAACACCTTGCGCGTGATTCCCAGCACTTGCAGCGATAACGCCCTGTATTTGGGAATGAGTAGATTGTTCAACCAAAGAGGCAATTTTATTGAACGCTCCACGAATCTTAAATGCTCCCGTCAGTTGCAGATTCTCTTTTTTAAGATAAATATCAGCTTGAGCTAAAAGAGAGAGCATAGGTGCATAGCTTAAAGGCGAGGGAATAATCACATTTTCTAAACGTTGCTTGGCTTTTATTACTTTTTCATATATCTGCTTTTTCATCATATATCCTTTGTCTTGTTGTGAGATTTTCCCTCTGTATTGCGGATTGTATCGTGCCTTGCGTTAAGAGAACTTGAAATGCGCCTATATCTTCTTAATCGCCTCATATCTGCTAAAAGCACGGGTAATCCCACACCAACACCAGAAAGGATAATAAGCACAATACCAACACTTGTAGGGAGATTTGGCAAAGCATCACCTAAAATCACGCCCAAAATCACAGAAAATACTAAGCGCGTATAATCAATAGGCGCGATGATTCCAGCAGGCGCAATCATATAAGCTTTTGTAAGATAATGCTGACCCAAAGTGCCAAAAAAACCAAGCAATGCAATATGTAGCCACTCTATCCCATTAGGCATTACCCATTGCTCATCAAAATATGGCACACCGCACCAGCTTAGTAGCAATGCCATAACACTCATTGCTACTCCTGTAGAAAATACAATCACCCACGAGCTAAAATAATCCTTGAGCGCGCGAAGATTCAAAAATGCAACTGCCATAGAAAGTGCACCTGCGATACCAAAGACAATATTAAGCATTTCTAACTCATTTAAAGAAGGGTTACATATAAGCAAAATCCCTATAAAACCTAAAATAGTAGATAAAATCACGCCTACATTGAAATGCTCTTTTAAAAATATTATTGAAAGCACTACGACATATAAGGGCATACTTTGAGCAAAAGCACTCGCTGTGCCTAGAGAAATGGTAGCAATATTATAAAAAAGTGCCACAAAGCTAAGTCCTCCAGCACCAGCACGCGCCACAAGAATCCACCAACCGCCGCTTTTATGTCTTGGCAATTTCATAGGTTTATTAAAAAGCAGTGGAAGCAAAAGGAGAATCATCACAAATGAGCGAAAAAAAGCCACTTCCATAGGCGGAATAGAATCTGAAAGGATTTTTGCCTCTGCACTCATAAGAGCAAAAAGAAAAGATGAAATGAGCATTGCTAAAATGCCTTGAGTAATATTTTGCTTCATTCACGCACTCCTTTTGCCTTTTTGCACAACCAAAAAGTTATTGTATCAAAAGCTTGTTGCTTTAATGCAAATTGAACTCTAAGATTGCACACAATCTCCTTATGAGTATGCGCAATTAAAATAATGGAATAGCCTTTGCTTAAGAGCCTATAACTCTTACAAAGGATTGTAAAATGCTTATAAAAAGTATAGGTATGTATCTTATTGGAATCTTAATTCTCTTTATTGCTTTATATCCACGACACAGCTTTGCCTTTGAACCTAACATTGATTTTAACGCGCCTGATTGGGTAGAAGAGAGAGAATCCGCAGATAATGACATTCCCGAATTACCCCGTGCAGGAAGCCTTTTTGGTAGCGGAGATAAACCACTTTTTTCTGATAGACGCGCAATGAAGCCCGATGACCTTATTACGATTGTTATCTCTGAAAATGCCAATGCAAATTTCACAACAAATAAAAACTACAATGGTGCAAGTGGGGGCAATGTAACGCCTCCATCCATAGAATACACAGGTAATAATGAAGAGCAAAAACAAATTGTTTCTGAACTCAATGACCAAGCGGCTTATAATCTTACCAAAGCAAATAATACTTCTAATTTTCAAGGTGGAGGAGCACAAACGCGAAGTGAAGCCCTCAATGCTACGATTACAGCAAGAATTGTCAAAGTGCTTGATAACAATACCTACTTCATACACGGACGCCGAGAAGTGCTTGTAGATGGCGAGAAACAAATCCTTGAATTAAGCGGCGTGGTGCGTTCATTTGATATTAGCAAAGATAATGTTGTGCAAAGCAAACATATCGCAAATGCCAAAATTGCCTACACTTCGCTAGGACCAATCAGTGATACAAATCATAAAAAACCTGTAAGCGATGGCATAGAATCTCTGTATCCCTTTTAGTCGGTAAGTGTGTGAGAAAAGTCGCTCTTATCCCTGCTCGTGGTGGAAGTAAAAGGATACCTGATAAAAATATCAAGCCCTTTTGTGGCAAACCTATCATTGCTTATCCTATTATTACAGCATTAGAATCTGCACTTTTTGATGAAGTCATAGTCAGCACAGATTCTACACAAATCGCACAAGTTGCGTGTGAATATGGAGCAAAAGTGCCCTTTATGCGCCCAAAAGAGCTAAGTGATGACTTTACCCCCACTGCACCTGTGGCAAAACACGCCGTAGAATCACTAAAATTACACAAAGAGGATTTGCTCTGCGTGATTTATCCCACTGCACCTTTGCTTACTCAAAAAACACTCTCTCTTGGACTAAAGGCTCTTTTAGAAAATCCGCACAAACTCTTTGCTTTTTGTGCTGTAAGCTATTATTATAATCCTTATCGGAGTTTTTGCATCAAAAATGATGAGATAGAAATGCTTTTTCCAAAGCATTATCTCACGCGCTCACAAGATTTAGAGCAAGTCTATCACGATGCGGGGCAGTGCTATTGGGGATATGTGAATGCGTGGAGAGAATCTCTGCCTATTTTTGCACCTCATTCAAGTGCAATAATTGTGCCAAGTAAAGAAGTCCAAGACATTGATACACTTGAGGATTGGGCAATGGCAGAGATGAAGTATAGACTTTTAGAAGATTCTATAAACAAGAATATAGAATCTTAAAGCTATACCAATGAACAAATATACTCAAATTGCTCTTTTGTCGTAGCAAAATATGTCCCAAAGAGTAAATTATTTTGGCTTTCATTAAATGGAGCATATTTATCTTTACCATATTTGTCTTTGTTGTTGAGTTTAAGAATCTGCTGATAATGCTCTTTATCGGTAATTGTATCCAAAGGCACACCAACTTTACGCTCAAAAGATAATATCATTTTTTGATTATTTTCAAATTTATCTTTTACTTCAAGCACTGCTTTAAAATATGTGTTTTAGCCTCATAGCACAGCACCTTATCGCCCTCCCTCATAAGCTCAAAACATACAGAATGTTTCCTTTCGCTCTCCCCCCAAAATTTCCACCATTGACATTCCTCACCATATATCTCTTTTTCATAAGGATAGTTTTCCTCCCGACATACACAAATCCAATAGCGCATAAATACTCTTTTTTAACTTACTTAAAATTGTAAGTTTCTGTGCCTTTGTCGCCTATCAACTGCACTTCCAAGATTCGACAACTTAGAGGAACAGAAAACACTACACTCTGCCCATATTTAAGAGTTAGCTTAGGCTTGCTTGAAGGGGCTGTCTTTTTCTTAGGTTTTTCCACAATTTCATCCACTATCATTGCAAATGGAGGAAGGGTAGGATAAGTTGTAGAAAAGTATTCGTCTGGCACTTCAGTTCTTTCAAATTTTACACCAAGCTGTTTGAGTTCTGCAATATTCCTTTGATAACTAGGTTTAGAGGTAAGCCCATATATTGCCCTATCTATATCATTGGATATATCCATAATAGTGCAATCATTACGAGAAGAACAAGGATTAAATAAAGATGTATTCATCCTTAGTTTCTGTAAATCATCCATTTCAAACTGATAGTCGCAATATCTATTTTTATCTCTATTGCTGTAAAAATTCGTAGGATCATCATCGCTACAAGTATCTACATTGCATAATGGGCATTTTTCTCGCATACTGAAACCAAGCACATTTTTTGGGAGAATCTTTTGCAAGTTTTCTTCTTTGAACAATTCATCTTCTAAATACTTATGCAAAGGATAGCTCCTTGATTCTTGCATTCCCTTTTCTCTAATCACATTATAATATTTCTCATATACTTTCTCTATGGCGGGACAGAAATATTCCTTATAAGCTACTTCCATCTTTTTTATATCTTCTTGTGATAGTTGAACCTCGGGAGTTCCCGATGTGCTCCACTCAGATGTTTTTGCTAATTCCCTAAAACTATAAGACCAATCTTTAGCAAGACGACATATGCCATCCTCGTCTTGCCAAAGTTTTTTATGCTTTTGTATTTTTAATTCCAATATTTCCTTTTTATATTTCTCTGCATAATCTAAATCTTTAGGTTCTCGCCATTTCATACCGATAGAAACTCCATCAATTTTCATTTGATTTTCCTGTTCTTTAGTTGGTTTAGTTTTTGCCATAATCATTGCTGCGGTCATTTGTCTTAAGTTAAAATCATTTTTGCAGTTCCCTCTATTAACACGCACATCATTAAGTGTAATATTATTGACCAATGAAGTAGCAGTTATATCCCACTCTCTACCATTTTGTCGATTTTGCTTATACTCTACCTTAAAGTTTGCAGCAAGTAAGTTTTCCACTCCAAATACAATAAAGACAAGAGTAATGTATAGTTTGTTTTTTATCATCTTATCGCACTCCCTAATATTATTTTTTAACACTTGTAAAGGCACGAGTGCCAACAAACTCACAAACGATAGTCTGTTTGCAAGACTTACAGGTCTTATTCCATTTTGATTTTGAAGTTTTCCCTTTAGGAACTGATCTTGTTTCTAGATGTGCCCCACAAGGACACTTAAATACCACATCAATATGCTCTGCCATTTTTTACTCCTTTATTTAAATTAGCTTTAAGTGCATTTATAAATACGCTACTTTTCATTTCTAAAAAGCTCTCGCATTTCATAGCCTTCACACCCTCTCTCCTTTAATAATTGGTAAGCCGCCATACTACTTGTATTCATAGAACCATTGTTTTTAATTATTTCAATGAGTTCATCATCACTTTTATCAGCCAATTTATCTTTATTATCTTGTACTGCATTTATTTTCGTCTTAGCTGCTTCAAAAGCTCTTTTACCAAGTATAAATGCACCCTTACCTATATTCTTGGCTATATCCACATTACTCATTTCATCATTAATAATATCTTGATTATTTTCATTATCAAATGCATCTATCTTATCATTCTGATATTCCATTTTTATCTCCTTGTTTCAAAATTGAAATTGCAATAATAAGATATATTTTCTTAAAAATTTATTTTTATATGAAATATTTTCGTAATTTGAAATCAAGAGAAAATTTTATTTAATTCGCCTATTACAACTTGCAAATCCATAAAAATATAAGGAAAATTATGAAATATACCCAGCAAGATAAGGCGAGAATCTTGCGTATTACTACGCGCACATTGCAGAGGTGGAAATACACAAAGCCTGAATTGTTTGCTATTATTGAAGCAGGATTTAAAATGCGCGAGAGAATCTACACGCAAGAGATGTATAATGAAGAAATACAATCACTGATTAAATCCATTGACCCGCGCACTCTTCCGCCATCTAATCTGCTGAACTCATCAAAATAACTCTAAATCCATTCTTTTACTATCCTTTTATATTTGTGTTCTTCGCTTTATGGAATCAACTTTGCTGCATAATCAAAAATTTTGGCTAAAGGGCGTAAATGCGTATTGATATATTTTGTGAGAGCGGAAGTGCATATGGATTAGGACATTTTTATCGCTGTTTAAAACTTATAGCTCTCTGTGGGCGCATTCCTCAAATAGATTCTATCACTTTACATAATCGTGGCAATTTTACTCCTCCCGCACTTGACACACTCCTGCCCCCACTGCAAATACAAATAGAATGCAAAAATTACGAGTGGCTCTCTACCCAGCCCCAAATGCTTGATATTGCCATTGTGGATAGCTATGAGGCGCAGGAATGGTTTTATCATCGCTTAAGCAATGAAGCAAAAGCGCTCATTTGCCTTGATGATACCTTTAGAGATGTATATCCACCCACAAGCTATATCCTTAATCCCGCTCCTAATGCGACATCTGTATTTCCTCAAAATAAGCAATTTTGGTGCGGAGAGGAATATTTAATCCTCCCTTTTCCCTGCGCAGATTCAAAAGCTCAATGCAGCAAATCAAGTATAAATGAATTAAAAAATATATGTGTTACTTTTGGCGGTGTGGATAAAAGCAATCTTGCTCAAGCATTTGTAGATAGTCTCTCTACAATGATTTTAACACACCCAAACCTTAAAGATAAACATTTTCATATTATCTTAGGCGGTGGATATACGCATACTCTGCATTTACCTCAATCTTTAAAAGAAGCCTCAAATCCACACATAAGCCTTTATCACAACTTAAACCCTTATGACTTTCTTTCTCAAGCACAGCAATGTGATATTGCTATAAGTGCAGGAGGTGGGAGTATGCTTGAACTCATCGCGCTTAAAATCCCAAGTATTATTATAGAATCCGCTACCAATCAGCATTTTCAAATCACACAATACGCACAAAAAAATGTCATACTCCAAGCCCAAAGCCCACAAGATACACTTAGAATCCTTGCTACACTTTTACCCAAAGATATTATACATATTCAAAATGCGCTCAAATCACTTTCTTTAGGTACAAAACTCCCTTTTGCACTCCACAATCTTATCAAGTCTTTAGCACTTCAAACCACAGAAGATTCTCACAATCAAGAGATTGAAGCAAAAGATTTTACCCAGCTCACACAAGAAGAAGCCCATCTTGTGCTTGAAATGCGTAATCACCCGCAAATTGCGCAATGGATGTATAGCGAGCGAATTTTACCTCAAACGCATTTTGATTTTCTTAAACAACTTAAAGATGATGCTTCAAGGCGATATTGGCTTTTATGTCAAGAAAATGAATATATCGGTGTAGGTTCACTCACACGCATTAATCTCGCACATAAACACGCTTTTATCGGTATCTATACTAATCCTTTTTGTGCAAAAGTCTTTAAGGGACGCACGATTCTAAACTTTTTAGAATCTCAAGCCTTTGAACATTTAGGGCTTCATACTCTCCACCTTGAAGTTCTAAGCACCAATATCAAAGCTCGCAAATTCTATGAACGAACAGGTTATATATATGAAGGCGTGTTGCATAATTTTATCGCTCAAAAAGAAAAAGATACAAGACGATATTATGATGTCATATTGATGTATAAGGAACATTTATGAGCATATCAAAACATATCGCTAAATCCCATACTCCCCTTATTATCGCCGAACTTAGTGCAAATCACAACCAAAGCCTAGAAATTGCTAAAGATTCTATTCGTGCGATTGCCGCTTGTGGCGCTGATGGCGTGAAACTACAAACTTATACGCCAGAATGCCTCACACTTCAATCAAATGAGCCACATTTTTGCATTAGTGGTGGCACACTTTGGGATAAACGCAATCTCTATGAACTTTATAAAGAAGCCCAAACTCCTTGGGAATGGCATAAAGAACTTTTTTCTCTTGCAAAAGAGTTAGGTTTGCTTATTTTTAGCTCACCTTTTTCACCTAAAGGTGTTGCATTTTTAGAATCTTTGCAATGCCCGATTTATAAAGTAGCAAGTTTTGAAGTAATGCACTATGAGCTTATAGAAGCCATTGCCAAAACAAAAAAGCCAATCATTATTTCCACAGGCGTAGCTACGCACAAAGAACTTAAAACTGCACTTGAGATTTGTCATAAATATGGCTGTAAGGATATTACCTTACTTCATTGCATAAGTGAATATCCTGCCCCATTAGAATCTGCAAATCTCCTTGCTATGCCTCAACTTGCTAAAACCTATAAAAAATACAATATCAAATATGGATTATCTGACCATACACTTGGTGCACTTTGTCCAAGTATCGCTACAAGCTTAGGAGCAAGTATGATTGAGAAGCATTTTATTCTTGACTCCTCACTTGGTGGTGTAGATAGCGCCTTTAGTATGAATAAAGATGAATTTAAAGCTATGGTAGAGCAAGTGCGCGATACCGCTTTGGCATTAGGGTGCAAAAAACCTAAAATTTCCGCAGATATACGCAAAAAAAGGCGACAATTTGCACGAAGCATTTGGGTAAGTGCAGATATTAAAAAAGGTGAAAAATTCACGCACAAAAATCTCTCTGTCGTGCGTCCTAGCGGCGGAGAACACCCACGATATTTGCATAAGATTCTAGGCAAGAGTGCCAAAGTCGCACTCAAAGCTGCACAGCCTCTCCGATTAAGTGATGTCAAATAGTTAAAGTAAAGAGATTTTAAAGTATAATGTGCTTTTATTTCTTTTTATTCATTTAAGGAGTGAGTATGCTACTTTTTACGCCCGGACCTACACCTGTGCCAGAATCCATACGCAATGCAATGAGTGAGCCTACTTTGCATCATCGCACACCAGAGTTTGAAGCAATTTTTGCTCAAGCGAGAAAGGGGCTTTTAGAGATTTTGAAAATGCCTGAAGTGCTTATGCTTGCAAGTAGTGGCACTGGTGCAATGGAAGCGTGTGTATGCACTTTTACTCAAAATAAAGTGCTAAGTATCAATAGTGGTAAATTTGGTGAACGATTTGGCAAAATAGCAAAGGCACACAAAATCCCCTATACAGAAATCATTAATGATTGGGATACGCCTGTAAGCGCGAAAAGTGTGCTTGAAGTGCTACAAAAAGAGAGTGAAATTGATTGCTTTTGTATCCAAATGTGCGAATCTGCAGGAGGATTGCGCCACCCTGTAGAAGAAATTGCTCAAGCAATTAAAGCGCATAATCCGCGTATTGTAGTTGTTGTTGATGCCATTACTGCTATGGGTGTTGAAGAAATTGATACGACATATATTGATGCACTCATTGGCGGCTCACAAAAAGCTTTTATGCTCCCACCGGGCTTAAGCATTATAGGACTTTCTCATTATGCGATAGAACTTGCAAACGAGCGGAATATAGGTTTTTATTTTAATCTCAAAACAGAGCTTAAAAATCAAGCACAAAATACGACTGCTTGGACTGCGCCTACGACAATTATCACAGGCTTGACACGATATTTTGAACTCATCAATGGCAATATGCAACAAGTTTATGCGCAAACCAAAGCGCGTTCTCTCGCTACACAAAAAGCCCTAGAATCACTCGGGCTTAAAATCTACCCAAAATCTCCTGCAATAGCGATGAATACAATTTATGATGAGGTAAATGCCGCACCTCTTAGGAAGATTCTTAAAAATGAATTTGCACTTAATGTAGCAGGTGGGCAAGATAAGCTTAAAACAAGTATTATACGCATTAATCAAATGGGACTTATCGCACTTAATGAGAGTGTGTGGGTTGTGAACGCAATAGAGCTTGCCCTAGAACGATTAAATCTTAGGAAATTTGATGGCACAGGAAATAAAGTATTTCTCACTACCTATTATGAGATATTAGATAAATAGGTCTCTAACTTCATATATGAAAATCATTGCAGTGCTTGGCTCAAGTGGAAGCGGCAAGAGTGCTCTTGCTCATCGCATAGCAATGGAGCAAAATTGTAAGATTTTTAGCCTTGATTCTCTAAGTATTTATAAATATCTTGATATTGCTTCTGCTAAACCCACACTCTTGGAGCAATCACAGGTATGTTATTATGCGCTTAATATCCTAGAGCCACATCAAAAAAGCAATGTGATGATTTTTAAAGATCTTCTGCTCCAAAGCATTGAAGATATCAAAAATAACTCTCCACACACGCCTTTGCTTATTGTAGGCGGAAGTAGCTTTTTTCTTAAAAGCATTATGGAGGGCTTAAGCCCTATGCCTCCCCTTGAAGAACACGAAGAGTGGGTAAAAAGTCTAGGAAATATAAGTATGCAATACGCACAATTAACACAAATTGATAAAACTTATGCTCAAAGTCTCTCACCCACAGATACTTACAGAATCTGCAAAGCCCTTGCGCTCTTTAAAGCCACAAATACACCTCCAAGTATATATTTTGCTACACATAAAAAAGAGTCTTTAGGCTATGACATTGAGATTTTTTGCCTTGAATGCGAACGCGATGAGTTAAGAGAGCGCATTGCTAAACGCACAAAAGCAATGATTCAAAAAGGGATTGTGGAGGAAGTGCAAAATGTATTAGAAGCTTATGGCGCACAAGCTCCTGCGTTAAACGCTATTGGCGCAAAAGAATGTGTAAATTTTTTGCAAGGCAAAGTTGCGACTTTACAACAGCTTGAAGAACAAATCTTTTTTCATACTTGCCAACTTGCCAAACGGCAGCGCACCTTTAATCGCACTCAATTTGCACAAATTACACATTTAAAGGAAAAAGCATTAGAGGCACAATTAATACAGCAAATTCATAATAATATTCTTTGATTATTCCTTTTTGCCATATCGTTCAAAGTAGGTTTTCTCAAGCTCATACAACTCATATCTTACCTTTTTAAAATCAGCACTATTGCCAAAAGTAGGAACAAGTTTAGTATATTCTTCAAGAACTCGTGCACTTTCTTGAGCACGTTTAAAATTTGCCATTACCAAATGGGCGAGATTCTCACGTTGCAATTCATCAGGCACACTTCCTTTTAACACATCGCCATTTACATTACGACAAGAAAGTAAAGATATATTTGAAGAGATTTTAATTTGATGTCGGAGATTCTTTAATGACGAAGAAAGCAAAACATCATTATGAAAGTAGCGGAGAGTATCCTCAATCACTCGGACACCCTCTTTTAAACGATTGAGGTTAGCATCAATGACTCTACCAACCTCCATTGTGTGAGCCTTAGTCGCGATTTGCTAAGCCAATGAGCGAAAGTAAGCTCACAAAAATATTATAAAAATCCAAATAAAGGTTAATAGCTGCATCTACTGGGCTAGTATATAAACCACGCACAATATTTTGCGTATCATACGCTACATACAAACTAAAAAGTATAGCTGCTGCACTTGAAATCAATACTTGAAACATAGAGCTTCCAAGAAAGAGATTTATAATTGAGCATACAACTACAACAATAAGAGCAATAAAAAGCATTTTGCCCATATTAGCTAAATCTTTTGTAGTTTTAATACCAAAAATGCTCATAACACCAAAAATAATTGTTGTCATAGCAAATGCCATTGCAACCGCACCAGCACCAGCTTTAAATGCTACCATAGCCACAAGAGGTGTGATTGTTACACCTGTGAGTGTCGTAAAAATAAAAAGCATTGCAATATTTAAGCCCGGTTTAGAACGAGAAAACATAACCCCAAAAAGTGCTGCAATTTCAGCAATAAAAATAAAAAAGCGATATTCTACTACAAATTCTAAATACATAAAACCAATCATCGCACCGATGAAAGCAAAGAATAAACTTGCACCAAAAAATTTGTAAGTCGTCTTCACAAAATTCACTAATGCACTATCACGCTCTGCTACTGCTTCATTTGCAAACTGCGCGTTGTTAGTGTAATTCCTATCATAAAGTCCCATTATTTTCTCCTTGTAATTGAAAATTGAGGTAGTATTCTACCACAATTTACTAACGAAGCAAAATTTTCTCCATTAAGGATTAACTTCGCCCTTGTCCTTTAAGCTACATCATAAAATCTAGTCTTTTAGCATTTTTTCATCTGGATAAACAAAATTCGTTTTGCGCTCAACAAAAATATGCTCCTTATCATCTATGGCAAAAGCGCGTATGATAATATCATAACTGCCTTTTTGCAAAACCTCTTCTGTGCGGAGTGTTACTACCTTTTTTTCCTTTTTGCCCGCTTTAACTTTAAATGGCGCTTTTGGCGTAATAATCTTTAATGAGTGGGCAATATCATTACCTTTGACATCAAGCACTTCAAAATACATCTCGTGGTCATTTGCATCTGTATTGTGAAAGAGCATTGTATAGTGATTATCTACGATATGGTGATTTCTCACTTCATAAAGCTCCGATGTGCGGCTGATATTAAGCAACATACCCTCTTTTGTCGTTCCCATAAAAAGGAGTAGGACAAATACAAGAGCCAAAATAATTGTATAGCCAATAGTTTTAAAACGCATCACACGCACTTTACCATTATTATCAAGTGAAGCAAAAGACTTCCACATAACAAGTGAAGGTCTGCCAAGCTTATCCATTACTTTTGCACAAGCATCGGCACATTCAAGACAATTAATACATTCAAGCTGCATACCTTTTCTAATATCAATATGCGTAGGACAAACCCTCACACAAGCCAAACAATTTGTGCATTCATTATTTGGATCTTGCTTCTTAGGTGCAATATCAAACTTCATACCTTTTGTGTCATACACTGCTCCACCGCGTTTGTAGTCATATACCGCAGTAATCGTATCATCATCAAAAAGCACACTTTGCACGCGACAATACGGACACATATAAATACAAAAATTTTCTTGTATATAAGCAATATCTAAAATAAAAAATAGTCCAAATCCAAGCCAAAATCCAAGCAATATGCGATGATTAAGCGGATCACTCATATAAGCGAAAAAATCACTCGGAGGCGTGAAGAAAAACATTAAATTTGCTGCTGCTACAAGACAAAGTGTAGCCATAATTAAAAATGCCAACACCGCCTTAATTTTATCGCCAAAAGTGCTTAAATCCATTTTTTCTTGTTTATTAGAAATCTTTTTACGCAAGCCAAAAATCTTTGTCTGCAATAAATCCCTATAAAGCACACGAAAAATTGTTTGCGGACAAGCCCAACCGCACCATATACGACCAGCAAGGGTAGTCATAAAAAAGATTCCCACAAACATAAGAATGAGCAAAAATGGCATTAAATAAAGCTCTTGCATATCAAATACCACCCCCATAAGATGTAATTGTTTATGGTCAAATGAAAGCAAAAAAAGCTGATTACCATTGATTTGAATAAAAGGAAATATCAACAAGAATAAAGTTGCTACACCATAAACAATATAGCGCTTGATTCTGTAATTTTGAGTGTTATTTTGCATCTAAAATCCTCCTTAAGTGTTTCCAGCAATTAAAAACTAAATTATAAAGTGTTTTAACTTAAAATCACTCTAACTTTTATCTTATAAAATCTAGTGTAAAATCATTTTTCAAAATTAATCCAAAGTTTTAAAGGGAATTTTATGCTTCAAACTATCAATCTTTCAATGCGCTATGCAACAAAAAAGCTTTTTGAAAATGTCAATATCAAACTTGACGCACATAAAAGATATGGGCTTATTGGCGCAAATGGTGCAGGTAAATCCACATTACTTAAGATTCTTTCGGGCATATACGAAGCGAGCAGTGGAGAGGTTGTGATTGAAAAGGGTTTAAAAATGGGCGTATTAGGGCAAGACCAATATGCTTTTGAAGAGCTAAGCTTAAAAGATGCTGTGCTTATCGGCAATCAACGCCTTTATGAAGCAATCAAGCGCAAAGAATATCTTTATGAAAATGGTGATTTAAGCGATGAGAAAGTCAATGAAGAGCTCGGCGAGTTAGAGATGATATGTGCCGAAGAAGACCCTATGTATGAATGCGATGTAATAATAGAAAAAATTTTAGAGGATTTGGGCTTTGAAAGTGCTATGCATAATGAGCTGATGAAAACACTTACAGGGGGCGATAAATTTAAGATCCTCCTCGCACAAGTGCTTTTCCCAAAACCAGATATTTTACTCCTTGATGAGCCGACAAACAACCTTGATTTACATTCCATTGCGTGGCTTGAGGAGAATCTAAAGCGACACGAGGGCACACTTGTTGTTATTAGCCACGATAGACATTTTTTAAACAGCGTTTGCACGCATATTTTAGATATGGATTTTGGCTCTGTGCGTGAATTTAGCGGTAATTATGATGATTGGTATATTGCAAGCACCCTTATTGCCAAACAACAAGAAGCTGAACGCAATAAAAAACTCAAAGAAAAAGAGGAATTAGAATCTTTCATTGCACGATTCTCTGCGAATGCAAGTAAGGCAAAACAAGCTACAAGCCGACAAAAACAGCTTGAAAAGCTTAATATTCAAACTCTAGCAGTAAGCTCAAGGCGAGACCCGAGCATTGTTTTTAAACCAAATCGCCCTATTGGCAACGAAGCCCTAGAATGTGAAAATATCTCTAAAAACTATGGGGAGCTTTGCGTATTAAAAAATGTCAGCCTTAAGATTTTGCCCGGTGATAAAATTGCTATTATTGGCGCAAATGGCGTGGGTAAAAGCACATTATGTAAGATTCTCATAGAGGAACTCAAAGCAGATAGTGGCATAATCAAATGGGGTGCAACCACGCAAAGAGGCTATTTCCCACAAAATGTAAGTGAGGAGATAAAAGGAGAGGAAAGCCTTTATGAATGGCTTAGAGGTTTTGATAAGAAAAAAGAAAGCGGCGAGATACGCAATGCACTTGGAAGAATGCTCTTTAGTGGAGAAGAGCAAGAAAAGCCCATAAATGCACTAAGTGGTGGAGAGAAGCATAGAATGGTGCTAAGCAAATTAATGCTTGAAGGAGGAAATTTCTTAGTGCTTGATGAGCCGACAAATCACTTAGATTTAGAATCCATTATTGCGCTTGGCGAGGCACTCTATAAATTTAGCGGGAATGTCATTTGCGTAAGCCACGATAGAGAACTCATTGACGCATATGCAAATAGAATCATAGAACTTGTAACAGATTCTGAAAATAAAGGAGCTAAGATTATTGATTTTCGTGGCAGTTATGAGGAATACATAGAGGGAGAAAAAAAATAATGTTTCCATTGTCTTTTGCTGTTATGAAAACTACATAAAATACTTAAGTGTGCTCTAATAAGGGTGGTGAGCCTATACATAATCAGATTTGTTAGTGATTATGGTAACATAATCGGTATTCTCATTTTTAGCTCACTCCTAGTATTCGTAGTCAAAATTCTACAATTTTACATAGATTGTTGTCTAGTAAGAGTTTAAGAAACTCATCTCGCTCTTTTACTCTAGCTTTAGCAGATTCAACTTGAACATCTATTAATTTTTTTCCTATTTCAGTAGGTTTTTCTAGGTCAGGTTTATCTATGCCTTTGCTACCTCCGAATCCGTCAGGTTTTTTTATTTCTTCAAAAAAAAGCAATATAAGGCTCTACGTAATAATCTCCAATATGAGCGCCGTTGTTATAGGAGCCTCCTGCAGACATATATATTGTTTTCTTGATCGTTTCCTTAAACTGCTCTTCTAATCGCTCACTTCTGCAATGGAGGTTTGCTATATCATATTTTGGAGGTTCAGACTCAAAGTATATGCAATCTCTGTTATAATCTCCTGCTCCATATCTTACACACTTATACTCTTCTCCATAGCCCACACTTAGAAACAATAAGAATACCCATAATGCTACTAAACTTTTCATTGATGCTCCTTGGGCGATTTTATAACAATACCTTTTTGGTATCTTAAGTAAAGATTCGGTCATATCTGTGCTCTCAATAATTATTCCTTACCCACTACCACGCCACAAAGCAACACAAAAGGCATATATTCGTCTCTGGTATAAGTATGATAGGTATCCTCTTCATTTGTGCCAATGCTTGGACTCAAATCAAGCACAGCGCAAAGCACCCCAAATTGCTTTTTGGCACCTAAAAATTCTGTAACTGTTTCTTTAAGTGAATCTAGCACATATTGAGGGGTATCTTTTAACTCTTCATCGCTAGGAAGCGAACTTTTTTTGCAATACACATTTACACTAAAAAGTGCAAGTTTAAAATCGTTCCACCCAGAAAGTCTTTTTTTCTTTTTTAGTTTCTCTATATCTTGAATCTGCTCTAACGCCTCTTTAATACACTCTTTATTACGAGCATCAAATTCCCACCTTGCTCTCTTAGCCACATTGAAATACAAATGCTTAAACTCTATCCATATATCATATTTTTGATTTTTTTCAGAACACCAAAAGTCAATTCTTCGTCTGTTTTTTAGCCTCTCTCCCAAATCCACATCTTTACAATCGGCACCATATTCACTTATTACATAGGGTGTAAGACGAGATAGCGCAATAGCAATAGTAGCCTTATTGCTTTCTTCATTATGCACAAGAGGAAAATGCTTAACATCATCTATATATGTAAGATTTATGTCAAAAACATATTGACAAAATTCATCATAAAATTTTTTCAAGCTCCTTCCACCTCCGCCACCTTTAGTAGATATGCTATCAGACTTATAATGCGTATCTATCAAGTAATATTTTGTAAGGTGCCGCATAATTAAAAAGTTTGCTTATTTCCATATTTTTATCCTTTTAAGTTTTAGAACTTGCCTTTATTTCATTAATACTTAATTAAGGCATCTTCAGGATTCATTGTCATCTCCAAAATTAAACTAATT
This sequence comes from Helicobacter hepaticus ATCC 51449, assembly GCF_000007905.1. Classification (NCBI taxonomy): domain Bacteria; kingdom Pseudomonadati; phylum Campylobacterota; class Epsilonproteobacteria; order Campylobacterales; family Helicobacteraceae; genus Helicobacter; species Helicobacter hepaticus. The sequence goes on from NC_004917.1 coordinate 890,807, forward strand.
ATAGTTTATAAATACTTAAATTATAATTTTTCTATAATTTATTAATTAAAATATAAAATTTATCATAATAATAGAGAAATACAATGAAAGTTATAGAAAGAATTAACGAAATACTGAAAGAAAAAAATTTAAGCAAAAAGGAAATTGCGAACCGCTTGATTGATTTGGGTTTGCGTGCAAGCAAAACAGGTGAAACACCCACTATTTCAAGCATTTATGCCTATCTCAATGGCAATATAGAATTAAAAGCCGATATGATACCTTTTATCGCTGAAGCATTAGGTATATCCGAGCAGGAGCTATTTAGCGGCACAGATTCTCATAGAATCTTACGCAAAATCTACGCACGCAATCCGCTTTATAGCAAATATAATCATATTGTAGAACTTCTTGAATATATCTCTCCAAAATCCCTTGAAACACTTGAAAAAACACTTCTTAGCTATAAACAAAAGACATTAGAACTCAATCATATTATTGAAAAAATTAAGTAAAACAATATTTAGAGGGGTGTTAAGTTTGAAGAATCTTCATTAGATACACAAAAGATACCAAACAATGTATGAGCCAATTCTTAAAGATTTTATATTGAGCTTAAAAAAATTAGGTGGCGGAGCGGACGGGGCTCGAACCCGCGACCCCCTGCGTGACAGGCAGGTATTCTAACCAGCTGAACTACCGCTCCATACTTAAATCCATAATCTCAAACAATAATGGTGGTCGCTATAAGACTCGAACTTATGACATCCACCTTGTAAGGGTGGCGCTCTACCAACTGAGCTAAGCGACCAAAACCTGAAGCTTAAAAAGAAAGAACAAAAATAAAAGTGGTGACCCCGAGGGGACTCGAACCCCTGTAGCCACCGTGAAAGGGTGGTATCCTAACCGCTAGATGACGGGGCCACTTTTATCTTTGGTGGTGACCCGTGTTGGATTCGAACCAACGGCCCATTCCTTAAAAGGGAATTGCTCTACCAACTGAGCTAACGGGTCATCTGCTTTTCTTTTTCTTAATGCCCTCATATGCTTTGACACGAAGGAGCGACATTATAATGAGTTTGGCATAATTTGTCAAGAGTTCAGCTTACTTATTAACATCTCAAGCGCCTTAGCACAGCTTTGAGATTGCACCAAATGTCTATCGCCTCCAAAATGGCAATACTTTATCTCCGCTTGCTCACCCTTGCATTGCACGCCAATAAATACGCTTCCTACGGGCTTTTCTACACTACCACCGCTTGGACCAGCAATACCACTTGTCGCAAGTGCTACATCTGCTTTACTTTGAGAGAGAATCCCCGCGCACATCTGCCTTACTACAGGCTCACTCACTGCACCATATAGCCTAAGATTCTCTTCACTCACGCCAATCCAAGAAGATTTAATAGCATTTGCATAAGTTATCATCGCACCATCAAGCACTGCTGAAGCTCCATCAAGTGCGGTAAAGTGATAAACCAAAAGCCCGCCAGTGCAACTCTCTGCTATACCTACTTTCAATCCTTTGTTTTGGAGTAAAACAAGCGCACTTTGGGCTAAATCTGCGCATATAACTATGCTACTTTTTGTGCAATTTGACTTCATTTAGTAACTCCTCAAATACAAAATGCCTTAATATTGCCCTATATTCTTAAAAAATATGCTAATATAATAAGAATTTAACACTAACAGGAGGGCACAATGGGAAAGCAAGAAAGACAAATTGTCATTAGACCAGAGAGTGAGGGCAATATTCGGGATATTTATAAATCTAAAAATGGGCGTATGAAAGAGGACTTTTATCTTGAAGAGCTCACAAAGCTTCAAATAGAACTTCTTAAACTACAAAATTGGGTAAAAGATACAAACCAAAAAATTGTTATTATTATGGAGGGACGCGATGCAGCAGGTAAAGGCGGCACGATTAAGGCTCTTACAAGTCATATGAACCCACGAGGTTGCCGCGTAGTTGCCCTGAATAAACCAACAGAGACAGAAAAAACAGAATGGTATTTCAAACGCTATATTAGCACATTGCCAAGTGGTGGAGAAATTGTATTCTACGACAGAAGTTGGTACAATCGTGCAGGAGTAGAGAGAGTAATGGACTTTTGTACACAAGAGCAATATAAGGAATTTATCACACAAGTGTCTAATTTAGAGCAAATGCTTATAGCAAGCGGCACAATGATTTTTAAATATTTCCTTGATGTTGGACGAGATGAGCAAAAACGCCGCATTTTACGCCGCAAAACTGACCCTCTTAGAATGTGGAAACTAAGCCCCATTGATGGTAAATCTCTTGATTTATGGGAACAATACACTGAAGCATTCGAAAAAATGTTTGCTCGCACGCATACACATATCTGCCCTTGGACGATTGTCAATACTAATGATAAAAAACGCGCACGATTGAACATTGCACGTGATATTCTAAGCAAAATTGATTATGAAGGCAAAGACCAGACGGCTGTATGTCTTTTGCCAGATCCAAGCATTGTTTGGGCTTATTCACAACGTCAATCAAACGATATGGACCCCACAAAAGAAGTTCAAAAGCAACTCAAAGAAGCTAAACAAGCGGAAAAAAAGGCTAAAAAAGCTGCAAAGGAGTTAAAAGAAAAAAAGGCTAAACTTGAAAAGGTTGCACAAGAAGAAAATAAGTCTGAAAAAGTTAAGAGCGAATCCAAACCAAGCAAAGCCGCTCCTGCCAAGGCGGTAACTAAGCCTGTTAAAGCTGAAAGCAAAGCTACTTCAACGAACACTACTAAAGGTGCTTGATCTTAAATTGAGCAAATCCCTAGCGTAAAAACCTATTCTAGGCTTTTATCGCTTAAGGATAGGCAAATCTTTTCAAGCTTATATAAGGAATTTCTATGAAAAAAAGATTTTTATTGTTCTTTATAACAAGTTTTTTACAAGCAGCTCACTGGGGCTATGGCATAGATGATGGAGCAGAGAAATGGGCTTCTCTTAGTCCGGACTATGCTCTTTGCAAAACGGGTAAACGCCAATCTCCTATTAATATCACTCGCTCTCATCTTAAGCCTACCGAAAATCAACTCCGCTTTTTATATAAACATCAAGAAAAGGTAAAAAATATTATAAATAACGGACACTCTGTGCAAATTAATTTTCAAAATGGTAGTGCAGTAAGATTGAAAAACACTTATTATTCCCTTGTGCAACTCCATTTTCATAGTCCTTCTGAGACACAGATTGAGGGCAAAAATTTCCCGATGGAAATGCACATCGTGCATCAAGATAAACAGGGCAACACTCTTGTGATTGCAGCACTTTTTGAAGAGGGAAAAGAAAATCCCTCACTTCATAAAATTATTGAATCTATGCCTCAAAAAGTAAATCAAAGCAAGCCCTTTGGCACACTTAACATTAATAATATTTTGCCCAAGCAAAACGGATATTATGCCTTTGATGGGAGCTTAACCACGCCACCTTGTAACGAAAATGTCCAGTGGGTAGTATTTGTTAATCCTATTCAAATCTCCAAAAAACAAATTGAAACTTTTCAAGCAGTCCTTCACCATAATGCAAGAAATGTGCAGCCCCTTGGTGATAGGGTAATTGAAGTTGCTCCACCTCTTCCGATTACGTATTAAGATTCTCTAATGTATTTTAAAATACAATGCATTCTTAAAAAGGAGATATATGCAACTCAAAGGTAAAAATAATTTAAGTCTTGCCACACCTATATATGCAACTGATTTAGATGAAAGTTTTTGTATTATTGATATGCGTTATCCTGAAGATTATGAGATTTGTCATATCCATAATTCACATCAACTCAATAATCCTTATGACATCTATGCACTTGCCAAAAAACACCCCGATAAAAAATGTGTGCTTGTGTGCTACTCTGGGCATATGGCAAGTATTCTAGGCACAGAGCTTGTGCAAGAGGGGCTAGAGAATATATACTTTTATGACGATGAGTTTGCTACACTTGAGAATGCAAATATTCAACTCATCACTAAATAATGCTATAATCATACAATCATACCAAGAGGAAGGAATATTATGAGTTTTCTATCAAGTGTGCTTTATACGTTATCAAATATCAATATGATTTTTTATATCGTAGCATTTTTATTTGGAGGAATCCCTTTTGGATGGCTTTTGGTCAAAGTGCTCTATAAGGTGGACATTCGCGATATTGGCTCAAAAAGCATTGGTGCAACAAATGTCTATCGTGCAGTTAAGGAGATTGATGAATCTAAAGCAAAATATCTCTCTATTTTGACAATTATCCTTGATGCAACAAAGGGTCTAATTGTCGTGCTTGGGGCAAAACTTTTAGGAATGAGTTATGAGACACAATGGAGCATTGCACTTTTGGCAATTTTGGGGCATTGTTACAGCCCTTATTTAGGATTCAAAGGAGGTAAGGGTGTAGCCACAGCAATTGGCTCTGTATTGTTACTTATCCCTGTAGAGGGCATATGTGGCTTAATTATATGGGGCATTGTGGGCAAAGTCTTTAAAATTTCTTCCATTTCTTCACTTATAGGTGTGCTAGGCACGATTGGATTAACTTTTGTATTGCCCTATATCTTGCCATTGCCAGATTGCATATCTATTATTAAACAAATTAATACTCACACGCCCTTAGTGCTTATAGGATTATTTATTTTTTATACACATATACCCAATATCAAACGTCTTTTTAGCGGAGAGGAAAATAAAGTGTTATAATGGAGCAAATTACACTACACATTGAGAATCTCACCTTTGAAGCAATTATTGGAATCTTAGAGTGTGAGCGGCTTAACCCACAAAAAATCCTTGTTGAAGCACATATCACCTATACTTATCAATCGGAGCACTATCTTGATTATGTGCTTATAAGCGAGATTATCCGTCATCATCTCCAAACAAAGACTTATGAGCTTTTAGAATCTGCGCTTATTGACATTATTGATGATCTCAAAGCACAATTTAATACGATAACTTGTATCACTTTATGCATCAAAAAGCCCGATATTCTTGCTCCACTTGTCGTTGGTGCAAGTGTTACTAAGACATTTTAATGCCCTATTCTTGCTTTTTTTGTAAAAGTTTATTCAAGCGATGTTGATTTGCCTCGCTCACTTTTGCTCCTAGCTCAATAAGTTTTTGAGCGGCTTGGATTTGAGGCTTACGCTGAAAGTTTTTACCACTTAGTGCAGCATCAAGCGGTGTTTCCCCAGCTTTTAAAGCGTCAATGGGCATATCTTTTTGTGTAATGAGGTATTCTAAAAGCTCCAAATTTCCATCACGTGTAACAAAATGCAATATATTACCACCACCAAAGTCATTAAGAAACTCCTCATCAAAATACAACATAAGCTCTAAAATATTGGCATCTCCAAAAGTAACTATACCATTAGTTTGTGGATATTTAGGATTATTATAAGTTGCACCTTGGGCAAGTAGCTCCCAAAACATATCATAGCGATGATACATTGCGCTTAAATCAAGTGCGCTTACACCATTAACATCATAGATTCTATTTCCCAGCTTAAATGCTCCCGAAAAAGCATAATCATCAGACATCATTCTATCAATATTAAAGCGCGGAGATATTTTTTGTGAGAGAATATCTATATGTCCAGAATCTGCAAGAATAGCTCTAAACACTTTAGGAGAATTAAATACAATGGATACCATAAGAGGCGTAATTTCAAGTCGAGGAGAATAAGTTGTATAAAATAAAAAATACCTGCTCCACTCATTGGCATCAAGCATTTTTTTATAAGTGCTCACATCATCATTAATAATTGCTTTAAGAAATTTTTGTTCTTTTATACATTGTGAAATTGCATCTTTATTTTTATAATAGGAATTTGGCGTAATACCTTTAAGAATATCTACTTTTTGACAATTTACTTGAAGTAAAGATTTGAGACTTTCTTCAAGGCTCGGTGGATTATCTATGTTCCACTGCTTAGAAAACCACCCTCCAAAAACAAAATTACAAATACAGACGCTCATAAGAATATATCTTTTAAGCATAATATTTAACTCCATAACTTATCTTTTATCATATAATCTATAAGGCTTTAAAACTACAAAAGAGTATTATCTAACTTTTATATGAATGTGTCAAATATTATTTTGATACCCTATAAATGTGTAAATTCTCCGCATACTTTCTTCTATACCAAGCACAGCAAGAGCTTCGCATACACCAATACCACCGCTTTTACCTAGCAAAGCGCAACGCAATGTCGGCATAAGTTTGCCTATTTTTATCTGATGCTCCAAAGCAAACTGATGCAAATAAGATTCAATAATATTTGGATTATCCTCCCACGAAGCCATATTGAGATTTTTACATAACTCATTAAGCCATTGTGTCGCATTTGCATCAAGTTTTATGCGCATTTTTTCATCATAGCTACAAGGTGCATTCATTACTTCATTAAAGCCTTGTGCAAAACTCACTAATGTATTACTTCTATCCTTAAGTGCAGGATAGAGAATCTCACGCTTAGATTCTGATAACTTTGTTACCCCAAAATGTCCTAAAAGCTGCTCAAGGAGAGTATTGTCCATATATTTAATATAATGTTGATTAAGCCAAAGTAATTTATCTTCATTATACGCGCTAGGCGAGCTATTAAGTTCATTTGGATTGAAAAGCTCAAGCATCTCTTCAAGTGAAAAAATTTCTTTATCACCATAACTCCAACCAAGCCGAACAAGAAAGTTTAAAATTGCCTCTGGCAAATAACCCATTTTAGCGTAATCCATTACACCCATTGCTCCATCTCGTTTGCTTAGCTTCTTTCCTTGAGAATTAAGAATCATTGGCACGTGAAAAAATCTAGGTAGAGCAAACCCAAGCGCATTATAAATAATAATTTGCTTTGGTGTATTGCTCAAATGATCATCACCACGTATCACATCTGTAATGCCCATAAGAGCATCATCTACTGCCACAACAAAATTATAAGTAGGTGTGCCATCACTGCGCGCAATAATAAAATCATCAATTTCTTTGGCATTGATACTTATTTGTCCCTTGATACCATCTTCAAATTCTATATTACCTTCAAGTGGAGCTTTTATGCGCACCACAGGTTGGATTCCTTGCGGAGGTATGCCTGTAAAATCACGATAGCGATTATCATAACGCGGTGTTTGTTTATTTTTTTCTTGTTCCTTTCTTAATGCGTCTAACTCTTCTTTACTCATATAACAATAATACGCTTTTTTACTCTCTAAAAGCTGTTGGATATATGTTTTATACAAATCAAAACGTTGACTTTGATACACTACTTCGCCATCATAATCTAACCCCGCCCACTCAAATGATTCTATAATCGCTTTTGTTGCTTCCATAGAGTTGCGTGCTAAATCTGTATCTTCAATGCGAAGCAAAAACTTTCCTCCATTTGCTCGTGCATAGAGGTAATTAAACAATGCTGTGCGTAAGCCACCAATATGCAAATATCCTGTGGGTGAAGGTGCAAAACGTGTAACAATCTTATCCATCACAAACCCTTGAAAATAAAAAATGTTTGGGATTGTATACCAACTTAACTTAATGCCATATTTGATATTTTTTATTACAATGCAAAAGATAATGACAATGGCATATTTGCCTTAAAATCAGAATCTCGCACAAAGGAAAAATAATGTTTGCAATTACAGGAGGAGGAACAGGTGGACACTTAGCTATTGCCAAAGCACTTGCACAAGAAGCCCAAAAAAACAATCAACAATCAATTTATATTGGCTCACAGATAGGACAAGATAAAACGTGGTTTGAAGGAAGCTCACTTTTTACGCATTGTTATTTCTTAGATTCAACAGGAGTGGTGAATAAAAAGGGTTTGGGTAAAATCAAAGCTATTTTTAAACAACTTAAAGCAGCGTGGGAAGCGCGAAATATCCTTAAAAAACACAAGATTGAATATGTTATTAGTGTCGGAGGCTTTAGTGCAGGAGGAGCGAGCATAGGTGCAATTTTAAGTAATACACCCCTTTTTATCCACGAACAAAATGCCATTAAAGGCAAACTCAATGAGATTCTCACTCCCTTCGCAAAAGCTATATTTGGTAGCTTTGAGGGCAAAAGCAAAAACTTTATTCACACTTCATATCCTGTGCGTGATGAATTTTTTACCCATTCACGAGTGCGTGAAAAGCTACACCACCTCCTCTTTTTGGGTGGATCTCAAGGTGCAAAAGGAATCAATGACTTTGCTTTACAAATTGTGCCAGAATTATTAAAAAGAGGGATTACTATCGCTCATCAATGTGGAGAAAGAGACTTTGAACGTATCAAAAAAGCTTATGAGCATATTGGCATATTGGATAAGGTTGATGTTTTTGCCTTTGATAAAGAAATTGTATTGCGTTTGCAAAAGGCAGATTTGTGCATTGCGCGTTCAGGTGCTTCAAGTCTATGGGAAATGAGTGCAAATGGACTTATTGGGATATTTGTCCCCTACCCATATGCAGCAAAAGATCATCAATACTATAATGCTTTGCATTTTACCAAACAAGGATTGGGATTACTTCTTAGAGAATCGCAACTTGATATGCTACGAGTTTTTACATTTATAGAATCTTTACAAAAACAAGAAGACTCATTAAGTGAAAAATCTCATTTGCTAATGAGCAAAATACAACCTAATGGAGCAAAAGAGATTTTAGAGCATATTACATCTTTGATGTCTCATTAAAAGCAAGCTTATATTTTACCCTTTAAATAACTTGCTTTAATAAAGTTTGCTATACTTTTACCGACCCTTTCATCTAGCTGGCCAAGGATATCACCCTTTCTCGGTGAAAACGGAAGTTCAAATCTTTCAAGGGTCGCCATTAGTTTTGTTTAAGGATAGATTTTGAAACTTATCTCGTGGAATGTTAATGGGTTGCGCGCCTGTATGAATAAAGGCTTTATGGATTTTTTTAATGAAGTCAATGCTGATATTTTTTGTATTCAAGAATCTAAAATGTGCAAAGAACAAGCTCAATTTCACTTTGAAAATTATAAAGAATATTGGAATAGTGCAGAAAAAAAGGGGTATTCTGGCGTGGTAATCTTAAGTAAAACTCAACCTATCAATGTCGCCTACGATATGGGAATAACATATCACGATAAAGAAGGACGCATTATTACAGCAGAATATCCACATTTTTATCTTGTCAATGTCTATACACCCAATTCTAAACGTGAGCTAGAACGGCTAGATTATCGTATGAAATGGGAAGATGACTTCAGGGCATTTGTTAAAAACCTTGAAAATCATAAATCCGTTATTATTTGTGGTGACCTCAATGTAGCTCACCAAGAAATTGACTTAAAAAACCCAAAAACAAACCGCCGCAACGCAGGATTCACAGATGAAGAGCGAAATAAAATGAGTGCGCTTTTAGACGCTGGATTTATTGATACTTTCCGTTACTTTTATCCCACACTCACAGGGGCTTATAGTTGGTGGAGTTATATGGGCAAAGCACGCGAAAACAATACAGGGTGGCGAATTGATTATTTTCTTTGCTCACAATCTCTCACTCCTTCTCTTAAAGACGCAAATATTTATCCGCATATTTTTGGTAGCGACCATTGCCCTGTAGGCTTAGAACTTAAACAATTATAAAAAGATGAGGGGAGGGATACATAATGAAAACGCACATTCTCAAGCTTCTTCAGCTTAAGCAGCTCTACAAACGCGTATCTTGTGGTGAGCAATACACAAATACATTTCATCATCCTTCGCAACCACAAGCTGCTTTAGAAAATAATTTAGAATCTATTATTAAAAACTGCTCATTATGCAATCGCATTAAGCACTGCAAAGAACCCTCTTTTGGCATTTTAAATCCCCAAAGTCAGCTTTGTTTTATAACCGAAATCCCTTTAGTTGATGAAAAAGGAGTATTTATCCAAAATAAAAGTGCGCTTATGATTCAGAATATCATTCATAATGTATTCAGGCTCCAAATGGGTCATATATCGCTTTTATCGCTTGTAAAATGTGATGCACATAATCCTTACCTTGATAAAAGCAATATACTCTCCTGTATGGGATTTTGCCTCACACAACTACAAAAAATTACACCAAAAGTATGTATTTTGCTTGGCAATCAGGTTGCTGAGCATATTTTGGGGCAACGTTTAGAACATAGTAGAATTTTATGGCACAATAACAAAAAGTTTTTAATTACTCATTCGCTCAATGAGCTTGTGCGTAATCCATCTCTAAAAAAAGAAGCACATAATGACTTTTTAATTGCAAAAGGACAGCTATGATACAAACTTTTCGTTTTAAATTAATCTCACTTATGTGTTTTTTTACATTATTTACCTTAAATGCTTTCGCCAAAAGCTACATCATCTCCCCTCTTCCATTACCACAGCAAGAAATCATTAATGTTGATACAGGCAAATGCAGCAATTCGTGTTTGTTTGATTTTTTTGCTAAAGGGCAATTTTTTTCATTTATCGCTTTTTTTGACCCACAAACAAATAATACCGAATTGCGTTCAAAACTCTCTGAAGCATTAAGTGATTTGGGCATATTTAATCAAATGCTCCCTCCCACATTACAAGGCAATGCCAAAATAAAACTTGCTCTTTTAATGCCTAAAAAAATCATTGGACGCTATTCGGCAAGTAGTATTGATACAATTTTAGCCTATCTTATGGCACGAGGCAATGATTTTGTATTTGAGATTTTTGATACAGGCGATGAGAGCGCAACAAACCTACGCAACACTTACGCTAAAATTGCTCAAGAAGATTATGATTTTGTCATCGCTATCCTTACAGCAAATGGCACACAAGAATTTGTCAAGCTCAATATAACACTACCAACCTACCTCCCCACTATCAATAAAAAACAAGTTAAAGCTAACTCTCTTGATAAGAATCTTATTTTTGGAGGAATTGATTATGAAGCGCAAATTGAACTTCTCCTCTCTCTTGCAGGAGGAAAATCTATTGTTGCTTACAATGATAGTAGCTTCATTGGGCGCAATTTAGGAGCAATATTGAAAGATAAAAGCGGACGTGTTATTTTTGAGGAGGTCATAGATGCTAAATCAGCCACGACTATTACCCAAAAACTTGGCACCTATAAGCAATTTATTGGAGGAAATGCTGTATTTTTTAACACTCCCGTAGTCAAAACAGGACTTATAGCTTCACAGCTTGCACTCTCTAAACAAAAACCAGATAAGCTTCTCTCTACACAAATTAACTTCAATCCTTCACTACTCTTGCTTATACAAAAAAGTGAGCGCAAGAATCTATTTATTGCAAATGTTATTAACAATCAAAATCAACGACTTGTAGAGTATGCTTCACTATTGGGTGGAGATTTGCGCTATGATTGGGTAAATTATTCTACTGCCATAGGAGTAGAGCAACTCATAGCTCCACAAATTATCCAAAGCAATCGTTTTTTTAAAGAAAATGTGAAAGATGCGCAAGTGGAATATGTGAATAAAATCTTTAAGAGTGATACAAAAAATTTCTATGAATATTAATAAAGACTATCCCTTTACATTTGAATCACACGCTTGCAAGAGTTGCGGAGGGAAGTGCTGCACGGGCGAGAGTGGTTATGTATTTGTAAGTATTGATGAAATGCTAGATATTGCCTCATCATTAAATCTTGATTTTGAATCTTTTACGCGTTCATATGTGCGCAAAGTAGGATATCGATTCTCATTTATTGAAAAAGCTGATAATGGCGCATTATCGTGTATATTTTTTAACACATATACCAAAGAATGCAATATTTATAAACATCGTCCTAAACAATGCCGTGATTTTCCTTTTTGGGAAGCACATAAATCTCTTGATGAAAATGCTCTTGCTATGCTTATGCACGAATGTCAAGGCATACGCACAAAAAAGGAATAAAATGAAATATCTTTTTGCTGTTTTATTTACATTATGCTTTGGTCTTGCAACACTAAGCTATGGAGCATTTGATGAAGATAGTTATCTTTTTGAAGCTATTGAACTTGAAACCCAAAACGAATTTGCCAAAGCGCGTGATATGTATCTTGTGCTTTATGAAGAAACACGCAAACTTGAATACTTTAAAGAAGCCATTTTGCTTTCCTCAATGCTTGATAATCCCTCTGCTACGCTTGATTTTGCCAATGAATACGTTGCACAAGGTGGTGCAAAAGATTTAGTAATTCATAAAGTATTTTTAGATTGCTATCTCAAATTAGGATTAAGCGAGCACGCCCTTGAAGAAGTCAAAATCATCGCCAAAAGCGAAGATTCTCCTATTTTAGATGATATTTTAGGCTCACTCTACGCTTCAAAAGGTGATTTTAAAAAATCTCTTATAGCTCTTAATCGCGCGTATGAGCGCACTAAATCACAAGATGTTTTGCAAAAAATAGTTGCTGTGCATCTTACACAAGGACACAATAATGAAGCACTTAAAGCATTAGATTCTCATATTGAACAATATGGCTGTGCAGGTAATTTTTGTAAATTTAGTATTGAAATTTATGGGCGTTTTTCTCAAAGCGCAAAAATTGAGCAAATTTTCAAAACCGCTTTTGAAAAAAATCCTACTATTGAAAACGCACAAAACCTTATCCTTATTTATGCGCACTCAAAAAAATTTAAGCAAGCCTCACAAATTGCTAAGCAATTCCCCTTTAAACCACAGATTCTCTTAGAGCTCTATATCGCACAAAAAGATTATCTTAATGCCTCTAAACAAGCAAAAATTCTCTATCAAGAGAATCATAATCCCTATTTTCTTGCATTAGAACAAATTTATATGTTTGAATCTTTAACAAACAAGCAAGATGTAAAACAAATAAAAAATATAGCAGAGAATCTCCAAAAAGCTCTCACATTAATGCAAACTCCCAATAAAGATACGCCCAAAAATAATCGTGTTGATGCTTCATTGCAAAATTCACAAAATAGCGATATAGGCTTTTTTTTAAATTTTTTGGGATATTTAATGATTGATTATGAAATTGATGTAAAAAAAGGTGTGGGGCATATCAAAAAAGCACTTGAGATTTCCCCTCGTAACCCTGCATATTTGGATTCTCTAGCGTGGGGATATTATAAACTTAAAGATTGCAACAATGCAATTGAAACTTTTAAACTTATCCCCCAAGATGAAATAAAAAAAGAACAAGAGCTTCAAGAGCATAAAAAACTTATTGAAAGCTGCAACATACGCTAAATCACACTATTTTTATGGAGCAATTCGCCCTCATAAAGAAATATAGAGGGAGTATAATCTATATTTTTTATCGCATCTTTTTTCGCAAAAGAAAGCACGAGATTCTCTTTTGCGCGTGTGATTGCCACATAAAAAAGCCGTCGTTCCTCTTCCAAACTGCCACCTTTGCTCATAAGTTTTCGGTTAGGAAATCGTCCATCCATTAAATCCACTACATATACATTTTGAAATTCTAACCCTTTTGCAGCGTGCACACTCAATAAATGCACCCCGCTTCCTTCAGTTGCCTCGCTTGAACCTAGAATCATTGCATTTAAAAATTTACTTAAATCGTCATAGTTTTTTGATAAATCATACAAAAGAGAGAGTTTGCGCTTAATAGATTCTAAAGCATTTTCTAAACGCGTATCATCAATACTGCCATCTTTGTTTTTTGCGCGTGTGTGCGCAAGAATGTGCATAATTCCTTGAAAAAACTTTGCATTCATAATGCGTAAAATAAGCACCTTTGGACTATGTAATGTATATATAGAATGAAGCATATCATAAAAATCACTTAAAAATATCGCGCTTTCTTTATTAAGCTTGGGGTGTTGCAAAATCAGATGAGAAGCAAATTGTGGCGAGATAAACTCATTGAATCTCGCTTGGGATTCTAAGACAAAAAAATCATCAAAAAGCCCTAATTGTGTATTTTTATTACGTTGTTTATACGCTTTTATTGCGCTATTTGGCTCAAACATACCTTTATGGCAATTACCTTCACCTAGCGTGAAAAGTGCCTCATAAATATCTTTTGCTATAACTTCGCCTATCCCTTTGCCATAGCTCAATGTATGAATATACGCCATCATATCGCGCGGATTATGCACTAAAGAACAAATATCAAGCAAAAGGCGAACTTCTTTGGTATCAAAAAAACTGATGCTTCCTTTGCGTTTAGAAGGTATATTTAGCTCTCTTAAACTCGCCTCAATCCCATCAGCACTTGAATTGTTGCGAAAAATAATTGCCGTATCTTCATAAGAACAATTGCTTGAAGCAATATGCTTTGCAATCCCTTGATATTGCAAGAAAAGTTCATCATACCATACAAGCTTAGGTGGAGCAAAATCTCCTTGTTTTACTACTTCTAAATGTTTGGGATAAATGCGCTCGTTATTTTGGATAACTTTATTTGCAAGATGTAAGATATGTTTGCTTGAACGATAATTTTTGCTTAGCGTAAAAACCCGCGCATCTTTATATTTCTCTCTAAAACCACTAATAATGCTTATATCCGCGCCATTAAAAGCATAAATACTTTGATCATAATCCCCTACGCAAAAGAGACTTGGAGTGTTAAGCGCATCAAGAATAGAATCTTGCAAAGGGTTGGTATCTTGATATTCATCACATAGCACCTCCTTAAAAAGCACGCTCTGCCTTGCTTTTAATGCCTCTTTATAAAGCAAAAGTAAATCATTATAATCCGCATAATAATGTTGGCGCTTAAGCGCTGCAAATTCTGCTAAAACATCTTCATAAATTGGGATATAAATCTCTTGTTGCGGATTTCTCTGTATAATCCACGCTCCGAATCCACCGCTAAAAGCAGAATTAACAAAAAGTGAATAACTCTCATAAAGATATTGTGCAGAATATGGATTGACATCATTATCTGTAAAGATTCTCTTATCATAAAGACTTTTAAAAAGCATTTGAAGCTCTTTGGGCTGTTTGAGATGAATATGCTGATGTTCACGCAAAAAACGATAAGCCACAGCGTGAAAAGTGCCAGATTCAATATTTTTTGCTAAATTTTCACCAAAAATTTTCCCTATACGTGCAAGCATTTCGCTACTTGCTTTATTAGTAAAAGTAAGCAATAAAATATCTTGTGGTGCATAACCTTGATTCAAAAGATAAGCTATGCGCCCTACAATCGTAGCAGTTTTGCCCGTGCCAGCTGAAGCAATTATAAGATTATGTCCGCTTGATGCAGTAGCTGCCTCTGCTTGTTGGGCATTGAGTTGGGAAAGTGGCATAAGAGAGCAATTATCTATTGAGCGTCTCTAGAATCTCTTTTGACAAAAACTCTTTTAAAGGCAGAACTTTACTAAATTGAGGATATTCAGCTACAGGCAAGGTTGTAACTTGAAGTGCGCAAGCATTTGCAGGATTAAATACAAAAGGTGCCATAAGATTCACAACCGAATTTTCAATAGGCTTTTGAAGCACGACTACACAATATACCTCAACTTTATCACCTCTTGATTCGTCTAAATCAAGCAATCGCTCATCAGCTGTTGGGATAGTAAAGGCATAATCACACAATGAAAAAGGATTGATAAGTGTAATCTCAAAGGGTTGTTTTCCATCAAGACCGCGTATTTTGCTGAAAGTCTCATCAATTTTTTCTAACTCTATCTTTGTCGCATCAAAACCCAAAATTGGCATCTTTAGCTCATAAGTCATAATCGCCTCCATTTTATTTTTAGCATTTTGGTATTATAATACATTTAAAGCAAATTAAATACCAAAAGGCATTTTATGGAATCCAAAGCACAAGAAAAGCAAGAGCAAAAAAAAGGCTATAATCCACAAGATATAGAATCTAGATTCTATGCTATATGTGAGAAACGAGGCTATTTTGAAATTGAGGGGAATAAATCTCTCTGGCAAGGTTGTGCGCCAAAATGCTTTAGCATTATGATGCCCCCACCTAATGTTACAGGAGTGCTTCACATAGGACACGCACTTACTTTTACTCTCCAAGATATTATCACAAGATTTAAACGAATGGAGGGCTTTAAAACACTCTATCAACCCGGTTTAGACCACGCAGGGATTGCTACTCAAAATGTCGTATTAAAACAGCTTTTAGCACAAGGTATAACTAAAGAATCTTTAGGAAGAGAAGCATTTATAGCTAAAGTATGGGAATGGAAAGAGCAAAGTGGGGGGGAGATTCTCAATCAAATGCGTCATCTTGGCATCACACCTGCGTGGTCGCGTTTGCGTTTTACGATGGATAAAGGATTACAAAAAGCTGTAAAAAAAGCCTTTGTGCAATGGTATAATCAAGGGCTTATCGTGCAAGATAATTATATGGTAAATTGGTGCGTGAATGATGGTGCGCTTTCAGATATTGAGGTAGAGTATGAGCAAAATCACGGCAAGCTTTATTATTTGCGCTATCCTATTAAAGATTCTGCTCAATCCCTCATCGTAGCTACCACGCGTCCGGAAACATTTTTTGGCGATACTGGCGTAATGGTCAATCCAAATGATGAACGATATAAGCATCTCATTGGTAAAAGCGTGATTCTCCCATTATTGGGGAGAGAAATACCTATTATAGCAGATTCTCACGTTGATATGAGCTTTGGAAGTGGCTGTGTAAAAGTAACACCTGCCCACGATATGAATGACTACGAAGTAGGTAAAAGGCACAATCTCCCATTTATTACGATTTTTGACGAAAAGGGTATATTCAATAAAAATGCAGGAATCTTTCAGGGACAAGAACGTTTAGAATCTCGCCCTCTTATTGTCCAAAAATTACAAGAAAATGGCTTTGTAGAAAAAATAGAAGATTATACAAATCAAGTTGGTAAATGTTATCGCTGCGGTAACATTGTAGAACCTTATATCTCCAAACAATGGTTTGTCAAAAAAGAAACAGCACATAATGCCATTCAACGTGTCAATAATGGCGAATTACATTTTTACCCTGCACAATGGCTTAATAATTATAATGCGTGGATGAGAGAACTCAAAGATTGGTGTATTTCACGGCAGCTTTGGTGGGGACATAGAATCCCTGTATGGTATTGTGAATGCGGCAATAAAGTCGCTTCAGAATCTGATAATCCTATCTGCCCTCAATGTCAATCCACTATCACAAAGCAAGATGAAGATGTGCTTGATACTTGGTTTAGTTCTGGATTATGGGCTTTTAGCACTTTGGGCTGGGGTAATGAGGATACAAATACTCAACCTCCCCTTTATCACGCAAATGATTTGGCAGAATTTTATCCTAATTCATTGCTTATTACGGGTTTTGATATTTTATTCTTTTGGGTGGCACGTATGATTTTAAGTGGAGAATCCTTACTTGATTCACTGCCTTTTAAAGATGTTTATCTTCACGCACTTGTGCGCGATGAAAATGGGCAAAAAATGAGCAAAAGCAAAGGCAATATCATTGACCCTATGGAAATTATATCCTCTTATGGGGCAGACACACTCCGCTTCACTCTAGCAATTTTATGCGCACAAGGGCGCGATGTGAAACTCTCTACTCAATCTCTTGAAATTTCTAAAAATTTCACAAATAAGCTTTATAATGCTACAAATTTCCTTAATATGTATTTGGAACAACTCGGCGGTAAAGAGGCTTTAAAAAAAGGTTTTGGCGATATTAACCATATACACATAAATACACCACTTGGACAATATATGTTAGTAAGATTCTATACTGCTACAAACGAAGTAAGAGCAGCACTTGAGAACTATCGTTTTAATGATGGGGCAAGTATTCTTTATCGCTTCTTATGGGGAGAATTTTGCGATTGGGGTATTGAACTTGCAAAAGCAAGTAAAGATTCTATTTATGAGCTAGGAGCAATCTTTAAAGCTGCGCTTATACTGCTTCACCCTTATATGCCCTTTATCACAGATGCGCTTTGGCATACGCTCAATGCAAGCGATATACAAACTTCCGATTCTATTATGATTCACTCTTATCCCAAAGCTATGGAAAAAAATGAGCAACACTCGCAGCTAGAGCGGACTTTTGAGGTTATTCAAGATGTCATTACTTCTATCCGCCGATTAAAAGCAATGCTTGAGCTTGGCTCTACAAATATTGAGTGTATTTTTGTCAAACTCAATGCACCATTTGAACACTCACTCCTTGAGCAGTTTGTTTGCAAGCTTGCTAAAGTCAAAACTCTTTGTATCACACAGCAAAAGCCTAAAGATTGCGTAGGGGATGTAAGCAAATATTGTGAATGCTACATACAACTTGGAGAGATTGATTTACAAGCTATTGGCACTCGTTTGCACAATCAACGTCAAAAACTTGAAAAAGAAATTACCAAACTTCAAGCTATGCTTGGAAATGAAAATTTTATAAAAAATGCCCCAAAGGCTGTAATGGAACAAAATCAAAGTGCATTACACAATGCGCAAGAAAAATTGGATAAAATTAACGCTGAACTTATCGCACTTGGATTGCAATCTTAAAAATACAAAGGAGAACAAATGAAAAAAATACTCTTGCTCGTGCTGTGCTTTTATCTTAGTGGCTGTGGAGATTCTTCACAAAAACAAACATATTATACGCAACTCATAGATGAAGTTATGGCTATCAAAGAACATAAAACACAAGATACGCAAACTCATATATCTGAAGATGCGCAAGCACTTGTTTCTCGTGCCCACACTTCGGGATATGAGCTTATTACGCCAAAGGAACTTTCTTTACATCTTGATGAATATATCATCATCGCTACATTGCCGCGAGGTATTTATAATCTTGGGCTTATCCCTGAAGCACGACACTTTGAATTTGCCCTAAGCCCATCGCTTAATGAAGATGGAAGTGATTGGAACTGGACAGCTGATGCACTTGGGAGGACGCAAGAAGATTTCATCAAGCTTTTAGGCGAAAATAAAGAAGCAAAAATTCTTTTTTATGATAGTGGCGAAAATATCTTCTCTCCTGTGGGAAGTGCTCACGTAGGATTATTATGGGCAAAGCATTTAGGTTATACACATCTTTACCGCCTCATAGGCGGACAAAATGCGTGGAAAGATATGCACTTGCCTCTTAGCACACAGGTTCCACATTGTTGTCAAATGTAAATAAAATTTTGACTCTATTAAAGAACTGCACACTTTGCGCATATTGTAAAGATTCTATAAAAAATCTTGCAAAAGGCTGCAATCCCACATTTACAGAAATGCAAAATTTTACAAAAGCTCCCAATTTTGAATGGGAGAAAACTCGTAAAAATACAAATGCAAAAAAAGGCTATTTTACAAATCTTAATCCCCAAATGCCACATATCAAACGCGCGTCTTGGTGGGAAGTTGCAAGATTCTATCTTTTTAAACCCAAAAATGCTAAGCCCAAACGCCCTTTGCCTTTTATTAAAACCAATTTCAAAACACTCTATACAAAAAATCCTGCCGTTGTATGGTTTGGACATTCCTCACTCCTTATAAATTATGAGCATTTTAAAGTTCTTATTGACCCTGTTTTTAGTGATTATGCTTCGCCAAAAGCTTGGATTAATCGTGCTTTTAAATCTGATGTCTCTTGGAGTGATGATGATTTTGATAACATTGATGTGCTTGTGATTACCCACGACCATTATGACCATTTAGATTATCCTACAATAACAGCTCTCAAGGATAAAGTCAAACTTTTTGTTGTTCCGTTGGGTATCGGCTCTCATTTGCGCTTTTGGGGTGTAGAATCTGATAAAATTACAGAACTCTATTGGTGGCAAAGTTTAAGCCTTGCTCCTGCTATTAAAATCACTTCTACTCCTTCACAACATAGCTCTGGCAGAGGAATGCAATGGGATAGGACACTTTGGACTTCTTATGTTATGGAAATTAAAGACAAAAGAATTTTTCTAAGTGGCGATGGAGGGTATTATACACACTTTAAAGAGATTGGAGATAAGTTTGGTTGTATTGATTTAGCGATTTTAGAAAATGGACAATACAATCTTGCGTGGCAATATTCACATTCTTTTACACCTCAAGTTCTTCAAACTGCCCTTGATTTAAAAGCTAAAATGATTATGCCTATCCATTATGGACGATTTGTTGCAGGAAGTCACGCGTGGAATGAACCGCTCAAAAATCTTATTGCGCTCTGTGATGCACATTCCTTACCTATAAATGCACCAAAAATAGGTGAAGTTTATGAGCTAAATACTCCGCCTAAAAGGGAAATATGGTGGAACTTTTAGGGTTGCTTTTACTTACGAAGCTCTTTAATACGAGCAGCTTTGCCTCTTCTTGAACGTAGATAGTAAAGTTTCGCTCGGCGAACCCTTCCTATGCGTAATACCTCTATGCTATCTAAACTTTCACTATACAGCGGAAAAGTCTTTTCTACACCTATATTATTTGCGCCCATTTTTCTTGTGGTAAATGTCCTATCAACACCATTGCCACGAATAGAAATGCACACGCCTTCAAAGTGCTGGATTCTCGTTTTATCACCCTCTTGGATTTTAATCCCTAATCGGAGCGTATCCCCTGCCTTAAATTGCGGCACTTGTTTCTTACCAATTTGTGCTTCTTGGAAACTCTGAATATATCTATTCCTCATTTTACAACCTTATTATTTAATTGCTGCTGCTCAATAAATACGCGATATGCTTGATACAAATCTGGTCTAAAATATTTTGTCTTACATATCGCCAAGCGTTTTTTTAAGCCCGAGATTTTACTATGATTTCCCTTTGAATACTCTGAAGGTGTAGCAGAAAATTTTATTTTTTGATTAAAAATTTTAGTAAAATTTGGTGCTTCAAGAAGATAATCCTCAAAACTCTCTCCTTGCAGAGAATCTGCATTCCCAAGCACTCCTTGAATATGCCGTGCAATACTATCACACAACATCAATGCAGGCAACTCGCCTCCTGTAACAATAAAATTACCCACACTCATTACCTCATTGGCATATTGTTCCACCAAACGTTCATCAAAACCCTCATATCGCCCACACACAAAGGTAATATGCTTTTTATGGCTTAAACGCAAAGCGTCATATTGCTGAAAGGGTTTGCCACAAGGACTTAAAAAAATAATATGAGAATGTGTTAATGTCTGCAATGCTGCCCCTAATACATCAGCTCTTATAACCTGCCCTGCACCACCACTAATTGGTGGTTCATCAACCTTTTGATATTTATCAAGAGCATAATCACGAATATTGAGTGCTTCTACACTAATAAGCCCATTTTGAAGCGCTCTTTTAAGTATAGAATCTGTAAAATAAGATTCTATAAGTGTAGGGAAAAGCGTCAAAAAAGAAAATTGCATATTCAACTCTGTTCCAAAATTCCCAAAGCATTGTGCGTGAAAACGCCATTTGGAGAAAGAGAAAGCACAAAATGCTCAACATTGGGAATAAAAAATTGCTTATTCAAACCTTTGCTCACAAGTGCTGAATCTGTCGCCACAAGAAGATAATCAAGTGTGCCAATGCGCTCTATATCTTTGATTTTGCCTAGCTTTAACTCCCCATTTTCAAACCTATCGCATACATCTGCACCTATGATTTCTTCCCACAAAAACTCTCCCTCTTTTAACTCACACATAGCCTTGCTTTCTTCAAGTGTAGAATAAAGCTCACAATGAACAAGCTTAGCGGCACTTTCGCGCGAAACATATCCTTCAAATTGCACAAGATTTTTTGCAAGATTAAAAGAATGAATACAAAGTGTGCCAAAAGATTTCGTATGAAAAGAAGCTTTTGGCACAAAAATTGAAGGGAAATCACTCATAATATGCAACTTTAATCCCCCATTCACTCCTACAAGACGACCTATTTTAGCAACCAAAAGAAAAGAGGATTGCTTCATTGTTAAGTTTAATGAGCCTGCACAGCGATTCTATAATTTTTGCCATCTTTGGCTTTGGTGCCAGATATAAAAGTCTTAAGAGAGCCCACCATTTTGCCATCACGTCCAATCAATCGCCCTACATCTTCAGCATCAGCAAGGATAATAATTTCACAAGTGTTATCTTCCATATCTTGCATCTGTATTTGTATTGCCTCAGGTTTATTTGCAATCTTTTTTGCATATTCCTTAATAAAATTTTCAACCATATTTTGATCTTTAATTTACTTTTTTGAGGTGAGCTTCGCTACTCTCTCACTCATTTTTGCACCGACATTTTTCCAGTATTCCAATCGCTGCGCATCATATTTGACAAGCGCAGGTTCAACCAAAGGGTTATAATATCCAAGCGATTCTATCCAACCGCCATCTCGTTTTTTACGAGAATCTGTTACTACGATACGATAAAAAGGTTTTTTCTTGCGCCCCATTTTGGTAAGTCTAATCACTGTTGCCATTTGCTCTCCTTGAAAATTTAACTCTATATAAAAGCCGCATTATAGTTTATTTTGCTTAAATCATCATTATTTTATTATTTTGGTATCCTAAGATTTCCCATCATACTCATAAGCTCCTGCATACCACCTTTTTGGGAGAGTTTCTTGGCAAATTTCGCAGCTTGGTCAAACTGCTTAATAATACGATTTATATCACTGACTTCCAACCCGCTCCCTTGCGCTATTCGTTTGCGTCTTGAGCCATTAAGCAAATCTGGATTCTCCCGTTCTTTTTTTGTCATAGAATTTACCATCGCGCGAATATTTTTAATCTCGCCTGATTTGTCCAAATCCACATCTTTAAGTGCATTTGCCATACCTCCAAGACCCGGAATCATTGAAGCGATTGAACTCATTGAACCAAGCTTTTTTACATTTTCAATTTGTGCGATAAAATCTTCAAACCCAAATTGCCCTTTTTTAATTTTTTTTGCAATAGTTTTAGCCTCTTCTTGATTGATGACATTTGCTGTCTTCTCTGCAAGTGAGGCAATGTCTCCCGCTCCCATAAGGCGCGAGATGATTCTATCGGGAATAAAAATATCAAAATCCGCTATTTTTTCTCCACTTCCAATAAATTTAAGTGGAATGCCTATCTGATATGCAATTGAAAGGGCTATTCCTCCTTTAGTATCACTATCAAACTTAGAAAGAATAACGCCATCAATCCCAATTTTATCATCAAAATGCTGTGCTGAACGGATTCCATCTTGTCCGCTTAGAGAATCTGCTACATATAAACATTCACTCGCAGACACTGCACGCTTTATTTCCTCAAGTTCGCTCATCAACACCTCATCAATAGCTAATCGCCCAGCACTATCAATGATAACTATGTCATAATGCGCTTCAATCGCCTTTTGCTTTGCCTCTTTTGCTACATATACAGCATTATTTGGCTGACTTGAATGTGAAGGAGTAAAAATATCTACTTCTATACTTTGTGCGAGTTGAGTGAGCTGCTCAATAGCTGCTAAGCGGTGTAAATCACACGCTACAAGCAACACTTTTTTGCCCTTTTGCTTGAAATAAAGAGCAAGTTTAGCACTTGAAGTGGTCTTACCGCTTCCTTGTAAGCCCATCATTATGATAACACTTGGAGGTGTAGGTGAAAAACTTATGCCATAACTTTTTGAAGATTGGAGAATCTTGCTTAGAGCATCTTGGAGCGCATTTATGAAATTTTGCTTGCCAATACCCGCTTCTTTGGTGCGCTGTTGCACTTCCTGTATAATTTGCTTTACTGCTTTATGATACACATCATTTTTTAATAATGTCTTTTTTAATTCATCGCACGCCCTCTGCAATGATTTTTCATCATCGGAGAAACGAATTTTATTAATAATACCTTTAAATGAGCTTGTCAGCGTATTAAACACAAAACTCTCCTTAAATTTTAGAATCTAGATAAATTTTGTTTAAGAGAAAATTTTATACCAAAATCACTTTTATTATGCTTTTATTTGCCTCAAATATTTATGATTACAAGATACTTTATATCTTTTTTAAGGATTATACCAAATGATGAACTTTGAACAACATCTACGAGATAAACACTTAAAAATCACTCCTCAACGCATTGCTACACTTAACCAAATCTATAATAACGGACATATGAGCATAGAAGAGATTTATGAGCAGATTAAACAAATCTACCCTTCTATTTCTCTTGCTACAATTTATAAAAATGTCAATGCGCTGTGCAAAGCAAATATTTTACGTGAAATCAAAGCGCCCAAGGATAAGCAAAAATATGAGTTAAGTAGTGATAAGCATTTACACGTATATTGTGAAAAATGTGGCAGGCTAGATGATATTAAGCTTGATACTCGTGCTTTAGAGCAAAACTGCAGTGCAAGCAGTGGCTATACTATTTCTGATATTTCAGCCGTGCTTATGGGAGTATGTCCAGATTGTAAAAATGCTTCATAGCATCTTATAATGAATTGTTACTATGGCTCATAGCTAACATTTTGTAGCTCATAGTCATTTTATTTAATCCAGATTCTATAATCTCTACACATTGCGCATAAAAGAGGGCAATATCATCTTTAGGGATATGAAGGGCACATAACATCATCGTATGCAGAATATGTGAAATGCTCCCTTCAAAAAGCACGCCTACAAATGGTTCTTTGGCAGATTTTTTGAGAATCAAAGCATAAAGCATATCAATGCGTTTAAAAAGCTCAACTTTATGAGCAACATTTCTTTGCACTTTCTCTTGTATTTCGCTTCCTACACTTTCGCGCAATAAGCTTAAAATCTCTTCTTTATAAGTTATTATACTATCTTGATAGAATCTACAATCATCTCGCGTGAGCACAGCTTGCCTATGAGCAGACATATAACTTTTGAGTGCTAATATTTGAGCGCTTTTATCAATATTGCGTAATGTAAAATCATCAGTGCAAGCAGGACGCGCACCACGAATGTATGCTCCCTGACCTAGATTAATTACCACTTTGGGCTTAAATATCCCTATGGCTTTGCTCATCATCGCACTTGAGAGTGAAAAAAGTGCATCAGCATACACTTCGCTCTCTCCATTACCTTGCACAGCATAAGCATTTTGAGGAATAGTGCTCTCCTCCTCTCCATAAAATGAACCCTGTGCGTGCTTACTCAACCCTTTAATATAACCACAATCAAGTCCGCAAATAAGCACTTCCTCACTTAATAAACAAGCAAGGGCAAATCCTGCATTACCTACATAGGGTGCGGCGAATTCAACTACACTTTTTGCCCCACCAAAATACGCACTCGCACTTCCCCCGCGCATAAATATATATGCCTCTTCAGCAAGAGCGAGTGCATCAGGTTGCACCATATTGCCGCATAAAAGCGTAGTTTTACCTAAAGGGGCGGATTGTAAAACATCTTTAAGGTAAGATATGCGCTCAATCTCAATCTGAAAATCAGGCTCAATACCTGCATTCTTAAGCGGCTTGAGCGCGGTGCCACAGCTAAAAATAATCATATTATGCGCATTAGCTTTGATAAAAGGCAGTAACATATCAAGACTTGGTCCATTTCCTACAACACATATAGGCGCATTAACACGCTGTGGTAGGTGCAAAATAGGATAAGCTAGATGCGCTTTATTTGTGCCCAAATTGATAAATGTATTTTTTACGCCTATCATCTCATCATCAAAGCTCCCCCAACCCCTAGAATTTATTGCATAAGCTTCTGCGACACTCTCTTGCACAGCTTGTAATTTAGGACTATCATACAGGCATAATTCAAGGCGCAAAAAGTTATTTGTAATTCTTCTTTGTGCAAAATAATTTTGAACAAATTCTTTATGCAATAAATCCTTGACAAATACATAACACGAGCGCTCACTCACACGCTCAAATAACAAAGGGTAATCTACAAAATAAAGTGAGATTCTAAAAAAATCTATATGCTCTTCAAAAAGCAATAAGGAATGAAAATAGTAGCCCTGCTCAATCAAAAACTGCAAAAACATACCACCAAGTAACCCAAAAAGCGTCATATTCGGCAAAAAATGTGAGGGGAGATGAAAGCGATTTGCTCCCCCAAACTCATTTAACATCATATCAATCATAGGATTACAAATCCCTGCGGTGAGAGGTAATTTCTCTTCGTCAAGTTTATGGAGGGCTAGACGATTTGTATGCAGAGTATAGGCTGAATTATTCAATGGATTTGAGGATAGAGCGAAATTTTGCTCTATCATTGTATGTTTAAGCTTCTTGCCCTTTTTGCGCGTAGGATAGACAAAATTTTTAGTATGCACATCAATGATGTTTAAATCCTCCCCATTGCAATACACATTATACTGCGCAGGAGGAGATTTAAGCTCTTCAAAAAGCTTAGGGTTGATTGAAGCAAAAAAATTCATATTGAGTGCATATCGTTTTGCAGTGTAAGATTCTAAAAGATGTAATGCGCCACTTTGACAAATAGCACGAAGACTTGTAGGCTGCATTTGTGTTTGATGTGCGTTATCCATATATATTATAGCACCTCTGCGCGTCCATTTTTCATCACCACCAAATCCTCAATTCGCACACCAAATTCCTGTGGGAGATAAATACCGGGCTCAACAGAAAATACCATACCATCCTCTACGCATTCCTCACTTAAGCGCGAAATGCGTGGTAACTCGTGTATATCAAGCCCTACACCGTGTCCTGTGCTATGCACGAAATATTTGCCATAGCCACTTTTTTCAATGACATCACGTGCTAGAGAATCTATTTGTTTAGCTTTCATACCGCTCCTTGCCTTTGAAATGGCTTCTTCTTGGGCTTTTAAAACAATATCATAGATTTTTTGATACTTTGGATTTTTAAATTTTTGCTTCTTGCCAAAATGTATCTCGCCTTTAATAGCAGCTGTGCGCGTCATATCTGAACAATATCTTTTATATTTTATTCCAGCATCAAAAAGCAAAATATCATTTTTTGCCAAATAACACTTTGCATTGGGCAAGGCGTGGGGTTTTGCTCCATTAGCATTAATGCCAACAATTGGTTCAAAGCTTAACTCATACTCCCCAAAATGGCTCAAAAACTGCATAGCCTGATAATGCAATTCTTTTTCACTTGGAGATTTTTTAACAATCTTATTTAAATATATACCAAATCGTTTAAATGCCTTTTTGTTAAGCTTTTGTGATGTTTTAATAAGGCCAATCTCTTGCTCGCTTTTGCAGATTCTAAGCTTTTGATGAAAATTCTCTTGTGGAATAATCTCACATTTGTGCTTCTCAAGCGCATTTTTAAGCTTTTCATACATTTGCACACTTAATTCTTGGGGATTAAACACTATTTTATGTATATGGAGCTTTTGTAGCACTTCTTGCACGCTTTGTATAAAATTTGCAGATTCTATCACTTCGGTGTGTGGTTTGCATAATTCTTTGGCTTCAAGGGTATAACGAGAATCTGTAATAAAAAATCTGCTTTCCTCTATGCACACAAGTAAAGCATTATCACAGCTAAAACCACACTCATAATATTGCGCACTCTCATCAAGGCTAAGATAAGGCAGGGAGCTAGAATTTCTCATCATCTAGGCATTTTGGTTATTTTGCTGTGCTTTGAGGGCGGCAATTTCATTTGCAATTTGTAAGATTCCCATAAGAGCTAAATGATAGCCAAATGCACCAAAACCTGTAATTACACCCGCACTTACTGCTCCTGTGTAGCTTTTGGAGCGGTATTCCTCTCTTGCGTGGATATTGCTAATATGCACTTCAATCACAGGCACACCGCAACTTGCAATCGCATCAGCAATGGCGATAGAAGTATGCGAAAAAGCAGCAGGATTAATCAAAACACCCGCATATTCTCCACCGATACACTCTTGGAGTTTATCAATAATCTCGCCTTCAAAATTGCTTTGAAAAAACTCTAATTCTGCATTATTTTGCTTGGCTTGAGCTTGGAGATTGTTATGAATCTGATCTAGTGTAAAATTTCCATAAATATGCGGCTCACGATGCCCTAAAATATTGAGATTTGGTCCTTGAATGACTAAGATTTTCATTTGCTCTCCTTAAATTTATAGAATGCGGATCTATTTAGCATTCCTTAAGAGCGCATATTATAGCTAAATTTACAAAATAATGTGAGTATTTGTCAATTCGACGACAATTAACTTTTAAACTACCACTGCAATTTGCCTGTTCTATTTGGTTTTTTTAAAATATTTTCTACATCACCCATATCTTTAATACTAAGACTACTATCATAAAGATTACAAATGCGATTTAATCCCTCATATATACCATTATCATCAGCATTTTGATAAGCTTTTTGATAATCTGCAAAAGACGAGTCTAAACTCATAAGTCGCTCTTTATGCGTAGAGGCTATAAGCTCTTCTAGCTTTTCTCTATCCTCAATAAGTGCAGGAAGTTTTTGAGCAATAATATCCGCTATTTCCTCTGCTCTTAGCTTCGCCCTATCCCTTGCGGCAAAAACTCCAAAAAGTGTATCAAGGACCAAATCTATACTTCTATGCGTTACCACAACAGCAAAAGCCCCGGCAATAATAGCAAAAACAGGAGTAAATGGCACAAGCGGGGGTGCCATACTTGCTAAGATTGGCTTTAAGCCTTCCTCTAATGCCAAGGTGCTAACAACCCAAGCAGCAGAAAAAAGAGACTTTAAAATTATCCCTAGCAATTCCCTTAGGTTTGATACTTCTCCTTTAATATAAGAAACAATACCATTATAAATAGACTTTAGCGCTGTGCGAATCTTATCCCATACGAGTTTTAACTTCCCTGCTATACTTCTAAAAATCTGCCCTACAACGCCCACAGCCGCATCTATTGCGCCAAACCCAGCACCTCTTCCAAATGTTGCTTGAAAAGCCTCAATTGTTCTTTTCAAAAGTCTTTTAATGCGTTTTAATATAGAAGTTTCAGTATCTATGCTTCCCTCAAACATATCTTTAACCTCCCATATTACACCATTTGCAAGGGTAGCTAGAGCTGCTATGATTGCATCACTAAAACCTGCTTGAGCAATATGCCCACTTGCTACGATACTTTGTGTTGCCACTGCGGTTATTCTTGGATTCTCACACATAAGGCGATTGCACATATTATTTGCATTGAGTTTTTCTAGAGCTTTCTCTGCTTTTTGTGCTTTTTCTACTGCATTTTGATTCTCTGGGTTATTTTTGCCTTTCTCAATCATTTTTTCTAAATTCTCTTTATGTCTTTTATAATCATCAAAAGGCATTTTTAGCTCATCTACCGCCGCATCTCCCTCTAAATATCTATCTTTAAGTAAGCCATTTGTACTTTTAATCACTTTAAGTTGAGCTGTTTTTACAATATTGCCATTTTTATCAAGTGTAATAGTATCTGTGGTATTATGATTTTTTCTTACTAGATTGCCTAGTTTTTCAAAATCCATATTTTTCACTTCATCGGCATAATTTGCCATAATATCCTCATACTTTTCTCTATCTTCTGTATTAAGCTTCGTGATATCTTTACCACTTGCTCGTATGTCTCGCACTTTTTTAATATCTGCAAGTGTATCTGTTGTATAGGTTTTATTACCTGTATTAAATAGAGAATCTTTGATATTTTGCTGCCCTATATCAAGCTCTTCAAAAGTTTGCCCATAATATTTATCATTGTTTTTGTGTTTATCATATGCCCTAAATGTATCTTGCGTAGCTCTTACTGCGGCACCATAAGCTTCATAAGAGCTAAAGCTAAAATTCACAGGCAAATTAAAAATATTCAGCCCAAACCTTGCCGAAGTTTGTGTGCCAATCTCATCAATAACTTCCTCATAAAGTGCTTTTTTTGTCATTTTGTTTATCTTCCTTGTGGAATACCAAAACTAAAACACGTACCGTCGTCAATTGATCTATCATTTTCAGAATATTCTTTTTTTCCACCAAAAGATTTCATTAAGTCTTCGTGTTTTTCACTATATTCTTCCATTCCTTGCCCCCATTTCTTTTGAATCTCTTTCATAAGTTTTTCGCACTTTTTTTGATGCTCTATTAATTCTTGAGTAAGCCTATCCTCATCGTTCATAATTGGAGCATTGATAACGGCAACAATGACTTCTGCAAGTTGCATTAAAGTCATAAGTTCTCTATGCTCATCATCATTCCAAGAGTTTTTAATATCAGTTACCCCTTTGTTTTCCATAATGTCCTCAATCTTTTCAAGTGAGGCATCAAATACGACTCTGCTTTCCTTAAGGGTACTTCGTTTTTCTTTAGCTCTCTTTGAGAGTTGTTCCCACACAAGACCCTGTGCTTCCATAGTTTCACAAACAGCTACTACACTATCATAATAGGCGTAAGCATCATATTTTTTCTCCTCTGCTTTTGCTGCAAAAACAGAACCCATTACAGCAATCACAGGCGCAGCCACAATGCCACCCAACACCATAGTGCCACCAGCCATACCAAGCCCACCGGCTGCTAAGCTTCCTCCTCCAAGCCAAGCCATTGTCGCATTTGTAGCAGCCACACCACTCAAAGAAGCTATTGCTGTCCCGGTAGAAGCACTTGCAAGTAAGCCAACTCCACCATACATACCAAATCCAGTCAATGCTCCAGCTAATGCACCACCAGTAAGCCCACCAAGCGTTGTTTCTAGCGAAACAATAGATTGCTGTATATTTGCCACCCCATCAAGCGTTTCTTTGCCTACTATATCTTGTAAATCTGCATTATCTTTAAGTTTTAGCTTATCAACAATATCTGCATATCTTTCTAATTCATCTGTTACAATCTGCTCCTGAAGTTGTCCAAGTGACTCGAAACGCTTTTGTACTTTCGCACTTTTAGAATCTAATCTAGCTTGTGATTGATTAAACTTCTTTTTTGCCCTTTCGTGGTATAATTCAGCTGTTTGAGAATCATCATAAGCATCAATTGCTTTTTTTACTCCGTATCCAGCTGTCGCGAGTGCAGCCCCTCCTAATAGTATAGGTATTAATGGTAATGGCATATCGCCTCCTTTAAATTTTTATCTTTGTATTTAGAATCTGAATAAGATTCTAAGCTCCTTAATCTATGCGCTCTTTTTCTTGCAATATTTTACAAGATTGCATATTGAGCTTATAGAATGCCTCTTTGGTGTAATGCTTAAAATATACTCTCTCAAACATCACATCAACCCTACAAATATCTGGACGATTCTGATAAATCTTGCATAAGTTGCTTTGAGTGTCTAAATATTTACAGATTCCATTACCTAAATCAAAAGATTTTAGCTCTTTAATACCGCCAATATTTTTACAACACATACCACAATTTGTGCAAGGAAAACTATTTATCATCAAAATTTATTTGTCCTTCCAATTTTTCACCTTGTAATATCAAGTTGAAAAACGTATCTTATCAAATTAGAATAAAATTTACCTTATTATAACAAGTTAAAAAATGAACAAAATACAAGATGAATTTATAGACAATGCGTATAGAATCATAGGTTTAAATGTCAAAAAAGCAAGGGAATTAAAAGGTTTAACCCAGCTTGAACTTTCCTTAGCTATAGGGCACAAATCAGTAAGCGTTGTGTCCTGTGCTGAAATCTACCACAAGAAGCAGCATTTTAATATAGAGCATTTGCTTAAAATCGCTCAAGTTTTAGAAGTAAATATACAAAATTTTTTTGAGGGTTTATAGGAGATTGTAAATCTTTTTATGCTAGACACACTTAATCATCACAAGAAAATATAAAAATAAATAAAAAACTTAAGCAGATTCTATAAATATATTCCTATTCTTTATAAAGAATAGGAATGCAAAAATAAAGAATTTATAAGCGATATTTACACACCTTGTGGAGATTCAAAAACACTTAGAGGTTTTACCTCTCCCTCATATTTTTTAATATTTACAAGTGCCGTGTGAGCAATGTTGCCATTAGCAAGAGGAGATGTGGGCATATCAAGTGTAAGGACATTAGATGAGCCATTTTTGCACACACTGCCAATTTTGCCCGGCTCTTGTGGGTCATACCACGCTCCCTCACATAATCGCACAACGCCTTGCTTAATCGCATCTGTTACAAAAGCACCAGCTAAAACTTCGCCCCTTTGATTACTCACACTCACAATATCGCCTGTTTTAATACCTTTATCCGCCGCATCTTTAGTATTAATCCAAATTGGCTCTTTATCGGCAATCGCATAATCTTTTCGCAAAGAAGTATTTGCGCATTGAGAATGCAATCGTAACTCGGGGTGAGAGGTGATGAGTGCAAATTCTGCAGGTTTGTTATCCATTCCTAGCCACTCAATAGGCTCAAGCCAAGTAGGGTGTGGAGGGCATTGTGTATAACCAAATTTTTCTATGCTTTTAGAATAAATTTCAATCAAACCAGATTCTGTTCCAAGCGGGTTAAGAATAGGATCTTCGCGAAATTCTGCATAACGCACGAAACTTTCAGATTCGGCTGGAATCTCAAACCTCAATGGCTCATTTGCCTCCCAAAATTCTTTAAAGCTAGGCATAGTGAGCATAAGCCCCTCGGCTTGTTTTAGGGCTTGATTGTAGAATTCCTCAATCCATTGCATTTCATTTTTACCCTCGTTAAATGTGTCATACACGCCAAAAGCTTTAGCCAAATCACAAAACACTTGATAATCATCGCGTGCTTCAAATTGCTTCTCTACAAGCTGCTTCATTGGCACAATATGCAAATTTGAGTAATCTCCACTCATTGAAATATCATTACGCTCATAACTCGTAGTAATAGGCATTACGATATCAGCAAATCGTGCAGTTGGCGTCCAATAAATCTCATTGACAACAATCGTGCGCGGCTTTTGCCAAGCTTTGATAAGGGTATTTGTGTCTTGATGATGCACAAGCGGATTGCCTCCAGCCCAATAAATAAAATCAATATCGGTATAAGTGA
This sequence comes from Helicobacter hepaticus ATCC 51449, assembly GCF_000007905.1. Lineage (NCBI taxonomy): Bacteria > Pseudomonadati > Campylobacterota > Epsilonproteobacteria > Campylobacterales > Helicobacteraceae > Helicobacter > Helicobacter hepaticus. The sequence continues at coordinate 923,496 of NC_004917.1, forward strand.
TTTTCTTGCCATTATGCTCAATGCTCTTGCCCGGATTAAGTAGTGCATCAGAAATGCGCGCAAGAGGGAAGTTATTATCACTCCCCTGCATAAGCCATTCTGCACCGCCACTTCCTACATTACCAAGATTAATTCCGCCAACCACAGGTGCAGTCGCTGTAGGAGAACCGCCATTGCTGTAATGATAAGACAAGCCAAATCCGCCGCCTGGTAATCCAATTTGTCCTATCATACACGCTAGAGTTACTAAGCTCCAATGTGGCTGCTCTCCGTGGTGAGCGCGTTGCATACCCCAGCCAGACATAAGCATAGTGCGGTTATTAAAGAAAAGTTGCGCAAGAGATTCAATTTTTTGAGCAGAAATGCCACAGATTTTAGATGCCCATAAAGCATCTTTGGCAATACCATCAGCTTCACCTAAAAGATAAGATTTAAACTGCTCAAATCCTGTTGTATAGTTTTCTAAAAACTCTTTATCATATTGATTGCTCTTAAACATTGTGTGCATTATGCCAAGCATTAAGGCTACATCTGTATTTGGTAAAGGAGCTAACCACTCCGCGCCCAAATAATCACAAGTCATATTTCGCACTGGATCAATGCTAATAATATGCTTGCCAGACTTTTTAAGCTGATCAAAAAAATCAAGCCCTGTGCCTTCATTGAGTGTCCAAGCATTGCGTAAAGTAGCCATAGGGTCAGCACCCCAAATCACTACCACTTGGCTATTATCTAACACGCTAGAAAAAGAGGTTTGTTGTTCATATACTTCAATACTTCCCACCACATAAGGCATAATCACCTGTGAAGCACCTGTGGAATAATCTCCACTCACGCCTACGTAGCCACCTGCCATACCCATAAATCGCTGCAACAAGATTCTCGCATTATGTAAATTCCCACTGCTTTTCCAACCATAGCTTCCAGCGAAAACGCCCTCTTTACCCTTTTGCTTATAAGTAGCTTTAAGCTCTTTGGCAATAAGTGCAATAGCCTCATCATAGCTCACTCTCACCCATTCATCAGCCCCGCGTAATTCAGGTTTTGGATTTGCAGGGTTTTCTAAATAAGATTTCCTTACCATAGGATATTGAATACGCGTAGGTGAATAAATTAAATCAGGTATTGTGCTATGGAGCGGGTTAGATACATTATTTTTAAGCGCATTAGTGCTTGAAATAACCTTACCATCTTTTATTTTTGCCTTAAGAACCCCCCAATGAGCCCCCGTAATAACCTCACCATCAAGCACAAGATTCTCACTAAAGCTTTTCACTCCAGATTCTATAACTGCCTTTTTACTCTCCGTATCACAGCCCACAAAAGGCACAAGAGCAAATACGGCTAAACCTTTCCCCATTGCTTGAAGCACTTGTCGTCTACTTAATACATTCATTATTTCTCCTTTGGCATATCTTTAGCATTTTTTTGCAGGTATTGAGACACCAAGTATTCTTGGTCATTATCAAAGCCTACACGCGTTTTCATTGACTTAATCACACTTGGCCACGCATTAGCATTAAATTCTTTAGGTGGATGCAAAGCGTGGCAAATAGAACAATTCGCAAAAAGCTCGTTTGCCTCTTTATAAAGTTGTTCAACGCTTTCAACCAAATGTGCATCATCACTCCATAAATCTACACTTGCAAGCTCCCATTCTTGCTTACTTTCGCTTTCTTTAAAAGTTTCTATACTTTTAAAAGCCACATCTACATTTTTAGAAAATCCCACATTCAAAATCCGCCGATTAGGTGCAAAATACAAAGCCGCTTGATTGCCTACTTGCTTATAGCCTTGAATACGCAAAAGCACTTTATTCCCTTTATGCTCTAGCACATCAACCTTAGCTGTTGGTAAAAGCCTCCCTACAACCTTATTATCACCCTCCTTGTAAAGTGATTTGACTTTGGAAGCATATTTTATCTCGCCTCCGTGTACATATGCAAGCATTGCTGCCATAAATACCATTGCTTTTATAGGCACATTCATTTATCCTCCTTTAAAATAACTTTATTTAAAAATGTAAAATATATTAATTTTGATTAAAATCAACTAAAAAATTGCTAGTTTTCATTATATAAATTTTAATATAAACATTACAGTTCAGGGCTATTTTCTGCCTCTTGGGTATTATTATCTGTAGCATCTGATTGCGTATCTGATTTGCTTTCTTGGGATTGATTCTGCGCGCTCTCATCTTGCATATCAGCACTTTGAGAATCTTGTGCCTCATTTGTCTCTTGTAAATCCTGTGGATTCTGTGGGACATTATCTTGTGGGCTTGCAATACGATTTGGCTCTACTGCACGAATTTGAGAGGTAATCTTTGCTGCTTTTTGGTCGTCCATTTTGCCCAAAATTTTTGCTATATCCTTAACTTCCATTTGAGAGAGAATCTCAACTGCTTCGGATTCTGGCATATCTGCAAGTATGGCTGCTACTTTAGCCTCCTTCATACCCTTATAAGCTTTGATGATTTTGTCGTCTTTTACCTCTTTAATTTGAGAGAGAATCTCCTCATTTTTGGCAATGAGCTGCTCTATTTCTTGTTGTTTTTGTTCTAAAGCCTGTGTATTTTTTTTATTTTGTTCTTCAATTTCAGCCTTTGATTTTTCTTGCTCCTGCGAAAAAAGCACGATTTTTTGGTCAATCTCTGCCTCTTTGTCTTTAAGTTGGCGCTCTTTCTCGTCAAGAAGCACTTGTGTAGCATTTTGAAGCACTTGTAAAGCTTGCTGTCGCTCATCAATCTCATCAAGCTGCGCTTTTACTTCATTTTTACGTGCTTCAAAGATAATACTACAATCAAGAAGTTGAGAATCTGCTCCTAGAACTATATTGCAAAAGAATACACTTGCTATTATACTTCCTAGTGCCCTATAATAGATTCTGTATTGCGTGTGATTTATCATATTGCTCTGCCTCCTGCATTATTATAAAGCATTACTGCAATCTCATCAACTTCTAGCTTTTCTTTGTATTTGGCATTTTTTATCATCTCATTATGCTCTTTTTTATCCAAAAAATGAACTTTTTCATACTCAATATTACACTTTTTGTATTGTTCTTGAAGCACTTTTCTATGTGCAAAAAGAGCTTCAAGCTCATTACGGGCAAGACTTATATGAGTTAAAAGCATATTTTTGGTTTCCTCAAACGCCTTAAAAGCATAAAATGTTCCAGCTTGAGGTATTTTAAGCTGCAAAAAATCCTTTTGAAGATTCTCTATTTGTATTTGCTTGTTCGCAATTTTACTTTCATTTTGCATCATTGCGAGCTCACATACCTGCATATCTTTTTTACGCAAAGATACAATGGAAGAAAATTTTGTCTTCATAGCTCTCTATCCAAGCATAATCATATCATCGCGCTCTGGACTTGTAGATACCATAGAAATCTTTACGCCAATAATCTTTTCAAGCTCTTTAATATAATGCTGTGCTTGTGAGGGCAGAGCGTTAAATGTGCGGACACCACAGGTTTTATCCCAACCCACAAACTCCCGATAAATAGGCTTCACATTATCATAATCAGTAGGAATATAATCAATCTGTTTTCCCTCATATTCATAGCCTACACATACTTTCACACGCTCAAATCCATCAAGAACATCAAGTTTCATAATGCTTAAACTCTCGCAACCATTGAGACGACAGGCATAGCGCACTGCAACCGCATCAAACCACCCGCACCGCCGAGCACGCCCTGTAGTTGTGCCAAATTCTCCACCTGCTTGACGCAACCTTTCACCTATTTCACCATCTTCTTGGGTTGGAAACATACCATTACCAACCCTTGTGCAATACGCCTTTGCAACCCCAATTACACGAGCAATATCACGAGGCGCTAATCCGCTCCCACTACAAGCACCTGAAGCGATTGTTGTTGAACTTGTTACAAAAGGATAAGTGCCGTGGTCAATATCAAGCATACTCCCTTGTGCACCCTCACATAGAATCTTCTCGCCACGATTTTGTGCTGCCCACAGAAGTTGAGTTGTATCTGTTACAAAAGGCAAAATCTGCGGCGCAATAGATTCTATATGTTCCATTACGCTTTGAACACTTGGTAATTCCACGTTATAGAGAGTTTGAACATATTGTATATGTTGATAGATAGAATCAACCTTCTCTCTCAATTTGTCTAAATTTTTTAAATCCATTAATCGCACACCATTGCGTGAAACCTTATCGCCATAGCAAGGTCCAATCCCTTTACCAGTAGTGCCAATAGCAGCACTTTGTCGGCTTTTTTCTTTTGCAATATCTAATATCTCGTGATAGGGTAAAATAATATGCGCTCTATCACTAATAAAAAGCCGTCCTTGTAAATTCCCAAAGGCTTTGCTTTCGTTTAATAATTGCTCAAGATTAATCACAACGCCATTGCCAATCACATTTTTACATCGCTCATATAAAATGCCAGAGGGCAGTAAATGCAGAGCAATTTTTTTAGAATCCACTACAATGGTATGTCCTGCATTGTGACCACCTTGATAGCGCACTACATAATCATATTCTCCAGCCAATGCATCAACTACCTTGCCCTTACCTTCATCACCCCATTGAATCCCCACAATCAAATCAGCCATAAATTATCTCCCATTCATAAAATAAAGCTTTAAGATAAGAGGCATTCTACTACCTCATCAGTATAAATTGCAAATCCACACGAAAATTGCTCCTCTACACTATATTTGCCACCTTGTAGTAAGGTTGAATTACCCACAAACATTCTAAAAAATAAATCTTCATAATATGGGCTAGGTGCAAACAAAAGCGGAGAAAAAATGGTTTTTTCATATTCACAATAACTTGCGCATTCAAGCAAACGCTCCAACTCTTCTTTTAAAAATGCAGGTGCGCTCAAAATGGCTTTTTGTAAGTCTTGCTTTGTTTTAATATGCACTAAATCCGCCATATATCCTTCCATTTGGAGTAATTTACCAACATTTTGCAAGGCAAATACTTCTATATCCACATCACTATGCTTAGCGCATAAAAACGGGATTTTCATATTAGAGATTTGCAAATAAGGAGCAAGATTTAATGTTTGCAAAATGCTCACACCTAAGCACATAACAGGTGAGAGACTTTCTCCACCCAAATATTCTGCACCAATTTGGTGAATTTCAGTAGTAGGGTAGCTAAACACAGGCTGAATATAAAACCATTTCTTATGTGTGCTACTGCGCATAATACGCTTAGTAACAATACGCATTGCATCAAGGGTCGTATCATAGCGCAATCCAATTTGATGGTTGTTTTCACTACTTAATCGCACAATCTCACGATTAAACATATCCCCTTGATGCTCTAAGAATGCAAATGAAGGTGTTACAATCTCTCTATAATCATTCTCATAAAATGCTTTAATGGCACAAGATTCTATATCGCGTTTAAGTCTGGCAGACATATCAAAATAAAGCTTGCTTCCTTGCGGCAGTTCGTGCTCTAAAATCACAATGCACCCCTATAAAATTAAAACTTTCTAAAAAAGCTTAGATTATACCATAAAATAATCTTTGATGCGTATTTGCTTGAAAATGCTACACTCACGCATAAATTTCACAATTAAGGACATTAAGTGAAAGTTGCATTACTTATGAGTGGAGGCGTAGATAGCTCCTATTGTGCTCATTTGCTCTCATCGCAGGGCTATGAAGTCATAGGAATCTATCTCAAGCTCCACGACAAAAACAAAAAACACGATATTTATATCGCAAACTGCGAGCAAGTTGCCGCACATTTACATATTGACTTTCAAGTGCTTGATTTGCGCGAGGAATTTAAAAAAAGTGTATATGATACATTTGTAAGCTCCTACAAAGAAGGTAAAACGCCGAATCCTTGCGCGATTTGTAATCCCTTGATGAAGTTTGGATTAGGGTTACAAAAGGCTTTAGAACTAGGTTGCGATTATATCGCTACAGGACATTATGCACAGATTAAAGAAGTAAATGGCATAAAGCGCATTGCAAAAGCTGTTGATGAAAGCAAAGACCAAAGTTACTTCCTCTATGCCCTGCCTCAAGAAGCTATTGATAGAATCATCTTTCCTCTAGGTGCTCTTCTCAAAGAAGATATTAAAAAAACTGCCCTTGAACTTTTACCTTTTTTGGGCACGCTTCAAACTTATAAGGAATCTCAAGAAATTTGCTTTGTAGAGCAAAGCTATATTGATATTTTAAAACTCCACGACAAAGTAGATAATGAGGGTGTTGTGCGCAATAGTAATGGCAAAGCCATCGGCACACATAAGGGCTATATGCACTATACTATTGGCAAACGCAAAGGTTTTAGTGTTTTTGGTTCACACGAACCTCACTATGTCAAAGCGATTAATCCACAAAATAATGAAATAGTCGTTGGCACAAAAGAAGAACTTGCTATAGATTCTATAAAAGCTCTTAATAAAAGTCTGCCACAAGCCTTTAATGGAGGAATATATGATGTCAAGGTCCGCTACCGCTCTACGCCACTTAAAGCACAAATTGATATACAAGGTGAGTTTATTTATGCAAAACTTTTAGAATCTGCCTATGGCGTAGCACAAGGACAAGCTCTTGTGCTTTATCAAGAAGATTGTGTTTTAGGAGGAGGCGTCATTACACAAGCGCAGTAGAGAGTGGATAAATTGTGAGAGAATATAAAATCGTGTGCAAGTTTGTTTATTTTTGCACATAAAATTCATTTTTTCTGCTATAATCTAAGTAGAATATTTAGTTTTGGAGTAGCATAAAATGGGAGAGTTTGGAAAGTCTGCTCATAGTCCACAACATAATCTTTTTGGTGAGCTAATCAACGCTACAGGCAAATATGTAGTCAAATATGCAAGATTTAAAGAGTTAATGTCTATTCCTAGTAGTTATGAAACAAGGGATATTGATAAACAAGTTTTAAAGCCCTCTATTTTAAAGCTCATTGAGACAAGCCCTTATACCAATAAGCCCTACTTTGAAAACCTCGCGTATAAAAAGATTAAAGAAAATACCAAAGGTGAAAAGGGTAGGGGACAAAGTGGTGCGATTGATAGAATAGAATTTTCATTCACACCTTCTTTACCAAAGACAAAGAAAAAAGCTAATAAGAGTAATATATTACCCCCCCCCCCCCGCAAAACAAATTCCTGAAATGAAACTTAAATATGAGGAGTTCGTTTTAAGTATGTAAAACTTTTGATAAGACTTACAGATTTAAGATTCATATTTGAATTTTTACTTTTATCATAAGGAGAAAAAATGAAAAAGAGTGTAGTAGGAGTAATCGCATTTAGTATTTTATTCACAGGAGTAAATGCCTTTGACTTAGGAGATGTTACAAAAGGATTAGAGAAAACCTTAGAAGCGGGAAGAGACGCAGGAGTAGTCAAAGGTGGAAAACCTATTGATATTATGACAGATAATGTCAATGATAAGAAAAATATAGAGGCGTGTAAGAAATTTTATCATCAACATAAAATCGCTTTTAATACCGACAATGGGATTCCTGATTACTCATCTTCAAAGGACTGGAGTTTTACTCGCACATATGATAAAAAAGATGTGGAAGCTTGGAATAAAGCATACGATAATGCTATAGACAAACTTCAAAAATCAGATTTTGATATTGCAAAACATACAAAAAAGAATAATCTTAATGCTCAAGCGATGTGCCGCTTCATTCTTAGCTCCATAAGTTATGGAGGTGAAAAACGCAAAGCATTTAAAGGTAAAGACTTTGATGCACTTCAAAAGGAAACAGCAAAATATTATGACAAGTCTAAGGCTAGAAAAGAAGCACTTGATTTTTGAGTAGCTTTTGTTTGCAACTCGGATATAACACAAATCGCTCTTAGGAGACTCTATGCCACAACTTACGACAATTACATTTGATATATGGGAAGTAATTCTTATATGTGTGGTTGTGGCATTTGTTGTCTATGGCTTGACTAAAATATTTTTAAGCTGGAAATTTAAAAAAGAATCTGCACGAAAAAGAGCTTATTGGGAATCTAAGAGGACAGAGGAACAATGTGTAGAGAATATCCCCAAAGATAAGGCTGTTCAACGCTTAGAAGATATGTGCGATGGCACAATCACAATTAAAAAATTAATGAATAACGAAGAAGCAAGGATTTATTATGCTCTTGCAAAGGTTTTTAAAGAAAACTATAACATTAGCCCTCAAGTTTCTTTTAAAGCCTTTTTAAAAGGAGAACAAGATACAAATGCTTGGAGAAGCTTTAGTGATTTTTATTGTGATTTTTTAGTTACTCACAAAAGAGGGGAACATAAAGATAAACCCGTAGCTGTAATAGAATATCACGGAGGCAAACATTATGGCACAGATAATGAATTAGAAGCAAAGGTGCGTAAAAATGACCTTGTCAAAGCTCAAGTGCTTGGTAAGGTAGGTATTGCTTCTCTTATCATTAGAGAAAGTGATATTAAAGGCGATTCGCAATATATTGATGATATAATGCTTGAAAAGTGTGTAACCGAGCTTTACTCTCTCATTTAGATTCTATATTTTTTATGCTATAATCCAGCCGACATTAAAAGAGATAATAGCTCATCTTTACTCTATGACAAAGGGGAAAAGATGAAATCTATTCAACACAAACTACTTCACATTGCTTTTTGTTTAAGTATAGGCTTTAGCATAGCTCAAGCAAATTTTCCTGTCATTGATGTAAGCTCAATCGCTCAAAGCATAATGCAATATACACAAATGGTAAGAGAATTTACAAAGTATAGCAGTAGAGGCTAGACTAAGCTTATAATGCTTACCTAGTAGTATTTACTTCCTGCGAAAGCTGATAAACAAAAAATCTAAACCACCAAAAATGCCAAGCCTGAAACAATAACAGTGCGATTCCAATTATTCCATTTTCTCCAATTCATCAAGTTTTCTAAGTTTTTTCAAGCATTTTTAAAATCATCATTGATGAAAAAAGCAATTAAAGCAAATATCGCGCAAAATATTCCAATCAATTTCTTTTAGATTTTTATACACCCTTTTGGCAAAACCATACAAGAGAATACAAAGTGCTAAAATTCCTATTGTAATACAAACGCCTTATAGCAAATCTATCTTTTGATGACAGAGTATCCAAAAATTCCAAAGATAGCAGTAAGACAAGCTAAGATTAAAGCTTTTAGAATATCTAATTCTAATTTAATTTTTTCTTTCTTACTTATCTATAATTATTCCTTTAACTCTATCATTCAAATTCCCTATAAAGTTGCTTAAAATTTTCAAAAGTGTTTCTTTAAGAGATTGTGCCTTTTGCTCACATAAATCCACAACAAAGACTTTATTTTGCTTAAGTATTTGCTCGTAATTTTGTAATTTATCACTTAGCTCTGCACTTACGCCAATACGATTTAATATATTCATATGATAGCCTAAATCTTTAGCTAGACTAATCAAATTAAAGGCATTTGATTTTTTATGTAAAGTGCGCGTAAGGATTAAGTCTGCTTTTATATCAAGCTCAAAGTGTTTGCGAGTCATAATGCCAGGTATAGGACTGCCCTTAGGTATTACTTAATAGAAGCAAAAATATGCTTATTAAAGTTAACCCATCAATGCAATGAAATCTTTGATATTCCTAGTATGCCTATTCCCACACATATTATCATTGCTATGCACAAACCTCCAAAAAACCACTTAAGCACAAAAAGTTGATATTCAAATAGCCCAATAAGCATAAGGGCAAAAAGCACATAGCTCAACACTCGCAAAAATGACAAACTCATCTGTGTGCCAATCACAAAACGCGTTGAAAAATTTGGTGTATTTTGTGTGCTATTTGTTTCCTGTTGTTGCACCAAATTTTTATCATCACTTGATGTGGAAGTATCTTGACTCTTTACTCGTTTAAGCAATGTCGCAAAAGAACTAGCCACCACAAATGAAAAGCCTAAAAATCCTGCTTCAAAGCTTGCTAAAGAAGCTATATTTTGCGTAAATGCAATCGCACCGCCTATAAATGCTGTGATACCAATTATCGCAATACCTTTATACAACACTTTAATAATATTTTCCATTTTGAGAATCTTCATCATCATCGTCTGAACTAGGCTTGTAAGTATAGCGGGGATTATTTGCTAATTCTTGTGCTTCTTTTTGCTGACGTTGATAAGCTTTGTAAAGGTTTAAAATAGCTGCAGCCACACCCCAAAACACCCCAAGCCAAAAAAGCCATTTTATTCCGCTTAACTTCACTAAACCAATGCCAATGCCAATGCCAAGCAAAATTGCCACTACGATTGAAATACCTACACTTAATTCATTTGCCCCGCGCACAATGGCACTTAAGCGAGGAGGTTTGTCCTCAAGCTGTTTGTAATTATCATTTGTAAGTGCGCTTTCATCTTTGGTTTTAGAATCTTGTGCGCTATCCAATATATCTTTTTGAAGGGGCGATTCTTGTTGTGCCTGTTTGTTTTGTATATTCTCACTCATTATTATATCCTAGATTCTATTTCGTGAGTAATCTCCCCAAATACCGCCTTTGCTTTCATAATCACCTCATCAATTATCATTTCATTCATCGCACTACAAATAAAACCAGTCTCAAATTGTGAACAAGCAAAATACACACCTTTATCAAGCATTTTTTGATGGAATCTCGCAAACATTGCAGTATCACTACACTTAGCATCATCAAAGTTTTTTACTTCTTTTTGATTGAAAAAGAAACCAAACATACTTCCCCTACAATCCACTTGTAAGGGAATCTCATATGATTGTGCTGCCTCTTTTAAGCCTTTGATAAGTCGTTTAGCAAGCACCTCAAGATGCTCATACAATGTGGGATTTGCCTTGATTTGCAATAAAGTTGCAAGTCCTGCACTCACTGCAATAGGATTTCCGCTAAGTGTCCCTGCCTGATAAACCCCACCAACAGGAGAAAGCATATCCATAATATCTGCTCTGCCGCCAAAAGCTGCTAAAGGCATACCTCCCCCGATGACTTTGCCATAAGTAACCAAATCTGCTTGCACATCATATAAGCCTATTGCACCCTTAAGCCCTGCTCTAAAGCCACTCATTACCTCATCAATAATTAAAAGTGCATTGTATTCATCACATAATGCCCTCAAATCCTGCATAAACTTTTTATCAGCAGGAACAAATCCCATATTCCCAGCTAAGGCTTCAATAATCACGCACGCTACATTCTTGCTTTGCTCAAAACACGCTCTCACAGATTCTATATCATTATATCGTGCCACAAGTGTGTGTTTGGTTATATCATTTGGCACACCCGGTGAGCTTGGAGTGCCAAATGTAGCACACCCGCTTCCTGCGGAGACAAGCAAGCTATCAGAATGTCCGTGATAGCAACCCTCAAATTTAATGATGTCATCTTTGTTGCTGTATGCTCTAGCCAAACGCAAAGCACTCATCGTAGCCTCCGTGCCAGAATTTACAAGACGCATTTTCTCTGCACTACCAGATAATGCAATAATTTGTTTAACAAGTGTCGTTTCCTTCTCTGTGGGCGCACCAAAGCTTAACCCATCTTTGATTGCTAGAGACAAAGCAGATTCTATTACTTCATTCGCGTGCCCAAAAATAAGTGGTCCCCAACTTTGCACAAAATCAATATACTCATTGTCATCTTCATCGTAAATGTAAGCACCTTTACCTTTAGCAATAAACCGAGGTGTTCCTCCCACAGAGCCAAATGCCCTCACAGGAGAGTTTACCCCCCCGGGAATGACTTGTTTTGCCTCATTGAAATCATTAATGCTTTGCAAAATATCCATTGCATATCCTTTAAAGTGTATTGGTGCATTATAACAAATCCAAAATTCTATATATTCTCTCTCTTATGCTTTTAAGTAGAATCCTTTTAAAAGGGTTACTACTTTGCCCACTTTGACCTAAAAAACACTAAACACAAAAAAATAATTCAAAAATAATTTGTATTTAGTTACAATGGAGTCCATTTTACATAAATTTAGGAGAATGCTAATGAAAAAAATTATCGCAGGTATGGTAATTGTAGGCAGTATTGTATGTGCAGCAAGCATTGATGCGACAAAGGCTCAAGTCAAATGGACGGCTTTTAAGACTCCAGCCAAGATAGCAGTAAACGGGACTTTTGATGATGTAAAGTTTAAATTTGGCACACCCAATAAAACACAAAGTCTTGAATCTCAACTCAACAACGCAAGTGCAACTATTGATATTATGAAAGTCAATACTGCTGATGCAGGTAGAGATGAGACTATACGCAAAAGCTTTTTTGACAATTTTAACAAAAAAGAACCCATTAAAGTAACTTTCAAAGATGTCATTGAGGGCAAAAATAAAGGCACGATTTTAGCAAATGTCCGTATGAATGGGAAAACACAAAAAGTGCCTATGCAATATGATGTTAGCGGTGGCAAAATTATAGCAAAAGGTGTATTAGATTTGGGTCTATTTGGACTTGAAAATGCACGCGCAAGTTTGCAAAATGCTGTAAAAGAACTTCACGAAAATCTTACTTGGTCTCAAGTGGAAATTACATTTGAATCTCCGATTAAATAATTTCTTTATCTAATCTAGCTTATCTGCACTATGATTCTCTCATAAAGTGCGGATAGCTACCCTATTTCAAAAAACCGCTAACGCTTTTAATCTCTAAATTTACGCTATAATCACACTATTTAATTATGCAGAATTTGTATCTTTACAAGGAGTCTCTTATGCGTAATCTTTTGCATCTAAACGGGGGGGGGGCACATAATCGTTCCAAAACAATAAGGATTCTTAAAAGAAAAGGTTTAAGGTTTGCTCTTGCATATAATGCAAGAAAGAAAAAAAGAGTATTTAAGCAAACATCTTTTTATCAACATTTCTTTCAAAAACTAGAGATGTTCTATATTATCTTTGTATCTCATATGCCTCATAAGTTTCATATTTATAATATTCTAAAAAGATTTCATATTTTAACAACTCATACTCCAACTTTAGTCTTTATCTCTCAACATTATGAGGAGATTATTTCTTGGATAGAATCTAAAGAGTTTAAAGAACAATATATAGATAAAAATCACCCTTATCCTCCTTTACTTAATCCAGAGAGATTAAACGTAAGAGTGCAATCTTGTCATTATAATAAGGAAAATAATAAAGAATTCCAATGCAAAGAATCTCAAGGGAATGAAAGTATGGTATCTAAAAATATAAAGCCTTATGATAACCTAAGTTATCAAAACATTTCACCAGAGATTGCTTGGGATTTGAATTTGCCATTGCCTCCATATTATCAGTTTGTGTATTGGGGGAGTCACGGGAGTGGCAGTTCAGGCTTGACAACCTTTTTAGAATATTGTGGAGTAAATCAATGTCCGTGGAAAGGTGTATATGGTGGTAATGGTAAAGAATCTTACCTTTGGTATTTTCATCAATTTACAAAAAACTTTAAAGATTCTACTTTTATTTACCTGCCTATTAGAGAATTTGTAAAAAGTGCAAGTAAATTCTATGCTTTAATCCCCTATAGCAAAGCATTGCTTACAGCTAGAGACCCTATAAGCAATCTCAAATCTTTTGTGCAACTTATTATCCCAAAAGAGGGTTGGGATACAAGAGCGAGCAATCCTATAACAATTACCCTACAATCAAATCCCAATGAAGTATGTCAAAATCTTGTAGGATATTGGAGTATGGATTCAAAAAGCAATTTGCATATAGGAGACGCTCCTTCTTTTGAAACAATATCTTATTTTATTGATACTGAACAATATGCAGGCGCTTTCCACGATACACAGCTTAAAAATGCTTTAATCAATCTCAAAGATTCTGTCATTATAGATATGTCTGAAATTGTAGGAGAAAAAACATTTGATACGATAAAAAGATTATCTAAAGAGTTAGGATTCCCTGCACCAATAGAGGAAGAAAAGGAGAAATTTGCAACACAAAGAGCCATAGAATATCTAAATTTTTTGCCAATTACGCTTCAAATTGAGACATTACAAAGAAACATTTGCCTTTGCATTCAAGACAATGCTTACAAAACAAATTACCTTAATATTACACCCTTGCTTTTTAATAAACAAGATTGCTTTTATGAAAGAATTATTATCTGCACAACAAAAGAAGATTGGGATATTTTAAAAAAACAAGATATAAAAATGCTAGAGGAAGTCAAAGCTTATTTATTACGCCTCATTTCAAGACTACAGCAACAAAAAGAAATAGAAAATAAAAAGAAGCTTAGTGAATCCCAAGTGTTGGAATATTTGAGAGAACATACATACTTAAGAATAAAGTTTAAACAAATCTTAGATGAACATTTGGCTTATATTAAACAAGAACGCCCCGACATCGTTGCTTCGTGGAAATATTATCAAGAGTTTGAAAGAATGTGTGGGGAAATGGTGTCAAAGGGGGGACTTGAACCCCCGACCTCCGGCTTATGAGACCAGCGCTCTAAACCAGCTGAGCTACTTTGACCTCTAAACATAGAAAACAAAAGTGCCCATTCTAAGCAAAAAGGAATAAAAAGTCAAGTAACTACATATTCAGTTCAGCTGATTTTGGACATTTTGTTGAATACTTAAAACTTTCTCATAAGCATTTTTATAACGCTGAATAAAATCTTGCACCATAGAATGCTCTACTCCAAAAGCTTTTTGAGCATTAATTTTATGTATATCAGGCGTAGATTCGCTGTGCTTATCTTCTTTGCCTTGATAAAATGCCGTAAAACGATATAAGCTCTGAGCAAGGAGCATTTTTTCAGTCTCGCTCATACCTTCTGTCGCCCATAAAAAAGCTCTATATTCCTCATCACTCATTAATTCAATCACCTTAAGCCCATAAGTGATACGATTTTTATTGCCCTCAATATCCTTGAGTTTAGGTGTTTGTATATCCTGCGCCTCTTTTGTTTCATTTATATTTGAAGCATTTTGTATCTGTGGAGAATCTTCTGTATCTGTGGAATTAATTTGTGGTGGCTCTTCTTGAGTGTTTGTCATATCTGCTTGATTAAAATTTGCTTGGAATTTCACAGAATCATTTTTTATATTATTTCGCGTGGAGTTTGCTTGCATTGCTCCATAATGATTTTGTATCTGATTATTTACTTGCAATCCCTGCTCCTAAGGCTATTTTTGAGTTAAATATGACGTATTTATCAAACCAAAGAGAGCAAAAATCGCTCCACAATTTTACTTCTATGAATTTATATTTTTAGGATAGAATCTACTTCACTTGATTCTAAAATATTTTGGGAGACGCTATGGATTTCACGCACACACAAGCCCTTGATGAAGAATTTGTGCTTCATACTTACGCACGCGCAAATGTAGCTTTTGTGCGTGGAGAGAATGCACGAATCTTTGACACACAGGGCAATGACTACATTGATTTTGGTGCTGGTATCGGTGTGTGCAGTGTGGGACACGCTAATGCAAAACTCGCCCAAACAATTTATAAACAAGCACAAACCTTGCTCCATACTTCTAATCTCTACTACATACAGCCTCAAGCTAGACTTGCTCAAGAAATTATTACCCTTTATCGCTACAATACACCATATACTGCACCTATGCGCGCTTTTTTTTGTAATTCTGGAGCAGAAGCAAATGAATGTGCTATTAAAATAGCGCGTAAATATGGCAAACCTCGTAATGCGTATAAAATCATCACGCTTGATTCAAGCTTTCACGGACGCACTATCGCTTCACTCAAAGCCACTGCACAAGAAAAAATGCACCAACATTTTGGACCATTTCCTGATGGATTTGTATATGCTAAAAATCTTGATGATGTTATTGCCAAAATTGATGATAGCACTTGTGCAGTCCTTTTAGAGCTTGTGCAAGGTGAAGGTGGTGTCTTGCCTATGGATAAAGAAAAAATCAATACATTAAGCACAATTTTAAAACAAAAGCAGATTCTACTTATGGTAGATGAAGTCCAAAGTGGCGTATTTAGAAGTGGGGAAATCTTCGCTTCAAAAGTGTATGAAATAGACCCTGATGTCATTACAACTGCTAAAGGTTTAGCCGGAGGAGTGCCTATTGGTGCGGTGCTTACAAAACTCACTGATATTTTTGAATATGGCGACCACGGCTCTACTTTTGGAGGAAATTTTCTTAGTTGTGCAGCAGGGCTTGAAACACTTGCTATACTTAATGAACTTTACAATAATGGCACATTACAACGCACTATTACACTCTTTCACGCAGAACTTGATGCACTTGTAGTAGATTTTGCTGATATTTTTAGTCATAAAGTTGGATTGGGACTTATGTGTGGGCTTTATACACGCAATCCTGATATGCAACAAGAGATTATTGCACAAGCACTCAAACATTATGTGATTGTCCTCAAATCAGGTAAGGGCGTAGTGCGATTTCTACCGCCACTCACCATTACGCAAGAAGAGATAAAAGAAGGATTTGCTAGAGTGCGTAATGCCCTTAAAACCTTATAAAATGCCGCCCATTCCCTTTAGCACCTTTATGAAAAAAAGTCTTTATGGACAAAATGGATATTATACAAATCCTCATAGAGTAGGCAAAAGCGGGGATTTTTATACATCAGTGAGCGCAAGTAAATTCTTTGGTGGCGCGATTGCTTCTTATATACTCAATTTGGTTGAAAAAGGACATTTAAATCTTCCATTGCGTATCGTAGAAATTGGTGCAAATAACGGCTATTTACTCGGTGATGTAGCGCTTTTTCTTGATGCTTTAAGCACTCATTTTTTGCGTGATTGCGAATTTGCTACCATAGAACCATTACCAAGCCTAAGAGAAGCGCAAAAATCACATTTTTCTACGCTTAGATTCTCTACAAATATTTCTTTTAATGCCTTTGAAACCCTGCCTTTGCCCGAAAAATCTTCAGATATTTTCATTTTAAGCAATGAACTCTTTGATAGCATTGCCTGCGATGTTATGCAAGATAAAAAAATACTCTATATCACGCAAGAAGAGAAAAACTGGCAAGGTTTATGGCAAGAGATAGATACAAACCCTTTACCATCGCAAAGTGCTGTGCTTTTAAATCTTTTAAAAAATAATCCTATGCCTTATAAACAAGAAATTTTACCCCACTGGATACCGCTCATTGAGCAGCTCTCATACATTGCAAAAGCCCACAAAAAAAGCTATTTTCTTACCTTTGATTATGGAACAAAGAATCTTACCAATCCACTCTCTTATAATCCAAGATTCTATCATTCTCACGCAGTTATGAACCTCAAAGATATTTTAGGACAAAACATCAATTTCTACTCACTCTATCAAAATGCAGATATTACTTATGATGTAGATATTTCACTCTTAAATATACTTTTCTCTCATTATGGCTTTGAGCTTGTATTTGAAGACTACCAAGCCAAAGTGCTTATTGAACAAATGGGTATTCTTTCACTTTTAGAATCATTTGAACGCGCTCAAGGATTTGCTACATATCTCAAAGAGATTCACAAAGTGAAAACATTGCTCCACACAATGGGAGGAAGATTTATGGGAATATGTTACAAATTGTGCAATACAACCCTTTAATTTAAATATAAAAATAGAAACAAAGCTTTTGTATAGTAAAGTATTAAGCTTAAAAATCTAAATAGGGGGGGGGGCATAAAATGAAAAAATCCCTAAGTACCAAACTCGTTAGCATCATCTTGCTCATTTTTATTATTCTTATTTCTACGGTAAGTTTCTTCAATTATAAAAATGCATCACAAGATGCTAGTGATGTTTATAAGGGCTTACAACAACTCGCCTTAAGCTCTTCTTTTACCACTATAAACATCACGATGAATATTGAAGCCCAACAACATTTACAAGCAATAGCAAAATATCTCCAACAAATTGATGAAAGCAACGTTTTAGCTCAAAGAAGAGTGTTATTTAATGTCGCTGAGATTGTGCAATATCCCTCCGTATATATTACCTATGAAAGCACAGGAAAAACACTTACTGAAGACTTTGATGAAAATCCAACTCTTAGAATCTCAAATGATTGGGATAATAAACCTGATTTAAGAGAACGTGATTGGTATGTGCAAACAAAAAAACTCAATGCGCCCATAGTAACTCCCACCTATGAATCTCAAGAAGGCAAATATAAAGGCAAAACTCTAGCCACAGCGACAATGCCCTACTATAAAAATGGGCAATTTGCAGGTGTAATTGGAATAGATATATTTGTAGATAGCTTCCAAGAAAGATTTAAAAACTTTAAACGCCCGGAACTTCCAAGTATGGAGGTTTTTATCGCAGATAGTTCGGGACATATATTCTCTCGAGAAAAACCACTTAAAACCAATACTTCTGGTCTCACGCCTTTAGAATCTGCTCTTAGTCAAGCCTTAAAAAAGAAAAAAGAAGATATCCTTGAGTTTAATAATTATGGAATCTCACAAATTGCTTATTATAAACAATTTCCTTTTGGTTGGACAATTGTTGTGAGTGCGGATAAACAAGACTATGAAGAAGCAGCCAATAAGAATCTTATTTTTACTTCTTTACTTACTTTAGCTTTGCTTGCTATTGGCACAGTTCTGCTCTTTATTATTGTTAAATCCTATCTTAATCCTATTAATAACATCAAACAAGGACTTCTTGCTTTCTTCTCTTATCTCAACCACGAACGCAAAGATGCACCACAACCTCTTAAGATTGTTGCTCAAGATGAATTAGGTGAAATGGGTAATGCTATTAATGATAATATTCAAAAAACAAAAGCTGGTTTAGAACAAGACCAAGCTCTTGTATCACAATCTCTCCAAGTCATTGAAAGAGCAAAACAAGGACACGCTGACACGCTTATTGAACTTAAAGGACATAATCCGCAGCTTAATCGTTTAAGAGATTCTGTAAATGACCTTTTAGAACTTATAGGTAGTGCTGTTGGCAAAGACTTGCCAGAGATTAATCGTGTCTTTGATTCATACGTTAAACTCGACTTCACCACAGAAGTAAAAGATGCAAGTGGTAGAGTAGAAGTTGTTACAAATACTCTAGGAGAAGAAATTAGAAAAATGCTCTCAACAAGTTCAAACTTTGCTCAAACATTAAGTAATGAAGCTAAATCTCTTGCTCAAGCAGTAACTAATCTTACTAATTTAACAAATTCCCAAGCTTCCTCTTTAGAACAAACAGCTCAAGCAGTAGAAGAGATTACAAGTTCTATGCAAAATGTAAGTGGTAAGACTGGAGAAGTTATCCAACAAAGTGAAGATATTAAAAATGTTATAGGTATCATTAGAGATATAGCAGACCAAACAAACTTACTTGCTCTTAATGCAGCAATAGAAGCTGCAAGAGCAGGAGAACACGGAAGAGGATTTGCTGTTGTTGCAGATGAGGTGCGAAAATTAGCCGAGAGAACTCAAAAGAGCTTAGGAGAGATTGAAGCTAATACAAATCTCTTAGTGCAAAGTATTAATGATATGGGAGAATCTATTAGAGAGCAAACTACTGGAGTTACTCAAATTAATGAGGCTATATCACATTTAGAATCTGTTACACAAGAGAATGTTGAGATTGCTAATTCTAGTGCAGAGATTAGTGAGAGAGTAGATAAAGTAGCTAAAGATATATTAGATGATGTGAATAAGAAGAGGTTTTAGAGTTTTTTTGATTTAAAGAAATGGGGACTACTTTTTATCAAAAACTCTACTACTTTTATAACTACCCCAATAAGTCCCATATGGATTATTGGGAGTAAAGATTCTTACCTTTTGCTTATCTTCACCCTCTTTGATATACATAAAATACATATCAAGCTGTGTCCATTCATTTTTTATCTTTAAATATGTGAATATATCTACATTATTAACCCATATACTTGCAGAATCTACAATATCCCATTGCCCTATCATACCAAAATCATCTAAATTCATTGTAAGTTTAAAACCACCAACCGCACTCCCGTTTGAGTGTGCAAAAATTCGGATAGCCTCCCTCCCATTATCAGTGGATAGCACAAATGGTATTTCACCCTCAAGTTCCCATAAATCAATGCCCTCACCATTTATAGATCCACCAATTTCCTGTGGGTTATCAAAGAAATTTTTAATGCGCAGTGCTTCATCAGATTCTAGCTTGCTACATTTAGGGAGGTTACGTGCGTATTCAAGACTTTGGGTATTTTTAATAGGTAGCGGAGGCACAGAATCTCCGCTTGTAAGGATAAAATCACTTTTTTCATTGTATTCTCTATCTAAGTATTGCATACTCATACGATAAAGCTTAGAACTTATTTGCCTATATTCTTCGTCATTTAAGGGTGTAATACTTAGCTTCACTATAGCACGCTCTTTTTCAAGTTCATTACTTGGCTCTTTTCTCCAATTATTATATCCCTTAAGCACAAAATAATGTGTATCACCCTCCACACTCGCCTCTATGGCAGTGACATGATAATAAGGATCTTCCATTAAATGCTCTTGTATCGTATGTGTATCCTTGTGCGTGGTCATAAATTCAGAATCGGCGATACAATCGCCTAGCGGTATATGATTTTGTGTAAAAAAATCAAAGCCCCAAAATCCAAATTTATCAAGCAAAGCAAGGGATTGCGGATTTTCTCCATTCTCTGTATTTTCTTTGCTCGTGCTTTTCCCAACATTTTTGTTATCAGTGTCCAAAACCTGCAAATCAGGCGAAAGCTGTTCAATAGACTTTTCAGAAGATTCCAAGGGTATCTCTTCTATATCGCCATCACTTTTATTTTCACAACCAAAGAAAAATAGAGCACAAAAGATTATGGAAATCTTTTTTTATTCATTTTCAACTTGTTTATTAAGGTTATTTCTTGCTTCTGCAGGCAAGATTTCAAGGAATCTATCCATATCAAAGCTAATACCCTCTATCTTTGCCTCTTTAATCAATGCAACTGCTTCGTGCATATTGTAAGGACTTCCACCTTGATAAGGCTCAAAAACTTTATTGATAATAGCAAGCGCATAAGCGTTTTTCTTTACCTCATCAGCAGCAGCGTGAGGCATTGTAATATAAGCTGTAGTTTGTATTAGCACTTCATCAAATTTCCAATAATCAAATAAGAATCCCAAAAATGAGAGATGGTCTAAACCGCAAAATTCACTCTCAACCGAACTAATATCAGCAAAATTGCTTTCTTTAAGCATCGCAAGAAACTCTTTATCCTTACCACTTTGAATAAGCGTATTGGCAAATAAAATCATTCCTAGACGCAAAAGCATAGCGCAAGGGGCAAGTAATTGAGAGAGTTTTTTATCAGTTTCACGAAACCACTCTGAAATAAAATCTGCCTCTTTAGCACTATTACCTAAAAAATTTTGCGTATCCAACCCATAAGGTGAAACATCAATTTTAAAGCCACTGCGCAAAGAATTGGCAATGGCAACATTTTTCACACTGCTTATACCAAGCAATGACACAACTTGATTAAGCGTAGAAATTTCGCGTGAGAATCCATAATAAGGCGAGTTTGCCAAACGGAGTAAATCCCCTGTCAAAAGCGGGTCCTTAGAGATAATATCAACCACTCCCTGCACCTCCACGTTTTCACCAGTGGAATCTATATACTGCTGCAATTTCGTTACAGTTTCAGGCAAAGGGGGCAAATTGTCAATTGTTTGAAGCAAGAGTTCATTCATTCTAAGTCCTTAAGTATAAAGGCTATGCGTTAGCACACATTCTTTGCGAAATTATATCAAAAACCTTGTAAAATGGTGTGAATTTTACCTAACAATTTACCAAATATAACAAAAATGCAATTTTATTACCCAAGTGAGCACTACTTATCCACATCTCTAAGGGCTTGGGCAATAAGCTCTAAAGGGTGTGCAAAACGCACAGATGAATTAATCTGTGTCAAGGCATTATCAATTTGCATACGACAAGCCCCGCACTCTGCACTTACAACTTGTGCTCCACTAGATTGTATCATCTCTGCCTTTGGCTTACCAGCTTTAAGTGTCAAATCATAGCGCGAACTCTGCATACTGATACCTCCAAAACCACAGCATCTTGCAGAATCGCTCATTTCTTTAAGCACAAAACTTTTTCCTAAAAGCGTGCGTGGCTCTTTAAAGATTCCTAACACTTTTCTTGCGTGACAAGGGTCGTGATAAGTAATAGTCTCTTGACTAAAAGCTTTTGGGAGTATTTTTTGCAATGGTGTGTGATGATAGAGCCACGAACTTGCCATATCAATTTTAGGCAAAAGCTTTTCAAGTCGTTTGACATACTCACTATTATTGCTATCAACACTAAGTGCGTGAATCCAATCTTTTTTAATCATTGCCGCACAAGTTGCTTCAGGAATAATCATCGCATCAATACTCTCCCAAAAACTCTCAAAATACTCAATATTTTTCCTCGCTAAATACGCTACACTCTTCACATCACCCGTAAAAAATGCAGGCGCACCACAACATTCTTGCAAATGTGGCACAAATGCTTTAATGCCCAGATGACTAAGAATCTCAAGCAAACTCTCACCCACATTAACATAATTATAATTACTCAAACAGCCAATAAAAATCGCCACTCTCTTATGTTTTAGAGTATTTGATGGGGGATTTTGATTACTTGGAGCAATCTCACCTTGATATTTTTGCAAAAAGGATTTACGCCACAGAGGAAATACAGAACGCTTCGCCCTTCCCCCTTTATCATTTTTAAAAAGTTTAAAACGACTAATCCATCGCCCATTTTCCTGCTTAAAGGCACAAGGCATAATAAAGTGCATAAATGAAAATACTTTATCTGCTACCTTGCGATGACGCAAAAGATAAAAATATGCCCTCTTATACCACGCAATGCCATACTTTTGAGCAATATCTACACGCACAGATTCTATTGCTACATCAACGGGCAAACTTGAAGGGCAATGCGTAACGCAAGTCGTGCATAAAAAACAGGATTCAAAAATATCTCTACTTGTAGAATCTAACTCTATATCACCGCGTTTATAAGCTCCAAGTAAATCTAAAAAACCGCGCGGTGAAGTAACCTCATCACGATTCACCATATAAATAGTGCAGTGTGGGATACATTTTCCGCATTTCACACACGCACTTGCTGTTTGCTGCAAATCAAGCACACTTTACTCCTAAATAGTCTTACTAAAACGTTTTGTATCAGTATGTGCGCTAAGATATGCATCAAAAGCCATAGCAATATTGCGGATAAGCATACCACCCGTTGGAGAAGCGGTAATGCCTTGAGGAGTAATTTGAACCAAACCTATTTCTTCATATTCGCGTAAAGATGCTAAAGCGGGAGCAAAATGTGTCTTAAAATCAATGTTAAATTTAGATTCTATATTTGCAAAATCAAGGCAAAGATTATTCATAAGCCCCATAATCACCTCTTTACGCAAAATATCCTCATCTGTGAGCCTTACGCCTCTCTCAACAGGTAATCTACCATTATCAAGTGCGCTTTCATAGGCATTCATATCTTTATAATTTTGTGAATAATAATCCAGCCCTTCACTTATGCTTGTAAGCCCAATGCCAATAGTTTGCGAGAATCCACGCGTAGTGTAACCTTGAAAATTGCGGCGAAGCTGATTATGTTGCTTAGCAAGATAAAGTTCATCACTTTTTTTAGCAAAATGGTCCATTCCAATCATTGCATAATCTTGCTCTTGTAAAAAAGCTATTGTATTTTTGAGAATCTCTAACTTTTGTGCAGGGGAAGGGAGTGTTGTCTCATCAATTTTACGCATTGTTTTTTTCATCCACGGCAAATGAGCGTAATTAAAAATAGCCAATCTATCAGGGCTTAAAGCTACAACTTTTTCAAGCGTGCGTGCAAAGGTTACTTCATTTTGAAAAGGCAACCCATAAATGAGGTCAAAATTCACGGAATTAATCCCAAATTCACGCGCAAGGCTAATTGCAGCACTTACTAGCTCCACACTTTGTTTTCTATGCACAGCCTCTTGCACCTTGTCCTCAAAATCCTGCACACCAAAACTCAAGCGATTGAATCCATTATCTTTTAACACTTCCATTTGCTCTCTGACAAAAAATCGTGGGTCAATTTCGCAACTTATTTCTGCAGAGGGTGCAAAATGCGTAAAAGTATTGCGAATGAGGCTTATCACTTCTTGTAATTCCTTAGCATTAAAAAAAGTTGGTGTGCCTCCACCAAAATGAAATTGCACCACTTCACGCGAAGTATCCATATATTTGCTTAAAAGTGCAAGTTCTTTTTTAAGATAATGTATATAATGTTGCTTTTTTTCTTCTTTGCTTGTATAAACAACATTACAACCACAATAATAACAAGCCGAGCGACAAAAGGGTAAATGCACATATATTGATAGAGGTAAATTTGACATAGAATCTGCCCGCGAGAGCGCTTGAATATAAGCTTTATCATCCCAAGATTCTTTAAATTCTACTGCAGTTGGATAACTTGTATAGCGAGGACCTGATTTTGAATATTTGACAAACGCCCCAAAATCAATTTTTTCACTTACTCCACTCAATGCCTTTGCTCCTCTTATTTAGATTTACGCAGATAATCAATATCAAAAAATAAATTAGGATACTTTTTTTTAATATCTTTAGCAAGAGTATTTGTATTAATATCTGGCAAATTTCCATCATTTAAACGCAAAGATTCTAAAGCATTTTTTGCTACTACCATTGCATCATCAAAATCAATGGGCATTTGAGAAATAATATCTTTTTCTAATCTCATCACAAGCTTTTCCTCTTGAATATTTTTGATATGTGAGAGGAGCTGGACAAATATTTTTTGAGGAAATACCACATATTCCTCGCCCTGCTCATCTTGCAAAAACCACAAATCCTCCTTTGAAAATCCTCCACTTTCCATAGCAAGAAGCATCGCATTACCCTCAAGGCGACGTAAAATGCCAAGATTCTCACCTGATTCATCAAGCCATTTCTCTTGTTTTGATGCTTTCATTGCTTACTCCACGCTCACAAGCGGGATTTTATTTATCCGTGCTAAATAGAGCATAATGCCCTTTTGCGCGTGAAGGCGATTCTGTGCTTCTTGGAATACTTTGCTCTGTGCGCCCTCAAGCACACCTTCACTCACCTCTTGCCCTCTATATGCAGGGAGACAATGCAAAAAAATAGCATCTTTTTGTGCATAGCTCATCATAGCCTCATCTACACAAAAATTTGCAAAAGCACATTTGCGTTGTTCTTTTTGTTCTTCTTGTCCCATTGACGCCCAAGTATCGGTAACCACAACATTTGCATTACTCACTGCCTCTTTTGCGTCATTTAGAATCTTGATTTTACCTCCACTTTGGATACACATATCCTGTGCCTTTGTGATAATATCTGCCTTAGGTGCATATCCAATTGGTGAAGCAATACGCAATTCAAAGCCCAAAATACCAGCAAGGTTAATCCACGAATGTGCCATATTATTGCCATCACCAATATATGCTACAATAGGATTCCTCCCTCCCTTGCCTTTCGTGGGATAAAGAGGATTGTGATGAGTAAGATAAATACCGCATTCTATCATCGTAAGATAATCCGCGATAAGCTGCACGGGGTGAAAATCATCACTCAATCCATTAATCACAGGCACAGATGAATATGAGGCGAACTCCTCTAATCTGCTATGCTCACTTGTTCTCATCATTATCATATCTACCATCGAACTAATCACTCGTGCGGTGTCTTTGATGGGTTCGCCTCGTCCAAGTTGTATATCTTTATGAGAAAGGAATATACCCTGTCCGCCTAATTGAAATATACCACTCTCAAAGCTTACTCGTGTCCGCGTAGAGCTTTTTTCAAAAATCATCGCCAAAACTTTACCCTTAAGATAAGGTTTGTTACCAATATGCAAAGATTCGTATTTAAGTTCTAGGGCAACATCAACCATTGCTAGAATTTCATCTCTGTTAAAATCATTCAGAGTGAGAAAATGTTTCATCTACCTGCCTTGTGCGATTTGCATAAAACCGAAATTATATCTAAAAATAGCAAAGATTACTTTAATACATTATGTTTATGGAGTATTTTGAGGGATATAATCTTCAATACCTATGGTAATATTCATTGTAATATTTTTAAAAAGCACTTTGTTTTTGCTTCGTTCATAATAAAATTCCTGCCCACCTCGCACAAACCACTGCACAAATGTCCCATTGTTTGCTACACGCTTCCCATCGCCATCAAAAATATCTCGTGCGCTCACAATATCGCTAAATAAATTAGGATAACTCACTTCCCCAAAAAAAGCGCGTGCCGCTATCCATTTAGAAGTGCATTCTTTGCCCATACACACTTCTCTTTTTGTAATAACAATCTTCCCAACAGGCTTACCAAGCTTATAAAGCTCAAGCGCAAGGTCTTTATTTGATTTATTATACTTCAATGAAGCGAAATCATAAAATTTTACTCGAGGTGTGTCAATAAGAAGAATTTTAAACTTCGTGGGTTCTAAAACCGGGGGTTCATTAGGATTAATATCAGGATTCTGAAAACCCTCAAACCACGCACAAGAAGCGAGAAAAAGAGGGAGTAGCACAAGAGTAGTGCTTAAAAGTATTCGCTTAAAAATACCAAATATTGCACTCATTACATACCTTAGCACTTGCCATACTAGGCTCGTGCATTAGAGAGAATCCTATGCCAAATTCTACCATCAAGCTTTAACTCCATATTTACTTGACATAAGCCATCTTTATATACAGTTTCAAGCACTTCAGCATTTCGAATAAGAGCTTGGACCTTTGTTTTAACCGTTGAGCTCTGAAGCATCATATCACGCACTGTATCTTGTGCATTTACTCTAATGCCATACATTTTTTCACCAATTTGACGATACGCATCTACAATCGCTGCTCTTTTTGCCATAGCAAAAGCCTGTGAGGGAGAAAGAGAATTTTCAGGTGAAACGCCAATTCCCACTGCACTCAAAGTAATTTCATTCTCTGGTGTAAGCATTGGAGAATTAGGAATATTATTGCTCCCTCCTCGCCCAATATATTCATCATCTCTATCAAACTTTGGTTCAAGATTACCTTTGTTTAAACCGGGCACCTCAACCTTTTCTACTACAAGAGTGTTGATTTTAGGATTTTTAGAAAGCAGGTTAGGGTTAGTATTGTATCCGGGCATTGGCGGATAAGTAGGTGCTTGGATAGGTGAATACATAGGCTGATTACTTGCGCTTGGTGGGATTAATCCGTTATTTGCTCCACCCGAGCCATCGCCAACATTAAACAAATCTCCGCATCCACTCAATGCAAACACAGCAAAACTTGCAATGATTGAACCTTTAAGCAAATTACTTTTCATATTCAGTCCTTTGAATTAAATTTCAGAAGACTAAAAGCAAGTAGTGTTCCATAATTTTTATAATTTATGATAAGGATGAAATCCACCGCCGCAATGCTAAACGCATTCTTTTGGGAAATCCATAGACTCTAGGGAAAAGGCAGCAAAAATATCTTTTACCTTTTATATTGAGTTGAGACAAAGATAAAAGCAAGTCTTTTTTACTAAAGCCAAGCTCCTCGACATAGCCCACAAGCTGTAAAGATTGCGTTAACTTTTTCACATTATCCAAACAAGCACGATAATAATACTCCTTCATTACAGGATTCTCTTCCTCCCTAAAAGAATGCAAAATCATAAAATAGCTATAAGTAATTTTTATCCGCATTATCTCTTGTAACAAATGAATTCATAATAGAGCTAGGAACAAGTGTATAATTATAAACTTGCTCGTGGCTTATATAAATATTTTTACATTTGCTTACTGATTTTGTGCAAAATGCAATGTCTTCATAGATGATATGAGGGATAAAAGTAATATTGTTTTCAAATATTAAAGAAGCCTTGCTGACAAAACTTCCCGCTGAAGTTATCATAGCATACCCTCCAAGTGATAAAATCAAATCTGTGGGAGTATATAAGCCCTCAATATGAGAAGGAAACACTTGCCAATCAAACTCTACTTGCGTATATGTGGTAGGCTCTCTTGCGATATATATGCTATACATAAGCACATCTACATCATATTGTGTCAATATATGATAGGAGTGCTCTAGTGCATAACTCTGCAAATAATCATCAGAATCTAAAAAACGAATATAATTCAAATATTGTTGGGGGGGGGGATTAGTAGAGATGATAAGATTCTTTACATATTCTAATCCCGCATTACGAGCCATTGATTGCCCTTGATTTTCTTGATTTAAAGTTACAAATCTAGCATCTTTATTGGCATATTCTTGAGCGATTTCTCCACTAGAATCTGTGCTACCATCATTCACTAAAATCGCCTTCCATTGAGTATAGCTCTGTGAAAGAAGTGAATCTAGGCATTTTCTTAAATACCTCTCCACATTAAAAATTGGCACGATGATATAAAACATTATTTGCTCATTTGCCACCTAGCACCTCCTCCCACAATGGCATAATAGCCTCTTTACTAAACTTTTGTGCTACTCTTGCTTTTGCTGCCTCGCCCATAGTTTTGCGCTTATTTTCATCACTCATTAATTCTATAAGCTTATGTGCATAAGTATGTAAATCATTATCTTGTATTAAATAGCCACTTTTGTTATTTTCTATAATATCACTTGGACCTGTTTTAATATCAAAAGAGATAGGACACAATCCATAGGAGCAAGATTCTAAAAGCACCATAGGAAAACCCTCATAATAGCTACTCATAGCATAAATACTCGCATTAAGATATTCAGATTCTATATCTTTGGTAAATGGCTTGAGAATTATGGAATCTTGCAATCCTAAATCTTTAATTTTAGTTTCTATCTCACTCTTTATATCACCATCACCTACGATAACAAGCTGCCAAGAATGTAATTGGGGGGGGGGCACAGATGATTGAAGGCTCTGTTGAAGCAGAGCCCAAATATCAATGAGGCGCAAAAAGCCTTTTTGATCACCTCTATCCATACGCCCAACTGATATGATACTTTTTTGCTTCAAATCTGTTTGTTCTGTAGAAATAATGGGTAAAAAATTAGGAATAACCCTAATATCTTTGTGGTATTGCCCCCAAATAGAAAGCTCTTTAGAAGAAAGGACAACAAGAGTGTGGAAAAAATTATTTCGTGTATTATATATACTAAAATTTAAATGAATAAGTCTTATATATCGTGTGAACTTGTGCTTAAGAAAAGGTATATAAGTGCTGTCATTTGCAATGACTACATCAAAATCTCTAAAATCAAAATGCACTTGTGCATTAAGAATAAATTTATAACAATTTTTATAATAGATTTTAGAGAAAACATTACGACATATTTGTGCTTTAAAAGCAGATTCTGAAATATTATGCCAAAAGTGAAGTTTTATGCTATTATTAATATAGTAAGGTAAGTTTTCATTGGCTTTATAAAAGCTTAATATTTCCACTTCATTCCCTACTTCACTAAAAGCATTAGCAAGATTTACAACTACTCTTTCAGCTCCACCTGTAATGCTTATATCACCGATTGTGAGCAGGATTTTCTTCATATACACCTGTAGATAGTTTTAACATAACTGTATATATCGCAATAAACAAATAAAGCTTGATTATAAATTTTAACACATTTAAATAAGTGCAAGAAAACTCCTATATTCTTTTAATTTGTTAATGCTGAATTTTGTATTTTAACATAATTCTGCATAATATCTTTTTAAAAAACTGAGCATTTAAATAATTAAAACAAATTTAAAAAACCTAAAAGAAGAAAATATAAGAATCATAAGAAGTATTTTCCCTATCCCTGCATCGACCTACATTCCCACACCTGAAAGATGCAGTATCATCGGCGAAGAGAAGCTTAACTGCCAGGTTCGGAATGGAGCTGGGTGTTGCCTTCTCTCTATAAACACAAGAAAAAGGGAAATAAAGACAAGAAAATTTGTCCTTATTTCCATTTTTCTTTATTGTAAAAAGCCTTTAATAGTAAATAAACAACAAATTACGCTTTTATTTATCAATTACCTTTGTTTTTTACAAAAACATACACTCAATAAGGCAGTATCTTAAAAGAAAAGCCAAGCGGTCTATTAGTAGTAGTCAGCTAAACACATTACTATGCTTACACATCTACCCTATCAAGCAGCTAGTCTTGCTGCGACCTTCAGGGAAAGTTTATCTTGGAGTTGGCTTCCCGCTTAGATGCTTTCAGCGGTTATCACATCCACGCGTAGCTACCCAGCGATGCTCTTGGCAGAACAACTGGTACACCAGTGGCGTGTCCATCCCGGTCCTCTCGTACTAGGGACAGCTCTCCTCAACTTTCCTACGCCCACGGCAGATAGGGACCGAACTGTCTCACGACGTTCTGAACCCAGCTCGCGTACCGCTTTAAATGGCGAACAGCCATACCCTTGGGACCTACTCCAGCCCCAGGATGCGATGAGCCGACATCGAGGTGCCAAACCTCCCCGTCGATGTGAGCTCTTGGGGGAGATCAGCCTGTTATCCCCGGGGTACCTTTTATCCTTTGAGCGATGACCCTTCCACACAGAATCACCGGATCACTATGACCGACTTTCGTCTCTGCTTGACTTGTTTGTCTTACAGTCAGGCTGGCTTATGCCATTACACTCTTCTTGCGATTTCCAACCGCAATGAGCCAACCTTTGCAAGCCTCCGTTACTTTTTAGGAGGCGACCGCCCCAGTCAAACTACCCACCAGGCATTGTCCTGCTTATGGATAACATAAGCCAGTTAGCAGACAGAAACATTAAGGGTGGTATCTCAACGATGGCTCCATCTCCACCAGAGTGAAGACTTCAAAGCCTCCCACCTATCCTGCGCATAATGCTCCCATCGGCAGTGCCAAGCTGTAGTAAAGGTCCACGGGGTCTTTCCGTCTTGCCGCGGGTAGGAGGAATTTTCACCTCCACTACAATTTCACTGAATCCCTGGTTGAGACAGCTCCCATCTCGTTACGCCATTCATGCAGGTCGGTATTTAACCGACAAGGAATTTCGCTACCTTAGGACCGTTATAGTTACGGCCGCCGTTTACTCGGGCTTCAATTCAAAGCTTCGCATTGCTGCTAACTAATCCTCTTAACCTTCGAGCACCGGGCAGGCGTCACACCTTATACTTCCTCTTACGAGTTTGCAAAGTGCTGTGTTTTTGGTAAACAGTCGGGAGGGACTCTTTGCTGAGACCTACTTGCGTAGGCACACCTTATTGCGAACTTACGGTGCTAGTTTGCAGAGTTCCTTAACCAGAGTTCTTTCACGCGCCTTAGAATACTCATCTCATCTACCTGTGTCGGTTTGCGGTACGGGCAACATTAGCTAAACTTAGAGGCTTTTCTTGGCACGACGGCATCAATGGCACTCCAATTGAGCCGAAGCTCGCTTGAAGCTATTGGAGTTTCAAATACAGAGGCGGATTTTCCATTCCTCCAATCTACGCTCTTAAATTAGCATTTCCATCAGCTAACGCCATTTAGCCCTATGCGTCCCCCCATCGCACACTAATGTTGGTATGGGAATATTAACCCATTTTCCATCGACTACCCCTTTCGGACTTGTCTTAGGACCCGACTAACCCTACGATGACGAGCATCGCGTAGGAAACCTTAGATTTTCGGCGAAGTGGATTCTCACCACTTTTATCGCTACTCATTCCTGCATGCTCACTTCGCATCGCTCCAGCACTCCTTACCGGTATGCCTTCAACGCTGATACGAACGCTCTTCTACCACTGTGCATCAGCACAATCTACAACTTCGGTGTCTATCTTAGCCCCGTTATATTTTCTGCGCAAAATCACTAGACCAGTGAGCTGTTACGCTTTCTTTAAAGGATGGCTGCTTCTAAGCCAACCTCCTGGTTGTCTAAGTAACTTCACATCATTTTCCACTTAGAATAGAACTTTGGGACCTTAGTTGGTAGTCTGGGTTGTTCCCCTTTTGACGATTGATTTTATCACCCACCGCCTGACTCCCAAGATACGGTAATAGGTATTCGTAGTTTGACAGGGGTTGGTACCGCGGTGAGCAGCCCTAGCCCAATCAGAGCTCTACCCCCTATTACTATCACTTGAGGCTATACCTAAATATATTTCGAAGAGAACCAGCTATCACCAAGTTTGTTTGGCCTTTCACCCCTATCCACAGCTCATCCCAACCCGTTTCAATGGGTACGAGTTCAGTCCTCCACGAGCTATTACACTCGCTTCAACTTGGCCATGGATAGATCACTTGGCTTCGGGTCTGCAGCATCTGACTAAACGCCCTTTCAGACTCGCTTTCGCTACGGCTTCGCGTTTGCTTAACCTTGCCAGATACCACAACTCGCAGGATCATTATGCAAAAGGCAGTCCATCACCCTGATAAATCATAGGGCTCTGAATGATTGTAGGCAGATGGTTTCAGGTTCTATTTCACTCCGCTCACTGCGGTTCTTTTCACCTTTCCCTCACGGTACTTGTTCGCTATCGGTGTGATAGTAGTATTTAGGGTTGGAGAGTGGTCTCCCCTGCTTCAGTCCGGGTTTCACGTGCCCTGACCTACTCTGGATACTGCTACCTATGAATAACCTTCGCATACGGGATTATCACCCTCTGTGATGTATTTTTCCAAATACTTCTGCTCAATTATTCAAGTGGATATTGCAGTCCTCAACCCCAGTAGCAAGCTACTGGTTTGCCCTCTTCCCCGTTCGCTCGCCGCTACTAGGAGAATCTCGTTTGATTTCTTTTCCTCTAGCTACTGAGATGTTTCACTTCGCTAGGTTCGCTCCATTAAAGGTAATACCTATCTCTAGGTATTGGGTTGCCCCATTCGGAAATCTATGGGTCAAAGCTTCTTGACAGCTCTCCATAGCTTATCGCAGTCTAGTACGTCCTTCATCGCCTCTATCACCCAAGGCATCCACCATCTGCCCTTAAAAGCTTTTACTTCTAAGGATACTGCCTTATTGAATGTATTATGTATTCAATAAACAATATATCGCGTAATTGTAGTTAATTACTATTTAGGCTATTAACAATAAATTTTCAAATAACACTTAGACAAAAGTCTAATGCAAAGATATAAAGTAACTATAAGCTTTGCATTAAACTTCTTAAATTCAGTGGTGGAGAATAGCGGGATCGAACCGCTGACCTCCTGCGTGCAAAGCAGGCGCTCTCCCAGCTGAGCTAATTCCCCTTTTATATGCAATAATTAATTTATAGCAATATTATTACGATATGGTGGGCTTAGGAGGACTTGAACCTCCGACCTCACCCTTATCAGGGGTGCGCTCTAACCACCTGAGCTATAAGCCCCTAAAGCCTGCTATTTCAAGCGATGCTATTTGGAGATCTCTGAAAACTAAGCAAGTCTATTAAGTTTATCTTTTCTATTCTCATAAATCTGTGGTTAAGATAAATAAATATCTTAACACATCTCTAGAAAGGAGGTGATCCAACCGCAGGTTCACCTACGGTTACCTTGTTACGACTTCACCCCAGTCGCTGCATCCGCCGTGGGCGGTAACCAATTTAGTATCCCGACTTAAGGCGAATACAACTCCCATGGTGTGACGGGCGGTGAGTACAAGACCCGGGAACGTATTCACCGTGACATGGCTGATTCACGATTACTAGCGATTCCAGCTTCATGTAGTCGAGTTGCAGACTACAATCCGAACTGAGAGACGTTTTTGAGATTTGCTCCACCTCGCGATATTGCTCCTCTTTGTGCGCCCCATTGTAGCACGTGTGTAGCCCTAGGCGTAAGGGCCATGATGACTTGACGTCGTCCTCACCTTCCTCCTCCTTACGAAGGCAGTCTCCTTAGAGTGCTCAGCCGAACTGCTAGCAACTAAGGACGAGGGTTGCGCTCGTTGCGGGACTTAACCCAACATCTCACGACACGAGCTGACGACAGCCGTGCAGCACCTGTTTTCA
Source organism: Helicobacter hepaticus ATCC 51449 (assembly GCF_000007905.1). Taxonomy (NCBI): domain Bacteria; kingdom Pseudomonadati; phylum Campylobacterota; class Epsilonproteobacteria; order Campylobacterales; family Helicobacteraceae; genus Helicobacter; species Helicobacter hepaticus. The sequence continues at coordinate 957,337 of NC_004917.1, forward strand.
AGCTCCCCGAAGGGCACTCCACTATCTCTAGTAGATTCTATCAATGTCAAGCCTAGGTAAGGTTCTTCGCGTATCTTCGAATTAAACCACATGCTCCACCGCTTGTGCGGGTCCCCGTCTATTCCTTTGAGTTTTAATCTTGCGACCGTACTCCCCAGGCGGGATGCTTAATGCGTTAGCTGCATTACTGCCCTGACAAGCAAGGCAACAACTAGCATCCATCGTTTAGGGCGTGGACTACCAGGGTATCTAATCCTGTTTGCTCCCCACGCTTTCGTGCATCAGCGTCAGTAATGTTCCAGCAGGTCGCCTTCGCAATGAGTATTCCTCTTGATCTCTACGGATTTTACCCCTACACCAAGAATTCCACCTACCTCTCCCACACTCCAGAGTAACAGTTTCAAATGCAGTTCTGTAGTTAAGCTACAGGATTTCACATCTGACTTATTACCCCGCCTACGCACTCTTTACGCCCAGTGATTCCGAGTAACGCTTGCACCCTCCGTATTACCGCGGCTGCTGGCACGGAGTTAGCCGGTGCTTATTCGTTAGATACCGTCATAATCTTCTCTAACAAAAGGAGTTTACAATCCTAAAACCTTCATCCTCCACGCGGCGTTGCTGCTTCAGGGTTTCCCCCATTGAGCAATATTCCCTACTGCTGCCTCCCGTAGGAGTCTGGACCGTGTCTCAGTTCCAGTGTGTCCGATCACCCTCTCAGGCCGGATACCCGTCATAGCCTTGGTGAGCCATTACCTCACCAACAAGCTGATAGGACATAGGCTGATCCTTTAGCGAAAAACTTTCCCCCGTAGGGAGTATCCAGTATTAATCACCGTTTCCAGTGGCTATCCCAGACTAAAGGGCACATAACCTATGCATTACTCACCCGTGCGCCACTAATCCACTTCTAGCAAGCTAGAAGATTCATCGTTCGACTTGCATGTATTAGGCACGCCGCCAGCGTTCACTCTGAGCCAGGATCAAACTCTCCATAAAAAATGAAATCAATGAAAACTTGTATTAAAGGAAACCAATACTACAAGCTCCATTTAAAAAGTTTGTCCTTGTCTCTTAGTGTTGTTATCACAAAATCACAAAGACTAGATTGCACAGATTCTATGATTATCATAAAATCTTGTGTCTCAAAGTCATAAATGAGTTGTAAAAATGAACTAAGAAACTTAAGTCTGTTTTATATTTTATAGAATATAAAAGCATCACTTAACTTTCTTGCTTAGATGTCAAAGATCATACCAAATACAAATCAATCAAAATAACTTTAAGCTTGATACCTTAAAAGCTAAATATATGATTATAATTGATAAAGAACAGCCATTTTGTAGAAAATCTTAATCATCACTTTTCTTAAAGGCACTACTCTATGGATTTTAGAATCACGAAAAACTAAAACTGAACATAGTGAAAATCCTACAGAAGATTAGAGACTAGAAGCTCAATCAAATGGGAGTGAGATATTACAAAATTAAAGCTTAAAATGGGCTGAAGAATTATAAATTTCTTTATAAGCTGACTTCCAACGCTTATGAAACCAAAACCAATCTTGGGGCTTAGCCCTGATTGCTGCCTCAATAACATTTGCTTGAGCTTGTGTAGCTTGTAATATATCTGCTGTGCTATCTTCACTCTTTTTGCAATAAATTGGCGGATAGTATCGAACTTCAAAATTTTTATAATCTTGCCCTATACTAATCATTATAGGCACAATACCTACACCAAAACGGCGAGAGAGCACTGAAGCAATAGTTGTATGCGTTGCCCTCTTGCCAAAAAAATCCACCCATATACCCTCATCTTCAGAAATATTTTGATCAACCAAAATCCCAGCAAGTGGATTTTCTCCACTATATAACTTTAATAAATGTTTGAATGCGCCTTTTTTGTCAATAAATTTCGCATTTTGGAGCTCTCGCCGCTCAATTATCATCTCGTTAATAGGATTAAAAGATGTCAAGCGACCCAAAGAAGCCATATTGCACCAAGGATAACGTGGCACTAATACATTTGCTATGGCTTCCCAATATCCATAATGTGCAGAAATTGCTACTGCACCCTTATCTTTTTGCAAAGTATCCAAAAGATAATGCTCATCGACAAAGTTAAATCGCTGTGTATGTTTCTCCAACGGGATAAAAGCCACTCGTATCGTCTCCAAAAGTACAAAGGCAAAATTCTCATAGCAAATTTTAATGATTGTGTGCTTTTGCTCTTCGCTCATTTGCGTGCCATATACAAAATCTAAATTTGCTTTAGCATCTTTAAAACGTCTTCTATCACAGATTCTCATAATCAATGCTAATGACTTAATATGTCCTAAAAAAAGCCAATGTGGCATTTTTGCCAAACAATAACCCATACAATTTGCTATTGTTTTTATCGCTCCCTTAAAAATCTTTGCTCTTAGACTCATCATATATCCTTATGTGGTAAGTGAGAGTGCGCGTTATTATCGTGCAACGAGCCACCATATAGAATCTCTTCCGCACAAGCACAAATAGCATTTGGCTGAATATTTGCAATAGAAAAATCATTCTTTGCATAGGAGGGATTCTCGCTTCCACTTAAAAATCGGTTATTTTTTCCTTGAAGTGCAAAACGAGCTGCTGGCGTATTGCCATAAAGTGTTATAGAATCTTTTTGCATAGCCCACGCTAAATGCGTTATACCTGTATCTCCTCCAATAAGTAAATCTACTTTTTGTATTAATGCTTTAATCTCTCCCATATGAAGACGCGGAAGCACTACTACATTTTTTTGTGAAGCAAAATGCTCCTTAATCTTTTGTGCTTTATTTGTGCTATGCCACAGCAAAAATACATTAAGATAGGGATTTGTCTCCAAAAGTTGTTGAATAACTTGAACAAATAAATGCAAAGGGTAAGTTTTAGCTTCCAAAGATGATTCAAGTATAAGCACAATATTTTTAGCATCTTTGTCTACCTCAAATGCTCTAAAAATTTCTAACACACGCACATTATCTACCTCGCTCACACCAAAAGCTTCAGCGCGATTATGATAATAAACACGATTTGTTTCATCTATATCTTTAAACCCCAGTGCAGAGCATACAAGTTTTAAATTACGCTCCAAAATATGTTGTTCATAAGGAATACGCACCTTATATGTATAAACAAGGCTTGCTAAAGGCTCTTTTATGGAATCCCACGCAAATCCCCAATATTGCTTATTCTTTAGCATACTTCCACATAATGCTGATTTGATCAATCCTTGCATATCAATAAGTATATCATAAACAGGAAGCGCCTTTAGATTCTTAATAATGGTAGGCAGAGCATTTACACCACCTTTTTTAAGATTAATTTCAATAAGATTATCAATACAAGGGCTATGATACAATACTTCACTAAAAGTGCTATCCACAATCCAATCAATCTCTACGCGTTGAGGATAAATTTCTTCTAAATGCTTTTTTACAAAAGGTAATACACTTGCACTCACAATCACATCACCAAGGCTAGAAAGTCGCACGATTGCTATTCTCATTCTCGCACCCTTAGCTTCCCCAACTATGCTTTAACAAATTCAATTTGCAGCGGCTCTGGTTTATGAAGCTTATTAATATTTTCCCTAGCAAGATATAAATCAGCTATGGTGTAGATTCTTAAAGTTTTGGGTTTAATGTATTCATAGCGGATTTGCATATTGCCTTCACTACGACAAAGATTTTCAGCAAGTGCAAGCATAAAACTAAGCCATTGCAAACTCAAAAGCTTAGGCATCATATCGCTTATATGTCTAATATTTTCATCTTGAGGAATCTTTTTGCCACTATATTCTACAAGCAAACAAATACTCATTCGCTCTGTGTGTGAGAATCCATATTCTAAGGCATTGAGCAAAAAATATGAGCCGTGATATTCTGCATTATAAAAATTGAGAATCCGTCCAACACTTGAAAGATACGAGGCGATATGAAGCAATTTTTTACATTGTTCATCAAGCTTATGTAAAGGAAAAAGTGCGTCAAAAATTTTTAAAGATTCTCTACGCGTCATTTCGGCATATTTCTTATCAAGCATAAATCTATCTTCAATACAATTAATAGAGGGATTAACACCTTTGGGAAAGCTGTTTTTATGTCCCCGCAACAAATCACTTAAAAACACACCCTCTCTCACTCCCACACCACTTGTAACAATCTCCTTAGCGCCAAAAAACTCTAAAAACATTTGAAGTATCAATGAACCACTGCGGATATTATCAATCCTATCTAGAGGCACGCCCATAGAATCTAACTTATCTTCAGAAGCTTGGGAAATTTTCTCAAAAAATTTAATATTTTGTTCCACATTGACCTCATAGCCGTGCACTTCTTGGATAGGATACTTTTTGTGTTTCATTATCATTTTAGAAAGTGCGCGTATCGTCCCACCCACACCAAAAATACGATGATGTTTAAAATGTGATGGCACATTTGCAAGCTGTGTTTGTATAAACGCTCTTGCTCCTTCAATATTATTTTTCTTATCAAAAAATAATTCTTTTAGGCGAATTGTGCCAATATCAAGCGAGATAAGGTCAATAATCTTGCCATCTTGTATAAGAGCGCACTCTGTGCTTCCTCCTCCTATATCCATTGTGATTCCATCTTTATAATGAGAGAGGTTAGCACAGGCTATGCCTCCATAAAGCGCCTCCTTTTTGCCATCAATGACTTTAATAGAAACGCCACATTCCTTTTTTGCCCTATCAAGTAGAACTTTTGCATTAGGTGCATCACGCAAGGCAGAAGTTGCCACGCAAAAAATCTTGCGAGATTTATGCGCTTTAGAAATTTGGACAAATTCTTTAAGTGCATAAATAGCCCTATCCATAGGAACTTGCCCTAAAACACCGCCGGATTCATAACAACCCTCTGAAATTCTCACTTTACTTTTGGTTTCATAAATCAAATGAAAGGCAAAGCGTGAAGTTCGGCGATAAATCGCCATTCTCGCAGAGTTTGAACCGATATCAATGACGGTTGTAATTTTTGCCATTACTCTCCCTTTTGGAGCATTTCAAATTTATATTTGAGCTCTTCCATATTCTCTATGTTGTCAGGGTCTGGTATAATCGCATCAACAGGACACACACTCAAACAACTTGGCTCGTCATAACTCCCTACGCATTCAGTGCATACATCAGGGTCAATACTATAAATAGGGTCTCCCTCTTCAATCGCACCATTAGGGCACTCTTCGGCACACGCATCACACGCAATACATTCATTATTAATCATCAAAGACATACAAAAAACCCCCGAAAAATAAATTTATCAAATTAAAAAAGCAAACTTTTTAGCTAAAGATTCCTTAAAAATTATTTAACCTCAACATTTTTTGATTGAATCCACAAATCTACTCCATATTCATCAGCACAATCTGTGGCAATTACTTGCGTATTTGGCACAAGACTCAATAGCTCTGCAAAGGTATCTTGTGGGATAAAGAGCATACTTGCTCCACTAAAAATCGCTTTTTTAAGCTCATCTTTATTTTGCACCCCAATAAATGGCTCAAAGCTAAGGCGCCTTGCAAAGCTAAGCAATTTAGTCAAGCTTTTACCAGATAGGGGTTGAGCAGGGATAAGAATCGTATCTGCGCCAAAAAGAGCAGATTCTAAAATCTGATATTCTTCTAAAAAAATATCGCTATGGATAATCGGAAGTGTGCTATGACGGCGCAAAAGAGCGATGGATTCTAAAGGTGAAGACAAAGTATCAACATTGCTCATACCTTCTGACAAATCAAGCATATAGGCTTCAAAATGTCCAAGCGTTTCCATTTGCTCCTCAAGTGCATAGGCTCTATGAATATAAGAGAGAGAATCTGCACAAAAAGTAGCAGATTCTATAAATAATCTTTGGGCAATTTTTGGAGCATTCCCGCTTTCGCGCACAAAAAATGAGCGCTCTACACGAGGCATAAAGGGACTATATGCCAATGTCCGCCCCAAAGTATCAAAATCCATTAACGCTTTACGTGCCTTTAAACTTTGTAAGACACACTCAATGGTATTAGGAGAAAAATCCAAAGACAAGGGCATACAAGCTCCTTAAATAAAAGTTTATAATGCTGTGTTTCATAATTATACATTCATAAAGTTTGATTTTTTATGAAATAAGCGTTTAAGTAAATATTTATAGGGGGGGGGGGATAATAACAATCTTAATATTGTTAAACTTGAAGCATTATGAGACATAATTAAAGTTGGAGGGTTTTAATGCACAAGGAAACTAAAGAACATATTTTATTAATATTAGCTGTGATTCTTATTTGTGCTATGGGCTTTATTGGTGTTTATATGCAAGATGATTCTGTTATTTATATTCTTGCTCCTGTGCCTTTCATAATAGCACTAATAATGTATCTTTATACCAAACAAAAAACTCTGTGTCAAAATTGTGGTAAAAGCTTCGGGCAAGAACTAGTAGATACAGATACGCGCTCTAGATATACTGTTTCGTGGCAAAAGAAAGATTCCAGCGGAATATTACATACAGAGGTATTCCAAATTGGAGAAGAAAAAGACTACTTCCTTTGCAAACATTGTGGTTTTATCACTTTTAAAACAAAAAGATACAAAACAAGAATTGATTAATAGGCTAAGATTCTTTAAATATTATAAACATTTCACTACAATACACTTTTTTATCTTTTATCCTTGCTTTAAATTTATAAAGGGATTGAATGCCTATAAAATGTGCCATTATCGGCTATGGATATTGGGGACGCAATGTCGCAAAAGCAATCGTGCAATGCCCCCATTTTGAGATTATCACAATTTATGATGAAGAGTGCAATGCGCTAGATGAGGCACGCAAATTTTATCAATTTACCACTTATTCTAGCTATGAAGCAATTTTACTTGACAAAAATATACAAGCAATTTTTATTATCACGCCTCCACATACGCATTTTGCCCTCGCCAAACGCTCTTTAGAATCTGCCAAACACACCTTTGTAGAAAAACCTCTCACAACCAATCTCTCTCAAGCAAAACTACTCTATGACTTAGCAGATTCTCAGGGAGTAAAACTTTATTGCGATCATATTTTTTTGCATTCTCCTGCTATAAACTATCTTAAAGAACATATCGCAAGTTTTGGAGAAATTGTGTATATCAACGCACGGCGCATTAATCTAGGGCTATTTCAAAGCAATGTTGATGTGATTTGGGATTTGGCAATTCACGATTTGAGCATTATTGATTATCTTGTAGGACTTCATATAGAAGAGGTTTCAACTTTCGCAACAAAATACCTCCGCTACCCCAATGACGCTTTGGCAAATATCAATATAAAGCTCAAAAATGGTATCATCATCACACTTAATCTCTCGTGGCTTAGCCCCATTAAAGTGCGTGAGATGATTATTGGAGGGAGTAAAAAAACGGCAATTTATGATGAGACAAAACACAATAAAATCACACTTTTTAACACAGGTGTGGTCATAAAAGATGAATTTGATAAAACAAGCCTTTATCAAAAAATGGTTGAATACAAATTAAGCAAAGAGCTAAATCCGATTCTTCCCAATACTATGGCACTTGATAATTCTATAGCATATTTTGCGACATATATTGCACAAAAAGATACAAAAACAACATCTAAAGGAGGTAAAGAACACGTAATACGTGTTATTCAAGCTATTGAGATGATACAGGAAGCGCGGATTGCTCCACCACACTAAAACTCATCTGTAAAATCTCTTTATGTGATTTGATATAAGCATTAAGCTCCTCAAGTGTAAGTGCTTTAATTAATTCTAACTCTTTTTTATTATTATCTAAAGGCAAGTCTCTAAAATAATTTATAAATTTTGCATTAAGACGTTGAGAGAGACTTTCTTCACGGAGTGGCTCGCTGCCAAGCAAAAATGCCTTAGCAGAGGCAAGCTCTTGCTCACTTACCCCCTGTGTGATAAAGTTATTTACCACCTCTTTTACTACCTCTATCGCTTTATCTTTGTTTTCAAGCTTAGTTTGCAAATACCCACTTGCATAATTCACTGCTCCACCAACACTAATTTTCATATATGCCGAATATGCAAGTCCTCTTTTTACGCGCACTTCTTCCATCATACGCGAGCCAAAACCCGAACCGCCAAGTATAAAACTCATCACGCGCGCAATATAATTTTGATGAGAATCTGTAACAACAAAAGGTGAGCCAAAATATATAAAAGCCTGCTGGGTTGGTTTTTGCACGCTTATAAAATCTGCATTTTGTGAAGCTTTAAAGTGTAACTTTTCCTTGCTCTCTCCCACAGGTAATGCAGAAAGCACAGAAATAATCTTTGCCTTTAATTGTTCCTCTTGCATATCGCCCCCTGCAATAATGATAAGCCGCTTTAAAACAAGATTGCGTTTTAAAAATTCTTTTACATCTTCAAGTGTAATAGATTCTATACTCTGCTTATCTCCGAGCGATGGCACTGCCATAGGTGTGTCTTTAAAAAGTATTTTATTAAGATTTCTCTCTGCCACACTATCAAAATCATCTTCCTGACTTGCAAGCCTGCTTTGGATAAGAGATTTTACTTTATCAAGTGCAGCAGGCGTGAGATTTGGGTCATAAAGAAGCTCTTTGAAAAGCGAAAAACTCTCATCTTCATACTCTTTGAGATAAGAGAGATCAAAGCTTAAAGTTTGTAATCCTATGCCAGCATATAAACCTATAGCTTTTTGTTCTAACTTTTGTGCAAAAGCCACACTACCAAGCGTTTTTGTGCCTTCATTGAGCATTTTAGCACTTAAAGCACCAAGCCCTGCTTTAGAAGCATCAGCTCTGCCACCAATAAATATTAACTGTACATCACCCACAGGCAGATTCTTACTTTGTTCAAATATCAATGGCACACTTATGCCATTTATTTCCACTGCATCAACCTTTGCTTCTTGCGCATTCATACTACCTCCTAAACACACACATATTAGAAAAATAATGCTCCATTTTTTCATCAAAATCGCTCCAAAATCTCATACGCTGTATTGCGCTTGGCTGGAGATTCTCCAATATCTTTAATAAGCTCAATCATCTCTTGGGCATTCATAGAGTTACACACACCTGCCGAAGATACGACATTTTCCTCCATCATCGTGCTGCCCAAATCATTTGCTCCAAATAGCAAAGCGAGTTGCCCGATGTATGAACCTTGCGTTACCCAACTGCTTTGGATATTGACAAAATTATCAAGATAGATTCTGCTACACGCTAAAAGGCGTAAATACCTATTTGATGAAGCTTTATGAATATGGGGAAATTCTTTTTGCAAAGGCGTATTATCGGGCTGAAAACTCCACATAATGAATGCTCTAAATCCACCAAACTCATCTTGAAGCTGCCTTAGACAATCCCAATGCGCTATAATGTCCTCATCATTCTCTACACTACCAAACATCATTGTAGCTGTGGTTTTCATACCAATACGATGGGCTTCTCTATGCACTTCGAGCCATTCTTTGGTATCAAGCTTTTTAGGGGCTATTTTATCGCGCACCCTATCGCTTAAGATTTCAGCCCCAGCTCCGGGAATAGAAGATAATCCTGCCTTTTGAAGTCGCAAAAGCACCTCTGGAATAGAGATTTTAGAGACTTTAGCAATATAATTTATCTCAATAGCTGAAAATCCGTGAATGGTAATCATAGGATATTTTTGCGCGATATGGCTCACAAGCTCCTCATACCACTCAATTTTAAGCTTTGGATGCACGCCACCTTGAAAGAGAATCTGCGTGCCACCAATAGCCAAAAGCTCATCAATTTTTTTATCAATCTCTTCAAAGCTTAAAATATATACACCTTCCTCGCCTAACTTACGTTTAAAAGCACAAAACTTGCAATCCACCCAACAAATATTTGTATAATTAATATTTCTATCCACAACAAAAGTTGTAGTCTTGTTTGGGTGAAGGATAGATTTAATTTCGCTTGCCCTCACTCCAAGCTCACGCAAAGACGAATTACGCATTAAATCTAAAATTTCTGCGTTACTCACGCGTTTTATAGCTAATGGATTAGAATCTTTACCAATAGAGGAATGCTCTGCTACATCTGTCATAACTGCTCCTTTTAATGCAAATTTTAAAATCTCGTGCCCATAGTAAATTCAAATCGTGATGTTCTATCACCGGGTTGAGGATTAATGGGTTGAGGGAATACAATCACAATAGGTCCAAAAGGGCTTATCCACTCTACTGCAGCACCCCACGAAGCACGAATAGTTTCGTCTAAACTCTGTATGCCTATCATACCATAATCAACAAAAAAAGCTAAACGCATTTGAGCTTTCTCTAAAATACCATAGCTTAACTCCACAGAATGTGTCATCATATAATTCCCACCAATACGAATCTCCCCAGTTGAGTTTCTAGGCGAAAGGGAGCTAACTTGATAACCTCTCACACTTGAAATCCCCCCCATATAAAATTTTGAAGTAATGGGCACATAACCATTATTTATAATTGCCCCCGCTTGGGTTTTATAACGTGCAATCAAATCGATACCGACAAGCGATTTGAGATGATAATAAAGTGCCATTTTGCCATAAAGTTTCGTATATTTCTCATCTCCACCAAGCCCTGCATATTCCACATACGCCGAGATAATTGCCCCGTTTTTAGGGAAATAATAATCATCGGTATTGTCAAAGTAAAGACTTGGGCTAATAGCAGATTTAATCGGTCTGTCAATACTAAGATACTCTTTATAAAGAGTTGCCAGACGAGCATCATAAAAATCAAGGACTCTTGTTGTAGAGAGTGTATATCCAAGCGAGGCACGCAAAGTATTTGTGAGTAATTTCCCACCTGTAATTGAGCCTCCTGTGGTTTGCTCTCTATAATCCCAATTCCAATACAAAGAATGAAATACACTAAAAGAAGTGCTGTATTTAGAATCAAGCACACGAGGATTACTTAGGGTAAGATTAACAAGTTGTCGGCGATAACTCCAATCCGCATACAACTGCCCACTCTGTCCTGTGCCAAAGAGGTTTCGCTCTCTTATAGAAGCATTTACCATTAATTTATCATAGCTTCCATAGCCCAAACCAAACATAAGCTCGCCCGTGCGCGCTTCCTCAACACTTACAAGCAAGTCCATAGAATCTTCACTTACCCTTCGCTCATCAATTTTAACCTTACCAAAATAACCTAATCTTTTGAGTGCATTTTCAGACTCTTTTAAATCCGAGAGACTATAAGTATCGCCGGGTGCAAGAAGAATCTCGCGTCGTATAATTCTATCTGCTGTGCGAGAATTACCTGAAATAAGCACATCATTAATTTTTACCTTTTGCCCTACTTGTATCAAATAAAGCACCTTTACTTCAGCATTTTGCGGGTCTTTGTCTAAATCCGGATTAACCCTCGCAAAAGCATAGCCTAAATCTGCAATTTTTTGGCGGATACTCTCTACATCTGCGCGCACTTCTTCAATATTAAAATATGTACCTTTTTTTACTTTAAGCACTTTGCGCAACTCTTTTTCTTCAATCACAGGGACGTGTAAGATAATCTTAATCTCTGATACTTTATAGCGCTCTCCTTCTTTAATTTTATAATATAAATTCGCACTATAATCATTAAAATTTGCATCTAAAAAAGCTTGGGAAACACTTGCATCTAAGAATCCTTTGCGCATATAGGCATCTTGGATTCTTGGGCTATCATATTCTAAGTCTGCAAGCTTAAGTTTTCCATCATTGCGCCCCCAAAGCCACCCCATAAACTGCTTTGCACGATTAGCACTTAGCTCTTCAACCTCACTTACCTTAAGCTTCTCTCTGCCATCATACTCTGCTTTTTTGATGATAATATTTTCACCTTGATTGACATTAAAAGTAATTGCGTATGCCTTATCTTCACCTACTTGCGTTATATCTGCCTCTACTACTGTGCCATAATATCCTTGATACTCTAAAATTGTGCGTATAACAAGTTTAGCGCGATTAAGCTTTGTCTCATCATAGCTATCGCCCTTTTTTATGCCAATTTGTGAATATAATGTCTCTTTTTCTTGCTCGCTTCCATAACCTTTTATTTCAACACTTGCAACTTTAGGTTTTTGTTTAAAGTAAAAAGTCAAGATACCACCATTAAAATCCGCATAAATATCCTCAAAATACCCTTGTGAATAAAGTGATACTATTGCCTTATCTACTTTTGCAATATTTAAGCTTTCGCCTACTTTAATACCTATGATTTCATCAGCTAACACATTTGAAATTGAGCTTAAACCCTCATATTTAATTGCACTAATATCCTTAGCATAAATAACATTGCAAAACAACAAAATAAGAGCGCAACAAATTTTTTTCATTTAAGTCCCATTTGCTAAAAAAATAAAATTGTGATTATATTGAAATTTCTTAACAAGCCCATAGAGAATCACAGGAATTTCTGCAATGTATTTGCTTGTGCCATAAATAACTCCAATCCTTCCCAATCTTCACGCTCAAGGAGCTCTTTTGCTTCATTAAACTTCGCTTGAAAGTATGCCATTGCTTCTAAAACATTTTCTTTATTTTGCTTAAATACATCTTTCCACATCAGCGGAGAACTTTTTGAAATTCTGCTCATTGAGCGAAAACCCCCACCAACTAATGCAAGAATCGTTTGGGGGTCCTCTTGGGCAAGTGTGGCATTTGCCAAAGCATAACTAATGATATGGGGCATATGTGAAATAAGCGCAATATGCTTATCGTGAGAATGAGCGTCCATTTTAAGAATCTTCATACCAATGCCAATAAAAATATCTTTTGCTATTTCAGCTTGATACGCCCCACTTTGCTCTAAATCAGTAAGAATTACAATGTTATTTTTATATAACTCCCCAAAAGCAGCCTTTGGTCCAAAAAACTCTGTTCCACACATAGGATGTGCGCCTACAAAATGATGTCTTAACCACGAAGGAATATCAGAGAGAATCTGCACTTTTGCTCCACCTACATCAATGATTGTAGCATTCTCGCTTATATCTTGAGGCTTAATGCTTGAAATAAGCTCCACTATCCCATCAACAGGCACGCTCAAAAATATCACATCACATTGCCAAATCTCATTTAATGGCACGCATTCATCAACCAACCCCAAATTTAGTGCTTGTTGAGAGTGCAGGGCATTTTTATCATATCCCAAGATTCTATTAATATGCTTATTTTGTATTTGCCCCACTTCTCTAAGAGCTAAACCCATAGAGCCGCCCATTAATCCTAATCCAATAATACCTATATTCATCGCTTCCCCTTCTTTAAATAATTAACTTTATCTATAGTTCCACATTTTAGCTATGCTCGCAATAAATACACTTGCGCTTTCACTTCGTAAGATAAGTGTATCATTTAAAGTTATAATTTTTGCAAATCTCTCACGTTCTTTTGTGCTAAAACCTCCTTCTGCGCCAACCATTATGCGCACAAGATGTTTCTCTTTGCCTATTTTAGAGTGATTTTGACAAGGTGTAAAATTGCATATATCTACGCCACCAAAATCAAAAGCATAAAAATCTGTATATTCTTCACAGATTCTATGAAAATTTTTATACAACTCAAGTTCCATTAAATCACTTCTTCCACATTGCTGACAAGATTGAATAAGAATCTTTTCCATACGCGGTAGAGAAAGCTTAAAATGCCCTTGTGAAAATGCTGCATAAAAAAAGCTAATGCGCGATACACCAAGCTCATTAAGCATAGGAAGCGTTTTTTCAATAATCTTTGGCTCAATAATTGCCCACAATAAATGCAAATGACTTTTTATATTGCTCGGAGCATTTTGACTCGCTTGTAAGCGCAATGTTAATGCCTTTTTGTCTATTTCGCTTAATTCATAAGTATAAAGATTATCATCATTTAGATTGCGCAAGGCAAGGGTTTCTCCAAGTTGAACGCGCCGCACTTTCATAAGATAATTCACATTTTCATCATTCACGCTTACAAGAGGATTCCCAGCATCTTTATGATACAAAAACTGCATTCACGCCAGCCAAAAAAGCAAAATAAAAAAGAGTAGGTCCATTATATAGAGTATTTTGCAAAATTTCACATAACCTTTCATTGCCTCAAGATTTGTCCGCCGTGCAACTTTGAGAATCTTAATCCGATAAATCTCGCCAATTAAAACAAAAATACAAAAAGTTATCATTGCAATAATCTTAAGCGAAAGCTCAAGATTCCCAAATATCCAAATATTTATACCGCTTAAAACACTCACAGAGAGTAAGAAAAAAATAATGGGGGCAATAAACCAAATTTTTTTATTCATTGCTACAAGATTTTTAGAACCAAAAAATAATACCAAAAGATTAAGTACGAAAGGAAGCGCGAAAAATCCAGCAAAAATCTTATGATAAAGCACTAAATCCATAAAAGTATCGTGTAAGATAAGAGAATCAAATTCCTGCATATTTCCTCCTTTAATTAACTTTAATTAACTTTTGTAGTTTATTATCACTTAAAATCTTTAACCTCACTATTAAAAAAGGATTTTCCATCAAATCGCAGGCTGTTGTTTTACTCAATATGGGCTCTCCAAATAGCCTTTTTGAGGTAGAAAGTTTTTTAAAAAATATGTTTAATGACCCTCTAATTTTGGGGATAAAAAATACCTTTGCACGTAAAATGCTGGCAAGTTTCATTACCCATAGTCGCGTTGAAGAAACTAAAAAAAATTATCAAGCCATTGGTGGCAAATCACCTCTCACAGCTCACACTTTAAATCTTACAAATAAACTCAATGAACTTGATTGTAAGCGATTTTATACTTATGCAATGCGCTATACACCGCCATTTGCATATCAAGTATTAGAGGATATAAAAACACAAGGTATACAATCCGTAGTGCTTTTTAGCCTTTATCCGCAATTTTCTTATTCTACTATTGCCTCCTCGCTTATTGATGCCAAAGCAGCTCTACAAAAACTTGCATTTACACCCACACTCTATGAAATATCCTCTTATCACACTCACCCAGATTACATAAGCTGTATTATAGAGCGCATTAAAGAATCTTTAGGTGCAGATAATCCAAATGAATTTGTGCTTTTGCTCTCTGCTCACAGCCTCCCACAATCACGTATAGATGAGGGTGACCCTTATCAAAAACAATGTGAAGAAAACAAAGAAGTCATACAAAAGGCACTTGAGAGTGAAGGGATTGTCTTTAAAAAGATTGCACTTGCCTATCAATCTAAAGTGGGTCGTATGAAATGGATTGGACCAAGCACAAAAGAGACTATTACCAAATATAAAAAACATAAGATGATTATTTTCCCTCTCTCTTTCACACTTGATAATTCCGAAACAGAATACGAATTAAAGATACTCTACGCCTCCCTTGCAAAAGAGCTAAATGTTCCTCAATATCGTGTTTGTAGCTGCTTTAATGATAATGAAAGATTCGCTAAAAGTATTATGAACATACTTGAAGAACATCTTCGCGGCAAAGCAGAAGTGTAGCCATAAGGTTAAGGAGTAAAACAAAATGAATAAACTATGGATGCTATGTGCGATTATTTATGCAATGATGATAAGTTTTGGTTGTAATGATGATAATGAAGTGAGAATCTCTCAAGGTGCAGCCTTAAATGAAAAGCACATAGAGCAAGCTGAAAACCTAGATAAAGAGAGTTATGCGGGATTAGAAGATGTCTTTTTAGATACAAAAACTATTCAAGGGCAAGAGGGTAAAATCACTCTGCTTATTTTTGGCAAAAATCACTGCACATATTGTGATAAGCTTAAAGATGATATTAAAAATAACACATCTCTTAAAAGTATTCTCCAATCGCATTTTTTGCCCTATTATATTAACATTAGCTACACAAAAAATCATCACTTGCAATTTCAAAATGCACCAGAATCTACACTCTCAACCTCTACGCTTATAGAAACTTACGTGAAATCTCCTATGCGTCCTACTCCTACACTTATATTTCTTGCTCCCACAGGAGAAGTTATTTATGAATTACCCGGCTATCTTCCAAGCAAAGAACTCTCTGCTCTTTTAAAATATATGCAAAGTCAAAAATGGAAAGGAAAAGACAAAGATACAATCTCACTTGAAATTAATGAATCTCTTAGAAATGCTTTTATAGATTTATGAAGGAGTGAAAAATGATGAATATAATTAAAACACTTTTTTGTTCAATGAAGATGGTTCTTTTGCTCATAGGCATATATGCCACAGCTTGTGGCATAGCAACATTTATTGAAAAATATGAGGGCACACTTGCAGCTCGTTTATGGGTATATGACGCATTTTGGTTTGAGATATTACATATTTGGCTTGTAGCTTGTCTCATTGGCTGTTTTATCACTTCAAAAGCGTGGCAGAGAAAAAAATATGCTTCATTGCTCTTGCACGCCTCTTTTATCGTTATCATCATTGGTGCGGGTATTACTCGTTATTATGGGTTTGAGGGCTTAATGAATTTGCGTGAGGGACAAAGCGTGAATTTTATTTCTACAAATACCCATTATATTTTTATCCAAATCAAAAATCCTCAAGGCGATGTAGAATCTGTAAGGATTCCCACTTATATTGATGAGAAAGTCAATCATAAAATCAATCAACATTTAACATTTTTTGGCAAACCTTTGACATTGCATACAGAAGAATTTACAGCAAAACAAGTAAATATGTCTGAACTTTTTATACTCAATGCGAGTATTGATTTTTTAGGAAAAAATGAGAAAACACTTATTATGCGCGATGGGAATAATGCACCTACAAAAGAAAACATTACTATGCTTGAAATTGAAGGCTATAAGATATTTCTTGCGTGGGGCATAGATAATATTGCCCTCCCCTTTAGTATAAAACTTAAAAAATTTGAACTTGAGCGATACCCGGGTTCAAACTCTCCTGCCTCATATACTTCGGAAGTAGAAGTGCTAGATGGGCAAAATCCTCCCTTGCCTTTTAGAATCTTTATGAATAATGTATTAGACTATGGTGGTTATCGCTTTTTTCAATCCTCTTATCACCCTGATGAAAAAGGCTCTATTCTCTCTGTTAATAATGACCCGGGCAAAACACCTACATACATAGGCTATGCTATGCTTATACTTGGCGTGATTTGGCTACTTTTTGATAAAAACGGACGATTTGCCACACTTGGTAGATTCTTAAAAACACAAAAGTTTTTCTCACTTATGCTTTGTAGTGCACTTTGTTATGCTTTGAGTAGCCCACAAATAGCTTATGCCTCAACACAATCACAAACTGACTTCCAGCCTTTATCTGAAAATGAAATACCACCTTTACAAGATATCCCCTCTATGATAAAGGCATTGGCGGATACTTCAAGCCTCACAAATGATTTTGATAGAATCCTCGTTCAAGATTTTGGTGGGCGTATAAAGCCTATGCACACCCTTGCCAATGAGTATATTCATAAATTGACTCAACAAAGAACATTTAAAGGGCTCAATCCTTCACAAGTTTTCTTAGGTATGCTCTTTTATCCACAAGAATGGCAAAGTATCCAAATGATAGCCACCAAAAGTCCAAAGCTCCGCCAGATTCTAGGATTAGACGAAAATCAAAAACATATTGCTTATATTGATGTTTTTACGCCTCAAGGACAATATATTCTCCAAAACTATGTTGAAGCCGCAAACCTCAAAAGCCCATCTTTGCGCGATACTTTTGAAAAAGATGTAATAAGCGTAGATGAGCGCATTAATTATGCTTTCCTTATTTACACAGGGCAGGTGCTTAGAATTTTCCCCGATAACAAATCTCCTAATAACCAATGGCTCTACCCACTTCAAGCCATAAGCAGTGCTGTGGCACAAGATGATACAAAAAAAGCAAAAGAGTTAATGCAAATTTATAAAAAATTCGCTCAAGGTATGCAACAAGGAATAAATACCCATAATTGGCAAGAAGCCGCTCAAGCAACACGAGACATTCGCACATTTCAACAAAACAATGGTGGCTCTTTACTTATTTCGCCTGCAAAGGTAGATTCTGAAATTTGGCTTAATCTTTATAATCCATTTTATCAGCTCACCTATCCTTATATCTTCATAAGCATTGTGCTTTTTATCATTGTGCTTGTAGGAATTCTCAAAAATACTCCTACACGTCCGCTTATTCACAAAGTATTTTATATTCTTTTGTTTGCGCTTTTTATTTTGCATACTTGCGGATTGGGATTGCGATGGTATGTAAGCGAACACGCCCCTTGGAGTAATGCCTATGAATCTATGCTTTATATTGCGTGGGCAGCAATTCTCTCTGGTGTAGTATTTTTTAGGCGCTCAAATCTTGCATTATGCGCCTCAAGCTTTTTGGCAGGAATGACTCTCTTTGTGGCTAATCTTGGTGATATGGACCCACAAATTGGGAATCTTATGCCCGTGCTTAAATCTTATTGGCTCAACATTCACGTCTCCGTCATCACTGCAAGTTATGGATTCTTAGGTTTATGCTTTATGCTTGGACTTATCACACTCATTATGTTTTTGTTACGAAATGAAAAAAGATCTCAAGTGGATTGCTCAATCCTCTCTTTAAGCGCATTGAATGAAATGAGTATGATTTTGGGCTTATTTTTGCTAAGTGTAGGGAACTTCCTTGGTGGCATTTGGGCTAATGAATCTTGGGGCAGATATTGGGGCTGGGATTCTAAAGAAACTTGGGCACTTATTAGTATTGGTGTATATGCAATTATCTTACACTTGCGCTTTGTTGTGCCTAAAAACTTTCCTTTTATCTTTGCAAGCGCGTCTGTAATAGGCTTTTTCTCAGTGCTAATGACCTATTTTGGAGTGAATTATTATCTCACAGGTATGCACAGCTATGCCGCAGGAGAAGCGGAGCCTGTGCCTTTATGGGTAGAACTTATGGTAGCAGGGATTATACTGCTCATAATTATCGCAAGTAGAAAAAGAGTGCTTGATATGCCCCATTTATAATTTTTTTTTATAATTTTACAAATTTGTATCACCATTGATAAAGGGGGAAAATAAATGAAAAAAACTATTTTATGGATACTGGGCGTTATTCTTGCATTAATAGTGATTATTTTATGCGTGCTTTTTACACCACCAGGTAATGCTCTGCTTAAGCCCATTATACAAGGGCAAATTGATAAATACGCACCTATTAAGCTTAATTTAGATACATTCTCACTTGGATTCTCAAGTATAGATGTGCAAATCAATCATAACGATGATATTAAAATAACACTCAATGGTGATTTCTCACTTTTTTCTCAAACACTTGACCTTGCACTCAAGGTTGATGCAAAAGATATTTCTGTGCTTGGAGAGATGGTAGATACACCTCTGCAAGGTTCATTTGTTATCAATACTACTGCGAAAGGCTCATTTGATAACCTTGAAATTAACACGACAAGCGATATCGCAAAATCCTTTACAGATATTCGTGTGCTTTTACAAGATTATACACCTACTTCAATTCTTGCTCACATTAAAGATGCACAAATTAAAGAATTTCTCGCTATGGCAGGAATGAAGCCCTATGCAAATGGCTCACTTAACCTTGAAGCTGATATTAAAGGCGATACAAATATGAATTTCAATGGAAATGCTTTACTTAGTATTGCTCAAGGATTAGTTGATAGTGCGCTTATTAAAAAAGATTTTGAAGTTGATGTGCCAAAAACGACTTTTCTTATCACACTCAATGCTCTCTTCGATATGAACAAACTCAACCACGACTTTAATTTCAATGCAAATATTGGTAATATCCACTCAAAAGGGCAAACATTTATCAAAGAATTGAGCACAGATAGCACTTATGATGTACAGCTAAGTGATTTGTCTGCTTTTACACCATTAGCAGGTATGCCTATACGCGGTAGCTTTAACACCAAAGGCACAATTAAGGGTGATATGAAACTCTTAAACATTGATGGAAATTCTGATGTTGCAAGCTCTGATACTCTTTATAAAGCTACACTTAAAGATTTATCGCCAGAATCTGCGCAGGCTCATATCAAAAATCTTCGCCTTGACACACTTTTATGGATGATTCATATGCCACGTTATGCTACGATGCATCTTAATGCTGATTCTCTTGTAAATGATTTGGATAAAGGTATTTCTACCAAAACAACACTTACGCTTTCTGGCACAACAAATAATGCAGTAATGAAACAAGAAATGGATATGGATATGCCAAATACGAATTTCACGCTTAAATCCAACATAATTCTTGATAAGGGCGTAGGTGAAGCAAACTCCACCTTAGATTCTGATATTGCTCAAGTTAAACTCGCAAAAACACAAATTAACCTTAATAACGTTGCCTTTGAAGCACCTTATGAAGCTATTATACCTAATCTTAAAAAACTTAAATTTCTCACAGGCATAGAGCTTGCTGGAGATTTTAAAGCAAAAGGTATAGCCAAATTCAAAGACACGCTTTATGCTGACTTTAACACACAATCACTTGGTGGCAGCATTGATGCCAAACTTGATAATAATAAGCTCACAGCCTCTCTCAAGGATATTAATACGCTCAAACTTCTTACTATGGCACAAGTTAAGCCTGTATTTAGCTCTAATATGAACGGGAATCTCAATTATGATACACTCATACAAAAAGGCACACTCAAAGCAGTTATAAGCAATGGAAAGCTTATGCCAAACCAAATTACCGAACTTGCAGAAAAATATCTTAAAACAGATATTACTAAGGAAGCCTATGAAGATGCGGGATTAGATGCTATTATTGATAAAAATATTATTACTGCAGATATTGGATTAAAAAGCCATAATACAGCCATTTTTGCAAAAGGTGCGAGTATTAATACAGACAAGGGCACAATTAATGCCGATTTCAAGTTTCAAATCAAAGATAAATATATTTATCTTAAAGCACGAAATAGCCTTGAATCTCCTACAATTAGCATTGATGCAAATGAACTCATTAAAGCTGAAGCAGGCAAAGCTATTACCAAAGGTGCAGAAAAAGCTATTGATAAATATATTAAAGATGATAAAGTTAAAGAGGGCGCACAAAAGCTCCTTAACAATCTTTTCAAATAATCAAAATGAATTTAAAAGAAAGCATATTAAGTCTTTTGCCATAAGCTTTTTTGTTGCTACAATCGTGTCATTTATCATAACATTTGTGTATTTACAATTAAAAAAGATAATCTCTCACTAGAAGCACTCTGCGAAGTGAGGGCAGATGTTTGTAATCAGCTTGGATACAAATATGATTTAAAATCTAATTATAAAAAAGCACGAATGTATTATCAAAAAGGCTGCGATTGGAAGTGAAAACGAGGGGATACAAAGAATCGTGCTATAATCTAGGACTCCTCCTTGATAATGGTTTAGGCGGAGATAAAGATGAAGCTATGGCTCTTTTATTGTGGGAAGATTCTTGCAAAAAAGGTTTAGACTTAGCTTGTCATAACATTGCTGCTTCTTAATAAACAAGAGATTTATTATAATAAAGACATACAAAAGGCAAGAGAATATTACCAAAAAGCTTGTGAATTGGAGTATAGTAAATCCTGTTTTGTTTTAGCTAATCCATATTTTGGCGAAGATGGCTAAATATCCCATTATACCAAACTACAGGCTCTTTTTTGCTTTTTTGGAGATTTGAGCTATAAGTATATACATAAAGATACCGAGTATGGCTAATACAAAAGGCATAACATACGAATGTGCATCAATTTTTTCAAGCAAAGCAATAACGCCACTGCTTGCATAATATCCACATAAACCTACTATTATTGCCCATAACACACAAGAAAAAGCATTAATAATAAAAAATTGTTTCAAATTAAAGCTACTAAAACCAATGGCAAGGGGCACAAGTGTTTTGATTCCATAGAGATATTTGCTAAAAATGATGAGCCATAAACCATAGCGCTTGAGCCAAATTTGCGAAAGAGCAATTTTGCGTCTATGTTTATTGAGTGCAGTGAGAAGCTCTTTTTTTTGATAACGTGCAAGATAAGCAAGCAAAAAGCTGCCAACTATATTACCCATACAAGCTATAAGAATCGCCAAGTATAAATCCATTTTTCCAAGCGCACTCATTATACCTGCAGTAATTAGCCCTAAATACCCTCCACCAAATGAATATATAAATAATAAAATATAGCCCCATTGTTCAAGTGAATGTATTGTATCTTGCATATTTATTCCTTCGTTTTCTTCTTAATTAGTCCCTACTTTACTCTGTGTAAAGCTCTATCATAAAGATGATAGATTCTATCGCAAGATTGCGCTATATCCTGATCGTGAGTAGCAAGAACAAGCGCACCTTTATGTGTGCGGATATACTCAAACATAATCTCCATTACACGAGTAGCAGTTTGTTTATCAAGGTTACCTGTTGGTTCATCGGCAAAAATAATCTTTGGTTTTTTGGTAAGCACACGAGCAATAGAAAGTCTCTGCTGTTGCCCACCACTAAGCTGTCCTATGGGCTGATGAACAACTTTTGCAATATCAAAGGATTCTAAAATTTCTTTATCAATGCTCTCCCCAGAGAGAATCGAAGCTACCTTGAGATTTTCTATACCACTAAAACCACGAAAAAGATAATGCGCTTGAAATACAATACCTAACTGCAATCGCCTTAAAGAAAGCTGTTCTTTAGCACTTAGGGCATAAATATCATTAATGCCAAGCAATGAGACGCGTCCTTTTTTTGGAGGAAGCAGAGTAGAGAGATTATTTAAAATTGTAGATTTACCGCTACCGCTTACGCCCAAAATAGCAATACTTTCGCCCTCATTAACTGATAAGCTAAGATTCTCATAAAGCAAAGTTTCAAAATGATGTGTGAGGTTATGCGCATCAAGCAAGGGATTCATAGTTATCCTTTTATAAATATAACACTGAGGGTATTTTATCATAAAAATTTAATACTCCTTTGTGCGCTTAAGTTAAGAGTAAGTATTATTTTGTTTAATATTTTCTATTTTTATTTTGATAAAATTATGTTTGTCAAAGATTCTGGTTTAAGAATCTTTACTATTTATACTGATAAAAGGAGTAATTATGAAGAAGTTTGCATTTATGTGTGCAATAAGCGCACTTTTTAGCACATCACTTATGGCAGAGCCTTATATAGTTGATGCGGGACATTCATCGGTAGGTTTTAGCGTAAAACATTTATCTATCAGTAATGTCAAAGGGAGTCTTGATAAATTTAGTGGCACACTTGATATTGAGGGTAAAACTATCAAGGCTTTAGAGGGTGAAGCGCAAGTGCTTTCAATCAACACAAATGACAAAGCACGTGATAAACACCTCAATGCACCTGATTTCTTTGATTCAAAGAAGTTTCCTAAGGCTACTTTATCATTAATCAAACATAATGGCAAAAAGCTTGAAGCAAACCTTACAATGAGAGATATTACTAAAAAAGTAGTCTTTGACGTTGTGCTTAATGGTCCTGTGAAAAATCCTAGAAGTGGCAAGGATATAGTTGCTCTTACTCTTGATGGCAAAATTAATAGAAAAGATTTTGGCATCGGTGTCGATACAGCAAATGCGATGGTGAGCGACAATGTTGATGTAAAAATTGAAATTGAAGCTTCAGCAAAATAATCCACTACATTCTCTATTGAAACATCAATAGAGAATCTTCTTTCTATCTTTATAAAATAAGTCTCAATTACAAATATTAAGATTTTTTACAAAAAGAAGAATCGTGTCTTGCTCTGCACAATCTTGTGAAGACAAAGTATAAGAATAATGCTTTGTTATTTTTATATTAAATCACAAATGACTTTAAAGCTTTGAGGATTAAGTTTGAGTATCTCGCTTACTTTTAAATTTTTATGTCTATTGTTATCATTTTTTGTTCCTTCTAATTTTTTCATTTTAAAAAAATCTCAAAAAATGATAATACTAAACCCTAGCACAACGACTATAAGTGTATTTACTTCAAAAATACATTGCAATACGAATGAGCCTCAGCCCTTATAATTATTGTAGTAAAGAAGAAACTCCCTCTTTGGATAGGAGGGAGTTATAAGACTAAGAAGATTAATGCACTTCGCTCCAAACGCGACGTTTCCAAAGGTATGCAAGCACACTCATCACACCAAAGAAAATCATAATATACACGCCTAAGCTTTCACGTTCTTCCTTTTTAGAATCTCCAATAGATTCTATATAAGCAACAACACGTTCTTGTGCCTCTTGTGTCAATCCTACTCGTGGCATAGAAAGCCCCACTGGCATAACACCAAGCTCTTTGGCAAGATTACTATAATCTCGCTCATCTTGCCATTCGCTTCTTTTGTCATTAGGCGGAAGCGATCCCTCTTTGTTGATGATAGCATCTTGAATAGCCTTATAAGATACCTTTTGAGGGTCATTAATAAAATACTCCAAATAATGCGCACCTTTACTGCGAATCATTGTTGAAAGGTCAGGAGCAGCAGAACCAAGATATACACTCAAACTCTCGGGCGAAGTTGAAGCTTTAGTATTGTCATATTTCATAGTATGACAACGAGAACAAGCGTTGAGAAAAACTGCTTTGTTTGTAAGATTTTCTTCAAGCTTGGCAATTTCATTTTGCTTTTGTCCTTCAGAGAGACTTGACTTTTCAATATTTTCTTTTTTGCCAATGAACTCTTCAGATTCTAAGACTTGCTTTTTCAGCGCAATAGAACCCACTGATTTGAGATAAGCAACCATATCAGCAACTTCTTGTTTGCTATCTTCTTCTCCAAAATACTGCGTCATTGGAAAATCACCATCAGGAAATTTATGTGCCAAGTGGAGAGCATTCGCAGGGTCTAAAATAAGATTTGCTAAAAATTTATCATTATAAATTGCCCCAGCAGTAGATAAATCAGGTGTGAAGATGGTTGCTTCTTTACCATCTCGCACATATACCGCCATCTCACCTCCTGCAATACCAACATCTTTAAGTGTATGGCAAGCTGTGCAGTTTCCTTCTATAAGCGCTTTACCACGTTGTGCATTGCCTTTGGATACATCAATCTCCTCTAAATCTTTGAATGCAAAATCAGCTTTTGCAACTTCAGGGTGGAAAGTCGCGTGAGCAAGAGGCTCTACACCCCAATATAGCACACCCACAATTACCACAATAATGGCTAGAATCTTAATCTCTTTCATCTTAGTGTGCTCCTTTCTTATTTTCAAATAATGTTACAAGTGGCAATGCAATAAATACAAGGAACAAGAATCCAATAGATGCTACAAAGCCAATAAAGTTATTTGCACCTTCTGGTGGAAGCTTACCAAAGATAGTAAGCACTATCATATCTACTATAAGAAGACAAAACCACAAGAGATACCCAGGACGTCTGTGTGCTGGAGCAACAACAGAACTTCTATCTAGCCAAGGCAAAAATAAAAATGCTACTTGTGCAATACCAAAAGCAGCTAAACCGAGGTCGGCACTAAAGAAAAATCCTCGCAATACTTCATAGCTCCATAAGAAATACCACTCAGGATAAATATGTGCAGGCGTTTTCATATTATTTGCTGGGTCAAAATTGATAGGGTCCATTGCAAAATCAAAGTGGAAACATACAAGATAGAAAAAGCCTATCATAAAGAGGCACACAACAAAAATATCTTTAGAGAGAAATACAGGCCAAAATGGTATTACTTTGGATTCTTTCTTTCTACCTTCTTCATATTTTTTTGCTTCGGTTTCATAATCAATATGCTCTCCATCTTCATTATTCACGTGAGGCATTCTTAAAGTATAAAAATGCAGCGCAATTACACCAAGAATCACAATTGGCAAAAGGCATACGTGGAGCATAAAAAATCTTGTTAATGTAGAATCTGCCACAACGAAATTACCGCGCACCCACTCAACAACATCAGGTCCAATCACAGGAATACCACCAAAGAGGTTTGTAATAACTGCAGCAGCCCAATAGCTCATCTGTCCCCAAGGAAGCATATATCCACTAAATGCCTCTGCGGAGAAAAGCACAAAAATGAGCATACCGCCAATCCATACCATCTCACGTCCTCTTTTGAATGAACCATAATAAATGGCTACAAACATATGAATGTAGATAATAAGAAATATCATACTCGCAGCTACTGCGTGAATATGCCGCCATAACCAACCAAATGCTACTTCACTCATAATTGTATGATTGACACTATCAAAAGCCAAATTTACATCGGGCTTATAATACATCAAAAGAAAAAATCCAGACACCACAAGCAACGAGAATAGCGTGAGCAATACTACACCCATAGCCCATAGGAAGTTGATGTTTTTTGGAATCCAATATTTTGTCATCATCACTTCCAATAATTTCTTGATAACAAGGCGTTGGTCTAGCCAATCCACCAAGCCTTCAGCTTTTTTCACTTCCATATCTTCTCCTTATGCCTTTTTCGCTTCAAGCAAGGCTTTGTATTCTTGCCCTTCCTCACCTAGCACCATTTTAGTCCCATCAATCTTAAAAGGTGGAATATCCATAGGGCGAGGTGGTGGAGTGCCAGCTTCATTAACACCTGAAGCATCAAATCGCCCCCCGTGGCACGCACAAGCAAATTCTTGAGCAGCCTGATTAAAGCTAGGAATACAACCCAAATGAGTGCAGATTTGAATCCCCACTGTATATACTGCACCATTAACTTCAAAATCTCGTCCCTGCGTTTTTTGACTTCCAGCAGTTTTCTTGAGGATATATACAGGTTTTCCCCTCCACTCCACCGTTTGAAGCACTCCTTCTTGTAGAGCACTTAAATCAAATGTCGTAAAACCAGCCGAGACAACACTAGGTAGCGGGTCCCAAGAGCGTTTCATTGCATACAGAGATGCCACAGCACCCACAGCAGCAACACCGCCTAGAGCCATTCCTAGAAAATCGCGTCTTTTTGTGTCTTGCATCTTTTCTCCTTTCACTAATTTGAAGTATTAAAAACTATATATCGTATGCAAAAAAGGCTTAAATGTTGTTTATTCTTGTTAAAATTTTTGTTTATTTTTAGAGTATATTATAATTACGATACGAGATGATAAAAATTTTAAGGTATAGAAATGAAACATTTTGTGAATCCTTGCATACATTTTATTCAAAAGCAACTTCAAGAACGAGGTTTTAAGAAAGTAGTATTAGGCTTAAGTGGTGGTATAGATTCTGCAGTAGTGGCTACTTTGGCTACTTTAGCCTTAGGGAGCGAAAATGTGCGAGCTCTTCTTATGCCCTCTCTTAGTTCTAATGAGGAACACTTTAATGATGCTTTCAATCTTGCTCATAATCTTGAACTTGAAAGCAAAATTATCCAGCTTGCCCCATTTCAAGAGAATTTTGCAAAGCAAGAAGGTATGGATTTGAGCGGAAAATATATGGAAAAGCTTGATATGAATCAAAAAATGCGTATGGGCAATTTTTGCGCAAGAATCCGTATGACTATGCTTTATGATTGCGCAAGTGCAGACAATGCCCTTGTATTAGGAACAAGCAATAAAAGTGAGATTCTATTAGGTTATGGCACAATATTTGGAGATTTAGCATACGCTATAAATCCTATTGGTGGGCTATATAAAACACAAATTTTTGCTTTCGCGCGAGCACTTAATGTGCCACAAGAGATTATTGCCAAAAAACCAAGTGCAGATTTATTCGCTAATCAAAGTGATGAAACCGATTTGGGATATAATTATGCGGACATTGATACATTCTTAGAAGCATTTGAGAAACTAGGAGGTGTTGAAGCTACACAAAATAAAGAACGAGAGCATATCAAAGAAAAACTTAAAAATGCAGGATTTGAATGCAATATGATAGAATCTCTAAGCACTCGTGTATGGAATAACACCTTTAAGCGCACTAAGCCAACCATATTAGAATATAAAGTTTAAGGAGAATGTATGCGATGGATTGATGCATATTTTTATCAGCCAAATTTTACCCAAAAGCTTGTGAGTTTTGCGCTTTTGCCTTTATCATTGCTTTATGGAATCGGTTCTACTATGAGACGAAAATTAGCAAGATTCTATGATTTTGGCATACCTATTGTGAGTGTAGGGAATCTCATTGCTGGTGGCAGTGGCAAAACTCCTTTTATTATTGAAGTGGCAAAAACGTATGAACGTGCGGTAGTAATATCTAGGGGTTATAAACGCACATCAAAAGGTCTTGTTCTCGTTAGTGAATGGGGCAATATCCAAGTCTCACAAGAAGAGGCTGGAGATGAGCCTTACCTCATCGCGAGAGAACTCAAAAATGCAAGTGTAATTGTGTGCAAAAATAGAATCCAAGCCATAGAAAAAGCAAAACAAATAGGCGCAAAAGTCATATTTTTAGACGATGGTTTCCGCTTCAAATTTGCCAAGCTCAATATCGTGCTTGAACCATTGCTTAAACCCTATTTTACTTTTTGCTTGCCAAGTGGGATTTATCGCGAGCTACCAAATGCCCTTAAAGAAGCGGATTTAATTGTGCGTGAAGGAATAGACTATACACGAGAGGTGCAAATAGAATCTCCAAGTGAGCGTATGCTGCTGCTCACGGCTATTGCTAATCCTTCAAGGCTTGATGCGTTTTTGCCCTCTGTGGTAGGGAAAATCACACTTGCTGACCACGCACAATTTGATAAAGATGCTTTACAAAAGGCAATGCAAGAATATAATGCTTCATCTTTGCTTGTAACAAGCAAAGATGAAGTCAAGCTACTCCACAGCAACTTAAAATTAAGCGTGATGAGATTAGAACTTAAAATAAATCCTCAAGTGTTAGAACATATTAAAGCATATGTAGAAAAATTTAAGTAATATTTTGTTTAAAATATTAAGGAGAAAAAATGAAACTACAAAAAGGGGATAAAGCACCACAATTTAGGCTTAAAAATGCTGATGAGATAGAAATCTCTTTACAAGATTTGCTCACAAAACGCGTGGTAGTATATTTTTATCCCAAAGACAATACGCCCGGTTGCACGATTGAAGCAGAAGAATTTAGCACTCTATTAGAAAAATTTGAAGCAAAAGATACCATCATAGTAGGCATAAGCCCTGATAGTCCCAAATGTCATCAAAACTTTATCAACAAAAAAGCACTCAAAATCTTGCTCCTTAGCGATACTGATAAAAGTATTGCAAGCGCTTATGGTGCGTATGGCACAAAAATGATGTATGGAAAAGAAGTGCAAGGCATTATCCGTAGCACCTTTGTAATTGAACGCAATGGCATCATCAAAGAGAGTTTTTATAATGTCCGTGCCAAAGGACACGCACAAAAGGTATTAGAAAGTTTAGATTAGAGCTAGCTCTAATAAGATTCTATAATTTCTCATTTTATAGAATCTTTGTCTTTGTTATTTCTTTATAGGTCTCAAAGACATCGCCCACTTTAATATCGTTATGGTTTTCAAGCATAATGCCGCATTCATATCCTTTAGAAACTTCTTTAGCATCATCTTTAAATCTCTTGAGTGAGCTAATAGCACCTGTATGCACCACTACACCATCACGGATAAGCCGCACCTTAATACCACGCTGAATGCTTCCATCAACAACCATACACCCAGCAATCGTGCCAACTTTAGGAATATTAAACGTCTCGCGCACTTCAGCCTGTCCTGTATTTTCCTCTTCAACAATAGGAGACATAAGCCCGCTAAGCAATGCTTTTATATCATCAAGCAAGGCATAAATAATAGAGTAAGTCTTAATTTCTACACCCAATTCTTTAGCTTTTGCTTTTACGCTTCCGGTAGGGCGGACATTAAAGCCTAAAATCAAGCTATTTGTGCTTGTAGCACAAAGTGTAATATCACTCTCACTAATGCCTCCTACGCCAAAACCAATAATATTTATACGCACTTCATCATTACTTAGTTTTTCTAAACTCGCTTTAATCGCTTCAAGACTGCCTTGAGTATCAGCCTTGATAATGAGAGGCAAAGTTTTGAGATTGCCTTGAGCAACCATTTCTCCAAGCTCATCAAAAGTAACTTTGGTGGATTTACTCAATTCCTTTTGTCGTAAATACAATGCACGTTTTTGCGCGTGTTCTCTTGCAATAGTGTCATTTTCAACACTCTGAAAGATAGCTCCTGCACTAGGCACTTCAGAAAGTCCTGTAACTACTGCCACCCCAGAGGGTGAGAGCTGCGAGATATTTTGTCCCCTATCATCAAGCAATGCTCGTACTCGCCCAAAAGCCGTATCAGCCACAACAGAATCCCCAACATTTAAAATCCCTTGTTGCATAATAATAGTTGCCACTGGTCCTCGTCCCTTTTCCAAACTTGCCTCAAGCACAATCGCCTTTGCTCTGCCCTGATGAGATGCTTTAAGTTCTAATACTTCAGCTTGAATAAGAATCGTCTCAAGCAAATTCTCTACACCATCACCATTTTTGGCAGAAATAGGAATAAATTCATATTCTCCTCCCCATTCATTAGGTGTAAAGCCAATTTCAGCGCATTCAGCCTTAAGTTTGTCTGGATTTGCATTTTCTTTATCCATTTTATTCATTGCGATAATAATTTGGACATTCGCAGCCTTAGCGTGATTAAGAGCTTCAATAGTTTGCTGCTTGACACCATCATCTGCAGCAATTACAATAATAGCAATATCAGTTACCTGCGCACCTCTACTTCGCATTTGTGTGAAAGCTTCGTGTCCGGGCGTGTCAATAAAGCTGATTTTCTTGCCATTTTTTTCCACCATATATGCACCTATATGCTGCGTAATCCCTCCAGCCTCACCACTTGCTATACGCGAGTTGCGGATATAATCAAGCAGTGAAGTTTTTCCGTGATCAACGTGTCCCATAATTGTAACCACAGGCGGACGCTCAAGCAATGGAGAATCTATATCGGGAGTAGATTCTATAATATTTTGCTCAGGAGCATCTTGGATAGAAATTTCAAGCTCAAATTCATCGCTCAAAATTTCAATCGCATCGCGGTCTAAAAAATCATTTTTTGTCGCCATTACACCAAGATTAAAAAGCACTTTAATAACATCTTTTAATTCGGCTTTAATGAGTTCTGCAAATTCATATACACGAATTTCTTCAGGAATAGAAATAGGACCTTTTATCTTATCAACATTTTTTGTCGTTTTTATAGGTTTGCGTCGTTTTCCTCCGCGTTTGATACTTCCTTCGTTCATCCACGGATTTTTACGATGAATATGTACTCGTTCAGTAATAGCTTGACGAATCTGATTCTCTTCCTCTTCATCTCGCACCTCACGCTCATTTAAATCAAAAAGCATAATTTCATCTTGTTCATCATCATAATCTGAATGAAAAGAAATATCCCTATCATCTAAAATATGTATTTTTTGGTCCGTATGTTTGGTGGCAACTTTAGGTTTTGATTTATCTTTTTTGTGTCTTTTATATTCCTCATCAGCAGTATCAGCAAGAAGTTCTTTGTAGCTTGGAGCGTGCTTTTTGCTTTCATCTTTTTTAGACACCATACTTGGCTGCTCTTGTGGAGTATCATTTTTGCGCACAATACGTAGCCCAACTTTTGCTTTTGTTTCAAGAGGTGCAGTCATATCATTTGATTCTACTTTTTTTGAAGCACGTTTACTTTGAGGTGCTTGAGCGGGGAACTGAGCGTCATCTTGTTCTATCTCATTTTGCTCACCCTTATCTTTTTGTTTTTCTGATGTTGTTTTTTTAGCAGTTTTTGGAGCTTTGGTAGTGGTAGTCTTCTTTATCTCTTTTTCTTTTGCAGCACTTTGTGAAGTTTTTGTGGTTGCTTTTTTGGGTTTTTTTGTCTCTTTTTTATCTTTTGTTTTATTTGCAGGGATATAAGAATTCACACCCGTATTTATATACTCAAAAAGTGCAGCAGCCTCCTCTTGTGTCAAAGAGCTTGAAGGCGTTTTTACGCTTAATCCCATTTCTTTAGCTTTCTCATAAGCAAATTTTGCCTCTTTGCCAAATTCTTTTGCAAAATCTGATAATCTTATTTTTTCCATAGATTCCATATCTCCTTTAAGGTTGAAGCGTGATGCTCGCTTGGCTTTAATTTATTCATTTTAATGATAACTTGAAGTGTTTTAGGTTGCCCTAGGCATTCCTCACATACATAAAAACTTCTTCCTCTTCCACTAAACTGACACACAGAGTAGCCATTACTTTGCAATCTTAAAAGCTCCTTTTGATAAAATCTCTTGCGACATTTAACACACATACGCATTTGTTTGGGTTGTTTCATAGCATTATACCTAAAGTTTCTATGATTCTATCAGGGTTGCCCCGATATTGTCAAATTCAAGCTCAATCACACGAAATTTTGGAAAATGCTTTTGCAAAATATGTGCTAAATTCCCACTATCATCGCAATAACAAATATTTAAGAATGACGAACCACTTCCAGAGAGTGTCGATAAAAGTGCTCCATTTTCAAGGGCAATCTTTTGCACATTAAAAAGTGCAGGAATATTTTTCATACGCAATTCTTGATGGAATCTATCCTGACTAGCAACACGCAATAGTTCCCATTTATGCGTGATAAATGCTGCGCTCAACATACAAGCGTGCGAAAGATTAAATACTGCATCTTTTGTGCTATACTTCTTAGGAAGTGATCGGCGTGAAAATTTCGTTGAAATAGCTACATTGGGAATTACTACTACGGCTTTAATGTCTGTAGGCAAGAGTGCTTGAACATTGATAACTTGCTCTTTTGTTTTAAGCGAGGAATCAAGCATACTTACATTAAATCCTCCATAGAGTGCAGGTGTAATATTATCTGGGTGATTCTCATAAGAAAGTGCAAGCTGGAGAATCTCGGACTTATTGATTGGCTTTTGCATAATGTGATACGCACCTACAATCGCACCTACAATCACTGCAGAACTTGAGCCAAGCCCACGTGATATAGGTATAGCATTATGAAAACTAAACTTAAAAGGCTGCATAGGATAATTATGAAGAGCCAAAATCTCATTAAAAATTTTAATAAAAACATTATCTATGCGAAGTTTAGGGCGGTCTTCGCCTTCTCCAGAAATATGGATACTGCTTAGCTTTGAGGGTGTAATACTAAAAGTATTATGTAATTTAAGTGCTAAACCCAAAGTATCAAAACCGGGTCCAAGATTAGCGCTTGTAGCAGGAACAGAAATAACCACGATTACTCCATAGCATAAAGTCAAAAGTTAATTATAATGTGTTTTTAATTGATTTTTCTTTAGTTTTTAAAGAATCTTCACGGAAGCAAGGACTGCACTGATTCTATCCATTAGAGCTAAATGGGAGGGAGAATATAAAGGGGTTGAGTATGTGCGTGAAATCGTGCTATATCAAGTGTTTTTGGGAGGAAGAGAGAAGCATTTTTGGGAGCTATATTATGGGCAAGAGAAATGTTTCCATTACAATCACAATAAAAATAAGTGGTGCCAAAAGCTTTGATATAAGAATCACTTGTAAAATAAAAACTTGAAGTGGCAAAAAGCTTTATATCATATATCATTGCGAGGGTATGAAGAAAAATATGCGTGAGTTTGAGCGCAGTAAAACTTCCGGGTCCGTTAGCATAATAAATAGATTCTATTTTCGTATCACGATACATTGCATTTTGTTTGGGCGTTGGGAGCAAAGATTCAAAGATACGAGGAAGTGCGATAAGGGGCAAATCATCACTTACCATTTCTTTAATTAATATATTATTTTCATAAAGCCCACATTTTATAGGCAAACCTATACTCACAAGGGCAATGCTGATATGTCGCATATAATTGTGCCTTATAATATCGCACGGCTAAGGTTAATGCTGCTCGTGCAAAAAAGCGTAATCAAGAGCTGCTTCCTCAACCTTATCTTCAAGGCTTACAACCTCATAAGCCTTTTCATCACTCAAAATCTGTTTTGTAAGGAGATGATTAAGCTTATGACTTCCCGCAAAAGATATATAACTGCCAAGTAAAGGCATACCAAGCAATGCCATATCACCAATAGCATCAAGGATTTTATGTCGCACAAATTCTTCTTTGTATCGCAAACCTTCTTTATTGAGAATACTGCTCTCATCAAGCACAATACAATTACTTAAATCCCCGCCCTTTGCTAAGCCTTTAGAACGCAAATAATTTACCTCGTGTAAAAAGCCAAATGTCCTTGCGCGAGCAATTTCTTCTTTATAAGCCTGAGTGCTAAAAGTGAATTTATAGTGTTGCTGACGAATGACAGGGTGATTAAAATCAATTTTAAAATCAAAAATTGTCCTCTCACTTGGCTCAACACGCACAAATTTTTTCTCATCTACAATCTCAATAGATTTTTTTATTACGATGGCTTTTTTAGGCGCATTTTGTGCAACAATACCAGCTTCCTCAAGCAACATACAATATCCTATTGCACTTCCATCCATAATAGGCACTTCCTCATTATCAAGCGAGATTCTAATATTATCAATGCCATAGGCGTGAATAGCGGAAAGCAAATGTTCAATGGTAGAAATCTTTGCTTCACCCTTAGCAATGACGGTTGCCATAGTAGTATCAATGACATTTTCAGCCTTAAACTCAATACTCACACCCAAATCAGAACGATAAAATACTATACCGCTATCCACCTCCAAAGGTTCAAGCTCCATTTTTACAGGCACACCTTTATGTAAGCCAATCCCTACAAGCTCAACTTTATTTTTAATGGTCTTTTGCTTCATACTAAATCCTTTACGCATATATCATCGTCTTTTTTAAAAATTATTTTGAATAATGCACTGCTTTGGTTAATCTTATGTAAAAAATGTTCATCAAGAAGTGCATCTTGAAATAAAATTGCAGGAGCAAGAATCTTGGTGCAGATAATATAATCGCCTTGAGATTCTATACTGCCACTACACTCACTTAGCAAAAGCAAATTTCCTTCCGCAATAATCCGAGCGCCGCTATTGACTTGAGATTGCACTACAATATCGCCATTATGATAAATTTCCTCACCACTGCGGACAACCTTCTGAACAAAAAGTGTGCGGGAAGAAGTATGCGCAGTTTGCACATCAGAAAAACTAGGTTGAGCGGGTATGTCAGAATCTTTACGCGTGAGATAAATGTGCGCCATATCACTTAAATGAGCAAAACTTAAATTATGCTCTTGTAAGAATGCTTGGAGCTGTGGGTCAATCTCATCTCTAAAGCCAAGTGTATGACGTTGCAAAAGAGGGAGGTGTTTTGTAATAAAATCAATATATTCCTGTATGCTCCCTCCTGCTTCAAATTCAAACAATCGTAAGGTATGTTGCCGAGTTTTAATCATACTGCCTAACTTCTTAATGCGCTGAATGTTTTGCCTGATAATATGCTCGTGTTTTAGCTAAAACACTAATAATATTATCATCAACCCACTTTTGGTCTAACCACTCACTTAAACGAACAAAATGCCCTTGCACTAAAATACTAAAATGCAAATGGTCTCCAAATGCCCAACCTGTCATACCTGTGTTGCCAATCTGTTGCCCTACATTTACCTCATCACTCACATCAACGTGGCTATCTGACATATGTGAATAAAGTGATGAAACACCAAATCCGTGATAAATTAAAAGCGTATCGCCATAAAGCCCAAGACGACTTTTAAGCAATACAACACCTTTATTGCTTGCGATAATGGGAGCATTTTTGACACTTGCTACATCAATACCTAAATGAATAGCTTCACTAATTTTGTTTTTATTGAGATAATAAGTGCGATAATCCCCAAAACTCCCTACGAGTTTTGAACCCTTAAGTGGCACAAAGGCTCGAAAAGATTCATCAATGTAGCCATCATCTGAAATCAAATCATTACAAGCTTTTAAGATTCTATTTTCATCTTCCTTGCGTATATCCTCATTAAAAAACACAAACCGCTCAACATCATCATTAAAATCCCTATGGAGTTTTTTATCAATGCGTCCAAGAAGTTCGTTTAACTTACCCTGAAGGAAGCTTTCTTCTATTCTGATATTAGAATGATAATAAGCAACATTAATATTACGCATAAGAGTAATGTTTTGTTTTGTAATATTGCCTGCTTTGTCTGTGGCAATAATTTGAGCATTAAAAAATTTATTTTTTAGAGGCCACGCAATAATCCCTACATAAATATCATTATCAAGATATTTAAAAAGCTTAAAATCATCAGTGCCATTATTAATATGCACATCTTGTAATGCCATATCCTTGATTTCAAATGCTACAATCGCACTCCCTCCACGGGCAATTTGATACGATGATGCAATAGGTATGACACTGGGAGGAGTCGTATCTACCACGAGATTGAGCTCAACTTTGGCAGTATTGCCACTAAAAAAATGTGAATTACTCCAATCTGTTACAGCAATTTTATATTGAAGCGTTGCCCCATTTTTAAGCAAAGTGGAAGGCTTTGGCAAAGAAATTTTGATAGATTTTGGTTTGTTTAAAATAATTTCTTTCTCATCACTCAAAATCTCCCCATCAAATATCACTTGCACCCGATAATGCCTAATGCCACTTTCATCATCAAATTTCACCACCATCTCATCTTGAAGATTCCAATGCGTTGGAAGATCTTGTCCTTGCATATTCAAACGTGGCTCTTGTGTTTCAAAGATGATAGAAGTAAAGGCGATAATCCCCACAATAACAAGTGTCATAATACCTAAACTTGCCAATATTAACCGCTTATTACCCATACTCGTGCCTTTTTTGGATTAATTAAAGAATATAAGGTTTTATTATATCATAAAGTCTTATATTTGACGCTCTTTAGCTACTTTCTCCCCTGCAATTTCAAGAATCTTACTCATTTTTTTCTTACCTTCACGCTCTTCAAGATATGCTACCTCACTTAACACCTGTCCTACCGCAGCAAAAAGGTCGTGAGGTATAACTTGATTTAAATCCAACTGCCGATAAAGTTCGCGTGCAAGCGGTGGATTCTCAATGATTTTAATATCATATTCCCTTGCTATACTTTTAATTCGTATAGCAAGCTCATCAATGCCTTTTGCCACTAATATCGGAGGCATACCTTGAGCAATCTCTTTTTCACTATAACGCAATGCCACAGCATAATGTGTAGGGTTAGTAATAACAACTGAGGCAGAGGGAATTTCTTGCATCATACGATTACTTGCAATTTTTTGTTGCATTTGACGAATCTTAGCCTTCACCTCCGGGCTTTGTTCATATTGCTTGTATTCATCTTTGACTTCTTTAATGCTCATTTTGAGACTTTTAATGTATTGATAACGTTTAATGAGATAATCACTTACTGCCATAATAAAAAACAAAATTAATAACACTCCAATAAGAATAAGTGCCTTTTGTCTAAACCACATAATTTGTCCATACAATCCACTCATAGACACACTAGGAAGCTCATTAAAAAAACTTACAAACACAGCAAACCCGACAATAAAAGCTACAAATACCTTTAATGTAATCATAAAGCCATCAAGAATCTTTTTAAGAGAAATAACATTTTTAATGCCCGTTATAGGGTTAATTTTAGATATTTTAGGTTTAATAGCCTTAGGCGATAGAAGTAACCCAAATTGTGCAATATTTGCAATAACCCCCGTAATCATCAACACAAGAAAAAGTGGTGCGAGCATAAAAAAAACTTCAAGTCCAATACTTAGCATTAGATTACCCAATAAACGCCTATCTACATCAAGTATAATAAGCTTATTAATATGGTGAAAGATTCTTTGAGCGCATTCAATCCAAAAAGGTATGAGCAAAAACATCAAACCTAACCCTACAAGCAAAATAAAAAAACCAGCAAGTTCAGGGCTTTTACTGACATTGCCCTCTTCACGAGCCTTTTGAATCTTATGCGCCGATGGGGCTTGGGTTTTTTCTTCATCAGCCATAATTTATTCCATATTCTCATAAAGTTTTAAGGCATTATAATAATCGTCCATTGTATTGATATTAAAGCATTCCTTTTCTGTTGCAAGGACACTTTGATGTGGGTGAGATTCTATAATGCGGTGCAGAGCATAACTTTTAGACTTATATGCCCATATAAGTGCATCAAGCATAGATTTGTGCCATTTAGAAATAAGATAATGCGCCTTATCGGCACTTTGTGCGTAAGTAATAGGTGCATTTGAATCTGCGAGTTGTCGCAAAGTCTCTCCACGCACAAAAGGCGTATCCACACTAACAAAGAGTATTTCTTGGGTTTTAAGCTTCTCAAAGGCATTTATCATTCCGATGATGGGTGCATAAATGCGACTTCTTTCAATCAAAAATGGCGCATCAAAGGTGAATTTCTTTTTATCTTTGGTGCTAATATATACTTTTTCACATATTTTGCTTAAGTGCGTAAATACCCACTGGCTTAGATTTTCCTTCCCAAAAGCGACTTGCGTTTTATCCTCTCCTAAACGCGAACTTTTACCCCCAGCTAAAATCACGCACGGAATCATTATTTTTTGCATAAAAACCTTTCATTTTTGGTGGGCATTATATCTTATTTTGTATAATCCTAAATACTTGGGTATAAAGCAAATTTATTATTTTGGAATGGTTTAATGTTAATAGATTCTTTTTCTCGCACCATTGATTATATGCGCGTCTCTGTTACCAAAATGTGCAATTTTCGCTGTCAATATTGTATGCCTGATACACCAGAATCTTTTGTAGATGAGAGTGCGCTCCCCCTACCCAAAATGCTTGAATTTATTAAACTTGCCATTGATAATGGTATAAAAAAGATTCGCATTACAGGCGGTGAACCGCTCTTAAGAGCAGATTTAAGCGCATTTATTGCTCAAATTTATGAATACGCTCCACATATTGAACTCACACTTACAAGCAATGCTTTCTTACTTGAAAAATATGCCAAAGACCTCAAAGAAGCAGGACTTTCGCGTATTAATATTTCCTTAGATTCTCTTAAAAATGAACGTATAAAGCTTATTTCTAAACGCGATGCCTTGCCACAAATTCTAAAAGGCATTCACAAAGCTGCCGCTCTTGGGTTAGGCATTAAACTCAATATGGTGCCAATTCAAGGCGTAAATGACGACGAGATTGTTGATATGCTTCATTTTGCTGCCACTTATAGCTTTGGTATTCGTTTTATTGAATTTATGGAAAATATCCACGCAAAAGATGGCTTAAAAGGTTTGCGAAGTGCAGAGATTCTTAATATTATCAATGCCAAATATCCTACTACTTTAGAAAAAAAAGAATGCTTTGGTCCTGCAAAGCTTTATTCAATTACCTTAAAAAATAATGATTCACACTCTTTGCCAAAACAGCTCACCTTTGGCATTATCTCTCCGCACGAAGATGATTTTTGTGCGAGTTGTAATCGTATCCGCCTCACAAGTGATGGTGTGATTTGTCCTTGCTTGTATTATCAAGAGAGTGTGAATCTTAAAGATGCCATTATGCAAGGTGATAAGGAAGGTATGCAAAAACTCTTAGAACTCTCTGTGCGTAATAAACCTGAAAAAAATCAATGGGAGCAGGAAATGGAGCAACAAAACCATTCTACACGTGCGTTTTATTATACAGGCGGATAATTCTTTGCTGTGCAAACAAAGTGTGTAAATGAGATTCTAAGATTTTATACTATACAATCACTTTTATTGTATATGAAATTTATACAGGAGGAAAAATGGATTTATTGCAAAGGGCTCTAGCACAAGATACAGATTTAAGCCCAAAAGAGCTAAGCGGACTTTATGAATATGATATTTTCACACTTGGCGAAGCAGCGCACAATCTCCGCACAGAACTTTATGGCAAAAAAGTATTTTTTAATAACAATCGTCATATCAACCCAAGCAATATCTGTGCAGATGTATGTAAATTTTGTGCATTTTCCGCCTCACGCAAAAATCCTAATCCTTATTCTATGAGCATTGATGAGATTCTCGCTCAAGCACACGATGCTTATGAAAATGGTGCAAAAGAACTTCATATCGTCTCTAGCCATAATCCAAACTATACTTATGAATGGTATTTTGAGCTTTTCAAAGAAGTAAAAAAAGCTCTACCACAAGTCCATTTAAAAGCTCTTACTGCTGCAGAAGTGGATTATTTGGACAGAATCTCAAACAAAGGCTATAAAAAAGTGCTCGAAGATATGGCACAAGCAGGAGTGGATTCTATGCCTGGAGGTGGTGCTGAAATCTTTGATGAAGAAGTGCGCGCTTTTATATGCAAAGGCAAAGTGAGCTCACAAAGATGGCTTGAGATTCACACATATTGGCACACTCTAGGAAAAATGAGTAATGCAACAATGCTTTTTGGACATATAGAACAAAGAGAACATAGAATTGACCATATGCTGCGATTACGCTCTACACAAAGCGAAAGTAGCAAGGTAACAAATAAGCAAGGTGGCTTTAATGCCTTTATTCCTCTTCTTTATCAACGTGAAAATAATTTCCTTAATGTCAAAACATTTCCAAGCGGACAAGAGATTCTAAAAACAATTTCTATTGCGAGAATCTTGCTTTATAATATCCCACATATCAAAGCATATTGGGCAACTTTAGGGCTTAATCTTGCTATTGTTGCACAAGAATTTGGCGCTGATGATATGGACGGAACAATCCAATTAGAAAGTATTCAATCTGCTGCGGGAGCAAAAAGCAAAGGTGGATTAAGCAAAGAAGAACTTATCTCTCAAATTAAAGATGCCGGATTTCGTGCAATAGAGCGAGATTCTCTTTATAATGAACTTGCAGAGTGCTAAAAAGTGCGATGTTCCCATTGTCAGCTTGAATATGATATTTCACAACTAAGCACACGCTACAATGAGCAAGGCGAGGAGTTGCATTTTTGCTGTAATGGCTGTGAGAGTGTGTATTTTTTACTCCAAAAGTCCTCACTCACAAGCTTTTATGATAAGCTCACAAGCCCTCTCACTCCACCAACACTTGATACACACAATGATTTAGCACGATTTGATACAGACGCGTTTATGCAAAAATACGTCCATACCATTACAAAAGATGAGATGAAACTCTGCGAAGTGCATTTAATCATTAGCGGAATTCATTGTGCAGCGTGTATTTGGCTCAATGAAAAGCTCCTTTTAGCGCAGGAAGGAATTATAAGCGCCACAATTAATTACACAAACAACAAAGCAACAATTGTATGGGATAGAAACAAGCTTCCTTTAAGCACTATTATCACTCTTATTCAATCTATAGGATATGATGCGTATGTATATGATAGCCGAATTCAAGAAAGTGCAGATAAAAAGCAAATGAAAGAATACTATATACGCGTTATTGTTGCGCTTTTTTGCACAATGAATATTATGTGGGTAGCCA
This sequence comes from Helicobacter hepaticus ATCC 51449, assembly GCF_000007905.1. Taxonomy (NCBI): domain Bacteria; kingdom Pseudomonadati; phylum Campylobacterota; class Epsilonproteobacteria; order Campylobacterales; family Helicobacteraceae; genus Helicobacter; species Helicobacter hepaticus. Next base: position 998,571 of record NC_004917.1, read on the forward strand.
TTGCACAATATAGTGGATATTTTCTTGGTATCACTAAGGAAGCAAAAGATATTTTGAATCTTGCCTCATTTATCCTCTGCACTCCTGCACTTTTTTACTCTGGGTGGGTGTTTTTTCGCTCAAGTTATTATGGATTAAGAAATGGTTTTGTGGGTATGGATTTACTCGTTGCTGTTGGCTCTACATTGACTTATTTTTATTCTATATATGCTGCTATTACGCACAGTGGAGAGACTTATTTTGAATCTGTGAGTATGATTATCACCTTTGTATTAATTGGTAAGTTTTTAGAAGTTCGAGCACGCAAAAATGCAGGGGATAGCCTTGATAAACTCAATCATCTACTACCCACAAGTGTGGAACTCTGTGATAAACAAAATCCTCATCTCACACGTCAAGTTACTCCAGAAGAGGTGCAAATTGGTGATATGATTCTTGTAAAAGCAGGTGAAAAAATTGCCATTGATGGCATTTTGCTCAGTCAAAGAGCAATTTTTGATACAAAAGCAATCAGTGGTGAATCCTTGCCTATAGAATCTAAAGAAGGCGATGAGATTCTCTCCGGCTATGTTAATCTTAACCATCAAATTTTTTATCAAGCGACCAAAATATTCTCACAAAGCCTTATGAGCCATATTATCGAACTTGTAAGCGCTTCTCTTAATTATAAACCACATATACAGAATCTTGCTAATAGCCTCTCGCAGTATTTTTCACGTGTGATTTTAAGTATAGCTTTACTTTGTTTTTTAGGCTGGTATTTCATAGGAAATGTAGGGGTTGAAAAATCGCTTATGGTAGCTATATCTGTGATTATTATCGCTTGTCCTTGTGCGTTGGCTTTGGCTACGCCTATTGCTTCTGTAGTTGGTATTGGCGAATCTTATCGCCACAATGTGCTTTTCAAACAAGCAAAATTCCTTGAAAGTCTTGCAAAAGCAAATATAGTTATCTTTGATAAAACAGGAACACTTACTATTGGCAAACCAAAGGTGCAACAATGTTACATACAATCCGCTTATGATAAGCAACTTTTACGTGAGTTTGTGCGATTAAGCAAACATCCTGTGGCACTAGGAATTTTTGATTTTTTGGATACTCATACAGATTCAAGCACACAAGAAACTATATGGAATCTTAAGGACTTTCAGCAATTTGATGCACAAGGTATTTCTGCTTTGGTAGAGAGTGAAAATCAAAGTATTACACTTGTAGGAGGAAATTTAGAATTTTTGCAAAATAAGGGCTTTATTCTCCCGAAACTTACAATTAATAAAGGTATGGTCTTTGCCTATGGTATGCAAAAAAATGAAGAAAATATTTTACTTGAAATTTTTGAGCTCTATGATGAACCAAAACCCTATGCTAAAACTTTAATAGAATCTCTTCATAAACGTGGGATTGCCACAGCACTTCTTAGCGGTGATAGAGCGGAGAGCGTAGAGCAAATCAGCTCACTTATAAACATTCAAGAATCTCATCATAGTCTCTCGCCCTTACAAAAGGCAGAATGGATAGAATCTTATAAACATAAACACCCTCGCAATGTGCTTGTGATGGTGGGCGATGGGATCAATGATGCACCTGCGCTTAGTAAGAGCGATATTGCTATTTCTATGGGTGCAGGGAGTGATATTGCTATTTTAAGTAGCGATGTAGTCATTCTTGATGATAAACTCTCCACGCTACATAATGCCTTTGAAATCGCCCATAGAACTTATGTTAGTATCAAGCAAAATATAGCTTTGAGCATCGGCTATAATGCTTTAAGCGTGCCAATAGCTACTGCTGGACTTGTAATACCGCTTTTCGCTGCGCTTTCTATGAGTCTAAGCTCTCTTATTGTAGTATTTAATTCTATGCGATTAAAATATTTTAAAGGTGAAACACAAAATGAAAATAAAAATGGGTAGATTCTAAAGAAGACAAACAAAATCTCATAAGAATATAAATTATTTTAGTTGTTCTTGTGAAAATTTAGCGTAATATAAAGATGTTTCATTTTATTTTAAGGAGGAATTCATGAAAAAACATATTGTTTTTTTTGAAGCAGTGGGAGGCAGTGATAAAGGTAAAGACGGGCACAGAAAAGACACTGTGCCAATGATGGATTATCTCAAGAAGCTTGGTTGGAACGCAGAGGTTGTCTTTTTTACAGACGAGATTTTACGCGATGAGGCAAAAAAGAATGAAATCTATGAGTATGTTAAAAAGTCTGCTGATGCGTATGTTTCACGCGTAAATCCGGGTAACCTCAAAGAAGAAAAACTCTATTTTGATGTATTGCGCAAACTTTGCGCTGATGGCGTCATCGGTATGCCACACCCTGATGCAATGATTGGCTATGGTGCAAAAGATGCTTTAACTAAGCTTCGCAATACAGAACTTGTGCCAACAGACACTCTAGCTTATTATGACCCAAGCGAGGCAGCTAGAATTGGTGTAAAATGGGAAGCAGGAGGCGAACACGACTTCAAAAAGAACTTTCCCAAAACTCTTGCAAAAGGCGAAAGGGTGCTCAAACAAAATCGTGGTTCAACAGGTGAGGGTATTTGGCGGGTGCAAATCAAAGACCCAAGCAAATACAAAGGTGTGAGCGAATTACCACTTGATACAGAGATTCGCTGCACAGAAGCAGTAGATAATCACGTTGAAGAGCGCAAACTCGGTGAGTTTATGGATTTTTGTGAAAAATACCTCAAGGGTGATAATGGTATGCTCGTGGATATGACATTCTTACCTCGTATCAAAGAGGGTGAAATCAGAATCCTTATGCTTTATAAAGATCCGATTTATGTTGTGCATAAAAAACCAGCTGAAGGCGCGGATGCATTCTCTGCAACACTCTTTAGTGGCGCAAAATATCGCTATGATAAGCCAGAGCAATGGAGCACTCTAGTAGATTACTTCCTTTCAAATCTCCCAGAGATTAAAACTAAACTTGGCAACTATGATTTGCCGCTCATTTGGACAGCGGACTTTATCCTTGATACAGATGCAAATGGTAAAGATAAATATGTTTTGGGTGAGATTAACTGCTCTTGTGTAGGCTTTACTTCTCCGGCAGAGTTTTTAGATAAAACTGCGCGTAGAGTAGCAAACACAATTATCAACATTGTGGAAGATGCGCAATCTTAATTCTTCATCTTTCCTACCTTCATCAAACTAGATTCTATATAGAATCTAGTTTGAAACCTTAACTTAACCCCTTCTTTTATGCTTTAGTATTTAACAATAGCCCTTTGCTTACTACTAAACTTTCTAAACTATATGTAACCTCTGGCATTCGTGTTTCGTGCATTTTTAAACTATCCAACTTATAAGTTTCCTCATCTTTTCTTGGGTTACTTTGAGGCACAACGGGTGTTGTTGGTATAATTTGTGGTATTGGTTGATTAAAACTTATCGGCATTCCCATATTTGCTCCTTTTCCCCTATCCAATCTGTTTTTTTCTTGCGCTTCAAGCTTTTAAGTGTGATTATAGCAAGTTTCCTTTAATAACCAGTCCAAAAAAACACATTCACATCAAGCTCATTTAGAATTTGTTATAATACATATTTACCCAAAATAAAGAAGCACGATGACAAAAGAGTATTTTATCATTCTTAAAGGCAAGGATAAGAGCGCGGAGATTGAGTATTGCTGCCTTGAAAATGAGAATCTCAAAGTAGTATTTAAAAACAATCCGCAAACTTACACTTACCAAAAAGAAAATTTTGCGCTTGTAAAAAGAGCGACAAGCTATAAGTTCTTTAACTACCTTAAAGAGCTTTGTGCTCTTTCAGAAATGCAAACACCAGAGGACAATTTAAATGTGTTGCTCAAAGAATATGAGAGAATCCAAACTATCCCCAAACAATCTGCCTTGTCTATCTACCTCAATCCCTCATCGTTCAAGCAAGATTCTATCAATGAATCGCCGCTTATTTTTCCCTTTGGCGCAAACAAATCCCAATACGAAGCGGTGCAAAATGCAATGGGTAGCCAAATAAGCGTTATTGAGGGACCACCGGGCACAGGCAAAACACAGACGATTTTAAATATCATCGCAAATCTTATCTGCCAAAACAAAACTATCGCAGTACTCTCTAATAACAACTCCGCTACGCAAAATGTTTTTGAAAAGCTTGAGGGCTATGGGTTTGGATTTGTTTGTGCGACTTTGGGCAAAAAGGACAATAAAGAAAGCTTTATCGCTAACCAAAGTGGCACTTATCCCTCTTTTGATATTCCTGCAACAGATGCGACAAAGCTTAAAGCCGAGCTTGTCTGCCTTAATCAAAAGGCATTAGAGAGTTTTCATCTTACTAACGAATTAGCCAAGCAAAAGACATTTTTAAACGCGCTAAGATTAGAATATGAATATTTCAAAGCGCAAGAGAACATCTCGCCTTTAGCAATCAAAAACTTTACAAAATTAACAAGTGATAAGATTCTTAAAGCCAAAGTGCAGATAGAACAGATCCAAAAACTCTCCTTTTGGTTAAAACTCAAACTTGTTTTTTTAGACAAAGTGGGGGATTTTAGATTCTATAAATCTCCTAAAAAAGAGATTTTGCATACATTAGATTCTTATTATTATATCCTTAAAGATATGGAACTTTCAAAATCTATTGAAAAGCTCCAATCCGATCTCCCATCTTTGCAGCAAGAAAATCCCGTACAAAAGCTCAAAGTTTGTTCCTTGCTTTTATTCAAGTCTTACCTTAGGGCAAAATACCAAAACAAACAACAAAGAGTGCGATTTGAACTTTTTGATTTAAACCAAAACGCACCCGCCATCTTGCAAGAATATCCCGTGATTCTAAGCACTACACATTCTATCAAATCCTCGCTCAATCTTAAAGACACATTGTTTGATTATGTGATTATTGAAGAAGCTTCACAAGTGGATTTAGTTACAGGTTTTCTGGCATTAAGTAGCGCGAAAAACGCTATTATCGTGGGAGATACGAAGCAACTTCCTAATGTGATTGCCCAAGATAAAAAACCTCTCATTGAAACGCTCACACGAAAATATTGCATTCCTTTGCATTATGATTTTTTAGAGCAAAGTTTGCTAAGCTCTGTGATAGCAACATTGCCCAATGTGCCAAAAGTAATGCTTAAAGAACATTATCGCTGCCACCCTAAAATCATTGGATTTTGCAATAAAAGATTCTATAACAATGAATTGATTATTTTAAGCGAAGATAAGGGTGAAAATGATGTAATACAGACATTTGTTACACAAAAGGGCAATCACGCAAGGGGGCATTATAACCAAAGAGAAATTGATGTAATAGTAAAAGAAGTTTTGCCACCCTTACAAGCAAATCTCACAAAGGAGCAAATTGGCATTATCTCGCCCTTTAGGAAGCAAAAAGCGCATTTGCAACATAATGTGAGTGGGATAGAAATAGACACGATTCACAAATATCAAGGACGAGAAAAAGAGGCGATTATCCTAAGCACAGTAGAGAATGAAATCAGTGATTTTATTGATAATCCAAATTTGCTTAATGTCGCTATAAGCCGTGCTAAGCGGTTTTTGCGAGTTGTCATCTCTGCGCAAATCTACCAAAGCAAAAGCCATTTAAAAGATTTAATTGCCTATATGCAATACCATAATTTTGAAATCACACAAAGCAAAGTGAAATCTATCTTTGACCTGCTGTATAAGGCAAATGCGGAAGCAAGGCGCAAATATCTTAAAGGCAAGAAAAAAATCTCCGCTTATGATTCTGAAAACCTTGCCTATCACGCGCTTAAAAATTGCATTAGCTCTTATGGGAACTTGGATATTGCTACACATATTCCACTATATAGAATCTTAAGCTCTACTCAAGGCTTAAATGCACAAGAAATAAAGTTTATCCAAAGCTCAAGCCATATTGATTTGCTGATTTTTAACACGATGGATAAACTCCCTGTGCTTGCCATAGAAATAGATGGCTTTGCCTATCACAAGGAAGATTCTAGGCAAAGTAAAAGAGATGAGTTGAAAAATGCGATTTTACAAAAGTGCAGCATTACACTGCTAAGGCTTAACACGATAGAAAGTGATGAAATTGTGCGAGTAAAAGCGTATTTGGATAAGCTGCAAGGATAAAGCCGTGCGCTACCTACCCAAATATTTTGGCGCGATTAATTGGCAGTTTCCCCTAATAATTCGTCCAAGAAAACGCACTTTTATTCGTATCAAGCTCTTTAAGAATCTGCGTATCCTGCGCACTTAAAGAGAAATCAAAGACATTAAGATTTTCTTGCATTCTTGCTCTTTTAGAAGTTTTTGGTATGACAGAGATTCCTTGTTCAATCAAAAATCGCAAAACCACTTGTGCGGGTGTTTTGTTGTATTTTTGTGCAATGCTTTTAAGTGTGGGATTTTCTAAAATTGAACCTTTCCCCGCGATAAAAGGGCTCCAGCTTTGCAACAAAGTTTTTTTGCTCTTCATCGCCTCTCTTAAGGGCTTTTGTTGGAGGAGTAAATGTGTCTCGCACTGATTAATCGCAGGAATCACCTCGCAAGATTTCACAAACTCGCTATACGCCTTCGCACCAAAGTTTGAAATGCCAATAACCCTTAAAATACCTTGCTTATAAAAGCTCTCCATTGCTCTATACATCGCCTTAGATTGAGAGTATGGCATATGGATAAGCAAAGAATCAATATAATCAAGCCCTAAAGTTTTTAAGGATTTTTCAATGGATTTTTTTGCTAAATCCTCGCTACTTGATTCTAAAAGCTTAGTTTGGATAAAAAACTCTTCGCGTTTGATTCCGCCTTTTACTGCCGCATTTATCGCTGCTCCAAGCTCGGCTTCATTATTATACATCTGTGCGCTATCAAAGAGCCGATAACCTACCTCTATGGCTTCGCTCATCGCCTTTTGCCCTGCTTTGCCCGTAAGCGAATAAGTGCCAAGCCCAAGAATGGGCATTTTAACGCCATTATTGAGGGTGAGAGTTTGCATTTTTGCTCCTTTTTTGGAAATTTGTTTCAAATCTTGTGCGAAAAGTGGATAAGGCATATAAGCCCCGAGTGTCGCCACTCCTGTGAATTGTGCTAGATTCTTTAAAAAGTCTCTGCGATTTACATTATACGATTTCATAGAATCCTCCTTGTTTGTAAAATAGATTGTGTAATTATACAGCCTGATACTAAGTATTTGTCAAGGGGTGAAAGAAAATAATACGAGATTTGCAAATGCCTTTTTTCAAATAAAATTTAGTATATAATGCAAAGATTTTGATTTTTGCCAACATAAGAAAGCAATACTTTAATAAGGAGAAATATGAGCTTAGATTTATTCACAATGGCTACATTTACAACCCCTACATTTGAAGGCATAGCTCTGTATTTTTATCCTCTCTTCTTTATTGCTTCTATTGTAGGCGGGGTTGTAGGCTCACTCTCTGGTGGAGCAGGAATGATAACTATGCCCTTATTACTTGTAAGCGGACTAAATCCCCTCCAAGCCTTAGCGACAAATAAGCTTCAAGCCTGTGTAGGCTCATTCGTCAGCGCAGCACATTATTATCATCAAGGTTTGGTGGATATGAAAGAAAGTCGTGCGGTGATGATAATTGCACTGCTCTTTGGAGCAGTGGGTGCGATTTTAGTGCAGTTTATAGAGATTGCTTTACTCTCAAAAATCTTGCCTTTTGTGATGATAGCAGTGGGTGCATATTTCTTACTCTCTCCAAACATTAGCGAGGAGGACAGAGCCAAAAATCCTCATAAAATCTTTTTGTTTATAAGCATCGCAATAGCAGGATTATATGGAGGATTCTTAGGCATTGGGATTGGCTCTTTTATCTTAGCTCTGCTTGTAAGTATTGGTGGTTATGGACTTAGCAAAGCCTTAGCGCATTCGCGTTGGATTGTTTTTAGTATCAACATCGCCTCTACTTTGTTTTTCATACTCGGAGGCAATGTGCTTTGGATTCTAGGCATTATTATGTGTGTGGGACAAATCATCGGTGCAAGCTTTGGGGCACGCCTTGCAATAAAGCACGGAGCAAGGATTATCCGCCCGATTGTAATATGCGTGTGCTTTGCCCTCTCCACTCAATTACTTGTTAGGGAGTTTTTCTAGGATTCTAAAATCCTATTTCAAAAACGAGCGCGATAACTTCCTTTTGTGCAATGTTTTTATAAAGATTGGTATCAAAGCAAAACTCTGGCGTGTATTTTCTACCTCGTATGCTTAAAGCAAGGCTTTCATCATTTTGTTATCTCTTATCAAACGCACTTCCTGCAGAATCGCTAAAGTCAGCAGCAGCTCCTGCATAGCCTTGTGTAGCCTTAATATCCTCACTTACCCACGCGATTTTATTCTCCGCACTCTTAAACGCTGCCTCACCCATAAAGAGACTAAAAGGCGGTTTTTGCATTCGTGAGACATCATAGAGAATCTCTGCAAATTTTTGCATAGCTGTATCAGAAACATTTAAAATAGCATTATTGTGAGAGATTTTCATAAATTTTATTTAATCCCATTTCTTTTAATCTCCCACAAATTCTTGCTATCGTTGCAGGATTTCTTTTGATTGCACTCTTGTCGCGCCTTAGATAAGCAATATAAAAATCTTTAATAAGAAACAAATCAAAATCAAGTAAGGATTCTATAATTTTTTCTTGCTCATTGACACTAAAGGCTTTTTCAAACCTATTCCATTTGATAGAATCTATTTCTCTTATATTGTCTGGACTTATAGGATATACTCTAAAAAGCTACTCTCAAAATAATCCTTTTGATTTGCAAGTTCTATACTTTGGTTTAGGAAGTGGTTCATTTGATAACTCTATCCTCATCAATTAGCTTTAAAATTCTATCAAACTCATCAAAAATATTGTTACCTTTTTCAAGATTGATTGGATATTCTTTATTGTTAAAGTAAATCTTTGATTCCATACTATTACATAAAACTTCCATATTATCTAAAGAAAAATGTGGTGATAACTCAAATTTATCTCCAAATTGTTTCTCGCTACATTCATATACCGAAATTTTTAAGCCTCTATCTTTACAATAGCAGTAAAATCCGTAATCAAGTAAATCTTTTACATTTGTCGTATTTCTTAAACCTGGTAAAAGTTCGACTTTATCGATTTTATCGATATTATTAAAATATCGGATTCTAGAATATCTCTGAAAAGTCTCTTTTCTCTCATTAAGAAAATCAAATAAATCACTTTCTCCAATTAGAAGTTGTTCCCACCATTCTTTTTGTGATAAATCAGTCTTTTTGATAACCTCTTGCATTTTATCAATTAGATTTTTACCCTTACATTCTAGTAAAGTATCTAAAAAATCTTTGAAATAAGGCAATTTTAAACCATTTTTATCTCCTTTAAGAATCCAATTTAAGGCTTCCCTATCTCTAAAAATATCAGTAGGAGAATTGCCATAAAACCAGTTCGTGCTATAAAAGCTAAAATCACCTATACACAGAAAGGCTCTTTGGAAAAATGTAAGATTATCACTTAAGAATTGTTCCTTATCTAAAATTTGCATTGTTGTAGTGGTATATTGTTTGAATTTTTCTAAATTTGGAGATTCATAAAGAGATGTAAAGCCATATTGTCCCTGTCTATAGTTTTTATTATTTGAATAACTTTTATATACAAATTCTTCATCACTAAAATCAAGGAGGAAATCTACCCAACCTTTCAAAACTTTATGCTCACTTGTTTGGTTGAGTATTTCCTCCCAATTTTCTCCTCCTTGACGACTAGCCAAAATAAGTTTTGCTTTTCTCACTTCTAAATGATAAATATTAGAATGGAAACTATGTGTAGGGTTATCTACTAAAAATTGATAAATATTACTATGTCCTTGTGAGAGATGTTTAAAAAGTTGGTAAAAGCTTTTAATGTTGTCAGGTGAATCAAGTTTATGATTTTCAATAAAATGCCTACTCACCATTAAATAATCATTAAGCGCAGTTTTATCAATTTTTTCTATTTCTCTATTTTCTTTTACAAAAAATAAAATAGAGAAAAAATAGGAAATATCTAGATAACTCAATATTTGATCAAAAAAAGAGGAATCCTTTATTTTCAAAACCTCCTTAATTTCTAGAGTATCAAATAAAATACACAAACTTATTACTCTATCAAGTAATTTTATATTCTCAATATTTTGCAAAGGTTCATAAAATTCATTTACCTGCTGATTGGGATTTTCAATAGCTTCTTTAATGTCTTTAGATTCTATTTCTTTATTTTCCAATGCAAAAAAGAGAGTAGCATAATGGAGAAAATTACATCCTCGCGCATCAAACTTTTCTGGATTTTTACTATCAAAAAAATAATCGCTCCAATTAGTATCTATACTCTCTAAAAGTTTTTGCTCTTTAGAGATTTTAGAATCTTTTTCAATAAATGATTTGAGGTTTTCATATTTGCTCAGTTGCTTGCCTCTCGCATTCATTTTGATATATAACTCTTCACCAAGCTCAAACTTTCCCATATCAAATAAATTAAAGGTGATGTTATCTAAGTTTTCTGTAAGTTTTTGAATATCTTTTTTATTTTCAACTCTTTCAAATATTAAATCAAGCATATATAGCATTGCTTTGATAGTAGGGTCATTATTGAGGTTTTCTGCTTTCTCAAACTCTCCACCTTTATTCCTAATAGCTTCACTTGGTTTTTTGTTTATATCAAAGTCTTTTTTCAATAAATTTTTACAAAAATTTGCAGAGCTTTTACGCGTATTGTAAGAAAACTTCGCCAATAAATCTTTGATTTGTCCCAAACAATCTGCTTTTTTATAAAGGTAAAAATGCAATAGCCAAAGTGTTGTAATGCGTTGTTGTCCATCAATAAGCAAAAATTTATCATTTTCTTGATAGCCATAAATAAAATCAATATGCAAGGATTGTCTTTTGCCATTTAATACATTAAAGATTGCGGATAAAAACTCATTAGCGATTTTACTTTGAGACTTCCTACCCTGCGCATAATCTCTTTGTAATATAGGAATTTCAATTCTATATTTTTCTAGCAATTCTTTGAGATTCATTTGTCCTCCTTTATATATCTTTTTAAAGATTCTTTGATAGCTGTGAGATAATCTTCTTGGTCTTTTTGCTCAAAAATGTCAGGATTGCTCTTGTTTTCAGAAAATACTTTTTCAAACACCTTTCTTGTGGTAATGGGAATGAGTTTATCCTGTTCACCAAGTTTCTGTATTGCTTTGCGTTTTTGACTAAATATTTGATTGCCAATTTGACTATTTGAATCTTTATCAAGCAATGTGAGATTTTGGATTGTATGCAAAGTTTCATTATTTTTAAAATTGTCATCAATGTCCTCAAATAGTTTATCAGCAAAAATGACTTCTTTTATGCTTTGTTCAATTTCTTGTTTAAGCTTATCATCATCAATATATGATAAAATTTCTTGAAGCCATTGAATAATATTTTCATTATCTTTACCTTTTATAGCTTCTTTGATGCTTTTAGAGTTTTGGGCATAAATATGCTCTAAGGTCCATTGCTCCAACACAAAACGATTGAACTTAAAATATTCATTGGAACTTTCCTCGCGAATAAGATATTCCAAATTAAAAAGTAGGAGAATATCCTTTATTTTTGCATCATCTTTTTTATAACGTAGTTGCTCTATATTTTCAATCTTTGAAATTTCATTTTGAATTATTGCTAAAAGCTTTTGCGAAAACGATTCTTTGTTTGTATCGTTTTTCCATTCTTTATAGAGGGAATAAATATTTTTTCCACTCAAAATTAAAAACCCAAGATGGTGAAAAATTTCTCTATCTATTTTATCATTCCCATTTCCACTTGCAAAGCCAGAGAGTGTGTTGATTGCATTCTCTAACTCGTTCCATTGGCTATTGAGTGTGCCGTCTTTATAGCATTTATAGAAATACTCAAACAAATAATGCTTTTTATTTGAGTAAGGAACAAGTGATTTTAAATATGCTTCAATTCGTTGAATATCATCTTTTAGGATTTTATTTTCTATATCTTCTTTATCAATTTTATTTAACACGCAATACCTAAAATCCCTATTTTCTCTTGCTTCAATTTCGCTCTGATACCAAAGTTCTGCTCTATCTTTTAAATCATCACTATCTAATTCGTCATTTTTGCTTAAAAATAAGGCTTTAATATTTTCCGCTTCAGCTAAAGGAATTTTTCCAATATTGAGGCGAATAAAGACTTCATTTTCATTTTCTTTGGGGGCTATTTCATACCAAAGTACTTTACATTTATTGAGCAATACCTCTAAGAATTTATTTTGATTAATATCTTTATTGTCGAAAAAAACCTGTATAACTTCATAAGCTTTATGAAAATGGTAAAAATCTATATTCTCAACTTCTTTTTGGGTTTTATCTTGAATATTTTGCAAAAAATTGGTGCTATTGGGACGAGTTTCATAGGAAATATTAAAGAAATTTTTATTTTCAAGCAATTTTATGATTAAAAATATTGTCGTCAATCTTTGTTGTCCATCAATGATTCTATATTTTTCTTTATTATTTTTCACAACCACAGGTTGTAAGCAGTAAAAGTCAGATTGATTCTGCATTTGTGCAAAATCCCAAATATCTTGCAGTAACGCTTGAACCTCTCTTTCTCCCCAGCGATAGCCTCTTTGATAGCTTGGAATGATAAAATTTTTATCTTTTAGCCCTACAATATCTCTTAAAGATTGATCTTGTTGATTCATTATTCGCCCCTTTACAATTTATCTAATTATAGCAAACCTCTCTTAATCATTCGTCCAAGAAAATGCTTTTATTTGAAGCGGTAGAATTTGATTTTTAGATTTTAAAGACATTTTAATTTTACGAAATAAACAAATCTGCCCTTACACATACAAAGGTGTATGCGTTAGAATTGTGAAAATACAGACACTATACCTCTAAGCTTTCAAGCCATTTTTTGAGTTTTGCCTTGCTTGTGCCAAAATTAAAGCGTCTGCCCTCTTTGAAAATCGCATTAGGAGCGCACTTTGCCATATCACACGGGGCATTGCTCAAATCACTCCCACCGCTTGTGCAAAAAGGCACGATGACTTTGCCGCTAAAATCGTGGGATTCTAAAAAGGTAAAAATAATCTGTGGCGCACTATACCACCAAATGGGGAATCCAATAAATATTGTATCGTAGCTTGAAATCTCTATGTCTTTAGCAATTTTTGGGCGCGAGGCTTTGTCTTTGCACTCTAAAGTGCTGCGGCTTTGCTCATCTCTCCAATCCAAATCCGCTTGAGAATAAGGAATCGCGGGGATTATCTCAAAAGTTTCCGCATTTGCGGCTTCTGCTAAAGTTTGCGCAACTTCTTTTGTGATTCCACTTGCGCTAAAAAACGCGACTAAGGCTTTCATTTTTCTCCCTGCCAGGATATTTTTCTATCGTGAGGATAAAATCCTGCTTTTGGGCTTTCAGGTGCGTGATAAAAGATTCTTTTTCTGCCTTTGGTGCGCCTAGCTTAACCAAGCCCTTGTATGGGGGCTGCTTGGCATAAAAGATTCCGACATTACCCCAAGGGGCAAAATAGAAAAAATCGCCGCTTTGTGGGTCATATTCTCCGCTCTCTTGTGTGCTTAGGCTTTTATCAAGCCTAGCAATCTTTTCCTTGCCTACATAATCACTAAAGCTTAAAGCTAAAGGCAAGAGTGCGTAGAAATCCCTTGCAGCCGCATTATTTTCTAAAGTCAAAACAAAGCTTTTCCCTTGAAATTGCATTTGTATTTGCATTTGCCCCTCCAATCTCCCCCTTAAGTCTTTGCCTAAAGCGCATTGCGTTAGCAGCGCAAACAATAAACAAAGAAATGTATATTTGCGCATATTGTTCCTTTGCGTTCTACTTCAAGTTCGCATTAAAAAACACTGCGATTTTATCAAAGGGAATCTTTTGCGCATTGTCATACAAATCCGTGTGATTGGCATCTTTGATAAGCAACAATTCTTTATTTTTGCCCTTAAGCTTTTTATACGCGTCAGTGCTAAAATATTTGCTATGTGCCTTATCGCCGTGAATGATTAAAACCGCACTTTGTATCTCATCACTATATGCCAAAATAGGCGCATTGATAAAGCCTAAAGACGAAGTGAGATTCCAATGCCCATTGGAGTTAATAGAGCGTGCGTGGAATCCGCGAGGCGTTTTGTAATAGTCAAAATAATCTTTGATAAATTGTGGCTCATCGCCTCTAAGCTTTTGGGGCAATCCATCGGCTTTGGCGTAAGTGCCGCTTTTGAAATCCTTTGTGCGCTGTGCATTGAGACTTTCTTTAAGCTTATAGTGCGCCTTTGCGTCCATTGAATCATTATAGCCATTGGCATTGACGCGGCTCATATCATACATTGTAGAAGCCACGACTGCCTTAATGCGCGTATCCATTGCGGCAGCATTAAGTGCAAATCCGCCAAATCCGCAAATGCCCAAAATGCCGATTTTGTTAGAATCCACATTTGCATAATTGCTTAGAAAATCCACCGCTGCACTAAAATCCTCTGTATTAATATCGGGTGAGGCGACATTTCTAGGTTTGCCTCCGCTCTCTCCTGTATAGGAAGGGTCAAAGGCAAGAGTGATAAAGCCCTTTTGCGCTAAAGTTTGCGCATAGAATCCACTCGCTTGCTCTTTGACTGCGCCAAAAGGACCACTGATTGCGATTGCTGGCAGCCTTTGTGCTTTGCCTAGATTCTTAGGTAGATACAAATCCCCCGTGAGTGTGATTCCATAACGATTGGTGAATTTTACCTTTTGGACTTTGACTTCATTGCTTTTTGCAAACACCTTATCCCATTTCTCTTGAGCCATTGCTCCACCTCCTATAAAAAATATTAGCATTATAAAAATGCGTGTGAAAGTTTGTGTGAATGTTGTGTGTGTCATTTTGTTCTCCTAAAATTTATGCTTTATGTATCTTGGTATAATCAAAGAGGAATTTCGCGCTCTGTGGGTCGTGATGGTCTAAAAAAAGCGTTTTGCCCGTATCAATTGTGGCAATCTTTTGCATATCCTCGCCACTTAGGCTAAAGTCAAACACATTGAAATTCTCAATCATTCGCTCTTTGCGCGTTGTTTTTGGAATCACCACGATTTGCCTTTGGATAAGCCAACGCAACACCACTTGTGCGGCACTTTTATTATATTTTTCCCCGATGTTTCTAAGAATCTCATTGGTAAAAAGTCCATTCTTGCCCTCTGCGAAACTCGCCCACGATTGTGTAACTATGTCAAGCTCTGTATTTACTTTTTGTTCGGCTTGTTTTTGGTAGAAAGGGTGCAGCTCAATTTGATTAATCATCGGCTTAATCTCGTTGTTGAGGTAAAAATCCATAATCCTATCAGGATAAAAGTTACTCACACCAATGGCTTTGAATCTGCCCTCTTTATAGAATCTGCTTAATGCTCTCCACGCTCCATAAGTGTCATTATAAGGCTGATGAAGTAGCATTAAATCCACATATTCTAAACCTAATTTGCGTAAAGATTCCTCACACGCTTTGAGTGCTTTTTCTTCAGGGTAATTGTCAATCCAAAGCTTTGTCGTGATGAAAAGTTCCTCGCGCTTTAGCCCACCTTGTAGAGCTGTCTTTATTGCTGCACCTACTTCTGCTTCGTTGAAATACGCTTGTGCGGTATCAATGCTTCTATATCCCACAGAAATTGCGTCCTCTACGCATCTTTGCGTTTCTTTTGGGTCAATTTGATATACTCCATAGCCTAGAATTGGCATTTTTACGCCATTGTTTAAAGTGATAAATTCCATTGTGTCTCCTTGTAAATGATTTTGTATTTGGGATTTTCCCGCTTTTTCTGTGCTTTGTAGATTCTGTGTGGAATCTGTTTTCAAATCCTCTTTAGAATCACACGCACTTAAAGCAAATCCACTTAAACTTGCTAGACTTACTGCTGCGCCAAACTTTGCAGAGGTTTTGAGAAACTCCCTGCGCTCTAGTAGCTCTTTGTGCTCTTGCATTGTTACTCCTTAGAGGTAAAATAAAACCAACTTTGAAATTATAAAGCCTGATACCTAGTGTTTGTCAAGGGGAAATTGCAAAATATGTTATAATGTGATTTACCTATCTGCTAAAATGTGTAAAAAAGCATTATAGAATCTTGCGTGATTTCATTGCATAACAGGAGTGAGCTTTGCATTTCTTAGAACTCGCCAAAGAAAACCAACAAAAAGCCTTTGAAGTGATAGAGCAAACCAAAGTTTTGGAGTGTTGGCAAAGCATTGGTGCGGAGATTAACTGCATTGGCTCACTCAAAATGGGCTTGTTGTGCAAACATCTTGATATTGATTTCCATATCTACACGCCCACACTTGAAGTTACCCGAAGCTTTGACGCAATGGCAAAACTCGCAAACAATCCTAAAATTATCCACATAGAGTATCGCAATCTTTTGGAGGAAGAGGATAAGTGTTTGGAATGGCACGCATTCTATCAAGACGAGCAACTTTGGCAAATAGATATGATTCACATTGTGCAAGGCAGCAAGTATGCGGGGTATTTTGAGAGAGTGGCGGAGCGTATTTTACAAATAATGAGCGAAGCACAAAAAGAGCAGATTCTAAAGCTTAAGTTTGAAACGCCAGATAACCTTAAAATCGCGGGGATAGAATACTATCAAGCCGTGCTACAAGAAGGCATTACGGACTTTACAGAGTTTATGCAATGGCACAAATCTCGTCCGCAAAATGCTATTGTAGAGTGGATTCCTTAGTTTCATACAAAGTGCAATCCTAGCCTTAAAACACAAGCTATTAAATATATTTTGGTAAAATTTTCTTAAATTTAAGGAGGGCGCAATGAAGAGGTTAATGATATTATGTTTTGTTAGCTTTGGCTTTATAGATGCTGCACAGAGGCTTGATATACAATGTGAAGTAGGATATAGAAAGAAAATATGTGGTGATGATTATTCTTGCGAAGCTTCAAAGTGTTGGATAAACAACACAGATATTCTCACTGCGTTTAGAAATGATTTAAGGTTTTGGATAGAAAGCGCACAAAGAAGAGAAAGGGCTAATGAACCACAAACACACCTTTATCAAAAAGCTTTGTTGCAAGATTTACCAAATATCCAAACTACAAAAAGAGTAGAAATAAAAAACAAGTATGGTCAAACTTGTTTTATGGATATAAAGCGTCCAAATCAAAATACTTTGGAAATAGAGTATAATGACTGCTCTGATGAATCAGATTTTAAGAATACATATCAACAAAATGGACAAAAAGTAGAAATTATAGAAGACGGGGATAACGGAGCTTAGGAGCAAAATCGTTTCATCATTACCTTTGATTATATGTGGAGTTTTAATGATTTATACGCAGCAATTCCACTCACCGCTTGGCACAATCGCACTTGCAAGTGATAAAAGCACACTACTTGGCTTATGGTTTGAGGGGCAAAAGTATTTTACATTGCCAAAAGATTGTGTGCGGGAGCAAACGCCGATTTTAGCCCAAACGCAACAATGGCTAGAGATTTACTTCAGCGGAGAGATTCCACATTTCACTCCGCCTCTAGCTCCACTTCACACGCAAAGCACACCCTTTAGAGAATCTGTATGGACAATCTTACGCACAATCCCCTATGGACGCACGATAACTTACAAGGAGATTGCACAAACTCTCGCTTGCCAAAGAGGCATAGCCAAAATGTCCGCTCAAGCTGTGGGCGGTGCAGTAGGAGCAAATCCTATCGCGCTACTTATCCCTTGCCACCGAGTGATTGGGAGTGATAAAAGCCTCACGGGTTATGCGGGAGGTTTGAAACGCAAAGAGTGGCTATTAGGGCTTGAGAGGGAATCCCTAAAGGCTATCAAGTAACGCGCAATTTAGGTAATTAATGCTATAATAGGCATTTTATGGAGGCGCAAAGGAAATGGGGAATATCGCTGCCAAACTTTCGTCTTTGTCTCAACTACAAGAAATGAGGGCTAAACGCTATGGGCAATAGTAGTATATTGAGTGATGAAATAAATACCAATGACTATAAACAATATTTTTGTAGAGATTTTTCAAAAATACACCAAATAACCGCATATTTAGCAATGTTTCCGCCTAATCTTCCTTATCATTTTATCAAAAAATATTCCCAAAAGGGGGATTTGGTGTTTGACCCATTTTCTGGAAGAGGAACAACAGCATTTGAAGCTTGCAGAATGGGAAGAAAAGGGATAGGAAATGACTTAAATCCACTTGCAGTGTGTCTAACAAAAAGTAAAATTGATATACCCAAAAAACATAATATACAAAAAAGACTCGAAAAACTAAAACAAGATTTCACAACTACACGCATTACAAATAAACAAATTAAAAACATTTCAGATGATATTAAAATGCTTTATGAAGAAAGCGAAACCTTGCCACAACTTGTATATCTAAAAAATAATTTAAACAAAAATAGAAAGATTGATAATTTTATTCTTGCAGTTTTAACAGGCATTATGCACGGCAAACATAGAAAAGATGGGACTTCAATTTATTGTAGCATTGATATGCCTAATACTTTTAGTATGTCGCCTAATTATATCCGTAATTTCATTGCCAAACATCATCTTAAAAAAATAAAACAAAATGTTTTTGAACTTTTGCAACAACGCATTGAGCATTTATTTCAAAATCAAACAAAAGAATTTCAAAGTTTAGATTCTTATCAAAAAGGTGATTGCTTTAATAAAGATGCAATCAAAAGCACAAAAAAAATCATTAAAAAATATGGAGAAAATAGTGTCCAACTCATTATTACTTCCCCTCCATACTTAAAAAACATTAATTATGGTAAATATAATTGGATTAGGCTTTGGTTGCTCAATAAGGAAGTAAAAGAAGTAGATAAGAACGTAAGTATTTATCATAATATGCAAAAAATTAAAGGTTTAAAAGATAATTTGGCATTTGAAAATTATGCTAAATATATGCAAGAACTCTTCAAAAGTTGGGAAAAAATTTTGAAGCCAAAATCCTATGCTTTTGTTGTTATTGGAGATATTGACAAGCGCAACCTTGCAAAAGACACTTGGGATTACATACAAAATAATGGTGGGTGCAAATTACGACTTAAACACATTGCCGAAGATGTCATTGCCAATGATAAAGAAAAAAAGGTAACAAGAATTTGGGGTGCAAAAAAAGGCAAGGCAACAAAAATTGATAGAATCTTAGTTTTGCAAAAGGAGTAGGCAAATGGGCATTACAGATGAATTTCAAAAGAAACCTCAAGGAGAGTTGATAGAGGCAAAAACAAAATTTTTTGAGGAAATTAAGAAAGATAAAAATTTTGTTGGGAGTTTGTATGATTTGGACTACGAAGAAGCCAAAATCTTAGTCAATGATTTTGATAAGAATGCTATCAAAGGTTTGCCTCACGGCTGTTTATTGGTTGCAATTTATAATAATGAATTAAGACAAAATCAAACAGAGGCTATTTTACTTAGAGTGATTGGCGTTTGTGAAATTCCACAAAAGAAAGAGATTATCCAAAGTATGACAGATTCTTATATTTCAAAAAAAGAAAATAGAGCAAACACAGACCCAGATATTTATACAAAATATTTTTATCAATTTTCGGGCTTATCTTGTAGGGTTCTAGGGACATTCTTTTTAGATAAAGATAAAAAATTAATCTTTGGAACAGATATAGAAAATTTCTTAGGAGCGCATAATTATAGAGTGTATAAGCCTCAAAAACAGCAGCTACAAATCATTGTAAATGAGAATACAGAATCTAGCAATAACGAAACACAAGAAAAGATAGGAATCCTAAGATATGCTTCTAGCCAATCTTATGATGAAGATAAAAACTATGCTCCAGATGTTTTCTTAAGGACAAATGATATAGTTGCAAGACGCACAGCCTTTTTTGGAATGACAAGAACAGGTAAGTCTAATACAATCAAGATTATTATCAGTGCTATTGAAAATCTTAATACAAAACAAGAGAGAAAAATAGGGCAAATTATTTTTGATGTTAATGGTGAATACACCTTTAGCAATAGACAAGATGAAGGCTCAATCTATGATAGATTTAAACAAAGAGTCATTCGCTTTAGCACTTCGCTTAAAAAATCCCAACAACACCCAGATGTTAGAGCAGTGCAGTATAATTTTTATAATGATGAAACTTTGGAAGAATCCTTTAACTTGCTGTGTGATGAAATTACACAATCTGATAAAAAAGCGGACTATATAACGCATTTTACCAATATCAATATGTTTGAAAATATTAGTGATAAAAACTCTAGTGAATATCGCAATCAAGAGCGCAAAAAAGCCTTATATAAGTGCATATTATATAGAGCTAAATTTGAAACTCCACAACAAATACTTAAGTTTTCTGGTTTTAGCAGCTCAACTTTAAATTCTATACCAAGAGAGGGGTTAGATATAAAAAAGGCTTGCGAATACTTTGATGAGATTAAGATAGACAATAATAATGGCAATATTGATAAAAAATATGCTGAAGACAAGGATTGGGAATCTTTATTAAAAGTGTTTCAAGGGACTAAGGTTTCGGGTTATAGATTTTTAACAAAATTTAATTATTTGCATTCCTTAAAAGGTGAAAATGACTATAAAAAAGATATAGATTCTGCATTGCGTGAGGGAAAAATTATTTTAGTAGATTTATCCACCGCTTCAACCGAAACACAGCAAAAATATATTGATAGGCTTTGTGAGTATATATTTAAAAAATCTATGGAAAAATTCACTAATGATGAAGAGCCTGAATTTATCCAAATGTATTTTGAAGAAGCACATAATATTTTTCCAAAAGATGATAAAGATTTAAAAAACATTTATAATCGTTTGGCAAAAGAGGGAGCAAAGCTTAAAATTGGCATTAGTTATTCTACTCAAGAGGTCAGCTCTATTGCTCCAAGTATTTTAAAAAATACGCAAAATTGGTTTATTTCTCATCTTAACAATAAAGATGAAATTAAAGCGTTAGAAAAGTATTATGATTTTGCTGATTTCTCTCAAAATATTATCCGCAATAGCGATGTAGGGTTTGCTAGAGTAAAAACTTATTCCAATAATTTTATTGTGCCTGTTCAGATTCAAAAATTTGAAGTAAGGGATTAAAATGGCATATTTTAATGAAAAAGCCTCCAAAATCAATCATCAATATATTATTGAGAATCCAAAGGTTAAAGATTATCTTGCAAAATGCGAAAAGATAGGACAAAATCTACCTTTGGAAGTTGATTCTCAAGCTATCACTTCACCAATATCTAACATACAAAACAAATTTTCCTCTTGCATTGAACGCGTCATCACAATAGATGGTGGCTACCAAGAAGTAAATATCAATGATAATTTTCCCTCACAAAAACTTTGTTACTATAATATAGGTATTCTTATGTTTAGTGTTAAAGATTTAGAAGTAGTTGAAAGGCAACAAACAATTAACCCAAGCGATATAGGCAAATTAGAGAATCTTGAACGATTTAGCTTTGTGATACCCACACAAAATATTCGTTTAAAAAATGAGGATTTTATCTCTACATTTAGAAAAACACTTTATGAAGAAGTTTTCCTCAAAAATTATTTAAGCGAGGGAAATGAAAAGAGTTCATTTATCCATACAATTAAATGGCTCATTTTTAAAGAATATTTAGATTCAAATTCTAAAGGGAAAAGTTCTATAACATTTGCGTGTCCTCACTGCAAGAAAATGCAGACATTCCAAAAGCAAACCCCCAATTATTTAGATGAGCAAAATAATTTTGTAAAATGTTCAGAATGTGAAAATATCATTTACATTACAGATTGTTTTGACTTACATACTCTCATTGATGAAATCAATGGAGCAACGCTTATAGAATCCTACATTATGAGTGCTTTTGAAATTATTTTAATGCTTTCAATGTTTCGATTCCTTTTTGAAGAAAACACTATACAATGGCTACCAAAGATTCTCTTTATCAAAGATGGTCCTTTGGCTTTATTTAGTCGTCTTGATGATTTTGCTTTTAAAATTGTGCGTCCGTTTATACAATTTCTTTATGCAAAATCTTTGAATGAAAATATAAGCTATATTAATCTTGTAGGCTTGGATAAAAGTGGTATGTTTGTAGAACATCTTAAAAATATAGAATCTAAAATCCCTCTAGGAAGCATTCTTTTGCCAAATTTAGATTATATGAAAAAATACATTACAGGCAACAATACTTCAGTTTTTGGAGAAAATACTTATTTTGGGATTAAGATGTTTGTAAGAAAAGAAAAAGAATTGTCCTTTGTTTTAGATGTAGCGATTCCATTTGATGAAAGCATCACATACAAGGATTATATTAAACAACCAAAAATTGAGGATTTTCTCTCATTAAAAAATATTTTAGAAGTATTGTTTCGGCTTAAATGTGATTTATATGAAAAATCTTTTATTCCTATTGCTATGGTTAATAAGCTCGTTTCTTTATCTAATATCCCAAGTAAAAAGATATTAACTATTTTTTCGCAAGAAAAATTATGCTAAGCTACCCAATAATTCATTCTAAATAAGGAGTTTATATGGCTACAAGTGAGAGTTTTAAGGATTTTGTGTTAGAAAATCTTAAAAGCGCATTAGAGGATACGCCTTATCACTTTAGCGCTAAAAAGATGTTTGGCGAATATTGCATTTATGTGATTGATAGGGGCGAGAGTGTGCCTAAGCCTATTTTCTTGCTCTGTGATGAGATGCTCTATGTCAAGCAATTTGAAATTCTAAAGCCCCTTTTAGAATCCGCCCCGCTTGGATTTCCTTACGCGGGTGCAAAGGAATCTTATATCCTTGATGTGGATTCTTATACGACTCTAAGAGAAGTCGTGCTTACCCTTGCTCCCACTCTGCCTATGCCAAAGCCCAAAAAGCCAAAGAAAAATAAGGCTTAAGAGCAAAGGGCAACCAACTCCCGCTCTACAAATCAAGCTTTCCTAAACCCGCTCACAAATTGTGTAAGAGTGGCTAGAAGTTTCTTTTCTTGCTTCTTTTTGAAATTCGCACAAAATTGCAATGCTAGCTCATTGAGCGCACCAGAGAGCGCAAATGTCATCAACTGCGTATCTACTTCTTCACGCAAATAGCCTTGCGCCTTTAGCTCCTCAATATGCGCTTGCAACACACTCATTGAATGCTTCGCATCAACGCTTCTCCACACTTCCCAACCAAGCACAGCAGGTGCATCAACTAATAATATCTGCCTATTTTCCTTTGCATTTGCTGCTTTGATAAACCCCACACAGCCTAATATCAGCTGCTCCCACGCCTCATCACTTTTCAAAGCCTGTTTTTCTATCTGCGCGGCAACCTCTTCTTGCACACTCTCTAGCACAGCGACAAAAAGCCCTTGCTTGTTTTTGAAATGATGATATACCGCCCCGCGCGTTACATTTGCTTCTTCTACGATTTTTTCTAGTGCGACATCAAAGTAACCATATTCCGCAAAATGCGCTCTTGCAACGCTTAGCAAGGCGGAGGTAGTTTTGTGCGTAGCTTCTTTATTTGTCATAATACACCGCTAGAATCATTGTTTAAAAACTCCGCACTTGGCGGCAAAACTTCAATAATATCAATCAACACATTATTTGGGTCTTTTATGATAAAATGTCGCCACCCCCAAACCTCATCTGCCAAATGCGCTACGATAATGCGTTCATCTTTGCTTTTGATAAAATCATACATTTGTGTGGCATTTGCTACCTCAAGATTAATGAGGATTCCATTCGCATTTGCGCGATAGAGTGCGGGTATGCTTTCGTGAGTTACATCAATCAAGGCTAACTCGCCACCATCAGGGTGAGATAAGTTAATATACCAATCACTAGAAAAGTTTTGCGCAAAGCCCAAATAAGTTTTGTAAAATAGGCTACTTTCTTGAAGTTTGTCTGTCATTAGGACGGGATAAATACTCTGTGCCATTTATTTTCCTCTCTTTCTTTTTTGTTGATTTTTATTTTGATTTCTCTCTCCGTGTTTGATAATCCACTCACAAGCCTTACTCACCCCGCTTTGTCGCCATTGTGCGATGAGAGTTTGCGCTTTTTGCGGTGCTTCTTTATACAAATCATTGAGATTATTCCCCACGCTTTTTTGCACAAATTTTTGTGAATCATCTTTTAAGTTTGTCAAAATCATCGCATACTTTTCAAATTCATCAAGCACAACAAGGAGCTTTGGCGACCAAGGCAGGTGGATTCTCACACCCTCACTTGCAAGCCTGCGAATATGCACATTACTATCCTTGCTCCATAAAATGAGTTCGTCCATTACTTCCTTTGGGTGCTTTCTTAGAATCGGGCGGATAGCGTATTCACCTGTAAATCGCTTGGTAAGCTCTTTGATAAAACTTAGAGAAACTTGCCAATTTGTATTGCCATAGCGTTCCACATAGCGTGAAATAGGAAACAACCAATAGCCAAAGCTAAACATTCCCTCCGCTTTTTCTAGCTCCTCGCCAAGTAGATGAAAAAAGCTTTGAATGTTTTGAGTATAATCGCTCCCCATTGTCTTAACCATTGC
Source organism: Helicobacter hepaticus ATCC 51449 (assembly GCF_000007905.1). Lineage (NCBI taxonomy): Bacteria > Pseudomonadati > Campylobacterota > Epsilonproteobacteria > Campylobacterales > Helicobacteraceae > Helicobacter > Helicobacter hepaticus. The sequence continues at coordinate 1,023,071 of NC_004917.1, forward strand.
ATCAACGATACAATCTAATCTTGCAAAGAGTTCCTTATCCTCTAAATTACCCTGCAACATTGCGCAAAACTTTTGCGCTTCAAATTGTGGCATTACACTTAGAATCTTTTGGGATAACTCCACGATGTAGGCATCATTATAATGGTCTTTGTGTTTCACCTTTTCCCCCTAAATTTTATAATACTATAACATACATACATTCTGTATGTCAATATGAAGAGATAAAATCAACAAAAATAAGAATAAAGATTGGGCAAAAGAGGCTATTTCAAACTTTTTAAAGAGAGAAGAGTAAAAGAATCTTCAAACAAAACCTAATAATCCCTTGATTCTTTTGATACAATGCCGCTTTAGATATACGCAAAAAGGAGAAAAAATGAAAAAGATTCTTTGTTTTATTTGTTTGGTAACTTTTACTTTTGGCCTTGATTTTGACAAACTAGGGTTAAATGTAGAATTATTAAACAATAAGGATTATACGCAAGCAAAAGCTTTATTAAAAGGCTTGGAATCTCGTGCAAAGCAACGCGATTTGAGTTTTGAGGATTATCAAAAATTAGAAGCATTAATGCTGTGTGAAATGTCACCTTTTGAGGATTGCGTAACACCGGGATTTGTTACTAATGCAGCTTATTTCTTCACTAAATTTATGGCAAAAGAGTTTGGACATTTATTTGCAGAATATGGAATGGGCTCGAATATGGGATATGAAAATTTTGAATATAAAAAAGAATATTATCTTTACGATGAGATTGTATTTTGGTTTCCAATAAACAAAAATAGCCCTTCACAAAAAGAGGCGTATGAAAACTTCCTTTTTATGAAAAAGCATTTTAAAATAGCAACAGAAATAGATGATAATGGTAAGAGAAAAAAAATTTGTCACTATGTTACTGCAGAAAGCGGAGAGTGTAGGTTTGTCCCTAAAAAGCCTCTTGTCTTGCGAGGAGTGCTAAAAGCTATACAAGATTTCCACTTGCAACCTGCAAGACTAGGGTCTTGTGATGATGGCTCTTCTCCTTATATTGCCTTTGAACCACATAATAAGAATCTTGTTTTTGCATTTGGAGAAGTTGATTTAACATATAACCAAACTTATTATAATCTTTTTGCACCTCTTTTGCCAGAGTGGTATAAAGAGGGACTTGGTGGGAGTGTGAACTTTGAAGTAGAGCTAGAACTTGAAAGCGTAATGCCGTGGAAATTTTCTTGTGCTACCGGAAATTCGATACAGATTAAGAATATTAAGATTCTTAAAAAGATTTCAGAAAATCCAAGCCAAAAGAAAGATTATGCAGATAACGAGTATTATAAAGTAACCCTTAATACTTCGGATAACTATGTGAATCTGCGCAATAAGCCAAATGGGAAAATTCTAGCGCAAATTTTTATAAAAGATAAAGAAAACATTAAACTTATCAATCTCTCAAATATGCTTTGGAGTCTAAATAAAATAAGCGAGTGGCAAAGACAAATTGGCTATAAACAAAAACTAGATTTTCAAGATAGCCAAAAGCTTGGACAAGAATGGGTAAAAGTATTGTATTTCCCACCCAATGTGCAAAAGATTAAAGATGCAAAAATTGGCTATATCCATAAATCACAGATTGAAATAACACCTCATATAACAGACTTTTACTAATAAATCTGCCTTATAAGATTTGACACAAGGAGACAAATATGAAACATAGAATCTTTCCCAATCCAAACAATCCCTTTCCAATTAAGGGCGTGGATTATGTCTGCTATGTCAAACCCATCATAAAGAATCCAAATGTCATCGTGGGCGACTTTACATACATTAGTGATAGCGATTTTGAGCGGCATATCAGCCACCATTACGCATTTAATGGAGACAAACTCATTATCGGCAAATTCTGTCAAATCGCTGCGGGTGTGGAGTTTGTGATGAACGGCGCAAATCATCAAATGAATGCAGTCAGCACTTTTCCCTTTAATATTTTTGAGGGTTGGAATGCGCCACCTCCAACGCCCGAAAATCTGCCTCTTAAGGGCGATACGATGATTGGCAATGATGTATGGATTGGGCAAAATGCCACGATTTTGCCCGGTGTGCATATCGGTGATGGCGCGATTATCGGCGCAAATGCTGTTGTGGGAAGCAATGTCGCACCTTATAGCATTGTGGTGGGGAATCCTGCAAAAGAAATCAAAAAGCGTTTTGATGAGGAGCTTATTGCGCTTTTACTTGCGTTTCAATGGTGGGAGAAAAGCATAGCAGAGATTCAAAGTCTAATCCCGCTGCTAACTTGCAGCGACTTACAAAGGGTAAAAGAGGAGATAAAGAAGAGGATAAGCAACCAACAAAGCAATGATGAATTTTAACCATAGCCCTATTTGGCGCGCTGTGTTGTTAGATAGTAAAGAACAACTAAAAAGCTTAAAATTCAGCCACAATCACCGCGCCAAAGCCAAGAAGCACAGGAATCATTAGATTTACAGCCGCAAAAGCAATGTTAGAAAAAAGCCACATAGAATATATAGAACTGATAGAACCCCCCCCCCCCAAAAAAAAAGAACTTTTTGTCAAAAAGCACTACAAGTGGTGTGCATTTGTGGATAATTTAAATAGTGCCTTCACTACTTAAAACCCTTACCGAATAATAAAATACAATTTTATTCCCTTTAAGCAAAAGCGGATTCTAAGGTTATAAAGTAGGGTTAAACATTATCACATCAAAGGCAGTTTTTGGAGCATATTTTGTAGCTTAATGAGTTCCTTTGGCATTAGCTCGGCGATACTTAAGCCCACGATTTCATAGTGTGCGCTCACAGATTCAATAATGTGTGCGACTTCCTTCATTTTGAGTTTGCCACTATTGCCCACAGCGACATAAATCTCGCTAAAATCTAGCACATCTAAATCAAGGTGTATTACAACCTTAGAGGCTTTAGTGCCTTGTAACCATTGCAAGACCTTTTTGCTGCTTACTTTCTTTGCTTTAAGGGCTTTTAGCCCTAGCTCCTTTTGACGCTTGGCATAAAATTTTGCCTCCTCACTATGCAATCCCACAAGCAGGGTATTTTGAGCTGGTATTTTTGCGGGGAGGACTTTAAGAATCTCTTTATCGCCAAGCCCTAGCAAATGCGTAACCGCCATTGCGTGATAAGCCTTATACTCATCATTTGGCAGCCCAATATCAGGGTGTGCGTCAATCCATAGCATTGCGACATCATCGCCATACTTACTTGCAAGATAGCTAAAAGGCGCGACAGACACAGAGCATTCACCCCCAAGTGTGAGAATCTTATCGGGTTTAGATTCTGTGATGAGTTTCATTGCGGCTTTGGTTTGCTTTAAAATATCGCTTTTATCTAGCACCCCGTCTTTTACCTCTCTTTTAAACTCTTGTGAAACAGGCACTTCAAGGGTTTGATGAGAGGTGTTATGTGTAAGAAGTTCAAGGAGTTTTGCACCTAAAAAATAGCCTTTGGAAATCTCCTCTTTAGGCAGCCCTTTAAACCAATGCGCGATGTCTCCACCCTGCCATTGCGGATAGATAAGCCGAATGGTTTTTGAAGTATTTGTTTTCATATTCTTTCCTTTTGCTGTGGTAATCAATTATAACATTCCTTTGATAAAATAGAGACCCTTTAAGCAAAAGCTTGATAGAATCCTTGAAAACAATTACAAAATAAGTGTAAAAGGATTTCAAATGCGATATTTGATGAAATCACTCTTAGCTAAAGCTTTGCTGTGCTTCGTTTTTACCTCTAGTGTATTAGGTGCAAATCCTTCAACAAAGATTCCAGAAGTAGATGAAAAGCTCATTGATACTATGCTCTCTCGCCTTATTTATGGAGCAAAATGCGATGAAATGGCGATGATTTCGCACTTTGACCCAAGTGTGCTGTGGGTAAAAGATAAAGATAAAATTGATATGCAAAAAATCCCAGCTAAAATCCGCTATCTCCGATTTGCGGGAAGGATTCTATCGGGTGGTATCTCAAGTGGAAATAGCACTTATACTAGTGCGGATAAAGAATTTCTCTACACACTAAATGGGGCTGATTTAGAGGTTATGAGCATTTGCGATAAACAGCAGCTTATCTTAAACAATTATGACAAAGAAAAAGAGGATTATAATCTCAAACTTCGCGCAAAACCTGCCAAAGAAATTGCTATTGTAATCAATGTCGCAAATTCAATGAAAGATTATGTCTTTGCGTTTAAGGAAATCGCGCCCCTTATTGCCAAACATATACTTCAAGAAGAAAGCAGAGGTAGCTATGCCAAAATCACGCTTGTGAGCTTTAGTAATTATGATGTTAAGGATTTTGATGATGTGTTTAGCTCTAGCGAATTTGTGGAAAGTGCAAAAAATCTAAAAGTTGTAAATTCGCAAACAAAACTCATCAATTATGCGCTCATTAAAGCGATGAGCCATTTTACAAAAGATAATGGGTTGAAGAAAGAAATTTTTCTCATCACTGATGGCAACCCAAATGATAGAGGAAGTGCGGAAAAAATGCTCTATCTTACGAAGAATCTTAATCGCAATATTGTGAAAAATAGCGGTGGCTCCAAGAAAAATTGGGTTACAATCCATACTTTAGCTTTAAATAAAAACCTTGATTCTTTAAAAGAGCTTACCCTTGCCACAGAAGGAAGTTTTTATGAGCCAAGCAGTGCGTATGAGTTTAAAAAGTTGCTTTTAAGGCTAAGCAATAACGGCAAAGATGTAGATCCTAGAGAAATAAATGTGATTGTTCCAAGCAAAACACATAAAATCTATGACCCTGATGATCCTAACCCTCCTAAGAAATAGTATCTAAAGCACTCTTTACTTCCTCAAAATATGCAAATATTCTAAAGTGCAATCTTGCTTTTGGATTCGTTTAGAATCTGCTTTGAAGCGCTGGTGTTTCTGTGTGGCAAAAGAATATTTGCCATATTTTTCAAAAATAGCTTGAATTTGCTCTAAACTAAGCAATCCCTCATCATTATAGCTTAGAAAAATCCACTCAAAATGCGCATTTTTGATGAGGTTTTCTAGTTCGTCTGCGACTTTTGCTTTTCTGCACCAAGGCGATTTTGCATATTCTCTTAATCCTGTCTTGCCCTTTGGGATAAAGTCATCATATAAGGCAATTGTGTTTAAAAGATGATAATTCGCGCCATACTCTCGTGCATTATAAGGCGGGTCAAGGTAAAGAATATCGCCCTTTATCTTAGTAATAAGTGTATTTGCGTCCTCATTAAATACCAAATGTTCATTTTCATTGCATTCAAACTCCGCAGGATTTAGAATAAAACCTTTGAGCGCACTTTTTTTAAGGTGCTTTAAAAACGCTCCATACACTGAAGCAGTGTTTGCAACCTTGTCGGCAGATTCTAAAAGGGAAGCAAGGAGAAAATAATATTCTTTGTCCTCAATTAACCTTTCTTTTTTCCATTGCGCAATCTTAGAGCGCACAGCATCAATTTTTTGTGCATTTTCATCGCTAAAATACTGCCTCCCACTCCCAGAGCCAAGCGCATAATGAGTGTAGATTTTACCCTTTTGTGGTGGCGTTTGAGTTGTGTCATTAAGAATGTGTAGCAGCTCATTAACGCGTGTTAATTTCTGATGATTGCCGATATAATTTTGCGCCAAGACAAAGCTATAATACTCCCTATCATTGCTAATAATTTGCTTGACTTGTGTTTTAAAAAGCCTCCCCACTGCCGCAGTTCCAGCAAACATATCGCAAAAGATAGAATCTTTAAGGGGCTTTTTGTGGGCTTTTTGCAGTGTAGATTCTATGCTCGTTTGCAAAAAGTGAGAGAGTTTAAATTTGGAGCCAATGTAGTTCATATATTATTCTTTTTTATAGAGTTTTTGAGTGATAAAATCTGCAGCTTCTTTTGCAATTTTTCTTGCACTCTCTTTGCGATATGCGACAGGGTCATATTGATAGCAACCTACACAGCCTAGTTCCTGCGTATAATTCTCATCACCTTGATAAAATGCGTAAGGATTGCCTTTGATATTTTTAGCACTCCACCGCTTGTTCGTTTCTCTGCAAACTTTACAAATTTGCCTTTTTACATCATTTGCTGCTTTGCATAAAGGTTGGAAATCCTCTAATTTTTGCGTTTGCTGATTGGATATTCTCAAATCATTTTTGCGTCCGTCTTTGTGGTCAATTTCTATTTTGGTATTTTCGCTTTTGCCACAAATTCCTAACATCACACAATTTTGATTTTTATAAAAATCTTTAATATCTTTTCTTATGGCTTGATTGAAAGTTTTTTGCGTATTAAATCCCTTTAGCCTTATTGCATCAATGGCATTCCCCGCACTCTTGCTTTTATCAAATTCTAAAATATATTTTTTTGCCAAAGTGCTACTTGCACGACACCAACTCCCACCATTGCCAAGCGCGAGTGCTTTATACTCCCCTATAAACTCACTCACACTTACCCACCTTGAAATGCCATTTTTATCAGGCTTGGCTAGTTCTAAAAAAATTTCTATTTTTGATTTTCTCACTTGCATATCCTTAAAATCATTCAAAAATTATAGCACAACAGATTACGATTAAATGATTTAAAAACCTTTGTGATTTATCCAAAAATCACAAATTGCAATGACAAGTTAGAGTTAGATTTCACTTTGAAAACACAACCTTTTAACCAAAGCGATAAAAAATCTAGCAATGCCAAAGTCAAAGGAACTGATTAAACTACAAATATACCCCAAAATCCACTTTGATGTGATAGAGCATTGCACGCTTGAAAATTAAGTCTTAGAATCTTATAATGCCTTGAGATTTGTTCAAAGGACACCTATGCCACGCCCTACCAACAAAAGCGATTTGCTTGCCTTAAGTCAGAAAAATTATGAATCTCTGCTTGCGTTGATAGAGCAAATCCCGCTTGAACAACAAAGCACACCCTTTGAATATAACGAGCGAGATAAGGCTTTGCGCGATGTGCTTGTGCATTTGTATGAATGGCAGATACTTTTGCTTCGCTTTGTGCGCACAAACCTTGAGAGGACGAGTGATTTTGTGCCTTTTCTCCCTGCGCCTTATAGTTTCAAAACCTATCCCGCGATGAATAGGGAGATTTGGCAAAAGCACCAAAGCACGCCATTAGAGAACGCAAAGGCAATGTTAGGAAAAAGCCACATAGAATGTATGGAGCTGATAGAGACTCTCCCACAAAAGGAACTTTTTGTCAAAAAGCACTACAAGTGGTGCGGCAACACAAGTCTTGGGAGCTATTGTGTGAGTGCGACTTCAAGCCATTATGATTGGGCAAGTAAATGTATAAAAAAGCGTGTGAGGAGCTTGAAAAAGGTTTAAGAATGCTTAAACCGCAAATCCTCATCAAGTGTATGAGCGAGAGTATCCATTAAGCGTAGCAAACCACACGATGAGTGGCAACAATGCGTAAGCAAACTGCGTTTTGAATACAGACGCATTTCCCTAATGCTCCCTCTTATAGCCTTCCCCCCAAGATTCTAAAGCTCTTAAGACACACTCCAAACTCTGCCCAAGTGGAGTGAGGCTGTATTCCACTCGTGGAGGCACTTCTGCATACACTTTTCTTTTGAGCAACTTTGCTTCCTCTAATTCGCGCAAGTTTTGAGTTAAAACCTTTTGAGAAATGCTCTGATTTTTTGTCGCACCCACAGACTTTTTAAGCTCACCAAATCGCTTTGTGCCACTTAGCAAATCGCGGATAATGATGATTTTCCATTTATTGCCAATGAGGTTTAAAGTCGTCTCAATCGGACATTCTGAAATATACGCATTCATTTTGCACCTCTTTTCTCTATAATTTATACGCAAGATTCTAAAGTTTTCAAAAATTATAGCACAAATAAATCCCAAATTTATACAATAGTATCAAAATAGATATTATATATTAAAAAAGTGCTTACTTGATTTTATATACTAAGTTCTATAAAATTGCAAAGCTGAAATTTCATATTTCAACATTTAAGATTCAAAGGAGACAAAATGAAAATCGCAGTTTTAGCAGCAAAAGGTAGGGCGGGCAGTGCAATCGTGCAAGAGGCAATCAATGCAGGATTTGAAGTGAGTGCATTTGTGAGGAGCAAAGCGCATTTTGATGAGAGGGTTCATCTTGTTGTGAAAGATATGTTTTCACTTACAAGCACTGATTTGCAAGGATTTGATGTGATTATTGATGCTTTTGGAGAGTGGCAAGATTTGTCTTTACATTTAAAACATATTGAGTATTTAAACTCCATTTTGCAAGGCAATGAGGCAAAGCTCATCGTAGTAGGAGGTGCAGGAAGTCTGTATATGAATACAACGCATACTCTTAGACTAATGGATACGCCAGAGTTTCCTAAGGAATATATGGGAGTGGCAGAAGCAACTGCAGAGGTGCTTGAGTTTGTGCGTAAAAGCAATCTCAATTGGCTCTATATCAGCCCTGCAGCACTTTTTTATGAAGGTAAATCGCAAAATTATGAGTTAATAGGCGAGGAATTTAAAGTCAATACAAAAGGTGAAAGTAGAGTGTCTTATAGCACTTATGCGACTGCACTTATCAAACTGCTTTCTAGTGGAGAAATTAAAATGTGCCAAAGAATAAGCCTCATTGAATTATAGGTTCTAAATGATATAATGGCACAGATTTTATGCAAAAAGATTTTGTGCCTATTCTTCATTACAATATTCTATCCATTGCCTTGCAATTTGTTTTTTTTTTTTTTGATAGAATGCGGGGTTTTCAATCAATAAAAAGGATTTGTAATGTTATATAATGATGATTTGGGCAAATTAATTGTGCGCTTATGCGTAGGTGGGCTTATGCTCTTTCACGGAGTCAATAAAATCACAAATGGCGTAAGCGGTATAGAGGGTTTTATGGAATCTCACGGATTACCCACACTTTTTGCCTATGGCGCGTATATCGGCGAGGTGCTTGCGCCATTGATGATAATTGTAGGCTATCAAGTGCGTATAGCTGCTGCCTTAGAGGCTTTTACAATGCTTGTGGCGATTTATGTTGCAACAGGATTTGAGATTTTTACCCTTGATAATCACGGCGCGTGGGTAATTGAGCTACATTTGCTCTATATGCTCCCTTGTATTGCCTTGATATTTATGGGTGGAGGTAGATATGGCGTGAAGTTTAAGAAATGAAAAATAGAAAACAAAAGGATTCCATAATGCCACCAAAAATCCTGCAAGTGCAAAATTTGACTTCAAAAAGGTTTATAAAGACTGCTACGCGCCCAAACCTACACCCTTAAAGCTTTTTGTGCCAACGCTTTCTTTTATAAGTGTGCAAGGAGCAGGGAATCCAAATGAGCCAAATGGTGCATATCAAGCAGCTTTAAAAACTCTCTTTACCCTCTCCTACACGCTCAAAATGAGCAAAACCACAAAGGCTTTGAAAGACTATGTAGAATATGTCGTGCCTCCGCTAGAAAGCTTGTGGTGGGGTAATGAGAACTTGAGCAATAAGGCAAATTTCAAATGGCAAGCGATGATTGCCCAGCCTGATTTTATCACGCAAGAACTCTTTGAATGGGCGTGTGAAGAGGTGCAGAGCAAAAAGGGCATAGACTGCTCCAAAGCGCGATTATTGCGCTTTGAAGAGGGGCTTTGCGTGCAGATACTACATATCGGCTCGTATGATGAGGAGCCACAAAGTCTCGCAAAAATAGAGGAATTTATCACTCGTAATGGCTTGCAAAATGACATCGGCAAAGATAATCTCACAAGAGCGCACCACGAAATCTATTTGAGTAATCCACACAAAACTCCCGTGCATAAATTTAAAACAATTTTACGCATTCCTGTGCGTGAGGGGTGAGAAAACACAAAGAGAAAGCGCAAGGGGAGAAAGGCTGAAACTTGCGGTAAATTAGCCTTTTGGTTATAATATTAGATTTGGAAATTAATAGAAAAAAGGAGAGGGAATGAAAGCAACAGAAAATAATTTTGGTTTTATGGAGCAAGAATCTTTGATTGAAATTCCATTTTTTCAAAGAGCGTATGTATGGGAAGAAGACCAGTGGAAACAACTTTTTGAAGACCTACAAGATAGTTATACAAATAACAGAGAACATTTTTTAGGCTCAATAGTTTTAAAACAACTTCCTACCAACGCAGGAGAGGGAACAAAAAGAAGCCTAATTGACGGACAACAAAGACTAACAACTTTCTCCATTCTCGTAAAATCTTTATATGATAAGCTAGATGAAGATGATAAGCAAGACAATGTTAAATATCTATTCAAAAAGCCGACCAAAGAAAAGAATCCAAAAATTCAACATTCTAAGGTTGATAAAACTTCTTTTAATCAAATTCTACAGGCTAAAGATTTTGTATCCTTGCAAGATATTGAAAGATGTAAAGAAGGCAAAGATAAGGATAAAATCAAAAATAGATTGATCCGATGCTATGAATATTTTACAAAACGAATAGAGGAAATAGAAAAAAATTATAAAGAATTTTTAGATTTTATTCTCAACTCTAAATTATGGGTTACCATTAATTTAGACACAAATGAAGACGAACAAAAAATCTTTGACTCTATTAACACCGCAGGTTTAAAACTCACCGCAACAGATATTATTAAAAATGCGCTTTTTGCAAAAGCTATGGCATTAAACGCAGACTATGAAAAGCTTTATAAGGAGTATTGGGAAGATTTATTTGAAGCAAAAGAAAATAAAGAATTTTGGGAAGAAGAAATTGCCACAGGAAGACTTAAAAGGGTGCAAAGTGAGATTTTTTTACACGCTTTTGCGATTATCGGGGGTTTCTTTGATGTTGAGAAAGACACTTTAGAAAACTTAAGTGATATTTATAAACAAAAAACAAGAGATTTTAGTGCACAACAACTAGAATCTTTTTTAAAGAAAATCAAAGAATATGCTTTAATTTATCAAAATTTTCCATACATTACCAAAGATACTCCATTATGCTTTGAAAATGATGAGCAACGCTTATTTCATATTTTAAAAGTTACAGATACAAATACAATAATGCCTTTAATTTTAGCTTTAAAATTTAACCTTAAAAACGATTTCGATACTATGAAAAGCTGCTTAAACTTATTAGAAGTTTTTATCCTTACGCGTTGGCTATGTCTTAAAAGCACAAAAGATTATAATAAACTCTTTGCAAATATGACAAAAAAGCTTAACAAAACCAACCCTCTAGAATTTTTAAAAAATAATTTAGAAGAAAAAGATATTCCAAAGAGATATGAAATTGAGGATTGTTTAATATCTAAAGATTGCTATCTTGCAAATAAAAAAGCTGCATTAATCCTTTTTTGGATAGAACTTTATAGACGCCATACAAATAAAAAGACACAAGATAGTATAGAGCTTTCTTATAAATGGACATTGGAACATCTTATGCCGCAATCGTGGGAAGAAAATTGGAAAAATATTGCAAAAGATGAGACTCACGCGGAAGATTTAATCTATCAAATAGGCAATATGACGCTTTTAAAAAGCTCTCTTAATAGTGCAATAAAAAATGCTTCTTGGAAAATCAAACTTAACGGCGATGGAAGTCGTAAAAATAGCATTAAAAGCTGTGCGGATTTGCTTATTACTAGAGAGCTATGCGATAAAACAATATGGAACGAAGATACCATAAGGGATAGGACACAGAGATTAACACAAGAATTTTTCAAAATTTGGAATGTTGATATTTTCACTAAATAATTAAAATAAGGACACCCAATGCGCTACTTCATCGGCATAGCATCAAAAAATCATATTCAAATAGGACAAGCAGGGGGATTTTGCCAACTCTGCCACGGCAAAGCCGCACCGCTTAAAAGAATGAAGCAAAATGATAAAATCATCTATTATAGCCCTAAGCTTACTATGGAATCTAAAGAGCCTTATCAAGCCTTCACTGCACTAGGTGAAATCGCAGATGAAAATGTGTATCAAGTGGAGATGTTTAAGGGATTTTTCCCTTTTAGGCGCAATGTGCTATGGAGTGAAATTAAGCGAGAATGCCCTTTAAACGTGGCAAAGACACACCCAGAATGGAAAGCCTACGCAAGCAAACTGCGTTTTGGGCATTTTGAAGTCTCCAAAGAGTTTTTTAACTTCCTCGCAGAGTATATGACACAGGATTCTTAATGCAAAATACAATCTGCCAAAACTGCGGTATGCCTATCACTTCAAAGGAGCAATTCAATGCGCACTGCACTAAAATTTTCCCAACACTAAAAAGGTGGCGAGGGAATTAATGCGCACGCAAAAAGAAATTTTCGCCCTTATTTTAGATTTTGCCAAACGCACAGATTCTATCCGCGCGGTTACATTAGAGGGTTCAAGGGCAAATCCCAACATCAAGCAAGATAAATTTTGCGATTATGATATTTCTTTTTTCTTAAACGCTAAAAACTTAGAATCCTTTAAAAACAATGAGGAATGGCTTAAAATCTTTGGCAATATTTTAATGCTCCAAAAGCCCGAATCTATGGAACTTTACCCGCCTGATTTAAGGGAGGGTTGGTTTAGCTTTTTAGTGCTTTTTGATGATGGAGTGCGCATAGATTTGAGCCTTATTCCCCTTGCAGACATAGAATGGTATAAGGACAATGAGCGGCTAATGCGCGTTTTGCTTGATAAGGATAATCAATTTATGCCTATCAATGAGCCAAGTGATAGTGCATTTTTTATCAAGCCTCTAACCAAACAGAGCTTTTTGGACTGCTGCAATGAATTGTATTGGCTCTATGTTTGCACACACAAGGACATTTTAAGAGGCGAATTGCTCCTTGCAAACGCACATTTAGCGATGATGAGAGAGGGGCTTTTGATTTTGCTTTCTTGGCGTGTGGCATTAAGACAAAATAATTTTGCTTTTTCTCTAGGCAAGGAATATAAGTTTTTACCCCATTTTTTAGAGCCTAAAGAGCGCAAAACTCTCTATAAGTGCTATAAACTAGGGGATTTAAAACAAGCGCAAAAAACGCTTAAAATAATGGAGAAATTCTTTGCCAAAAATGCGCGGGAGCTTATAAAAGTGCATTTTAAAGATTTGCACACTCTGCCTTATGCAAAAGTAGCAAAGCAATATGTGAGGATTCTAAAACATAAAATAGTATAAATCAAACCAAAAGATGAGTTTGAAAAAGATTTTGATACGCACGATAAAATAAAGAAAAAGTTAAATAAATCTCAATTAAAATATAATACAAAATAATATGCCATATAAGGAATCCAAAATGACACAAGAATATAAAACAAAAGGTTATTTTAGCTATCTGCCCATAAGCTTTTTTGGTGCGTGTATGGGGCTTAGTGCAATCAGCGTGGCGTGGGATAAAATGATGCGCTTAATCCAAAACCTCACCATAAATACAGAAAATTTCCTTGCCCCAACCCATAACACAAACTTCTTGCCTTCAACTCTCCTTGCTAATTTTAGCTTTGCTCTTTCTGTCTCTTTTGCACTCCTTGCCCTCATTGCGTTTATAGGGCTAGTAAGTGCCTATGCTTTGAAGATTCTAAGCAGCTTTGAGAGTGTCAAGCTTGAGTTTGTCTCGCCTCTGACGCGTCCATTTTTTGGCACATTTTTTATCTCTTTACTGCTTTTGCCCTTTGCACTCCATAGACTTGGACTTCCTGAATCCTTAAGCCTTGCGGTATGGATTGTAGGAGCAATTTTAATGTTTATCTTTAGTGTGCATATCGTGCAATTTTGGATTTGCAACAAGCTTGAGCTTTCCCATATTACCCCTGCGTGGATTATCCCTGTCGTAGGTTTGCTAGACTTGCCCTTAGCCTTGCCTTTGTTTGTGGATAAAGTATGGGTGCAGGATTTTAGCTTTATCATTGCTGGATTTTGTGTGGGTGTTGGATTCTTTTGGAGTATCGTGCTATGTGTGCTTATTTTTGCACGCATCGTGTTTTTTGAAAAACTCCCTGAAAAGCTAATGCCCACCCTTGTGATACTTCTAGCTCCATTTGGTGCAGGAGTAAGTGCCTATGCAGTATTCATTCGAATTCCTATTCTTAGTAGCATAGATAATTCAAGCTATGTACAAGCTCTTATTAGTCTCCTTAATAGTACAAATAACTTAGACTACGCGCTGCTTTCCATTGGATTATTTTTGCTTTTTGCTCTATTGCCTCAAGTCTTTCAAATCGGCAAATGTTGCCCATTTAGAATCTCGTGGTGGGCGATTAGTTTCCCTTTGGCTGCAATGTGTATTGCAAGCTTTAATATTGCAGAATCTATCGCTTCAAAATCCTCTGCTCTAAGTGGTGGAGCAATATTCTTTTCTGCACTCTCTAGTATGCTCTTAATTGCTGTAACACTTACTTTTATATGGCTACTTGTACGCACATTGAGAGGAATTATCAAAGGTGAGTTAAAAAATCTTGCCTAAACTTTAAAGCTTAGAATTTATCATTGAAGTTTTCAGAAAATTCTGCTGAGAGTGAGAAATTGTGCTTTGCATTGTTGCTCCTTGCAATCTAATATAAAATCAATTTTGGCATTATAAATACTTACATTTTGTCAAAAAAAAAGGGGGGGGGGGTTGGGACTAAAATTTATCATAAAAGATTTTGTTATAATCACAGCATAAGGATTGATAATCGCAGAGGAAACAAGGGGTGCAAATGTCGGCTTGGAATAAATCACCACAACCACACAAAGATGAAATCATTTATGAGTTTAAGTATAGTTTTCCAAAGGGGTGGTTTAATCGTTTTGAGCGGATAGTAGATAGAGTAGCGACAATAATAGTTTTATTTGTCTCACTTGGATTGATTTTAGATTTTTATAATTATAGTGCAATCTATGATACGATGATTCTAATCTTTAGTTATCCTACATATTTGAGCTTAGAAAATTGGCTTGTTTTGGGGTTATATAGTATTTGCTTTCCTGCACCTTTTTTATTGGTTTTATGGAGCTTTAATGGGCTCTTGTTTCGTCAAAGAAATGCGATTTTTCTTACTAATGAGGGAATGTATATACGCTCTAGTGGTTTTTTAAAGCTATGGTATCAGCATAGATTCTATAAATATGGGGAATTTGGGTTTTATGTGCAGAAGATAGGTGGTGCTATCTATACGAGCAATTGGACGATAAGAATAAATGATATAAATACACAATATCGCCACTACTTTCATAATCTTTCAAACAAAGAATCTAAAGTTTATGTGATAGTTGATAATGATGAGCAAGATATGAAAAAGCTCCTTGAAATCCTAAGAGAAAAAACACAAGAAGCCTTAGAGAAACAAGGCAAAGCAAATCAATATGATTTGCGTGAGAAAATTAAACATTTACATATAAAGGAGTGGTAAAGAGATAAAATAAAACCAACTTTGGCATTATAAAGCCTGATATTAAGTATCTCTCAAGGGTTTGAAGAGAAAATTGTAGAAATTTTTAAGTATTAAAATGAGGTTTATTCTTCTAAAATAATAAAATCTCTTTTTGGTTTATTTACTTGAGCGCCTCTTCTAGTGTCATTATAAGACTTATAAGATGTTTGAGAAGCCATTTTTAAAAAATTGAGCGCATAATCATCTTTAGCAAGTCTTGCGGTGCTTGATGAAATTTTAGGAATATACTCTTGTAGAATCTTGACACGCTCAATTACATCTTCAAAATATCCTTGTGCCATTTGATTACGCTCTTTGTTTTTTTCCCAGCTAAAGCCTTTATTGTAGGATTTAATCACTTCATACCAATTTCCCTTACGCACTTTGTGCCAATAACTTAACTCATCAAGTGCGCTCTGAAGGGCAAATTCATCATCACGAATAAGAAGCTCTCCTACCATATTACGCATAAAATTAGAATCTTTTTGCTTGTGTTTTTTAATAATACCCGGAATATGTGCGTGAAAAATACCTGCTGATGGGTCAGCGAAATTCACCCTATACTCTCCAGCACAAGATTCTTTCCACGCAATAGCTGCCATTGTGTAGCCAAAGCCACTCTTTGCACCATATTTAAAGGCTTTTAAAATAACTTGCTTTTGGTTTTTATTAAATTCTTTTGGTTGCACACATTTGCCCTCAATTTTATGAAGCGGTAGGGCAAATGCAATACATAAAGCCCCGCTTATCGCCATTATACATAATCCAATGATGATTTTCACTCTCTAACCTCCAATAAGACTTTAGTGATTCTCAATATATGTAAATAAGTTTTTAACAAGTCTGCATTATAATGATACAATCATATCTAAATTTTAAAGGAATATCCTTGAAATCATCATATTTGCCCTTACTTATTGAAATTTTCACTGAAGAACTCCCCGCTCTCCCTTTTCTCAAAGAGTTACCGCATATGGTAGAAAAATGGCAAAAAATTGCGCAAAAACACCGCATTACTTCTACGCCCACTCTCTATTTCACACCGCGCCGCATTGTGCTTTATGAGCAAAACTTCGCCACTCATACACAAGATATTCTTATAGAATCTTATGGTCCTCCCCTTGCTATTGCTTTTATTAATGGTGATAAAACAAAGGGTCTAAGCAAAGCGGGTGAAAGCTTCTTCAAAAAACTTGAGTTGCCAACAAACACGCCTTATGAAATAAGAATCAAAGAGAATAAAGAAGTCCTCTATTATGCCAAAATGCAAAAAGGTGTGCAAACAAAAGATATTGTAGGAGAGATACTCATAGAGTGGCTCAAGGCATTGCAATTTGGCAAAAGTATGTTTTGGGGCAACTTAAATGAAAGCTTTATCCGCCCTGTGCGCAATATTTTTATCTTACTTGGAGAACAAAGTGTTTCTTTTAATGCTTTTGGGCTGCATAGCATTGCCCAAACTTATCCACACCGAGATATAAGCTTTGAGCCTTATGCCATTACCTCTCCTTCTGATTATTTTCAATCCTTAGAAAAAAGCAAAGTCATACTTGAACAAAACAAACGAAGAGCAATGATTTTAGAGCAAATTGTAGTCATAGAATCGCAAGAAAACATAAAGGTAGAAATTGATGAAGCATTGCTTAATGAAATTGTAGCCATTACAGAATATCCACGCGCAGCGTATGGAATCTTTGATAAGCAGTTCTTACAGCTACCCAATGAGGTCATTATTACTTCAATGAAAGAAAATCAACGATATTTTGCCACCTACAAAGACGGGCATCTCCACAATGGTTTTGTGCTTGTTGCTAATTCTACTGCTGCTAATCTTGGACCTATTGTGCAGGGCAATCAAAAGGTTTTAAAAGCGCGCCTCTCTGATGCTGTATTTTTCTATGAAAATGACCTTAAAAATGGATTTGCTCCTGAAAAATTAGGGCAGATTCTATTTGTTGATGGGCTAGGTTCATTACTTGATAAAACTAAGCGCGAAAGCGTCATTGCACTTGAATTGCTCAAATTTTATACTCATAAGATAGATATGAAGATTCAAGAATCCCAAGAAATATTAAGCACTGCAGTGAAGTATGCAAAGGCTGATTTACTCACAGAAATGGTATATGAATTTACTGAACTGCAGGGAATTATAGGCTATTATTATGCGCAAAGCTTTGGTATGCACCCACTTGTTGCTCAAGCTATCAAAGAACAATATCTTCCCACAGGGGAAGATTCTCCACTTCCTAGCCATATACTTAGCGCAATCCTCGCCCTTAGTATCAAGCTTGATAACATTTTTGCTCTCTTTAGCATTGATAAGATTCCTAGCGGCTCAAAAGACCCTTTTGCTCTGCGCAGGGCTGCAAATGGGGTCATTAAAATTATATGGCATTATGGACTAGATTTTGACTTGAGCATTGATATACCTCGCTTATATCAAGCAGGAGGCTATAAACCAAGCAATATGCAGCGCATTGAATCTTTTTTTCTTGAACGACTTGAGGGTATGCTCAAGGTTAATCCCTCTCTTATCCGATGTGTGCTTAATGCTCGTGTCAATAACGCAAAAGTGCGTAATCTCAACACCATTATACACAACATTGAAGCACTAAGCGCATTTTTTGAAAAAAGTGACAAACAATCTCTCATTACGCTTTTTAAACGCGTAGCAAATATTCTTAACGATGATATAATACCCACACACATTGACGAATCTCTCTTAAGTTTTCCTCAAGAAATTGCCCTTTACCAAGCTCTTAAAGCTCTTAAAGCAAAGGAATTTAAGGACATAAGTGAGCATATTGCTACACTTTTTTCACTCAAAGAACCCTTAGAAGCATTTTTTGCTTCTGTGCTTGTAAATGATAATGATAATGCCATTAAGACAAATCGTCAAATGCTTATTTTGAGCATATATAATGAATTTCTCCGCATTGGGGATATTAAGGACATTACACTTTGAAATCATTGTATCAAATCTTTATACTTGAATCAAAAAATATATTTACCTCTGTTTCAGCTATGCTCATTATTTTTGGGGGCTCGCTTTTTTATCTTTTCCTCTATCCCACGCCTTATTATGAAGATGTCGTAAGTGCGCAAAAAATTGCACTTATTGATTATGATAATACTTCCTCATCGCGCGAACTCATTGCGCTTATAAGGGCATCGCCACATTTAGAGCTTGTAGGGATTCTTGATAATCCACAAAAAGCACAAAATCTCATAGAATCTAATCGCATTTATGGCTTACTTATTATTCCTAAAGATTTTGAAAAACATCTCTATAAGCATATCCCGCCCACAATTCCTATTATGGCAAATGCTTCGTATTTGCTTATTTATGGTGCCATTGCTAATGCTGCTGCTGATGTCATCAATGAATTTAACACACTTCATAAAACAAAGCTCAATGTGCAAGAATATGACATTTTACAGCCCACATTTATCCCTCTTTTCAACCCTTCAATGGGCTATATTAACTATACTCTAGCACCTGTGCTTATTTTTATTTTGCACCAAACGCTTGTCGCTGGAGCTGGAATCATCGGTGGCACACAGAATCAACAATTTTCTCAAGGTATGCGAAATTACTATTCTTGGGCAAATCCATTGATTTTAGTATTATGCAAAATAATTGTATTTTTTTGTATTTACGCTTTGCTTTTTGCATTTTATTTTGGCTTTGCATATGCATTTTATGGCGTGAATGTCAATGCTAGTATTCTTGATTTTTGGCTTTTTAGCATTGCTTTTATTCTTTCAACTGCTGCATTTGGCGTATTTTTTGGCTCATTGCTTCCCAAACGCGCCCTATCAACGCAAATCATTATGCTCGCCTCTATGCCCATAGTATTTTTACTAGGCTTTATGTGGCCTCAAGCACAAATCGCTCCTTGGGCAAGTGATGTTATTGCCTTTTTGCCTGCATATCACGGAATCAATGGACTTTTACAACTTAACCAAATGGGCGCTAGCTTTGGCAGTGTATGGGAATATTTTATGAGCTTACTATTTTTAGGCATAGTGTATGCAGGTGCGAGTGCCCTTGTGATTTATAAAAAAACTTTACGTTGGTAATTACTTTATAATCAACATAATATGTTCCACAACAGAATCTGCCTTTAACTATTTTGCATTTCAAACATTTTATCAAATAGTTCAAAATATGATGAGATAGAAAAAATATTTTAAAGCAATCACTTATTTAGTTACACATACAAATGCGAAAGTATGGAGTTTATGGGATTAATTCCATTACACTTAATAAGACAAATTTTGATTCTTCTGGTGGCATTAAACCAAAGGTAAGTAAGTTAATGATGCCAAGCATCTTTAATAATACAAGCATTGAAGCGCCTAATGATTTTAGTATGCTCCTTACAAAAGAAAATGTGCAAGATTATTTAAATGCCCTTAGCATGCAGATAAAGCTATCAGTCAAATGAACAATAACCTAATGTGTGCTTATAACACCACCCCAAATAAGCACAAAAGGTAAAACGAGAGGAGCACCCCATACATATATTGGTGCGCGAATAGAAAACATAAGGCTATCTTGCGATGAATAATGTGAAGAATAGTCCGTGCGATGTGTAAGTGAAAAATATATCGGTGAGCTTGGCAAAATTAAAATACCTTTATCAAAATATGCTCCATCTATCGTGCTATCTCTAAATCCACCACCAATATATACGCTTAGAATCTGCCACCCACGAATATTGAAAAATGCAGGATGCCAATAACCCTCAATCCCAAACCGATGAGAATCCTGCCCACTAAAGCCATATTCATAGCGAAATTTCGCTCCAAAAAATTGTGGAAATTTACCAACACTACCAAAGGAGAGTTTGCCAAAATCAAAGGCAATATGCTTTTGTGAATAGTACCACTGATTGAAAGTCATAGAATCTTCATTAAATATAAATCCATATTCTGTGCCAAATGTATTTAAGAGTATGCTTAGTCTTGAAAATACTCCGCCAGATGTCAATGTCTCTGGCCAAGCCTTTTTATCATAAGCCTTTGGATACACAAATCTCTCATCAAAGAGAAAATCACTTAGCTCATAAGAAGACTCTTGCTTTTCCTCGTTGTAATTTTTATCATTATTTTTTGGATATAATTCATTAGTATTTGAAGGCAATGCTACCCCAACTTCTCCATAGGTGCTTGTAATAAAGAATATAAAAACAATACATTTAAGAATCTGTTGGATCATTACCCCCTACCTTAAATTATATAGATTTATTGCATTTGTGCAGCGACTTCGGCAGCAAAATCCTCAACTTTTTTCTCAATACCCTCACCCAACTCAAAGCGGATATACTCAATTATTTCAATCTCATCACCTAGCTCTTTAGATTTAGCCTCAAGCACTTGAGCAATCGTTTTTTTGTCGTCCATTACATAAAATTGCCCTAAAAGTGTCAATCTTTGGTCAAGCAATGTGCTATCAGCCACAAATCGCTCCATTTGTCCGGGCAAAATTTTATCCCAAATTGCTTCTGGCTTGCCTTGAGCTTTTAAATCTTCTCGTAACTTTTGCTCTTGTGCTTGAAGCACAGATTCTGTAAGTTCGCTGCGGCTGATGTATTGTGGAATCTTATGTAATGGCTTACCAAGCCTTTTAAACTCCTCATTTTCCTTTTGTAATTCAGCAATAAGAGCAACTTTTTCTTTTTGAATAAATTCATATTCAAGCTGTGTGTAGCTTAATACTTGAGGTTTCATTGCAGCAGCGTGCATACAGATACTCTTAGCAAGCTCTACACAAGCAACTTTTGAACTTTCTTTATCAAACTTCATCGCAATAAGCACGCCTACGCGTCCATTTGAATGCACATAACCATTCACAATGCCTTTTCCTTGTGCTTCAATACTAGCAATGCGACGCACAACGATATTTTCACCAATTTTAGCAATGTTTTGTTGGAGGTATTCCTCAAATTTTACACCACCAATACTCATTGTATGCAGAGATTGCGCACTAGAGAGAGCATTATCATATACAATTTTTGATGTTTGCGCTACAAGCTCTTTGAATGTATCATTTTTGGCTACAAAATCTGTTTCTGAATTAATCTCAATAATGCTTGCTTTGCTAAAATCATTTGCCACCTCTACACTCACAATACCTTCACTTGCTATCCTATCAGCCTTTTTGGCTGCTTTGCTTAAGCCTTTTTCGCGCAAGTATTCTACCGCTTTTTCAAGATTACCCTCTGTTTCTACAAGTGCTTTTTTGCAGTCCATCATACCTGCATCTGTCATCTCACGAAGCTGTTTTACAAGCTGTGCTGGAATATCTGCCATATTATGCCTCCTCTTGCATTTGTGTAGCAACTTCAGCAGTTACTTCATCAAGAATCTCTTGCTTTTCTTCATTAGTGACTGGAGCAATTTGCTCTCCTTGCTCATTCTGCTCATCTTTATTTTCAGAGCGCCCCTCTAAAATTGCCTCACTTATTTCTTTGCAAAAGAGCTGAATGGAACGTATCGCATCATCATTACCCGGAATAGGATAATCTACCATATCAGGGTCGCAGTTTGTATCAAGTGGTGCAACCACAGGAATACCAAGCCGTCTTGCTTCTGCTACAGCAATTTTCTCTTTTGCTGCATCAATGACAAAAATCATATCAGGGGCTTTTTTCATATGTCGCACACCGCCAAGATATTTATCAAGCTTTTCTTTTTTGCGTTGCAACATAAGCTTTTCTTTCTTCGTGAGCAAATCAATTTGCCCGCTGCTCTCCATTTCTTCAATAATTTCAAGTCTGCGAATTGATTTTTTGATTGTGCTAAAATTCGTGAGCATTCCGCCAAGCCATCGGTAATTAACATAAGGCGCATTTACAGATTCTGCATATTGTTTTAATGTTTCACTTGCTTGTCGCTTTGTGCCCACAAACATAATCACTTTACCCTCACTTGCTGCTTGTTTAATAATATTATAAGTGTAGCGAAAGTAGCGTAAAGTCTTTTGCAAGTCAATAATGTGAATATTTTTTCTCACGCCAAAGATAAATCTTTTCATCTTTGGATTCCAGCGACGAGTTTGATGTCCAAAATGCACACCACATTCAAGTAGGTCTTTCATTGTTACCATAGGTTCTCCTTGTAAATTTTGGTTTATCCTCCATACCCCTTAGCAAGACTCATTAAACCCTTGCAACCTCATAAGGATTGGTATGTGTGAATTTGCTATTAAGCTTTATGTGCTGCTAGATTCTATAACAGAGCATACTTTTTTCAAAGTAAAAGACAAAAATTTTAGCTTAATTTGACTAAAACCTTGCTTATAATTTTAATTATACACTCATTTCATAGAGTTTTTTACGCTCACTAGAGCTTGCAATATTGAGCTGTTGGCGATATTTAGTAATCGTGCGCCGCACCATTTTAAGAGCAAATTTTTGCTCTACACTTTTTAGAATCTTCAAATCACTCAAAGGTTTTTTTCTGTCTTCATTTTTGATAAGATTCAATATAAAATCCTTAATTGAAGCATTTGAAGTGTCTCCATCAATGGCTGCGGTAAAAAAGCTTTTGATAGGGAAAATCCCCCTGTCGCATTCAAGATACTTATTGGCAATAGCACGCGAAATGGTGCTAGGTGCATATCCTAAATCTTGGGCAATATCTTTAAGTTTCATAGGGCGAATCTCCCCGCCCATAAAAAAATCATATTGATTCTCGCGCAAGGCAATGGCAATTTTTAAAATGGTGGCTTTACGCATATCAAGCGCATCAACTAAATCTTTTGCTTCTTTAAGTTTGGTTTTCAAAAACTCTGCACTCTCCTTATGTGCCTCTATACCTTTAATTTTCTCCTCAATCAAAATCTTGGGATAATACACATCATTAATTGACACTTCAAGCTCATAGGTAGTATTTTTGAGTGCATCAGTTTTTACTCGTTCAAAGATAAAAATATCAGGAATCACTTCAGCCTCTTTCGCTCCAAACTCAATTGCAGGCGGATTCCTAAAGCTCTTAATAATTTTCATTACTTCATTGTATGCAGCGTGATTTTTATATTTGCTATGATTTTGCAAATCACGTATCACACACGCAGCCAAATCATAGCTTTCGCCCTCTAATTCAGTATTGCTCAACTGAAAAAGAAAAGATTCTATTACATCTTTTGCACCCACACCATAAGGCTCAAGATATGCAAATCTCTGCCTTACACGCTCTACATCTTCTTCATTCAATCCCAATTCACAAGCTATCTCACCCACTGCTGTATCTAAATATCCCTCATCATTTAGATTTTCTACAATCTTAAGCGCGATAGTGCGTGAAATTTCGGTAGGAAACAAAGTCGAATCAATTTGTTCCTCAAGCACTTCATAGAGGCTTTGTTGGCTAATATGTATAGATTCAAAGCGGTCATTTGACGTATTTGAAGAAAGATGAGATTTCTTATAGCTTTTAGACTGCAAACTCTGGGTCATTTGGCTTTGCACGCTAGCATAGGGGTTTTCTTCTACAATAGCATTGAGCGTCTCTTCAAGCTCCATAACGCCACTTTGTAAAATAGGCAACCAACTCTTTAGCGTTGTTGAAAGGCGCGTCTTAATATTGAGATTACTTCGTAGCTTACCCCCTACACTCATGCTTTAAAATGCTCTCCCAAATAGTATTTGCGCACTAATTCATTTGCATAAATTTCCTCTGCATTCCCACTCGCAAGAAGTGCCCCACCTTTAATTACATAGGTGCGAGAGCAAACTGATAGTGTCTCGCGCACATTATGGTCAGTTATAAGAACACCAATATCAAGCTCTGTAAGCCTCAAAATAATATTTTGTATATCACTTACTGCGCGTGGATCTACACCGGCAAAAGGTTCATCAAGCAAAATAAACTTTGGGTCTTTCACAAGCGCACGTGCTATTTCTACTCTTCTCCTCTCTCCACCACTTAAGCTTACGCCTTTTCTTGAACGAATGGGTTCAATATTAAATTCTTCAAGCATTTTTTCAATTTTAATCTGCCTATCTTTCGCATTTTTGATACTTATCTCTGCTGCGAGCATAAGATTTTCCTCTGTGCTTAAATCTTTAAAAATACTCGATTCTTGAGGAAGATAACCAATTCCTAGGTTGGAGCGCTGATGCAGAGGGAGTTTAGTAATATCAGTATGATTAAGCATAACCTTTCCAGAGCTTGGGTGTAGTAACCCACAAATCATATAAAAAGTAGTTGTTTTACCTGCTCCATTTGGACCCAAAAGCCCCACTACTTCACCACTATTAACTTCAAGAGAAATATCTTGAACGATTTTTGTTTTTTTAATATGTTTATTGAGATTATGTGCAGAAAGCTTATTCATAGGGCTACCTTATAGATTCTATTATCAAGCGTTGCATTTGTATTTATGGTAATACTCATTACCTTAAAGCCATTTTGACGCAATATCTTTTCTAAATGCTCATCACCCCATTCCACAAAATGCAGCCCTTCTTCCTCAAACATTTCAAGCAATCCTAATTCAAGCATATCCTGTATGTCCTTGCGATAAATATCATAATGGTAAATCACGCCATAATCTTGACTTTTATAAGCTTGTGCCAGGCTAAATGTGGGTGAAGTAACTTCTTCTTTACGCTGCTTATTTTCAGATGCTACAAAAGAACGCACCAAAGTCGTTTTGCCACTTCCTAAATCCCCTCTTAAAAGCACTATATAGCCTTTACAAATTTTGTTTTTTAAAGTATGACAAAGCTCCCCAACCGCAGATTCGCTTAACACATATTCACACATTTGATCCACCTGTTTGACTATCTTGCATAATCACTTCTTTAATGCCTACACTATCCTTAATAGCACTTATTAAATCCTTATTTTGTGTCAAAAAAGCATCTCTAGCATCAAGCATAGCTTTATCTGTTGAGATATCTAAAGTAGAAGATGTATTTGAATGAGGAATGTGTGTGTTAGTAGAGGTATTTTCAGATGATAAAATGATGTTTTGTTCAGAAGTGCTTTGAGGAATCACTTGAATAGACACCTGCGAGCCAAAAATTTCAGCCACTAATGCCTTGATAATACTAAAATGCTCTTTGAGTTGCTCCTTATCTTCGCCCTGTGCTGTGCTACGCCAACGCAAAACCTCTCCATCAAAATCCACAAACACTACATTGCGTTCAAAAATCTCCCCTAATCCCACATTGCGGTCTTTAATCTTTTGCACAAGTGTGCTAAAGCGCAAATGAGCATTAAGAGTTGGGCTAGTATTATTATGCGAAGAATTTGGAGTATGCACCTCTGAAGAAGTGAGGGAGGGAGGCGTATAACTTTGTTGAATATGAGTATTTGATGTAGAAGATGCACCATTAAATAGCTCTGCCTCAAGCTCTTCTATCATAGATTCTATATCTTTGACTTTAAGTGCTTCTTGCATTTTCATTGCACATAATAACAACACAAACGCACCATCAGTATTAAGGTTAAGCAGACTCTTAGATTCACTTAGAATACGCGCGAATCTCTCAAGAAGAAGTGGCGGAAAATCCACACTTTCTTTAAGTAGTTTATCTTTTAAAAAAAGCATCATTTCATCAAGTATCATTTCACATTCATACTCTTGGAGAATCTGCATAATCTTATGTGTATTTTGCTCATTTTTGTGTAAAATACTCTGAAAATAATCATCAAGCACTTGAGGATCAACTACGCCGAGCATATCTGTTACTCCTGTGACTTCAATATGATTTTTGCAAAAAATAATCGCTTGGTCCAACAAAGTCAATGTATCACGTAAGCTCCCCGAACCGCTCCGCGCAATAATATCAAGAGCTTGAGGTTCATAGCTCACTCCCTCTTTATTAAGAATTTGAGTGATATGTTCTACAACAAGTCGGTGAGGAATTTGCTTAAATCTAAAATGCTGCGTGCGACTTAAAATAGTAGCTGGAAGCTTTAATGGATCAGTCGTTGCGAGTATAAACTTCACAAACTCCGGCGGTTCTTCAAGTGTTTTGAGCAAAGCATTAAATGCTTCTTTGCTCAACATATGCACCTCATCAATGATAAAAATCTTAAATCTTGCAAAGCTTGGGCGATATTTTGTTTGTTCTATGACTTTTTTAATATCATCAATTCCCCTTGAACTTGCCGCGTCCATTTCAATAATATCCATATGTTTATTTTGCAATGCTGCTACACAACTCGCACAATTACCACACGGAGTGCTCGTAGGTCCATTCTCACACTGCAAAGCGCGTGCGAAGATTCTCGCTGAACTCGTTTTACCACTCCCACGCAATCCGCTAAAAAGATAAGCGTGAGAGATATGTTGAGAATCTAAAGCAAGAGAAAGCGTTTGCGAAATGGCATTTTGTCCTACCAAATCGCTAAAACAAGTCGGGCGATATTTTAAGGCTAGGGCTATTGAACTCATTTACATCCTCAATACTTCTTTAGATATTAAAAAATTGTAATTGTATAATAAGATTCCAAAAACTAAAATTACTCTTTCATAGAATCTTTTTGCATTATTTTTTCTCCTCTTGTGAAGATTCTTCATAAGAAAATATAGGCAAAGAAAGTTTATAAAAAATCGCCAAAAGCCTTGCGCTTACGCCCACTATTAAAGTCAAAATCGTAACAAGAGCAATATCCAATTGTGTCCATTCAAGCAACGCATAATACATCGCTCCTGCAATAATGGCAATACCTGCATAAATTTCTTTTTGAAAAACAAGGGGGATTCGCATACATAAAATATCACGCAAAATGCCTCCAAATACGCCCGTAATCACTGCTGCACTTACTGCAATGATAAACCCATATTCTTTATCAATCGCAATTTGTGCGCCAAGAATGCTAAAAACAACTAAACCTACTGCATCAAGGGTTAAAAATACGCCCTCACTTCGTGCTACCACGCGCGGAGCTTTCATTGTAAGCAATGCAGCAATACAAATAAGCACAACATATTCAGGGTGAGCTACCCAAGTAAGTGGATAATGATTAAGTAAAATATCTCTAATAGAGCCACCACCAATGGCTGTAACAAGGGCGATAAAAATCACGCCAAATAAATCCATTTTATGTTTCCCAGCAGCAAGCGCGCCTGTCATTCCTTCCGCGGTGATAGCAATGATATAAAGCGTAGTAAGGAGCATTATTCTCCCTTAATAGATTCTAAAATAATAAAGGAACTATAATAGAATCTACCTATAAAAGTGCTAAAAATATATTTATGGAATCTCTTTTGCTTAAAAGATTGTGTGAAAATCGCTCTTAAAGATTCTATTTTGATTAAAGGATTGTCCTATGATGAGATCACTCTACACTGCTAGCACGGGTATGCTCGGACAGCAACTTCAAATTGATAATACCTCCAATAATATTGCCAATGTCAATACCACAGGCTATAAAAAGCAAAGGGCAGAATTCGCTGATTTGTTTTATCAAGTGTTGCAATACGCGGGAACAAGCACAAGTGAGACGACCATTTCTCCTACAGGCATTGAAGTAGGCATCGGTGTGCGTCCTGTGGCAATACAAAAAATGTTTTCTCAAGGACACCCAAAAGAGACTGAAAATAACCTTGATATTGCTATTACAGGGAATGGATTTTTTCAAATTGAACTTCCCGATGGTAATATAGCCTATACACGCGCAGGAAGCTTCAAGCTTGATAATGATGGCAATGTCGTCAATGCGGAGGGTTATCGCCTTATCCCAGAGCTTACAATTCCAGAGGGTGCTACACAAATTAATATCGGCACCGATGGCACGGTGAGCGTAATTGAAGGAAATCAAACCGAAGTTAATATATTAGGACAAATTGAAATTGTTAATTTTATCAATCCCGCAGGTTTGCATTCTTTGGGCGATAATCTCTTTATCAATACCAATGCTTCAGGAGACCCTGTGGCAGGTGTGCCCGGACTTGACGGATTTGGGCAACTCCGACAAGGTTTCTTGGAATTAAGCAATGTTAAACTTGTTGAAGAGATGACAGATTTGATTACAGGACAAAGAGCCTATGAAGCAAACTCTAAGACTATCCAAACAGCAGATTCTATGTTGCAAACGGTGAATGGATTAAAACGATAAAATAGGTCTGTTTTATTGCAGTTTATTTAGCTCATAATAGAGCTTATCAGCCACAAGCTTATAGCCATTAGGTAGCAAATGCACATCAGCTTTTGCTAAATTTGCCTCCTCCCATTTCTTTTTGCCCCCACTTTGATTGATAAAATCCTCCATATCAAAAAGCAATGTTTGCTTTTGTTTAGCAAGTTTAGCAATAGCAGTTTTTACTGCAGGAGCGTTTTTTGTTATCCTATACACAGCTTTTTTACGCTTTTTGGCAGAAACTTTTTGCACCACAGGTGGCGGAGAGATGAGCAAAATACTTGCTTGCGGGTTGCTCTGCCTGATTAAATCAATAAATGCACCATAATTTTTTAAAAAAATACTCTCATTAAAATTATCATATAGCGCATCATTTGACCCATAACAGAGCACAACCAAATCCGCAGGAAGCATACTCATTTGATGTTTTAAAAGTTCTTTATCCCATTTGAGCCAAATATCAGAACGAGCACCATTTATGCCAAGATTTTCAACAATATTATTTACACCCTGTTGCTCATAAATAAAAAACCCGCCAAAAAGCACCTTTTCATTGAGTGCGCGAATATTGATAGGATAATGCAATTTAAGAGGGAGAATCTGCCATATAAAAGGGCGTTTGGCATTAATAATAAATCGTTGATTCTTAGCATCTTCAATGATAATAGCTTTTTCTTTATTGGGTGCTTTGAAAATAATTTTGCTTAGCATTTCTTGTGTAGATTGTGTTTGTGGCGTGAGTGTAATATGAGCAGGCAATTCCACAGGTTTAGCTACCACTCCGCCCATAGGATATTCATCAAGCTCGTGCAGGCGGGAATTAAGTATTTCAAAATTATTGCTTTCATATTTAAGAGTGAGATTTTGATGATAATTAGGATACATTGGATACACAAATCCAATTGAGTGATTTTTAAAAAGTAGCCCACGCAAACGATGAGAAATAAAATCCCCCGCAATATGAGAATCTCCAAAGATACGAATGATAAGATTCTCCCTTTTTTTGAGTTTTGCTATAAGCTCTGCGGGTGATTGTTGTTGATAATTTATAATACCACTCGTGGATTCTAAGAGTTTTTTACTCTTTGGTATTATTGAGGGCTTTTGAACTTGTTTTGGCTCACTCAATTCTTTGGCAATAGCCTTAAGAGGATAATCCACGCCTTGCGATAAGCAAAAGCTTATACATAATCCTACTAATATCCTCCATATCCACATCTTAAGTTCTCCTAGCCCCTGTTTTACTCCCACAAATGCTCCTTTATTTGATACTCTACATCTTGTGCAGGCAAAGAATGTATTGAATCCTCTTGCACATCTAACTCTTTGACTTGTGGGATAATCTCAAGTGCATTGAGAAAAATATTTGCCATAATTTGATAACCACGCGCTGTAAAATGCACACCATCATCAATGCGCACCTGCACACTCTTGCCATTTGCATTTTTGATAAAAGCAGAATATTTCCCTCCTTGAGTAATAATGCCATTACTTTGCAAAAAATACTCGCCCTCTTCTTTTACAACGCGTTCATACAAACTATTCAAATACACAATCTTATCATTGAGGGATTTTGAGCTTACCGATGGCACTTCATACCACACTACTCGCGCACCATAGCTATGAGCGACATTTAAAATCTCCTCAATGCGTTGGATATAAGTCTCCTCCCAACGCACGCTTTTAAAAGAAATATTTTTCATACCCCAAGGATCATTTGCGCCCAAAAGCACAACTACAAGGGCAATATCAGGGTTTTTAGCAAAAGTATCTTTAAGGGCTGCCTCCCAATTAAAATAATGTTTGTAAGTTAGTCCTGTGCTATGTTTGCTAAGATTTATCCCGCGCAAATTCACTTTTTTAAAAGTTTTAAGCACATAAGGTGCCACTCCTTGCATCATAGAATCTCCAATAAGCAATACCGATGAGCCCTCATCAATAGGTATGCGTGGATTATTTATCGGACGAATAGGTGTATAACTTTCTTGAGCGGTGGAGCTTGGCTGTTCAATGGGTGGCTTTTTGACAGGTGGTGGTATAGTTTGAGTAGTTTGTGCGGGTGGATTTACAGAAATAGATGGAGTTTCAAGAGGCGGTGTCTGCAAATACTCTGAATCTTTAGGCAAATGCCCTATATCTTTGGGCGGAAGGGACTTGGTAGATTCATTAGAATTTTGTGAGGCAGGATTCTCATTGGCGTGTAATGTGGGGTGAGATATGGGAGGATTTTTTGGTTTGGGCTTAGGGTTTGAAGTATTATTTGTATTATGCTTGGATTTTTTTCGTTGAGAATCTTTATTTGCAGGTGCATTCTTTTTATTTTGCTTATCGTTTTTTTCTTGTGCAAAAGTAAGATTATCAAAAGTAAATATATTCTTGCGCACTTGTTCAAGTGATTGTGTAAGATTATCAGCATACACAAATAGTGCATTATCTTCAAGCATAATACGTTCATACAATCCACTCAAAACCTGGACAAAAGGATAGGGGGATTCTGTAAAATTATGGTATTGTTGCTCAACGTAGATAATAATTGAGCTATGCAATGTAATCAAAAGCTGCATAAGAGTTGCAAACGCGATAAATACAAATTTCGCCTCTTTCACTTAAAAACTCGCATAGATAAAATTAGGTATGCCAGAGGGCATCATTACAATAATGAGCGTAAAAATAATGCTAAGCACAAAAGGTTTTATGAACCACGGGATAAAGCTTAACATCTTTTGACATAAATTCATACTCCCACGCATCAATGGATAAAATATAAAGATAATAAAAAACCCGCCAAGCACCCATAGAGTATATTGAGGCAAAGGAAATGTAAAGTTTTGATAAAACGCAAGAAAAAAGCTCTTTGTCTCATCAAGCGAATGATAAAAAAAGAAAATCCAACAAAAACTCACAAATATAAAAGTCAAAAATGAACCTACAAAAGGTAGAAAATCAAAGTTTATACGCAGAGCCTTAAGACAATTAAGCCATATTATCCCAAATCCGTGTAAAAGCCCCCAAATGAGAAAATTCAAAGTATTTCCGTGCCACAATCCAGAAAGCCCAAAGGCGATAAGGACAAAAAATTGTGTGCTTATAAACCCTCTTTGATTTCCACCAAGTGGGATATAGATATAATCCCTTATAAAAGTAGAGAGGCTTATATGCCACCTATTCCAAAAATCTTTAAGATTCTTCGCCATATAAGGCATATTAAAATTAGGGGGCAAACTAAAGCCCAACATAAGTGCAAATGCACTTACAAGGTGAATATAGCCGCTAAAATCACAATAAATCTGCACACTATATGCCAAAATACCACTCAAAAGCTCAAGGCTATGATATTCAAAGGGTGCACTTAGGATTGGTTGAGAATAGATGCCAAGATAATTTGCGATGAATGCCTTTTTGATTACACCAAAAAGCACAAGTGTAATAATCAAATCAATAGAACCAAAAGTACGCGATGCGTGATATTGCGCAAAGAAAAACTGACTTCGCATAATCGGACCTGCGAGAAATGTAGCAAAAAATGAAAGATAAGTCGCTAAGCCCACGAAGCTTTCGAGCGCAGGATTGCCTTCTTCATAATAAGTATCTCGCACAAGATTCTTACCTGTTTCATATACGCAGCGCAAATAAGTAATGGAAGCAAAGGTATAAAAGCTAAGCCCTAAGGGAAAAATAACATCTACCTCAAAAAAATCAAGTCCCATAAATTCAAGCAGTAAATCAACTTCATCTTTGATGCTTGCATAATATTTAAAAAAACAAAGAATAGCAATCACAAGACTTACACAACCAAGAAAAATAAAGCGGTAGCGGGTGCTATCAATAAAAAGTGCAAGAAAATGCACAAAACAAGTATAACAAAATACCACTAGTGCGAAATATGGGCTAAAAAGATAAATAACACAATAATTAAATGCTAAAAGCGCAAGATTCTGTAATGTGTGGGATTTGATTAACCAATAGAACACAAAAAATACAAGGAGAAGCAAACTAAATTCAAGTGAAAAAAAACTCATACTCCTGCGCTATCCTTTTGTGTGGAATCTTGTAGTGTTTTTTTGAAATTACAACTTACTTGTAGCTTCATTATCGCTAAAAATTATAGCACACAAAGCTAATCCTGCGGTCAAAAGATTTTTATGAAATCTCAAATATATAAAAATCTGTTACAGATAAATCATATTGCAAAAAATTGCTCTTCAATCTCATAAGGCAGTGAAGCTAAAAAACTCTCTCCTCTTTTTTGCCTTAAGGCTTCTTTTGTTTTTCTTACCACATATTCCTTGAGGCAGCTTTTTTCATAAAGGCTATCATAAACTTTTGGAGAAAAATAGGGCATACTTGTCAAAGTCGCTGCGCAAATACGCTTTTTGAATGGAATTTTAAAAAGAGTTCCACCAAATTTTGTATGTGTATATGCCCCCAGTGGATGAATAATAAATTTATCAGGATCACTTAGAGGAATTCGAACATAACCAATGGAAAATCGGCTCAAACCAACCTCTCCAAAATGAAAAAATCTCTTATGCAAGCGTCCATATCGCCTAAAGTCCATACCTATACCCTCTGTAGTAATATATACCCTTTGTTTGCGCCAATAAAGAAGATGAAAAAATGGCAAAATAAGGGATACAACTACCATACAAATACCAAAGAGTAGCCCCTTTATTTCAAACGGAGGAATAAATAAAGCCAAAAGGAAAGACAAACCAAAAAATGTAAAAAAAGATAATGTGATATAATCAAGAAAACTTACTTCGTGCTTGGCTTCAAAGATGAGATTTTCATCATTAGAAGTTTTGTCTTTATGATATTTATAATGTGCTAAAGCCAAAAGTGAAAACACTTATCCCCCTAATTGCATTAAGAAATGGAGTAGTATTATAGCTAAAACGCATTATAGAATCCACACAAACGCTACTTTGACTTCACGTTATGGTATTGATTAGAGATAGAGTTTCATTGCTCTGTTTTGATATAAAACTTATTCTGTTGATAATATCTGCCCAAAATGCTGCCACATATCCCCCATACAAAAGAAATAAACGCGCCAATAAGCAAAACACACATAATTCCCACACTCGCTAATAAGCCCTCAATTTGTGCAGAAAGTGCGTCCCCGCCACGATACACTACCGTGTCTAAAAAGTTTTTCACTTTATATTTAGAATCTGCATCTAGTGGCACAAAGAGCATTTCGCGTCCGGGCTTTACTAAAGAATACTCGCCTATACGTCTTATACTCATCACTATGGCAAGGGGCAAAAAAGCCGGGTGAGTAAAACTTAAGATGATAAAACCTACACACATAAGAAACCCAAGTGTTGAGAGGAGCATTTTTATGCCAAAAAATTGTGCAATTTTAGCTGTGAAAAAGATTTGAATGATTAAAGAAAAGCTTTGCACGATTAAATCAATAAATGCAAAAGCAGCAGTTCGTGCTTCACGAGTGGGGAAGACTTCTTTAATAATGCGTGCTTGTTCCATATATAAAAATGTTGAGACGCTTGTAAGTAGTATAATAAAAGCGCAGAGCATTAAAAGATATTTTGATTGCATAATAAGCTTAAAGCCGATGAAAGGATTCTTTGCTCCTATGGGTTGATTAAATTTTGCAATAAAATGCTCTTGTATATGCAAATGCGCTCCTGCTTCTTTTATCATCATATTTTTAAGCACTATCGCACCTATAAATAAAAGGATTGAGCCAAAAATAAGAGAACTTGGCTCTAGTTTTACAGAGAGAAATCCCACACTTGCTGCACCCACTATACTTCCTAAACTTGCTCCTGCACTAATAATCCCAAAAAGCCTTTGACTCATATCCTTATTAAAAATATCAGCAAGCAAACTCCACGCTGTGCTAAACACGCAGAGATTAAAAATGCTTACCCATACATAAAATCCCCTACAAAGCCACAAAAAAGCAGTCGTGTTTGGTTCAAAATAACCCATTGCAGCATAAAAAAGCAAGAGATTGAGTGCAAAAAATATCAAAATCACATCAATATAAAATTTCTTTTTAATTCTTGAAGCAACAAACATTATGAGTATTGAACACAAAAGTGCAAGGATAAAAGTTGCTAAAAAGAGCCATTTTAGCTCATCTTGTCCGCCTTCTAATCCTAGAGCATCACGCAAAGGACGTAAAATCGCATACGAGCTAAAAAGCATAAAAATAAACAAAAATGAGTAAAGCAAAAGCTTTAACTCCTCTTGCTTTAAGCTAAAGATTCTATAAAATAAGCTCATTTTACACTTTATACTATTGGACTAAGCATTTTGTAGGATTGGCGCAGTGAAGCTCCTCATAAAACTTATGCTTTTGCTCTAAGACTCTTAGAATCTCTTGCGTTTTTGCCAAATCCGCCTTGACATACTCTATTTGATTTTTTACAATCTCCTTGCGCTCACCAATTGTGCTTTCTCCCTGCATATACAAATCCATATAAAGCTTGATAGTCTTTATATCCATTTTAGTTTGCCTAAGATACTCTATCCAACGCAAAGCTTCTATATCCACTTCACTAAAATAACGCACATTATTTTTATCGCTCTGCAAAAAAGGAAATAATCCTTTTTTAATCCAAAATCGTATCTTTGTAGAGGGAATACCGGTTTTTCTCTCTACTTCTATGATAGTATAAGCCATAATTTCACCTTGATATTTTGGTGATATTATAAAACCTGATACCTAGTATCTGTCAAGGGGTAAATTAAGATTTTTTCAAAATCCCTTAAAATTTCTTTGTATTTATATCTCGCAAGATACTTTCTGATATATTTTTCACGGAACTAGAAATAGTTGCTGTTTTATTGGCTATTTCTACATTCTCGTGAGTGCTAGACATAATATCACCAATAGCACCATTTATATGCGAAATATCTGTAGTTTGCTCTCTAATAGATTCTCCCATATCATTAATACTTTGCACTAAGAGATTTGTATTAGCTTCAATCTCTCCTAAGCTCTTTTGAGTTCTCTCGGCTAATTTTCGCACCTCATCTGCAACAACAGCAAATCCTCTTCCGTGTTCTCCTGCTCTTGCAGCTTCTATTGCTGCATTAAGAGCAAGTAAGTTTGTTTGGTCTGCTATATCTCTAATGATACCTGTTACATTCTTAATATCCTCGCTCTGCTGCGTAACTTCAGTAGTTTTATCAGAGACACTATGCATTGTGCTTGTGAGCTGGTCTAAAGAAGCTGCTACTTGCTCTAAAGAACTCGCTTGAGAGTGAGAGCTTTTTGTCAGAGAATCCACCGCATCTTGAAGATCAGTGCTTTCATTAGAAAGAATATGAGCAAATTCGGCTCTTTGTTTGAGCATTTTTGTTATCTCATCACCCAAAAGATTAGCTGTGACTTCCATATGTCCTTTAGGGTCATCAATTCTTATTGTAAAATCAGAATCTCTATAACTCTCAAAAACACTATCAAGCTTATTTAAATCTGCGGTAATCTTGGTCTCTAAAAGCTCCAAAAGCCTATTGAGACTTGCTCTTAGCTCATTAAGCTGGGGGTTATTTGAAGTAGCTTGCACACGCACAGAGAAATCCCCTTGCTCTACATTTCTACATACTTCAAGAGATTCTTGGACGACTTTAGAATCTTGTTCTAAAAACTCTTGAGTAATTTGGATATTTTCATTTACAGAGCGGGCAATGACATCAAATTCATTTTGAGATTTTAGCGACTTAACAGGTAAAAGACAAACTACAGAAGCTTTATAATTGATAAAGTCAAAAAAGCTCTTTAAATTATCTTGAATGCCTTTGAGTGGCAAAAGCATTTTATTTATAATAAAGCCTAAAGTTAAAATAACGACTAAAATACTTAAAAGTGTGCTTATGATTTCCTCTTTTAAAAGTCTATTTGCAGAATCATTATAAAAATGTGATTCCATAATAGAGCAAACCATACTAAAATTCCCAAAACTACTGCACACAACTTTTTTCTTTAAATTATTGTCGCCTTGAACTTCAAAAAGACTATCGTTTTTAAGCAAGCTTGGATTTAACTTTATAGCTTGTGAGATATTTTTACCTAAGACCGTCTCTGTGCCAATTTTACTCACATCAGTATGCAAAAACACTAAACCTTCTTTGCTATAAACATAACTTTGTATATTCTCTGATGAGCCAATAGGCAAAACAGAATCTATAAGTTTTGATATTGAATCATCTGTGGCAATAACCCCTAAAAATTTCTTATTCTTATCATACATTGGCAAAGCATAACTCAAAGAGAGATTCCCACTTGAATCTACATAAGGAGGTATAATAGCAAAATCTCCTCGTTCTTTAGCCATTTTATACCAATTTCTCTCCTTGACATTATATCCAGTTTCAAGAGAGAGTATTTTCCCATTTGAGCGGATATTCTTACCGCTCTCCTCCAATCCCACATAGGTTAAATCAAGCCCTGCAGATTGCCTTAATATCTCAAAGAAATAAATCATTTCAGAATCATTTAAGGAGGTTTTAACCAACACATTACTTGCTGCAACAAGCACTCTTTTTTGTCTTTGAGCATAATTTTCTAGTGCGTTTAAGAATGCGTGGTTGGTTACAATTTGTTGCATTTTAAGGTCTTCGTGTGTGAGTGTTCTAAGATTATAATAACTTATACAACTTGTTACACCCAAAATCAAAATGATTATGAAAACAACAAAAATAGTAAGCTTTTGCCTTACCGTTCCATTAAAAAGTCTCATAATACTTGTTTCCTCCTTTAAAGTTATAGTAAAATTATAAGCTCTATGTTGTTAAACTAAAATCATTAGAAAATAACGAATAAGTAAAATCGGACTATAATAAAAAAACTATAAAATCTAACTTTAATTTTTGCCCAAATTCTACAAAAAAAAAAAAAACGAAAATTTTCCTATTTATATTTTTGATTTATATCAAAATAAAATAGAAAAGGAATATCTTTTGCTTATAAGCGTTTAGAAATTTACACAAAGGGGCTTTATGCAAAGTGGATATTATAATACCACGGGTGGTATGGTAACGCAATTTAACCGCCTTGATTTGATTTCAAATAACCTTGCTAATCTCAATACCACAGGCTTTAAGCGTGATGATGTTGTCATTGGCGACTATCTAAGACTTTTTGAAACACATAAAGAGCAACTTCCCATAGAAGACCACACACGCAAAGC
Source organism: Helicobacter hepaticus ATCC 51449 (assembly GCF_000007905.1). Taxonomy (NCBI): domain Bacteria; kingdom Pseudomonadati; phylum Campylobacterota; class Epsilonproteobacteria; order Campylobacterales; family Helicobacteraceae; genus Helicobacter; species Helicobacter hepaticus. The sequence goes on from NC_004917.1 coordinate 1,060,659, forward strand.
TGCTAAATTCCTCAATCGCACAATGGATAGAGTGCCAATTATTAGCGAAGAATATACTGATAGAAGCATAGGAAGTCTTGCACAAACAGATAATACGCTTGATTTTGCCTTGCAACATCAAAATGCTTTTTTTGTTGTAAAAACCCCTGATGGAATCCGCTATACACGAGATGGAAATTTTCATATTGACGCTGATGGACATATTGTGAGTAAAGAAGGGCATCTTGTGCTTAGTCGCGATGGATTGGAAGAAGGAGAGGGTATTTCTGTCCCCACAGGTATGCACCTAGAGAGCGATAATAGCGGTAATCTTTATTTAAGAAATATTAATAATGACGCCATTGCGGAGCAAATCAATATTGGCGCACTTGCCGTAGTGGGATTTGAGAATCCGCGTTATCTTAAAAAAGTCGGTAAAAATTTTTATGAATATCCAGAGGAACGTTTGGAAGAACGCGATATTTTGCAAAATAATGGTATCATTGCGCAAGGTTTTTTAGAAAAAAGCAATGTCAATGCCGTGCAAGAGATGACTTCCCTCATTGAAACAAATCGTCTTGTAGATATGTATTCTAAGGTAATGAAAAGCCATATGGACGAACTTAACGCAGAAGCCATTACCAAACTTGCAGTGCGCGCTTAAAATTGATTCATTAATAATATGGAGTATTTATGCAAGGACACAGCCAAGCAATTAAAGAATTGCTGAACTGCTTTGAATACATTAAACGTTATCACACAGACATACTTGATTCCATAGCTATTATGCTTGAGATGTTTTGGCTTAAGCGGCATTCTCCTGCATTTATTCAATCCCTCATTGCTCTTGCTGCCAAACGAAAGCCTATTTATGAAGAATGCACAAACGCGTTAAAAGATGCGCTCGGAGAGGAGCTTTATATACCGCTTAACCCTCATTCTAATGTATTGAAGATTCTCAAAGTCATTATGGCAAATGATACTTCAAATCATACAATAGAGGAATTTTTGCATATTATCACGCAAAAAAAGACAACGCATAAGCTGTTTTCTTACTCTACCCCACTTGAAATTAATGAGCTTCTTGTAGGATTGCTTGATATTAAAGAATCTCAAAGCATATATAATCCGTGCTATGGCACAGGAAGCCTATTTTTTGCGATTGCTAATTATGCACATAGTTTTGAGCTTTATGGCGAAGAGTTAGAATCAAGCCTAGCACGGATTGCTAAAATTATTTGCAAGATTTTAGATTTAAATACGCAACATTTGATTTTAAATAATATTCTCAAAAATGCTCAATTTAAAAATCAAAAATTTGATAAAATCATCTGTAATCCACCACTTGATAGTCATATAGGCACACAATTTTTAAAAGAGGACGAGCGATTTGCCACTTATGAAGCACTTATTAAAACGTATCCTGAACTCCTTTTCTTAATTCATTCGCTCTCGCATCTTAAAGATAAAGGTGTATTTATCCTGCGCACACAAACACTACTCAAATCCTCACTTGAAGGCAGACTAAGAGAAAAACTTTGCGAAGAAGGCTTGATAGAATCTATTATTGAATTGCCAAAAAATATTTTTCCTCATCAAACACACGAATTTTCAATTATCGTGCTCTCTCCAAATAATCGTGCAATTTTACACATTAATGCAAATGCACCACATTTTTATCATAAAGATGGCAAATATAACCGCTTAGTTAATCTTAAAGAGCTGCTTAACATTTATAGACATAAATATGTTGGCACATATTCCTCCCTCACGCCTTTAAGTGAAATTGACCCACACGATTTGCGCGTTGCGCGTTATATCCAAGAACCCCAATCTAGCAGAAAAAATCATACGCTACTGGGCGCACTCAATATCAATGTATTTCGTGGGCAACGCGTGTATGGAAGTGCAAAAGATGAGAAAATTACTTATTTTGATTTGGGCATTGCTGATTTTATGGATTTTGGCTTTTCTGATGAGCTTTCCACCCAACGACTTAAGGGCGATAAAAGCAAGATTGAAAAATATCAGCTTAAACCTTATGACATTGCCTTATCTATTCGTGGCACGACACCTAAATTCACTATTTTAAGCCCAAAGCTTAAAAATAATAAGGTAGTAGCAAATGCAGGCATTATCATTATGCGCTCTCCTACCCCAGAAATTGCCATAGGACTTTATTGTTACCTTTTCTCAACGCAAGGGCAAAAAGCACTTGGCAAGATTTATGAGCGTAATCTTGGTAGCATTAATCCACCTGATTTAGAGCAACTCGCTATCCCCGATGATTTTTGCGCTAATGCACAAGAAACTTTCAGGCAGATTCAAAGTTATGCAAAAGAACTGAAAGTGCTTCAATCTAAACTCCAAGCATTAAGGGGCTAAATGCAAGAACTGAAAGTGCTTCAATCAAGATTTACAAATATCACTTATGGGAAAAATGTTACATTAGTGCAGCCAAGTAATCTTTATGGTTGCACACTTGAAGATGATGTGTTTGTGGGTCCATTTTGTGAAATTCAACGCGATGTATTTATCGGCAAACGCACGCGTGTGCAATCTCATAGCTTTATCTGCTCTCTCGTGCAGATTGGGGAAGATTGTTTTATTGGGCACGGCGTGATGTTTATTAATGATAGATTCTCACTTGGCACTCCCGCTCCAAATGCTACAATGTGGGAACATACACGGATTGGAAACCGCGTGAGTATCGGTTCAAATGCGACAATTTTGCCTGTATCTATTTGTGATGACGTAATCATCGGTGCGGGAGCAGTGATTACACGCTCTATTACGCAAAGTGGATATTATGCAGGAAATCCTGCACGTTGTATTCGCCCACTTAATCCTACTTTTACGCCAACACAATCGCCCAATCCAAACACAAAAGATAATCAATGAAGCCCTCTTATCCACAGCATATTGCAGTGATTATGGACGGCAATGGACGTTGGGCAAAAAAACAGGGTAAAAAACGCACACAAGGGCACAAAGAAGGTGCAAAAATTGTCCGAGATATAACGCAATGGTGTGCAGAAAAAGGGATTCCATATCTCACGCTCTATGCGTTTTCTACCGAAAATTGGAAACGCCCCAAAATTGAGGTGGATTTTTTAATGAAACTTTTAGAAAAATATTTGCACGATGAAAAACCAGTGTATATGAAAAATCATATCCGATTCCGGGTCATTGGAGATATTAGCGTTTTTAACACACGCCTTAAAAATGCTATTTTAGAGCTTGAACACGCCACGCAAAACCACACAAAACTCACGCAAATTCTCGCTCTTAATTATGGCTCTCGCGATGAAATTGCGCGCACTTTTATTAAACTTGCTCATACGCTCACCCCGCACACTCTTGCATCGCTTAGTAGTCAAGATATAATTTCTATGATTAATGCCAACCTTGATACAGCCACGCTGCCCGATGTAGATATGCTAATACGAACAGGTGGCGAAAAACGTATCTCAAATTTTATGCTTTGGCAGGCAAGCTATGCCGAACTTTTTTTCACACCTACTTTATTTCCTAGCTTTGGTAAAAATGAACTTAATGCTATGCTTGAAGAATTCTTGCAACGACAGAGACGATTTGGGGGCGTAGAATAATATCTTTATGTTTTATTTGCAAAAAAGTGCTAAAACTTCGCTGTATATAACCATATCTTCTATAAAAATTAAGGATATATAATGGATTTACAAACTCTTAAAAAAGCCTATCCCAAAGCTCTACCTTACCACATTGGCGGCAAAGTTGGTATTCAGCCTCGCAAAAGATTACGCTCTATTGATGAACTAGGATTAGCCTATACACCCGGCGTCGCTGTGCCTTGTAAGCAGATTGAGGCTAATCCTTTAAGCGCATATGATTACACTTCAAAAAGCAATCTTGTTGCAGTTATTAGCAACGGCACAGCAGTGCTTGGACTCGGCGATATTGGAGCTATGGCAAGTAAGCCCGTTATGGAGGGAAAAGCCATTTTGTTTAAAACTTTCGCAGGAGTTGATGCCTTTGATATTGAGATTAACGAAAAAGATGTGGATAAATTTGTCGCTGTAGTTAAGGCGATTTCGCCCACATTTGGTGGCATTAACCTAGAAGATATTAAAGCTCCGGAATGCTTTGAGATTGAGCGAAGACTCATTGAAGAGCTTGATATTCCTGTAATGCACGATGACCAACACGGCACAGCAATTATCTCTACTGCAGGAATTATCAACGCCTTGCACCTTGTAAATAAAAAAGCAAAGGATATTAAGGTTGTCGTATTTGGTGCGGGAGCTGCAGCTGTGGCGTGTGCAAAAATGTATAAAGCATTTGGCGTGAAAAATCTTGTAATGTTTGATTCTAAAGGTGCAATTAGTGCAAATAGAACCGATTTAAATGATTTGAAAAAAGAGTTTATCTGCCAAGAGAACTATGCCTCATATAAAGACGCGCTTAATGGCGCAGATGTAATGCTTGGGCTATCAAAGGGCAATTTATTAAGCGGAGATGATATTAAGGGAATGAATGAATCTCCCCTCATTTTCGCACTAAGTAATCCTACGCCAGAAATTATGCCCGATGAGGTGAAAAAAGCACGTCCTGATGCAATAGTTGCCACAGGACGCAGTGATTTCCCCAATCAAATTAATAATGTGCTTGGATTTCCCTACATCTTTAAAGGTGCGCTTAAAGTGCGTGCGAGCAAAATTAACGAAGAAATGAAATTTGCCGCAGCTTATGCAATCGCTAATCTTGCACGTGAACCAATCACCGAAAAACTTGAAAAACTTTTAAAGAAAAAAATGAGTTTTGGCAAAGAATATATTATCCCCTCTGCCTTTGATGAAAGACTTGATGATGTCGTCTCAAATGCCGTAGCAGATGCAGCGATAAAAAGCGGCGTGGCAAGGGTGTAAAGCAAAAAACGAACTATTTTATATCGGGTTTTTGTGGAGCTTCCCATTTTCACAGGCTCAAATTGTTTGATACGCTCCACAGGATAATTATAGTGAAGTATGAGTTTGAGAAAACTCAAGGTTTGCACTTGCTCTTCGGGATTGGTATATTTGCGTTTTTTGCTTTGATAGGTATAAGTAACATATTCTTTATTTTCATCAAAAGCAATCAAGCCTTGCTTAATCTCTTCTTTAATTAATTCTTCTTGCATTATGCTTTAACCTCCTTGATTTTCCAACCTTACAAAGTAATAAGATAATTTTTGCCCTTAATTACACTTTAATCCACAATTAATAAGCAGATTGCTAAAGCCACTTTTAGCAATATTCCCTTGATGAAAATCCTTGATTTTCACGCCCAAATAGCAATCCTCTAGCTTAGAATAAAATGCTTTTTTGTAATCCATACGCAACACTCCCTTATGCCTTTACTTTGCTGTATTTTAGCGATATTGGGCTTAATTTCTTATTGGATTGTTTTTTGAATTTGAGTGCAAGTTTTACGCAAAATAAGGAATAATCTTATACTCCATATCGTTTTCTTCCAAAAATTTTTTTACCCCATAATCCACATTTTCACAACTCGTTACAAACACTCGGCGAACACTTCTTTTAGCAAAAATCTTTTGATTTTGCTCTAAGTATGCTGTACAATCGCCTAAAAAGATTCTTAAATGCTCCTGCTTCACTTGCGAACGCTCCCAATTCTTGCACTGAATCAAAAGTGCCTCTTTACCTTTATATGCAATGATGTCAATGCCTTTATCGCGCCGACCCTCCTTAAGTCCTTTAGGATATACCTTGTAACCCTGCTGTTTATAATGCCTAACAATTTGCAATTCGTATTTATCGCCTTTTTGTTTATTATGTCGTGCATTATTAGAATCTTTATTCTCTCTGTAAGCATACATCGTGCGCTTTTTAGAAAAGAACACATAACGTAATAATTTAAACAATACACCCACAAATGTCTCCTTATTCCTCTAAATACTCAAATGCCACAAACACCATTAAGTAAGTTTCACCCTCTCCCATCTTCTAGCACTTTAGATTCTCCATCTGTGCCACTAATAAATTTTCAATAAAAAAACATTTTGTATTGTAACTTAATGTTTTAGTTCTTTTCAATATTTTTATTCAACCTTTAAATAACCCTTGAAATCCTTGCCTACAAGCTCTACAAGATTTTTAATAATTTTTTGTTGATATTTGTCATAATCCCTAATATTAGCACCCACATATCCAAACCATACTTGAGTTTTTTTACCTCTGTTATCCTTACAAATGATACTCACTGCAATTTTTTTTGTTACTATTGGGATAGTATATATATTTGTATTTGGCGTGGTTATGCTAGTATATTTACCTGATATATATGCCGTGCTTGTATTATATGTGGTGTAGCTCCCAGTGTATTGAGAAGAAGAAGTATCTAAAGAAAAAACAAGATAGCAGTTTGTTGATTTGGTTTCTAAATTAAATCCATTAATTTGAAAACCATATTCAACCATTGTTTCAGCCAGTGATAGTGCAAACTTTTTATCTGTGATGCTTGGCATTTCATCTGTGTAGATGGTAAGTGGTTCTTGCTTATTAAAGGTAATTTGAGGGTCTATTTGCGTTGAATAATAAGCTTTAGCAGAACAGCCATTAATAAATAGACCAGAGAGCAATATGCTTATGATAATCCAAAATCTTTTAGTGGAATCTAACATTTTTCTCTCCCATCTTCTAGCACTTTTGCTTCTCCATTAGATTCTATTTCCAACACGACATAAGGAAGCCCTTGCTTGTTTAGCTCACTCATAAAGAAGTCGGGGTCGTTTTGTTCCATATTCCACACACCACTGCCATTTTTAGAATCCACGCCTTGCGCCTCACCTCCCTGTGGCATATCTTTATTAAGCTCCAAACGCTCGGCATTGTAAGATTTCACATTAGAATCTAAAGAATGTGTATCTTGCTTAAGATTTGCAGGTTGCGCCGAAAAATCCGATTGAGATAAGGCTGTGCGCCTATCGATTGAGGATTTTTCAAGCTCCTGCGAAGATTGAGTAAGAGACACATTCTTGCTTGCCCCAACGCCCCATTTACCCTCGCATATTAGCTTCGCCCCAATCATCGCAGGCACACCTGTGGTATAGCTCACACCTTGCGCATTCACTTCCGCGTAGCATTTCTCGTGCTCACACACATTATAAATATAAATCGTGCGCTCCTTGCCCTCTTTCACGCCCTTAATGTAGCAGCCGATATTTGTCTTACCCTTTGTGCGACTTGCCAAACTTGCAGGGTCGGGCAAAAGTGTCTTTAACACTTCTATTGGCACGATTTTTTGCCCCTTATGCTCTATGCTATCCACGCGCAAAAGCCCGACATTCTCCAAGCACTTCATATGCGTGAGGTAACTCTCGCCAAAAGTCATAAAAAAACGGATTCTTTTCAATCCTTTGATATTACGCACAAGCGATTCTAGCTCCTCGTGATAAAGTAAATAGCTGTTTTTCACACCCACTTCGGGATAATCCCACTCTTTCATTAGCGCAAGAGGTGGAATATCGCGCCACTCACCATTAAAATATGACTCATTTTTCAAATCCTGCGTGTTAGATTCCAATTTAAAATGCTTCTCTTTAGCCTCAAATTTGCGATAAATGCTATCACGCGAGAGGTCAAAGTTTTGTGCATATTGACTTTGAGAATCTTTTACCCAAAATCGCGCTTTCGAGCTGACTTCACGCAAGTTTATCTCGGGATTAAAATTTGTCGCAAAGGCGTATCCGTGGTCTCCTGCGTTGCAATCCAAAATATCAATGCTATGAATCTCATCAAAATAATGCTTCTGCGCATACGCACAAAAGACATTTGTAACGCCCGGATCAAAGCCACTGCCAAGCAGTGCGTAAATCCCCGCTTCTTTGTAGCGCGTGTCATACGCCCACTGCTCTTTATACTCAAAATGTGCGGAATCGGGGTGTTCATAATTTGCAGTGTCTAAATAATGCGTCTTTGTGTGCAAACACGCCTCCATAATGCTCAAGTCCTGATAGGGAAGCGCGACATTCACCACAAGCTTTGGGCGGTATTTATTAATCAAAGCCACAAGGGATTCCACATTATCCGCATCAACTTCATCAATCTCAATTTCGCCTAAACCCTTAGCGCGGATAGAATCTGCGATTGCCTTACATTTACTAAGTGTGCGCGAAGCTAAGATAATACGTGAAAACACCTCGCGATTTTGCGCCATTTTGTGCGCGACAACGCCCCCAACTCCCCCTGCTCCGATTTGTAAAACAACAGCCATAATCTCTCCTTTGTATGATATCATCGTTACTTTATACGTCATTATACACCAAATCCTTGAATCTAGCTAAATTTCACCGCTACAGCCCTAGATTCTGTAATGTTTATGTTATGATTACATTTTATCTTTAGCCAAAGGATATGTATGCTTCTCTCACTTGCCATAGATACCGCATTTAAAGGCTATCTTAGCCTACAAAATACCATAGAAAACGATTTTGAATTAAATGGCATTGCCCCTTTAGAATCTGCCACACCCACACAAATAAGCTATATAGACCAAGATAAATACTTGAGTAATCTTACAGATTCTCAAGCGGGTGCTGTTTTTATCCGCCCTCACTTGCTTGATAAAGTTCCTTCACATATTCAGCCTCTTGTAGTAGAGAATCCCCATCTTGCTTTTGCCTTGCTTTCACAGCTTTTTGCTGCGCCTTGTTTCACGCTCACCACTCAAAATCCCCGTACAAATAATATTCAAATAGGTGCAAATGTCGTTATTGGCGATAATGTCAGCATTGGGGAGCATAGCATAATTATGCCAAATGTCGTTATTGGCGATAATGTCAGCATTGGGGAGCATTGTAAAATTTATCCTAATGTCGTCATTTATCGCGATAGTATTATTGGTAATCGTGTAAATATCCACGCAGGAAGCATAATAGGCTGTGATGGCTTTGGCTATGCGCATACAGCAGAAGGAAAACATATTAAAATTGAACATAATGGGCGCGTTGTTATAGAAGATGATGTGGAAATTGGTGCAAATAATACTATTGATAGGGCTGTATTTGGGCAAACGCTTATAAAGCAAGGGGCAAAAATTGACAATCTTGTGCAAATAGGGCATAACTGCGTGGTTGGAGAGCATACTCTCCTTGTCTCACAAGTAGGGCTTGCTGGCTCAACTACTACCGGGCGTAATGTCATAATGGGTGGACAAGCTGGCACAGGAGGACATATTCATATTGGTGATTTTGTGCAAGTCGCTGGACGCGGAGCAGTAGGTAAAAATCTCCCTCCACATACCAAATGGGGCGGACACCCGCTTATGGAACTCAATGAATGGATGAAATTCTATGTTTCATTGCGTAGATTGATAAAAAAAGATTCTAAAAAGCTATAATGAAACTAAAAATATCATTGTCTTAAAAGGATACCGAATGAACAAATGGAATAACTTTGATACAAGCTGGATAATTTCTCTTTTTGGAACAGCTGTGGGTGCTGGGATTTTATATCTGCCAATTAAAGCAGGTGGAGGGGGAATCTGGCCTGTAATAGCAATGTGTTTTATTATATTTCCTATGGTTTATCTTAGCCATCGCGCACTTAGTCGTTTTGTATGTCAAGCAAATGGTAATGATAAAGATATTACATACGCCGCTGAAGAATATTTTGGTCGCAATGTAAGTATATTTATCTCAATTCTCTATTTTTTTGCAATTTTTCCTATTTGTCTCGCATATTGCGTAGGCATTACAAACACATTTGAAAGTTTTATTTATCATCAGATTCTCCCACTTGTCAATGAAAATCACCCGGCAGTTGCTCCACTTGGGACTTTAGCTGGATTTATACAAGACATTTATTACGACCCATATAGTTTTCTCCACCAAAGCGAATCTGGAGCACTCCTTAAACTTAAATCTGAAAATTATGCTACTTTGCACCCATTTTGGCGAGCTGGGCTTGTTTTTATCTTGGTAAGTGCTTTTATGCTTATTATGCTTTTTAGTGAAAAACTTATCATAAAAGTGTGCCAATGGCTTGTATATCCTCTTTGTGCTATTTTATTTATATTTTCACTCTATCTTATTCCCCAATGGAATCTTGAAAGCATTACATTTGTACCCGATATAGAAGATTTTTTGATAATTGTATGGCTTACACTTCCCGTGCTTGTATTTTCTTTTAATCACTCTCCTGCTATTTCTACCTTTGCGCTAAGTGCTAAGCGCGAATATGGAGCAGATGCTATCATAAAATCAGATTCTATACTTTTGCGCACTTCAATTATGCTTCTTGTCTTTGTAATGTTTTTTGTCATCTCTTGTGTGCTCTCTCTTACACCACAAGAGCTTATAGAAGCTAGAGCACAAAATATCCCCGTGCTCTCATATTTTGCCAATAAACTTGATAATCCATTGATTTCCTATGGTGGTCCTTTGATTGCATTTTTGGCAATTTCTAGTTCATTTTTTGGGCATTATTTTGGTGCACGTGAGGGTGCATATGGCATTGTAAGGAAATGTTGCAAAATTGCGGGAAACAAAGAGCCAAATCTCAAACTTATTGCAGCAATATGCACATTTGTAATGTATGTTATTATGCTTATTACTGCCTATATCAATCCAAGCGTTTTAGGGTTTATTGAGGATTTAGGAGGTCCGATTATTGCAGCTATCCTTTTTCTTATGCCTATTATTGCTATTTATAGCGTATCTAAGATGAAACAATTCAAAAACCCAGCTCTTGATGCTTTTGTCTTTATAACAGGGCTTTTAACAATATTTACTATTACTTATAAGCTCATATTGTAAGATATTTATTTGGATTCTTGATTCTCTAAATGTGTGATATTAAACACAATAAATTTATAGCACACATATATAATGCCAATCCACAAAATAAGCATAAAAATTGAAGTAAGCATATTATCTCCTTTGTTTTCAATAAGTATGAGAATCTGCTTGCATCTCGTCTCGAGTAATCTTTACTCTATCCATTGCACGCCATACATACACAATATATGCCAACACAAAAGGCACAAGCAAAGACACATAACTCATCACAGAAAGCGTATAATAGCTTGAGGAGGCATTTTTTATATGAAGAGAGCTTTGCAAATCAGCGATTGAGGGATAAAATGCACTCTGTCCCAAACCCACATTTAAAAATACTGCCATTACCACAATTACACTGCCCATACCAAGCGGGAAAATACCCTTTTTACTCTGTGCAAAAACATTAAGATATATTCCCCATAGCACCAAACCCACACCAACGCATAATCCCACAATTAAATAAGGCATAGAAAAGAAATTATGCAAATACACATAAGGTTGCAATGTTACACCCTTTGAATCCACATAAAAACCCTCTTTAGAGCAAATCCACATTAAAAATCCAAGCACACAAGGCAAAAATGCCACACTTGAGAGTAAAATGACTTTTCTTGCGCGTTTAGCTATCTGCGTATCATCAATATTGTTTAAAAAATAGCTCGCCCCTAGAATCTGACTTAAAAACACTAATGCCAAACCAAGCAAATAGTTTGCAGGCTCAAGCAATGCCTCTAATCCCCGACTTACCATACTCCATTCAACAAAATTATGTTCATCAAGCACAAAATGAGAGCCACTAAAAAATGTGCTAATAGCCACACCAATCAAAAATACACCAAATACGCCATTAATCCACAAAAACGCCTCATACACCTTTGAACCTAACAAATTCCCTTCTTTTTTGCGATATTCATAGCTCACAGCTTGGATAATAAAACAAAATAAAATAGTGAGCCATACCCAATATGCCCCGCCAAAACTCGTGCTATAAAATAAAGGAAATGCGGCAAAACAAGCTCCACCAAAAAGCACCAAAGTAGTAAATCCTAATTCCCATTTGCGCCCAAGCGAGTTAATAAGCATTGTTTTCTCCAGCTCATCTTTGGCAACCACGCAAATGAGGCTTTGCCCACCCTGCACAAAAAACATAAATACAAGTAGCCCTCCAAGCAAACTGACAATAACCCACCAATATATTTGCAATTCGTCCAAATCAAGTCCAAAAAACATTATTTACCCCCTTTTACACTTTCTAGAAAAACGATTTTGCGTTCTTCTTCAAAACCCTTTCTAATGCTACTCACCATAATGCCAATTTCGGCACAGAGCAATAATGTAAAGAGAAAAGCGAAAAGAAAAAATGAAATTTGTATATTTACACTTGAAAGCTTAGTGGCTGCAACACCAACAGGAAGTAAGTCCTGTATTGCCCAAGGCTGCCTTCCTACTTCAGCAACTATCCACCCTGCCTCTGCGGCAATATAACCAAAAGGTATAGCAATCACACATAGCCATAGAATCTTAGGGAATCTCTCTATATTATTTGCCATTGCCAAATACAATACAATGATAAAAAGCACAAAAAATACGCTACCCAACGCCACCATTAAATGAAAACTATAAAATGTCAAGGCAATAGGTGGTATTGCTTCTTCAGGCTGTGATAAATAACCATAGCCAAAATTTGGCATATGAGATTCTAAAATCCCGCGAGTAAGATTCATACGCACATTATCATTTTGCACCTTTGCTTCTTTGTAGTCTTTGAGTGCTTGTAGGGCGATTTTGCCACTATGGATTTTAGAATCTATACCTACTATGTCTTTTTCTTTATTGCCATAAAGCAAATCGTTAATGCCCGGAACAAAACTATCAGGGCTACGATTACCCAAAATAGAGAGTGCATAGGGAATGGTAATATCAAATAAAAATACTTCTTTGTCATCGCCGGGCTTTTTGTTTGGATTAAGAATGCCAAACGCAGTTATTCCTGCACGATGTTCGCCATCATAGATTCCCTCCATTGCGGCAAGCTTCATCGGTTGATGTTGTGTTACACGATAAGCACTCTCATCACCACTGAAAAACAAAAATATTGAAGTTATAAGCCCAAAACTAGCTCCCACAACCAAGCTTTTTTTCGCCTCAATACGAAATCGCCCATTAAGGAGATATAAGGCAGAAATCCCCATAACAAAAAGAGCAGAAATGACATACCCACTTGCTGCTGTGTGGAGAAATTTTGATATTGCCACAGGTGAGAGGGCAACCTCCCAAAAATTACTCATCTCATTGCGCGCCGTATCGGGATTAAAAATCGTGCCTATGGGATATTGCATCCAACCATTTGCTACGAGAATCCAAAATGCCGATAAATTGCTTCCAATCGCAACAAGCCAAGTAGATAACAAATGGAATCCCTTAGAAACCTTATTCCAGCCAAAAAACATTACAGCAAAAAATGTAGCTTCCAAGAAGAATGCCATAATGCCCTCAACTGCCAAAGGAGCACCGAAAATATCGCCTACGAACCAAGAATAATTTGCCCAATTTGTGCCAAACTCAAATTCCATAATAATGCCTGTTGCCACGCCAATAGCAAAATTAATCGCAAAAAGTGTGAGCCAAAAACGTGTAATTTTGCGCCATTGTGGATTGCCACTTTTGACATAAATGCTCTCCATAATCGCGATAATAAAAGAAAGTCCCAAAGTCAAAGGCACAAACAAAAAGTGATATAACGCTGTAAGAGCAAACTGCGCTCTTGCCCAATTCACGCTTGATAATTCATTTACCATATCCATAATATTTCCTTAAAATCTAAGTTGGTTTAATACGAAGTGAGATTCTCTAATACAAAATGACTTTTTTGTTCATCATCGCCTATATGAGAGAGAGTTTTATCATAAACAAATACCTTAAGCACAGCAAAAATAACTAAAAGTTTGATAACAATAATCTTCCAAAGCACTTTACCAAGTTTTAGATTCTTAAAACCATCAATATAAAACATTAATGCTTTTCTCAAAAATCCCACATAAACTCCAATTACGATAAAATAACAAAAGTCGGATTTTATCAAATTTTATATATCTTTCCTTACATAAAATGTGCTTTTTTGTAAAATTTTTACGGCATTTTGAGTGATAATTATTAATTTATTTTACTTTTGGTATTTTGATGTAAAATTACGCTCTACAAATAAATAAATGGGGACATCTTAATATGCCAATTTTGCAGCATTTTTTTGAGACTTTCCATAGTGCGCAACCACCGCTTCCTATGGAAAAAATACAAGATTCTATTTTTAATACGCTTTCTCCACAGGCTTTGAGCATTCTACTTTGCACCAATGAGCGCAATATTGCGTTATTTATGCAATGCCAAAGTTTTATAAAAATTTTAGAATCTTTGCACATATCACAAATAAATTCTCAATTAGATGCTTATGCTTCAAATGAAGATAAATCTATGATTCTTAGCGCGCTTTTAAAAGATGTATTTACCCTTCAAGCAACTATCATAGAATATAATCCACATTTCTTTGAGGAGCTTTTGCCATTTTTTATTCAGCTTAATCTTGCACATATCATTGATGATTTTGAACTTGATTTGTTTGCTTCGCTTAAAAATACTTTTTATTCTCAAAAAACATCACAAAAAGTAGATACAAAAGAAATACGAAGTCTTAAATCTCTTCATAGTGCCCTTGCTTTGCTTCATAACAACCTTTCACCTCTGCTTCCTCAAGAAACTCTTAAAAACTCACTTACGCACATAATGGAAAAATTAGAGAATCAACATTTTTCTATCGGTATTACAGGAGTGTTAAGTGCAGGGAAATCCACATTTTTAAATGCGCTTTTATCTCAAGAAATTTTAGGAAGCTCAAGTGTGCCAGAAACTGCCAACCTTACCATTTTGCGCTATGGAGAATCTGCAGGAGCAAGAGTGCATTTTTGGAGCAAAGAACAATGGGCTGATTTATGTGAGCAAAGCGCGTATGATACAAATCTTAAAGCCTTTATAGAAGAAAGTCAGGCTCATTTTGGCACACAATTAGACACATTTATTACCCAGCCACATACAACAAAAGACATTCAAACACACGAATTAAGCATTTATACTTCGGCAAATCATCAAAGTAAATTTTGCAATCTTATCCAAGAAGTAGAGCTTTTTACACCATTGTCATTTCTAAAAAATGGTGTAGAGATTGTTGATACACCCGGACTTGATGACCCAATCACAAAACGTGAAGAAATCACTCGCTCTTATATTCAACATTGTGATGTGCTTATCCACGTGATGAATGCAAGCTGTGCAGCAACGCAAGTAGACATTGATTTTATTTTAGAATCCCTGCTTGAACAAAACATCTCACGCCTACTTGTAGTGCTTACACGCATAGATTTGCTTACACCACAAGAGCTTGATTCTTCGCTTGAATACACCAAATCAAGCCTCATTGCCCAACTCAAAAAAGCACATTACAAAGGCGATATTGAATCCATTATCAATCGTATTGATTTTATTCCACTTGCGGGATATGCTGCACTGCTTTATCGCACAAATGCAGATACAAGCAACCTCTCTCTCACTTTAGAACAATGCGGTATCCTTAAGATAGAATCTTATTTACAAAAAATGCTTCTTGGTGAAGATAGCCTTAAGGCAAAAGATATGCTTTATCTCGCCTACAAAGCCACACTTAAAGTTGCTCAAGATACAGAAGAGATTATCAATTTAGAATCTTCTTTGTTAAATGCAAATGGCGAGGAGTTAGAGGAGCTTATTGCTCAAGATAAAGCACATAATGATGCCCTTATGCGCGAACTCTATGAGCTTGAAGAGCATCTTAGTGCCCTCCATAATGAGCTAAGTGAATTTCTTAAATCTCTTGAACTTTTTAGTGCAAATACTCTTAGTAAAGCTTCTATGCTCATCAAGGATAAGGTATTTAATGATATTATTTATGATTATACACGTGGAGCAAAACCTGATACAAATGCACTGCACAAAATGATAGAGCTAGGGCTTAAAGATTGTTTCGCCGATGTGGGGAGAGAGTATAAATATAAATTAGGCAAGAAAATTGCTCAACTTAAAAGCGCTATAACACTCTCAGAGGAGCTAGATTCTCCGCCTCCACATATTCATTTCCAGCTCAAAAACGCACAAATAAGTGCGATTACTCAAGAGTTACTTTCTGCACTTCCTTCGCTTGTGCGCTCTTTTAATAAATCTAGTCAAAATAAACTTAGCAACGCACTTGATAAACTTTTTGCAGATATGTTTAGCTCCTTTAGTGAGATTATTCAAAATAAAAACAAAGACATCGCAGCTCTGTTTTTAGCACATTTTCACGAGATTACTCAATGTGCTAAAAACCATATTCAAATGCAAATTGCTTATAAACAAGAAAGTCTCAACGCTGCTTTAGCCAAGCGAGAAAGTGGCGATACTCAAGCACTTAAAGATGCTCTTTACACCAAGCGAGAACAGCTTACAGGTATTATAAATGAACTTATGCAAGGTTTGCATAGTTTGCAATAATGAGATGAAAGGGTGCAAGAAACAATAATGGAACAAATAAGTGAAAATCTGCTAGAAAACTTTATTAACGAATATATCAGCGCAAAAAATCAGCTTTTGCAAGGAGGGAATCCTCTCTATGCTCTCATTGATAAAGCCCATTATGCGCTCAGTCAAATTGCCCCGCTAGATTCTCGTGCTACGCATACATTACAATCTCTCACTCAAAGCATTCAAGAACCAATGAAAGTGGCTATTATCGGGCAATTTAGTAGCGGAAAATCCACGTTTTTAAATGCACTTTTGGGCAAAAATATCCTGCCTAGTGGTATCACTCCCATAACTGCAAAAATATGCCATATTGTCTATGGACAAGATTATGCACTTGAGATTCACTACAAAAATGGCAATACTGCCACAAAAACACTCTCATACCTCAACGAAGTAAGTGAAGTCCAAAATGCCAAAATCGCCTTTTACAAGCTTTATGCGCCATTAGAACTCCTTAAAAAAATAAGTTTTCTTGATACACCCGGCTTTAACTCGCAAAATCAAAGCGATACAGATACTACAAATTCTATATTAGAAAGCGTTGATGGCATCATTTGGCTCACCCTCATTGATAATGTTGGCAAACACAGCGAAAAAGAAATTATCCTCTCCCACATTAAACGTTACGCAAGCAAAAGCCTCTGTGTCCTCAATCAAAAAGATAGGCTTAAAAATCAAGAGGAAATCAACATAAGCCTTGAATATGCTAAGAAAGCATTCAATGGACTTTTTGAGGAAATTATTGCCATATCTGCTAAAAATGCACTGCTTTCTTATGATGCTCCAAAAGAGCAAAGTGAGCATATGAGAGCAGATTCTCACATAGATTTTGTGCTTGATTTTCTCCATACACACATTGCTCCATTAGCTCAAGAATCTAAAAAACGCACGATTATTACGCAACTGCGCACTCTCGTACTTAGATATGCTCGTTTAAGTTTTCACGCGCATTTACGCTTTACTAAGTGTGAGACACTCCTTGCAGATTCTACTAAGTACTTCACAGAGCAATACCCTCAAAGTGCATTTTACAAATCATTCCCTACACTTTTTCATACTTTAGAATCCCAACTTGAATCACTTACTCAACACATTTACAACGCACTTGAAAAAACTCCCAAAGAGTTTGTGCGTGCTGATAAAAAATTTGGTATAAAAACACAAAATATACAAATAAAAGACATCACAACACTTCCTAGAGAGCGATTAAATCTTAGTTTATGCAATACAGATTCTACATTTGCAAGGCAATTTACCAAACTTGGTTTTGATATAACTGCCATAGGAGAACAATTTAATGCTCTGCTAAACGCACATATAGGGCATTTGAATGACAATATCATACAATGGTATGAAACATTTATTCCTACTTTGCAAAACTCACTTTTGCAAAAAACACTTAATGAGATAATGGGAACATATGATAACCTTATGCGTGAGCATTGTGAGAATCTTAACGCCCAATTAATGCTCGTTGCAAAAATCTTAACACTCAATTACCCACTAGCAATAAATCTTTGCCTCAATACAATAAGTTTAAAAATCCAAGAAGCCTTAGAAAAATACACCAAAACACCAGATACTTTGCCACTTTTTAATCCCACGCTTGAAAATATCCGCGATGAGCTCAATCTTGGCTTTCACTTCAACCTTTTACAAGAAAATCTTTTAACGCAACCACTGCATAAAAAAGCGTTGTGGCATTTTGAGCGAGAGGAAAAAGCACTTTGTGAGAAGCAATCTGCAATTATTGCAACTTATAAAGAGCAATACGCTCATCATTTTAAACAGCTTAAATCTTTGCTTCAAGCACTTAAAGATGTTTAAGATTAAATGAAAAAGATAATTTTTACTTTTCTCTGCACTCTCTCATTGTGCTGTTGTGATAGCCCACAACAAGCCTTCGAGCTTTTGCTCAATTATTCAAAATCTGAAACTTCATCTTTAAGATTACAATATCTCAAAGATGCTTTTGTGCTTTACCTGCAATGCACAAAAAATCCTTAAGTGATGAGGAATATAACTTTTAAAAAATCATATTGTGCCTCCACTAGATTCCATTAATGAAAACGCTTATCGGACAAAAAGTACAAGCCCATTTCAAAGCCTAGCCGTTGTGGAAAGCGAAATAAGAGAATCTTTAATCGCCAAAAGGGTTGAAGATTCTCAATACTCATCATATTTCTTTGCTCGTATATGGCGAGATATAACCCGTGATTAAGGGCAATGCGCTCTCCGGTGTTTCACGATATTTTCCTGTGGTAACTGAAATAGCATTCCTGTATATCTTGTAGGTTATGGAATGCACCTTGTAACAAAAAGAAAGTTAAAAATGTGATTTCAACCTCATATCAAGGATTCTTTTTATCGTTTTTTCACAAAATGCCACCAAAGAAAAATCACTGCACTTATAAGCAAAATTACGCCATTAACATTAAGCATAAAAGGTATGCCGCCTAAGCGCACAAGTGGCTGTGTGATAAAAGGTGAGCAAAATTGCCCCATAAAAACACTTGCAGATAAGAATCCTGCTGCCTTTGCACGCTCATATTCACTTGCTACACTTAGTAGCCACGAACTATTATTGACAAGAATAATCCCTAACCCCGAGCCTACAAGCACTAAAGCAAAAATAAGAATCTCATAGCTTTGAAACATTCCAATAAGCAAAAATCCGCCTCCAATAGCACTCAAAGAAATAAAATATAAGAGAAAAACACTTAATTTTGCACGAAGCCTTGCATAAAAAAGTGAAAGAATAGCTGTGCAAAGAGAGCTTACGGCTAAACTTATACCTATAAGATTCCCACTTTTATTGAGATTATGCGTGATAAAATGCGGAATTTGTGTGGGCATCACATAAAACATACTCATTGCATAAAATGAAAAAAGATAAATAGGTGCAAATTTGAAAAGATTAAAATTTACTGCCTTGACATCTGATTTGGACACGTTACGTTTTGGTTCAAAAAGCATTACAAGAGCTAAAATCAAGATGATAAAGCCTGAAAGATACACTAAAAAAGGATAACGCCAATCTATATCGCTTAACACACCACCCAATACAAGGAATACAGCGCCTCCACCTGCCATAAAAAAGCCTTGCAATCCTAAGGCTCTTTCCCTCTTCGCACCTTGATAGTAATCTCCAACAAGTGCACTTACAGCAGTCATAACAAACGCTGTGGCAATACCAAAAATTGCCCTTGATATGAGAATCCAATAAATACTTGCCTCCAAGAAAAATCCACACGCCCCACTTATGCTCCATAGTAAAATACTCGGATATAAAAATCGTAACCTGCCATAATTATCAAGCAAAAATCCACTAATGGGTGCAAAAATCATAATAAATAATGCAGGAAGCGTTAAAACTAAACGCGAAAGCATATCAATATGTGGTACATCTGCAAAATGTTCTTCAAAATGCGGCAGTGATGGTGCGATAATCGTCCCTCCAAGCACCGTCATTGAAGCAGTAGCAAAAAGTGTTACTTGAAACAAAAAAGTATCTGTAAGAGGTTGTTTTTGAGCACTTAAGTTATCTTTAGGCATATTATCTCCGAAACGATAAAATTAAACGCTATCTAAACTTTGCTGAATTTTGCTTTTCATATCTTCAATAATATTACGCGTTGTAGAATTTTCAGCGATTTCTTTTTTAATAGCTTTGAGCGCTTTACTTACCGAACTGTGATCTTTCATACCCAACTCTTTGGCAATTATGTTCATAGAGTTAATCATTAAAGAGTGTGCAAGATAAATAACTGCACGGCGTGCGAATGTAACCTTTCTATTGCGTTCTTTGGAGACAATTTCACTAGGTTTTATATTAAGCTCTTTACTGACAACTTTAATAATATTATCAAGAGTAATACCCTCAAGCTTTTCAATTTGATAGTTTTTAAGCACATTTTTGGCAATTTTTAGACTACTGCTCTCTGGAGAAAGATTAATATGAGCATTAATAGTAGAAAGAATCCCCTCAATCTGACGAATATTGCCATAAATATTTGAAGCAATATAGTCAATGACTTCATTTTCAAGCACAATACGATTAACTTCACATTTAGATTTAATAATGGCAATTTTGGTTTCAAGCTCTGGATTAGTAATTTCTGCCATAGCTCCCCACTCAAAACGCGTGCGCAATCTCTCCTCTAGTCCCTTAATCTCTTTTGGCGGCTTATCACTTGTCATTACAATTTGTTTTTGACTATTGTGCAAGGTATTAAAAGTATGAAGAAGCTCTTCTTGTATTCCTTCTTTGCCACCAAAAAACTGCACATCATCAATGAGCAAATAATCACACTTGCGATATTTATCCCGAAAACTATCCATTGTCTTGCGTTTGATTTTATCCATATAGTCATTAAGAAAATCCTCTGAAGTTACATAAAGCACATTTTTGTTTTTCTCTTTGACATCATTACCTATGGCATTAAGCAAATGTGTCTTCCCAAGACCTGACTTACCATAAAGTAATACAGGATTATAGGCACTTGCTTGCTGTTGCAAAACAAGTTTTGCTATCGTATAGGCATATTCATTAGATTTTCCCACAACAAAATTTTCAAAAGTGTAAAAAGGATTAAGAGATAAACCATTTGTATTAAAATAAAGCATACTTTTATTGTTTTTTAAACTTTTCACATTCTCTTTTTTTTCTTTTACTTTTATGTGAATTTCTGGACGCACACCATTATTGCTTTCCTCTTCAAATGCATCAATAATAGATTCTAGATGGTTACTTTTTATCCAATTCGCTACAAAAATATTTGGCACATAAAAAACCTTCATATCTGTTCTGGAGGCATTTTCATCGTATTCCATAAGCGAAATATAAAATTGATATTCAAACTCGGATAGCTTACTTTTAAGTTTCTTTAATATATTATCAATATGCAATTTATTTCCTGATGTGAAATGAAGAATTTTTAATTTCACTATGTGAATAAAATGTGAAAAAACAAAAATCCTTTTGATTTTTTAATTAAAATTTGGAAGTGAAATTATAATGAAAAAAACTTTTAATTTGGATTAAATTTGCATATCTTAGGTATAGACCCCGGAAGTAGAAATTGCGGTTATGCAATTATCAATTATGCACCTCACGTTAATTCACTTAAACTCATTGAAGCAGGTATTATTAAAATCAAAGAGCGTGATTTACAAACCCAAATTATGGAATTTGTAGAAGGCATTGATTTGGTAATTAAAAATATTCATATTGATGAGGTGGCTATTGAAGATATATTTTTTGCTTACAACCCTCAAAGTGTCATCAAACTTGCTCAATTTCGTGGGGCATTGAGCTTAAAAATTCTCCAAGAGATTGGAAATTTTTCTGAATACACACCCTTACAGGTCAAAAAAGCAATCACAGGAAATGGTAAGGCAGACAAAACCCAAGTTGCATTTATGGTAAAGCGCATTTTAGGGCTTAAGGGTGAAATAAAACCTCTTGATATTACAGATGCTATTGCCATTGCCATTACACATTCTCAACGTATCAAAACAAACGATGTTCATTCTACACCTAATCTTCAACGTGCAATGCCTTTAAAATCTCTTTCTGCAAACCCTTCTAAAGGCTGTATATGAAACAAAAAACATATACATTTTTTGATTCTCAAACACATATCTCTTATGCTTTTGAAGACAATGCTCTCACACCTTGTAAAAAGCCTCCAAAAAAATATGATATCCTTTCATTTTCTGCCACACATCTTATTCATATTGCTATTGAAATAAATAAATCTGACCTTCAATCCCCACAACTTTCTTCCTTCCTTTTTGGCTATGCTTATGAAAAATCTATCCTTAATACTTCTGTGCATACTTATGAATTATATTTTATTCCTCGCGCACATCTTTTTGATGAACAAAAGTGCGTATGTGAAAGCTTTTTCTTTGATAAAAACGCCATAAAGAGCTTGCCCCCATCTCGGATTTTGACTTGCGATATATTCTTGCCTTTTAGCTTTTCTACTCTTGCCTCTAACACACATAACTTTGTAGTATGGGCGCAATCATATTTATGCTACTTTGAAAATGCTACACTTAAAGAAATTTGTCGTTTAAAATACAAATCCCAATCCTCATATACGCCACTTACTTTAGAATCTGCCACGCAATCCACACTTTCGCAAGATTCTCACAACAACGTGCAGCTTTTTGTTGAGATTGCCTCACACATCTCTTATTTGCAAGAAGCTCATAATCAACGTCTTGAATGTATTTATGCCGCTACATCTTTGGAAAATTTGCCTCATAATGATATGCCTTATTCTATCTTGCCTCTAAGCGAACTCTCTCCACAAACAAAAGGGCTTGATTATGCTACACTGAAAGCAATTTTAGCTTTTGAATATGTTACTATTTATGATAATTTGCTTTCTCAAGGCTTGTCGCACACTTTACCTCATTTTGCTCTAAAGCCAAATGTGCGTAAAAAGCTTTATTATACTCTAGCCATATTACTTGGAATATTTATGCTCCTTATCCCTTTGCTTTTTATGCTGCATAATCGCCATTTAGAATCTGCCATCGCTCAACTAAACGCACAAAGCGAAGCCCTTTTTGCTCCCAAAGAAAACACAAAAGAATACATTCAAGCCACACATACCTTAGAACATCTCCTTGCCCAGCAAAATGACTTTATAGCAGATATGAATACTCTATCTCTTTGGCAACAAAGTTATAATCAACGTTATGCCTTTATTAGAGATATTTTTGCTCAATGCGATAAAGAACATATTAAACTTGAAAATATGGAATTTACTTTTACTCCACAAGTATTTATAGCCTCCCTCACAGCAAGTTCTTCTTCTCAAATTCATCTCTCTGCCCTTCTTGCCCAACTTAATACAAAATCTCAACAACGCGCTTTTTTACATACTTCTTCGCCCTCAATCTTAGATTCTCAAAAAGCACAAAATGAACAAGAATTAGTATCGCCGCGTTTTTATTCGCATATCTTGGTAATTTATTATGCGATTTAATATATTTTTGCCTCTTTATAATTCCTATCAAGCCATACAAAAAGCTTTTGAGCATTTCCTCGCCACCAAAACCACAAGGGAAAAATATTTCCTCGCTGCCACCATAGTTTTATGTGTGTGTTTTATTGTAATTGATTTTATTTATTTGCCTTTATTGGAAAAGTATAGTGCTCTTTCACGCCTTCATACACATACGCTTAAAGAGTTTGCCCTTTCTTCAGATTCTATTCAAAATGCTACATCTGCACATTTAGAGCAAAGCCAAAATATACAAGAAAAACTCCGTATTACACAAGAAAATATTGCCCTCATACAAAGCTATCTTAAAGAAAACACAAAAGAACCTCACCTTAACCCTTTTGCACTTATGTCTGAACTTATTAATTTTGCTAAAACACACCAACTCTCGCTCTCTTCGTTCTCTCCTCACGCCACTCTTGATGCACTAGGCATAGAGGGAATGGGCAGCTTTGAAGAAATTGTGGCACTGATTTATTTTATAGAATCCCATCGTTTTTTCAGTGTTGATACACTCTCGTTCAAACCTTTTAATGATGCGCTCATTCACTTTAATATAATGGTTATAGACTATCGTTCCAAAAACCCTATTTATAGGGAATTATTATGAAAATATATGCTTTTTTGTTCGGTTTTTTTACTCTCACTCCTTTAAGTGTCTCTTCTTTAAATGCTCAAGGTGCGCATTCTAGCCCTGAACACATTCAATCATTTATAAAAGATTCTCAAAATTTCTCCAAATCTCCATCACAAGAGATTTTGCACACTCTTATTAATCCTTTTTGGCACGAAGATTCTCAATCTCAACAGCCCTTACACCTTAATGCTATTATTAATGGCAAAGCCCTTATTAACGAACAATGGTTAAATGTGGGAGAATATATTGAAGGCTATCTCATTGTCAAAATAGAATCTCAATCTGTCATTTTGCAAAAAGCAAAAGCGCAATTTAACCTTGCAATAGGCGAAAAAATAACAAAAGGAAACCAATGAAAAGGCAAAATGCGCTTTTTATCTTATGTGTTTATCTCGTCCCACTTATTGATTTTGCGTGTGATATACCCATTAATATTCGTTCAGGCAGTAACGCCCCTTTAAGTAAAATCATTGAAGAAATTGCTACACAATGCCACCTTAACGTCATATATCTCCAAGAAAATACCAAAACTATGCTTGATAACAAAAAAACATCTATTCATATTGCAAACAAATCTCTTAAAAATGTCCTTGATAGTCTTATTATAGGCAATGATTTTCACTACACCCTGCAAAAAGACACGCTTAAAATTGGTTTTTTACTCACTAAAACCTTTGAAATTAGCTATATCGCTACTACTCGCGTAGGTTCAAGCAATACCGATATTGTATTCTCACAAGATAACCAAGTTCAATCTCTTTACAATACTACAAACTCTGCGCCTCTTGCATTTTCAAATTTTGAAATGCAATCCCAAGCGCATAAAATGGCAATGGACAAAGCCACCTCAAGCAATCCCAACATTGGCAAAAGTGGCACAAAAATTTATAGTATTGATGAAATTGATTTTTGGGGCGAGTTGCAAAATGAAATCGCAGGTGTAGCTTATGCTCCCGGTGATATATATCAGCCACAAATGTCGGAATTAAAAGGAAAAAACAAAGATATTATCATCAATAAAGCTGCTGGTTTGCTTACTATTACGGCTTCTCCATTACAAATAAAACGAGTTGAGCGATATATAGCGCAGCTTAATGACAAGATTCAAAAACAAGTGCTTATTGATGTACATATTCTTAATGTTCAACACACAGATAACCAAACTTATGGTATTGATTGGAATGAGTTTTATAAACTTGGCAATATTATGACACTTCCCGCAGAGCATCAAAATACAAGTAGCGGAAGCATAGATTCTAGTGGAGGCAGATTTGCGATTAATATATTTTCACAAGGCGTAAATATTAATCGTATTGTAGAGTTTTTGCAAACCTATGGCAAAGTCCAATCTATCTCTAACCCAAAAGTCCTTACCCTCAATAATCAACCTGCCATTATTAGCGTAGGAAGTGTGCTTCGTTATTCACAAAACACCACTTATCAAACTACTACACAAGGCACTTCGGTGCAAAATAACTCTCAAGCCTTTCCCTCTGTCTTTGCTGGAATTCTCCTTGATGTAACACCAAGTATTAAAGATGGCAAGATTATTCTTAAAATCAACCCTTCCATTACGAAAACAAAAGATATTTCTATTGAGAATCAAACAATTGCTCTAAATGCACCACCTAATCTTTCCACCAAACAACTTTCCTCACTTGTGCAGCTTAAAGATGGTGAGCAAATCGTGCTTGGTGGCTTAATTGATAAAACAGAAGGACAAACTACTCGTAAAATTCCTATTCTTGGGGATATTCCTTTTGTCAAATATTTCTTTAGCTATAAGCAAAATATCAAAGAAACTCAAGAAATGGTTATTATCATAGCACCCCATATCGTGCGATTAGATGCTAACGAAACTGCCGCTAGTCCAAAAGCAGAGCATATTCAAAAGATGAATCTTATAGATAATAAAGACATACAAGATTCTCAAAATGCACCAAAGGAACAATGATGCAGCCCAAAGTATATGCTCAATTCTCGCCTGTGAATCTCCTTGAACATACGCTTTGTTCTTGGTGTTTAAATGCCCTTGAATATAAATTTATCCTCAAACACCAATGTTTAATTTTCTTCGCAGATTCTCAAAATTTACACATTGCACTCAAAAATATACAAGCACCACTTGAGCTTATACGAGCTCATATTTCACATCTTTATCCCCAATTAGATATACAATTTTTCTCTGCCACAAATGAAGCTTTTGATATACAAGCACGTCATATACGTATTTTTCAACATTTCTGCATACTCAAAAATGCACTCTTAGCTCAACACCAAACTCCACAAAATGCAGATGAAAATCAAGATATAATCGTGGTGCAGCTCCTTGATTTTATCTTACAAACTTGCATTGAAGAGGGTGCAAGCGATATACATTTTGAATGTCAAAGCACTATTCAAGATTCTCCGCCATATGAACATACACAAGATAAACAAAAAGCAAAAGTGCGAATACGCGTAGATGGTATGCTAAGAGAACGCTTTAGCCTAGAATCAAATGTTTTTGAGGCTCTTAGTTCACGACTAAAACTTGAATGTGAGCTTGATATTACCCAAATACGACGAAGTCAAGATGGACGCTTTAGCCGTGAATTTGGGACACAAGCTTATGATTTTCGACTCTCTTTTCTTCCTGCTTTTGGTGGAGAATCTATTGTTATTAGAATCCTTAACAAAAATACACAAACAATCACTCTTCAATCACTTGGCTTTAATTCTACACATTTAGATATGATTAGGCGCAATATTATCGCCCCTTATGGCATTATTTTACTTACAGGACCTACAGGAAGTGGTAAATCTACTACACTTTATGCCATATTAGAGTCTATAAAATCTCCAACTAAAAAAATCATCACTCTTGAAGACCCTATTGAATATCAAATGCAACTCGTAACCCAAGTAATCGTTAATGAAAAACATAACTTCGGTTTTGCAAAAGCTCTAAGAGCATTATTGCGACACGACCCTGATGTATTAATGGTAGGAGAAATACGTGATGAAGAAAGCCTTGAAATTGCACTAAGAGCCTCACTAACTGGACATTTGGTGCTTTCAACGCTTCACGCTAATGATTCTTTAAGTGTAATAGAACGCCTGCTTGATATGGGAGCAGAGAATTACTTGCTTGCTTCGAGCCTTCATTTAATCATTTCTCAAAGACTTGTAAGAAAACTATGTCCATATTGTAAAATTCCGCTTTCCCCACAAGATATGAAACAAAAGCTTATAAAATATAACCTACAACATTTTGAAGATAAAATAAAAGATAGTGTGTTTTTTGCTCCTCGTGGCTGTGGATATTGTAATATGCAGGGATTTAGTGGGCGTGCGCTTATTGCAGAATGCCTTGAAAACTCTGATATACTCCGCACCTATATCAAATCGCCCCATAACAAAACCCAAATTCTACAATCTCTCCGAGAAAAAGGGTTTGAAAGTATGTTCGAAAATGGATTTAAGATTGCAAGCGAAGGTTTAAGTTCTTTTGAAGAAGTATATAGGGTGTGCAAAATATGAAAAAACTGCCACAAAAATACCTTATTAAAGGCATTAAAGATAACCAACACATTCAAATAACACTCTTTGCAACCTCGTATGAGAATGCTAAGGAGCTAAGTTTGCATAAGCATAATATTTATCCTATTGAAATTAAAGCCTTAAGTGGCTTTGAATTTTTACACCTACAAATGCTACAACTTGATAGCAAAATCACAAAACAGGATATAAGTGCACTTTTTTTGCAAATTTCCATTATGCTTTGTGCCTCATTGCCAATCCTTGAGGTCATTCAAGTATGTGCTAAAAATACCAAAAAAATAGCCCTAAAACGAATTTTACTTGAAATTGCTTATCGTTTGAATCTTGGACAAAAGCTTTCTGTCGCATTTAAAGAACATAAACATATTTTTGGCGATATGACTTGGAGTATGCTAGCACTTGGAGAAAAGAGCGGGGAGCTTGGTGAAATTTTTAAAATGCTAAGTGCGCATCTTGCAAGGGAACACAAAAACAAAAGTAAAGTTAAGCGCGCACTTTTTTATCCTTTGCTTGTGCTTATAAGCATTATTGGTGCATTTGTGGGTATTGTAATGTTTGTGCTACCTGAATTTTTGGTAATGTTTGAAGAATTAAGTGTGAATCTACCTATTTATACGCGGATTCTCATTTATATGCAATCTTTTTTTGAGCATTTTGGACTTATTTTTATTCTTGGGCTTCTCTTTATGACTTTTGGGTTGCAAAAATTATATAAACACTCTTTAGACTTTAAGCATAAAATCCATACTTTAATCTTGCACTTACCCTTTGTAGGCGAAATTATAAAGCTTAATTTTTTCTACCAATACACTTTCACGCTCTTTTTACAGCTCAAATCTGCCACACCTCTTGACTTAGCTCTTTCCCTTAGCAATAATGCACTAAGTAATCTCGCACTCAAAGCACAATTTAACAAAGTGCTTGAATATGTCAAAAATGGCAAAAGCCTCTCTTTAGCGCTTATACAAGAAGAAATGCTTGATGAAATTTCTTTGGCTCTTCTTGCTGCTGGAGAACAAAGTGGCAAACTTCCTGAAATGCTTGAAGTATGCGCTAAACGATTTGAGGAAATTGCCCAAGAAAAAATAGATTTTCTCATTTCACTTATTGAGCCAATTTTGAGCCTTTGTATGGGTATGCTACTTTTATTTCTAGCTTTGGGCGTATTTGTGCCTATGTGGGATATGAGTGCGCACGCTATGAGTGCTTAATAAGGGACTTAATGTGAGGCAAAATCGTGCTAAAATCTGCACCATTTGGCGCAAACAAATCATCTCTTTTGGACTTAGGACTTAAAGAACAAAGTATCTCATCTAAAAATTTCATTACCTCCTCCACACTCTTAGCGTGGCGCATAAGATTGTGCTCAAGCAAGAATCTATCGTGAAATAGCAAAAGTGAGCGCGTTGAAATCACAGGTATACCCAAATAACAAGCTTCAAGATTCATCGTCCCTCCACCTCCAAGAAGCACATCTATAAAAGGATAAAATGCTTTGGGTTCAAACTTTTGCGTGAGAATCTTCACATATTTTTCCTTGCCAAAAAGAGATTCTAATTCCTGCTCTCCATAGCGAGGCATTATGAGTATATTCGCCTTTCCACTTTGCGCTAAGTGTGCAATACTCTGATAAATAATCGGTAGCTTTTGCTTCACATAATGTGCTTTGTATTCTTCTTCACGCACAAGAATAATGGGCAAATTCTCATATAATCCCAAATGAGAGCAAAAATCTGCTTTTTGTTTGCAATTTGGTGAAAATGAGAGCGGCACATCTTGTAGCCACACTGCTACATCAATAAAATTATAAGAAATAACTTGACTAGGTTGTAAGCCTAAACTTGTATAACAAATTTGGGGCACGACAAAAGGGTGAAAAACAAGTGTGGAAAGTGGCAAGGTAAGCCTTGATAAAATTGTTAAATCCTTAAGGCAGAAATGCTCTCCTGCCACAGGAGTATCAGCAAAATGCACCACAGGTATGCCTAAACCAAAAGCACATTGCACACCATCAACACTTGCGCCTGTAATGAAAATACTAGGTATCTCCCCAAGCTTATTAAAAAGCTTTAAAAAACCTTTTTGACGACTAAGCCTTGCTTCAAATTTGCCTAGTTTGCTCGCTCCACCATATCCACCAATGGCATAAGATTCTATATTAAAAAGCTCTAAAAGCCTTGCGCACTCATCATAATCCTTGCTTTTGCGAGTGGTTACAATGACAGAATCTAATGCCTCAAGCTGTGGAATAAGTGATTTAAAAAACAACACATATTTTGGGTCAATAATATCAAGCCAAATCATTTATACCTCATTTATATTAAATTTTTTAAATTGCGTTAAGATTGTATTCAAGCAAACCTCACAATATCCTAAAAGGAATCCCTAATGGAAAAAACCATACCTTGCAATATCATTATCACTCTTTTGCATTACACACCATTGCATATTTGCAGCAATGCCATTCGCACCTGCTGGCAGAGCTTTGATAAGGGCGATAATGGTGGAGAAAAAGACATTGAACTCATTGATAGAGTGGGCAATAAATTTAAACACGCAAGCACTTTGGAACATTTATATTATAATTTTTATATTAAAGGGATTTCACGAGCGTGTTTGCAAGAACTTGCGCGTCATCGCCTCGCAAGCTATAGCGTAAAATCATCGCGTTATACACTCAAAGAACTAAAAAACCTTCCAAGCTTTCTCCCTGTTAATGATGAGAATCTTGCTCGTGCAGAGCAATTTGTTGTTTTTACAAATAATAAGGAAGTTGATATTGCCTCACTTAAAGCACTTGAAAACTTACGCGAGATTTTGTGTAATAATGTCAGCAATGACGTCGCTAAATTTGCTATGCCAGAATCTTATCGCACAGAGCTAAGTTTTAGTATTAATGCACGAAGTTTGCAAAATTTCCTTTCTTTACGCACTTCTAAATCTGCGCTTTGGGAGATTCGTGCTTTAGCCTTTAGCATATTTAACGCATTGCCAGAAGAACATCGTTTTATTTTTCAAGATTGTGTGCAAGAATGTTGAAAAAATTATAATGCTTTTAATACTTTATCAAGCACCTCATCACTTGCACGGGCAAATCCAAGAGCGATATTTTGGTCAGAAATAGAATCTAAAGGCACTTTAGAAGTAAGAGTGGCACTTTTATTATGAATATATGTTTTCATATCCATAACCTCATAAAATACACTTATTTGTGCGCTATAAGTTCCTTTTTCATTAAGCACTTGCAAAGATAAAAGAGATATTTTAAGAATCTTATCAAATTTTTGCGTGCCAAAGGGCTGGATAGATACTTGAAAACATTTGTTTTGTAGCTTTGAGAGAAGTTTAAATTTAAGCATTTCTTTTGGAGAATTTATCCACTTTTTTCCTTTAATCTCACTCACTTGCAAAGTTTTGCTATCAAATAGTATCAATGAATTACTATCAAAAGGCGTAGAGGCATATATATCAAGCAATCCGATGTTTTTAGAATTAAGAACCTTACACGCTTGTTCTCCTTGTTTTTGTGTATCTGGTGTATGCAGAGTAAAATACTCTATTTTTTGCATTTCAGAGGCAATCTTAATATCAACACAGCCTCCAAACATAAATATACATAGGCATAAAATATACAATCTCATTTTTTATCCTTTTGTGAGGATTGATTTTGCTTACCAAAGAGACTATTATAAGGGTCTTTGTCCATTTTGTCTATAAATGATGAAGCTTGGTTAAAAAATTTGCTCATATCTTGCAAGCTCCCTTGAAGCTGAAAGAGTGTAGGAGTGAGAATCTCACGTAAATTATATTCACCTCTTTGCATATTTTTATTCATTTGCGCGCTTATGTTTTGGAGATTGTGTGCAGAGTTGCTTAATTCTTTAATCATTATATTAATTTCTTGGAGATTTTCTTCATTCAAACCATTATTAAGACTTTTAAGTAAAGATGCCATATCATCACTTAGCTCACTTGCTTTGCTCATAATCTTTTCAATACTTCCCTTATCAAGCTCAAGCACCTTTTTGCCCTCGCTATTTTTTTGAAGCAATTCTCCTCCATTGCTTTGAATAAGTGAAAGATAATTCGCTCCTGCCAATCCTTGAGAGCTAATGATGACTTTAGCATTTTCACGCACATATAATTGAGAATCTATAAGCATTTGAATTTGTATTGTGCCTTCTTTAATATCTTTAAAGCTTACAGATTGCACTCTTCCAACACTAATACCTTTGTAACGTATAGGTGTATTTGCGCTGACACCACTTACTTCATCAGAGCTATATGCATAATATTGTGTATATCGTGTAGAATCTATTTCAAAACGATTAAGCCACAATATAAAAGCAACCATTAATATCAAAATAATAAAAAAGAGTGTGGCAATCCACACATATTTTACATTGCGTTCCATTTATTATCTCCTTTTGATATATTTTCTTCAAAACTTTGCCAAAATCTTATCCCTCGTTGTCCTGAAAAGATTTTTGCCTGATTATCTCCTTGCTGTTTTTGATGATAAAGTTCAGACAATGTGCCTTCAAATACAATATGCTTATCTTCAAGTAAAATCAATCTATCTACACTATCTTTAATAGAATCTAAATCGTGTGTTACCATTACAATCGTAATTTTCAATACTTCTTTAAGCTTAATAATCAAAGTGTCAAATCGTTCCGAACTTTGTAAATCAAGCCCGCTTGTAGGTTCATCTAAAAATAAAATATCAGGACTAAGGGCTAAAGCTCGTGCAAGTGCTACACGCTTTTTCATACCACCAGAGAGCTCATAAGGATATTTATAAGCTACTTCCTTAGATAAGCCTACTAACTCTAACCACATCTTTGAGATTCTATTAATAGTTAGGGTATCATAATGGCTTTTTTGAGTAAGTAAAAAAGCCACATTATCAAGCACATTCATTGATGAAAACAATGCTCCAAATTGAAACATCACTCCACAGCGATTAAGAATCCTCCCTCGTTTATCTTCAGGTAATGCCCAAATATTTTCTCCAAAAAATTCAATTTTTCCAGAAGTTGGTTTTTCCAAAAAAAGCATATTTTTAAGCAATGTGCTTTTACCACTTCCACTTCCACCTAAGATACCAAAAATTTCACCTTTTTTCACATCAAAACTAATCCCATTGTGAATAATAACATCACCATATTGTGTATAAAGCTCACGCACTTTAATAATACTCATATATCAAGCCTTGTTGTAATAACTGAAAATATTGCATTAATTAAAATGACCCAAAAAAGAGCATTAACTACACTTTTTGTTGTCTCAAGCCCTATAGATTCTGTATCACCTTTGACATACAATCCACGAAAACAGCCTACAAGAGCAATAGCCGCTCCAAAAAATGGTGCCTTTATCATTCCTACTAAAAAGTGATTAATACCCACATATTCATAGAATCTCTCCAAATATTGCATAAAATTTATGCCTGTTTGCATTTTTACTGCAAGCATTGCTGCAAATAAACTCACACTATCAGCCAAGAAAACTAATAAAGGCATTACAATTATAAGTGCTAAAACTCGCGGTAATATAAGGTAATCAAAGAGGCTTAGATTCATCGTTTTAAGTGCATCATTTTCTTCTGTAAGATTCATTACACCAAGTTGTGCGCTAAAGGCTGATGAACTCCGCCCAGCAATGACAATAGCTAAAATAAAAGGTCCTAATTCACGCAAAGATAGTTTTGCTACTATCTCCACGCTCATTAAAGGAACACCCATTTTTTCTAATTGCAATACCCCTTGTAAAGCAATTGCATAACTGACAATAAAAGCTGTAAGCAAAGCAACTGGTAAAGCTTTGAATCCTGCTTCATTCATATGATAAAATATAGAGCCGCATTTAAAACGGCGTGGTGAGAGAAGTGAAAGAAAAAAATACCACAGACACATACCACAAAAATTTAAAAAATTTAAAAAGCTTTCAAAAAATTGCTCTATACGTTTCCCTAAAGGAATTAAAACCATATGTGAAATCTTTAACGAAAAAGCATTATTAATAGCATTTTCTTCATTCTCTTTTGGTAACGAAGAAGAAAGAGTTTGAAAAATCTCATTTGTTCGAGTATTTGTGCCTATAATTTGTGTGTCCTTATCTACAATAAGCCCATAAATAAATGCACAAAAAACAAAATCTGCTTTTGAAACTCGCTTAAAATCAATAGTGAGCTTATGTTGAGAAATAATAGCTTCACTCAAAGCTTCTCGTTGTTTTTTAGACAATGAATAATCACATCTACCTTGAAGCTCTATAAGTGCCCTATCTCCTTGAAAACTAATCCTAAAATCCATCATACACCATGTAATTATAAAATATACAGAAAATCTAAAGAAAGAAATTATAACAAAAGCTTGTAATCTAAAATAGAAATTATCCAAACTCTAAGAATTTTTAAGTTATAATAAAGTGAAATAATGTGAAAAATAACTCTTTAATTTTCACATTTAAATATAAAAGTATAGGCGGATTAGTAGCACTTTTTCACTTTTTCACTTTCCCTACTACCCCTACTTTAAAATAATTCTATTACAAAGGACATTGCAGATGAAAATCTCACTTCCAAAAAGCTCATTAGAAACAATCCTCACAAACTGCCAAAATTTCCTTGACAAAAGAGACAGATCTCAAATTACCTCTCATATCTACTTTGAAGCACAAGATGATAAACTTCTCCTTAAAGCCACAGATTATGAAATTTGGCTTGAATCCTACATCAACATTCCTTGTCAAGCACAGGGAAATGCCACAGTCAATGGAAAACAGATTCTTGATATTATTAAACGCCTCAAAGACGACAATGTTACTATCGAAACAAAACAAGATTCTCTTCACATATCTCAAGGGAAAGCACGCACAAAACTCCCTATGTTTAATGCTGACGAATTCCCAAAATTCCCAGAGTATGATGCAAATGCACAAATTAATATAGAATCTGATAAATTTCTCAATTCCATTAAAAAAATCAATCCTGCTGTAGATACAAATAATCCAAAATACGAGCTTAATGGTTCTCTACTTGACATTAAAGATTATAGTTTTAATTTTGTAGCTACTGATACAAGACGACTTGCGCTCATTGAATATAAAAACCCATCTATTAATGCTCTCTCACTTGTGATACCAAAAAAAGCAATTAATGAAATACAAAAACTCTTTGTAGATACACTTGAAATTTATCACAATCCTACACATTTAATTCTTAAAAACAATGATTATACCTTTTATACAAAACTTATCAGTGGTAAATATCCTGATTATGAGAAAATCATTCCCAAAGAATTCAAACATAAAATCGTGCTTCCCAAAGACAAATTTGTTGATGCTTTACAATTCGTCAAATCACTTGCAAATAACATCAAAATTACTCTTTCTCCAAATGAAGTGCTTTTTGAATCTCTTAATGAAGAAAGTGGTGAAGCTTCTACACAAATTGAAGTGCAAACAAACATTGAAAATCTTACGCTTGGCATTAACTCTAAATATATCTTAGATTTTCTTTCACAAATTGATGCAAATGAATTTACGCTTTGTATTAATGAACCAAATACACCATTTGTAGTAATGAGTGAGAATTTTTCAACTGTTATTATGCCTGTGATTCTCTAAAATTAAAAAACGGAGCTCATATCAATGGAAAAAAAAGAATATCAAGCAAGTAATATTAAAGTTTTAAAAGGCTTAGAAGCTGTCCGAAAACGCCCTGGTATGTATATTGGTGATACAAACTCTGGTGGATTGCATCATATGATTTATGAAGTAGTAGATAATTCAATAGATGAAGCTATGGCAGGGTATTGTGATAAAATCAATATTACTCTCACTATGGAAGGCAGTGCTATTATTGAAGATAATGGACGCGGAATCCCAGTAGATATTCATCCTACTGAAAATCTTCCTGCAGCCACACTCGTTCTTACAACACTTCACGCAGGTGGAAAGTTTGACCAGGATACTTACAAAGTTTCTGGCGGATTACACGGAGTAGGTGTAAGTGTAGTGAATGCTCTTTCTAAACGTCTTATTATGACTATCAAAAAAAATGGACATATTTATCGTCAAGAGTTTGCTAAAGGTATCCCTCAAAGCGATTTAGAAGTTATCGGTAATACTAAAAAACACGGCACCACCATTGAGTTCTTCCCTGATGGAGAAGTAATGGAAGTGCTTGAATTTGATAAAGATATTCTTGTTCGTAGATTCAAAGAAATGGCATATCTTAACCATAATATTACCATTCAATTTAAAGATGAACGCACACAATTTGAAGAAATCTATCACTTTGAAGGGGGGCTAAAACAATTTATTCAAGATGTAAATAAAAAGCCACTTATTTCATCAATTATAAGTTTTGAGGCTACAGAGCAAGAGAGTGAAATTGAAATCGCTCTTGCTTATAATGAAGGCTATGATGAAAAACTTTTAAGTTTTGTAAATAATATTCGCACACCTGATGGAGGAACACACGAGGCAGGATTTAGAGCAGGATTGAGCCGTGCGATTATGAATTATATTGAAGCAAATGCAAATGCACGTGAAAAAGATGCAAAAGTAAGTGGTGAAGATGTGCGTGAAGGGCTT
The DNA here is from genome assembly GCF_000007905.1 of Helicobacter hepaticus ATCC 51449. Taxonomy (NCBI): domain Bacteria; kingdom Pseudomonadati; phylum Campylobacterota; class Epsilonproteobacteria; order Campylobacterales; family Helicobacteraceae; genus Helicobacter; species Helicobacter hepaticus. The sequence continues at coordinate 1,096,849 of NC_004917.1, forward strand.
GTGGCGATTATTTCTACTAAAATTATTGATCCTCAATTTGAAGGACAAACTAAAGGCAAACTTGGAAGCTCTTTTGTTAAGCCTATTGTGCAAAAGCTCACTTATGAAAAACTTTCAAAATTCTTTGAAGAAAATCCTAATGAAGCTAAGGCTATTATGCAAAAAGCTATTATGGCGGCGCGCGGGAGAGAGGCTGCTAAAAAAGCTCGTGATTTAACGCGTAAGAAAGAAAGTTTTTCTGTTGGCACTTTGCCCGGTAAGCTTGCAGATTGCCAAAGTAAAGATCCGAGTGTGTCAGAAATTTATCTTGTAGAAGGTGATAGTGCTGGTGGAAGTGCAAAACAAGGACGTGATAGGACTTTCCAAGCAATCTTGCCATTGCGTGGAAAAATTCTTAATGTTGAAAAATCTCGTCTTGATAAGATTTTGAAATCTGATGAAATTAAAAATATGATTACTGCTTTTGGTTGTGGTATAGGTGAAGAATTTAATATAGAAAAATTGCGTTATCACAAAATTATTATTATGACAGATGCAGATGTTGATGGAAGCCATATACAAACGCTTTTAATGACATTTTTCTATCGTTATTTAAAACCCTTAGTCGAAAATGGACATATTTATATTGCTCAACCGCCACTTTATCGTTATAAAAAGGGCAAAAAAGAAATATATCTTAAAGATGAACGTGCTTTAAGCGAATACTTAATTGAAAATGGCATTGAAAATTTCAAGTTTGAGGGTGTTGGTAACCGTGAATTACTTGAGATTCTTAAATTTATTTCACATTATCGTTCAATCCTCAAGGAGCTAGAAAAACGTTATCCGATGATTGAAGTTGTGCGTTATTTGGTTGAAAATGAGCAGTTTGATACATTAGAGCTTAAAGCATTAAGTCAAAATATAGAATCTTATCTTATAAGCAAAGAATGCAATATTTTAAATAAAACAACTGCACAGGAACAAATTACGCTTTATGTGCAAACAAAAGTTGGACTTGTAGAGCTTAGCATTAATGACACACTTTTTATGGATAATTTCTTCCAAGAAGCACGATTTATTTATAAGAAAATTGCCGATAGAGATTTAGGATTTTTAAATGATGAAGATATGATTGTTTTCTTAGAGAGAATTGAGGAAAGTGCAAAAAAAGATGCTTATATCCAAAGATACAAAGGTTTAGGAGAGATGAATCCAGATCAATTATGGGAAACAACAATGATTCCACAAAATCGCACACTTTTGCGTGTTAAAATTGATAATGACATAAACACTGATGAAATTTTCACACTTTTTATGGGTGATGAGGTAGAGCCACGAAGAGCTTATATACAAGAGCACGCTAAAGATGTAAAACACCTTGATGTGTAGATTCTACAGAATCTAATTAGTTTTTATACTCTCATCATTCATAATCTCTATAATCTCGTTCATATCATAGTTTTTTAGTTTTGATTCTAGCTCTGTAAAGTAGTTTTCAACATTTTGAGAATCCAAATAAATGCCAAAATCTTTTATAGGCGTGAAATCTTTTGAAGTCAATGTTTTAGCAATCATTTTCCCTACATAGGGATAAAAATGAGAATGGTCAAAATGATGTTGTTTATAATTTTGCGTGATTTCATTAAATCCCATAAACTGATAAATCCCACCAAACACTTCAATATGGATTCTTATCCATTGTTTATACTCTTCCCATCTTTTGGCAAAATTAATTTCAGCTGCGAGTAAAATCACAGGTATAGGGGAAGTATAAACTACAAATTGAGAGTTTGGATTATGAGATTTTACATTGATAAGAATATTTCTTAATACTTCTTCATCAAAGTTATATTTATCTCCAACAAATCCTAAATTTAATGCCTTTAGTCCATATTTTAAAGTTGGGATTCTGTGTTTTTCCTCTATTCTCTCTTGATATTTTATATTATTTCTAGAATAGTATTTATCGTTTTTTGCATAATATGTATCACCCTTGCGTTTTCGGTTAAAGTTAATTACTAGAATATCCTTTAATTGTTTATTTGCAGTAAATATATTTTGGATTCTATTAAAAGGATTATTTAATGGCTCAAATGCTATATTAACCCTATCTTTAGCTGTTTGTTTATCTAAAGTATTAGAACCAAAAAAATCTATTTGTAAGTAAATTGTATGTAAAGAATGTCCTTTTTGTTTCATTAAATCCAAATAGTATTCATATTCAAAGGGAACCATACCCCCTGCAGCAAAATTAAAACATTTTTTACCCTCAAAATCATATTGATTAACATAAGTTGCCCTAGAGCTACCGAGCAAAACACTATCATAAGATTCTCTTTTGTTATAATAAATCCTATTCACCTTTTCTACCCTTTCATTAATGCTGTTGAAAAAATAATTATATTTATGAGAGGGTGTTCCATATAAGAAATAAGGATCAATGGCAAGGTTTAAACAGGCTATAATGCCAAGAAAACACGTCACACAAGAAAGTATGCTTACAATCCATTTTCTTTCATTCATAGTTTGTTGAGCAAAATTCTTTAATTTTTTCATTTTATGTCTTTAAAAATTGAAATAAATAAATTCAGTGTAGGGGTTACTCCCCAATACAAATAAAGAGTAACATAAGAATACAGCTGCAAGAATGGCATTAAAAACATTCGTTCTAAACCCTTCCAACCTCTCCACACCATTCCTCATTCCCACACATACCACAAACCCTAAGATAATATAAATAATCGTATCATTCCTTCCACCAATATGTTCTAAGAGTGCAGGCATATGATGTGCCTTTAGGGGCAATTCCACCCAAGTAATCCCAAACATTCCTTTAAGTAGATTGATTGCTCCACTTACATTCTCACTTCTAAAAAATATCCAAGTGATATTTATAAAGTTAAAAGTAATAAACCAACATAAAAACTTATATACTTTAGTATCTAAACAATGTAAAAAGATAAGTTTATATTTATGAGATATATGTGTAGATATAACAGAAGCAGCATTGAAACTCACACTTGCTTTATTGTCTTTAACATTGACTTTGTCTTTTGATAAAGAAATCTCTATCTTTCCTCTTATGCTCTTTATACTCCAAGTATAGATTCTATGAATGCACATTGCACTTCCGTGTAGTATCCCCCATATTATAAATCCATAGCCTGCTCCGTGCCAAATGCCACTAAGAAAGGCTACAATAAAAAGATTTCTAAGTGTAAGGAGTTGATTAATGGTAGTATAGAATCTGCTGTGTTGATACTTTGTATTTTTATTCCCTCCAAGAGGAATATAGACATATTCTTTTAAAAATCTCCCGAGCGTTATATGCCATCTGCGCCAAAACTCACTGATATTTAAAGACTTATAAGGAGAATTAAAATTAAGAGGCAACATTATCCCAAAGAATAATCCTAAACCTATTGCCATATCAGCATATCCACTAAAATCAAAGTAGAGTTGGAAAGTATAAGAGAGTGAAGTAGCCCAAGATTCTGCAATATTTAATACTCCTCCATTTTCTACAACATTAAATCCAGCATTTGCCCACTTTGCAAAAGAATCTGCAATGAATACTTTTTTAAATAATCCAATGGAGAAGATAAAAAGTCCCTTTGCACAATGCTCCCATACTTTAGCATTTAAAGAGTGTAAAAAGAGGCTATGGAATTGAGGCATCATCTCTTTATGATGCACAATAGGACCAGCAATGAGTTGAGGGAAAAAACAGATAAAAAGAGCATAATCTAGGAAGTTGATTGAGGTTTGAGAATCTAATTTCTCACTTTGGCATCGTTCTTTTACCTCTTGCATATCACTTATATCTACTTTTTTATAACAATCTATTAAAAAAGCAATTTGTTGAAAGGTTACAAAGGAGAGAGCAAGAGGTAAAAGAATATGAGGTAAGGGAATATTAAAATCAAGTTCTAAAAGATTGGAAAAGAGATTGAAATTCTCTAAAAAAAAATCAGTGTATTTAAAAAATCCTAATAAAGAGAGATTAAAGATAATGCCTATAATTAAATACTGCTTCCCCCCCCCCCGTTGCTTTTAGGATAAAATGAGCTAAGGAGAAATTAACCAACATAGAAAAGATGAGGATAAAGATATATTCAACTTTAAAATATCCATAAAAAAATACACTTGCACCAATGAGAAATACTTTAGCAAGAGAGTAGCACTTCATAGCCCTTAATGTATAAAATCCTAATAAGCTTATGGGTAAAAAAGCAAGTATAAAGATATAGGAGGAGAAGAGCATAGGATTCCTTGTGAGATTATTACGTTTAAGATTTAAATCCAAAAACCTTACAAATTAATAAAGATAATATTATAAAATATAAATATAAATCAGATTCTTTTTCTAACAGACTTATGTAAAACCAAAAGCAAAGTGAAACAATCCCACAAATAATAATACTAAATAATGCAATACATATATCTATTATGGTATCTATAGATTTTTTCATTTTTATTTCTTTTTGGAATCTGCAAGAGATTCTAAAAGCTCCCCATCTTTATATACTTCTTTTTTATTTCGCCAATTTGTATTATACCAAAGTCCATTTTTTTTGTTATTTTTAATTTCTCCCCACATTTCCAAAAAACCATTTAAATATATACGCTTTGCCATCAGGAATATTCTCTAGGTAAATAGCATTATTGAACATTAGGCCAAATGCAAGTTGTTTTGTAAGAGGCAAAATAAGATTATCTATTTTTAAAACATATTCATCAGGGTTAGGGTCGCCTAGAGTCCCTCATAAACTTCTGTGGTGTAAAAAATATGATTATTTATCCATTTTTCAGTATAAGAAAATCCAACGAGCAAAGCAAAGAGGATATTTAATCCTAGCATCAATTTTAAAGCTCTTTTAGTCCATTTAGGCAACATTATATAACCGATTCTAAAATCACATCACCCATTTGCTCACAGCCTACAAGCTGCATTCCCTCACTCATCATATCTCCTGTGCGGTAGCCTTTATCAAGTGCATTTTGCACTGCTTTTTGTATCACCTCACTCTCTTTTGTTAATCCAAATGAAAGCTCTAACATCATCGCTGCAGATAGAATTGTCCCTATGGGATTTGCTTTATCTTGCCCTGCAATATCGGGCGCACTACCGTGTATAGGCTCATACATACCCAAAGTGCCATTTGAGAGAGAAGCGGAAGGAATAACGCCAATAGTGCCAGTAATGATACTTGCCTCATCACTTAGAATATCGCCAAACATATTTTCAGTGAGAATCACATCAAATTGGCTCGGTGCACGACAAATTTGCATTGCTGCATTATCTACATACATATAGCTAAGATGCACATCTTTGTAGTTTTGAGCCACTTTATCTACCACTTCTCGCCACAATCTTGAAGAACTTAACACATTTGCTTTATCAACGCAAACAATTTCTTTTTTGCGATTTCTAGCAATATTAAAAGCAACTTTCGCAATGGATTCTATCTGTGAAGCACTATAAGTCATCGCATCACTTGCTACTTTTTCACCATTGATTTCTTCTAGCTTATGTTCGCCAAAATATACTCCACCGATGAGTTCGCGCACAATGATAAAATCAATGCCACGATTTAAAATCTCATCTTTTAATGGACTAGCTTTGCTTAGTTGGGGTAAAAGTGTCGCTGGACGGATATTGGCAAATAATCCTAGCTCTTTTCGCAATGTAAGAAGCGCTTTTTCTGGGCGATTATGGCTAGGCTCATTATCCCATTTGGGACCACCTACTGCACCCAAAAGCACACTATCGCTTTGTTTGCAAATTTGCAAACTTTTCATTGGGAGACATTCCCCGCATTCATCAATGGCAGCTCCACCTGCCAAAACCTCTTCAAATATGAATGTATGCTCATATTTTTTTGCTACTGCTTTTAGAATCTTTAATGCCTGTGTGATGACTTCTTTGCCAATACCATCACCATATATTACTGCAATGCGTTTTTGCATATCTCCTCCTTATATATTAGGCATTTGCCTTTTGTTTGCTAATCCAATTTAAATACCCATTTGCATTGATGATTTCTTGGATAAAAGGTGGAAAAGGTGTGGTGCTAAATTGTTGATTATTTTTGCAATTTGTAATGATACCCTTATCAAAATCAATAGCTACCTCATCGCCATTTTCTAGGCTTTGTGCTACTTCTTCAGATTCTATAATTGCAAGTCCAATGTTAATGGCATTGCGATAAAAAATGCGCGCAAAAGATTTAGCGATAATACACGAAATCCCACTTGCTTTAATGGCAATAGGTGCGTGTTCTCTGCTACTCCCACAGCCAAAATTCCAACCTCCCACCATAATATCGCCCTCTTTGACTTTGGCAACAAAATCCTTATCAATATCCTCCATACAATGATTCGCGAGTTCTTTATGATCAGCAGTATTAAGATACCGCGCTGGTATAATGACATCTGTATCTACATTATCGCCATATTTATGGACAAAACCCTGTGCTTTCATATTTTACACTCCTTAAAGATTATTATTTTGCTTTTTTGTGCTATTAAGTCATTAGCTAGGCTATATCTTGTGGCGCACTTAAAATCCCTCTTACAGCACTTGCTGCTGCCACTTCAGGCGAGGAGAGATAGACTTCACTTGTGATATGTCCCATTCTGCCTACAAAGTTACGATTAGTCGTAGAGACACATTTTTCATTTGCCGCTAAAATCCCCATATGTCCGCCAAGACAAGGTCCGCAAGTAGGTGTAGAGACAACAGCCCCAGCTTTGATAAAGGTTTCTAAATATCCACGATTGATGCACTCTAGGTAAATATTTTGAGTAGCAGGGATAATAATACAGCGTGTATTTTTTGCAATGGTTTTATCCTTTAGAATCTCTGCAGCCACTGCCATATCGCTTAATCTCCCATTTGTGCAGGAGCCAATGACAACTTGGTCAATTTTGATTTCGCCCCAATCATCTTTTTCTTTTGTGTTTTCAGGCAAATGTGGAAATGCCACTGTGTGATTGATAGAATCTAAGTCAATATCAAAAACTTGCTCATACTCCGCATCAACATCTGCTTTGTAGATTCTAAAATCTCTCTTTGTGCGCCCTTTGGCATAACTAATTGTAATATCATCAACCTCAAAAATACCATTTTTTGCTCCTGCTTCTATTGCCATATTTGCAATGCAAAGCCTATCATCAATGGTAAGATTTTTTAATCCCTCTCCACCAAATTCCATACTTTTATACAGCGCACCATCAACGCCAATTTTGCCAATAATATGTAAAATCACATCTTTACCACTGACATAAGGACGCAGTTTGCCCTTGAGGTTAAATTTTATAGCATAAGGCACTTTAAACCACGCTTGTCCTGTTGCCATACCCACAGCCATATCAGTAGAGCCTACCCCTGTTGAAAACGCACCTAATGCCCCATAAGTGCAGGTATGAGAATCTGCACCAATGATAAGGTCTCCAATAGTTACAATGCCTTGTTCTGGCAAGAGCGCGTGTTCTACGCCCATATTGCCCACATCATAATAATGAGAAATATCAAAATCTTTGGCAAAACATCGGCATTGAGCACTTTGTGTAGCTGCTTTGATATCTTTATTAGGTGCGAAATGATCCATTACAAGTGAAATTTTATCTTTGTCAAAAACTTTTTGAAATTTTGCTTCCTTGAAAGCGTTAATCGCCACCGGTGTGGTAATGTCATTGCCAAGCACCATATCAAGTTTTGCCATAATTAAATCATTAGGGCGCACAGATTCTAACCCTGCTCTATCAGCAAGAATTTTTTGTGACATCGTCATTCCCATAGTTCCTCCTTAGTTTTATATAATGCGATTAAGGGCACTTACAAGCCCATATATAGATGCAGTAATAATATCATTATCAATACCTACTCCAAAGCATTTTTTTCCTTTGCTCTCTATTTGCACATATGAGACAGCTTGTGAAGTAGAACCTTTTTTAAGCGAATGTTCGCTGTAATCAATGATTTCAAAGTCTAAATTCAAATGCTCTCTTAAAGCATTCGCAATACTATCAAGCCGCCCATTGCCTTTACCCGTGATTTCTTGTTGTGTTTTAGAATTTTCTTTTGCGTAAAGAATGTGTAATTTTACATTAAATTCTTGCGAAGGTTTAGAATCTATGTGTGTAAAATGAAAATCTTGCACACAAAGCGTATTGTTGAGATTTACAAAATCATTTTGAAAAATCTCACAAATTTCATCAGGGCTTAGTTCTTTGTGAGCTTTGTCAGAAATATTTTTCACATAATAAGAAAACTCCTCTCTAAAAAGTGGCGGAAGATTCACACCATAATGATGGTGCAAAATATAGGCAATCCCACCTTTGCCACTTTGAGAATTAATACGTATCACATCGCTTTCATATACGCGCCCTACATCTTTTGGATCAATGGGCAAATAAGGCACACTCCAAGTGCTTAAATTATGTTCTTTGTGATATGCCATACCTTTGGCAATAGCATCTTGATGAGAGCCTGAAAATGCTGCAAATACGAGTTTGCCTGAATATGGTTGTCGTTCATACACCTGCATTTTTGTTACTTTTTCATATACATCGCAAATGGAGGGGATATTGCTAAAATCAAGTTTAGGATCTACGCCGTGTGAGTGCATATTCATCGCAAGAGTGATAATATCCACATTTCCCGTGCGCTCACCATTGCCAAAAAGTGTGCCTTCGATTCTATCCGCACCTGCGAGCAAGCCTAATTCTGCATCTGCTATGGCACAGCCTCTATCATTATGCGGGTGGAGAGAAATAAGCACATTTTCTCTGTTTTTGAGATGCTTTGACATATATTCCACTTGACTTGCATAGATATGAGGTAAGCTCATTTCCACAGTTACAGGGAGATTAATAATAAGCTTTTTTTCTAGTGTAGGCTCAAAAATATCAATGACAGCATTACACACTTCAAGTGCATAATCTACTTCTGTGCCACTAAAACTCTCTGGAGAATATTCAAACCTAAAATTACCTTTTGTGGCTGCTGCACTTTCTTTAAGGCATATTGCTCCTTCACACGCAATGTGTTTTATCTCATCTTTTGATTTTCTAAAGACTTGTTCTCTTTGGGCATAAGAGGTGGAATTATATACGTGCACGATAGCATTTTTGCAGCCCTCAAGACTTTCGAAAGTTTTTTTAATGATATGTTCTCGTGCTTGAGTAAGCACCTGCACGCTTACATCATCAGGAATAAGATCCTCTTCAATCAATGTGCGCAAAAAGCGATATTCTGTTTCACTCGCTGCAGGAAATCCCACCTCAATTTCTTTAAATCCAACTTTTAGTAGCAGTTTAAAAAATGTAATTTTTTCTTCTAGGCTCATAGGCGTGATAAGGGCTTGATTCCCATCGCGTAAATCCACGCTGCACCAAATTGGTGCTTTGGCAATATATTCTTTTTTGCTCCATTCTAAAGACGGCGTAGGAGGCATAAAATAGCCTCTTTGATATTTTGTATAACTCATAAGAAACTCCTATTTAAGAAAAAATTGCTACTAAAAAAGCCTTTTATTGTAGCAATAAAAACTACATAAGTAATAAAAATTCTCTAAAAACGAAAGCTTTTAGGTTATAAGAGAACCTTAATGTATCACTTTGTATAGTCAAAATAAATTTATTGCATAAAAATGCAATTATTCTTCATAGCCTTGTATTACCCAGCCTTTTGGTGTGGGGATTATTTCATATTTTTGTGCTGAATACAAATCAAATACATAGCACGCCGAGCTTTCAAGCTCTGCTCGTTCCACGGGAATAACCTTAAGTCTATCTTGCACTTCTTGCATATCTTCACACATAGCGCTAAAGCCGCACATCATTAATTTATACTGCATAAGCTTCTCCTAATTTTTTTAATGTAATATTGCCATTTTATTCTTATAAAATAGCCATTATTTTAAATAAGGAGCAAGAGTGCATAGTATTGATTTTAGTTTATGGTGTGATTTCATACAAAGAGATTTCTTAGAAAATGAGTTTAGCAAACTCGTAGATTCAGGGCTAATAAATGGAGCCACAAGCAATCCAAGTATTTTCGCTCAAGCTCTTAAGAGTCCTGTGTATCAAAATGCTATTGCTAAATTAAAGGGGAAAAATCCAAAAGAAATTTATGAACATCTTGCTCTTGAAGATATTCACCGGGCAGCACAGATACTTAAATATTTGTGGGAGAGTAATCCGACGCAAGGTTTTATTAGTCTTGAAATTGACCCACTTTTGTGTGATGATGTTGCACAAAGCGTAGATGAAGGCGTGAGATTGTATCATAGTATTGCTATGCCAAATGTGATGATAAAAGTGCCAGCTACTTTTGCAGGATATGAAATAATGAATGCGCTTGCCACAAAAGGGATAAATATAAATGCGACTTTGGTTTTTACTCCCTCTCAAGCAAAAGAATGTGCATTAGCATTACAAGAGGGTTTTAAAAAAGCGCAAGATTCTCATTTAGAGCATTCTAACTTGCTTCAAGGCGTAATAAGTGTATTTGTTTCACGTTTTGATAGGGTAGTTGATGAACATATAGTGCAATCGCATTTGTGCTCACAAGTGGGTATTATGAATGCAATGGATTGTTATGAAGTGATTGAGCAATATAATGTGTCCCATATCCGCACACTTTTTGCCTCAACGGGTGTAAAGGGTGAAGATTTGCCAAAAAGTTATTATATTGACAAACTTATTTTGCCTCATAGTATCAATACTGCCCCACTTGAAAGTATTAGAGCTTATCAGATGAGTGAGGATAAAGAACAAAAATCATTAATTAATATATCTTCACGCTTGGCATTTTGGGAGGATATGAAAGAGAAAAATATCCATCGTGACATTATCGCTCATCGCCTTTTAGATGAGGGGCTTGTGGCATTTAAGCAAAGTTTTGAAGATTTGCTTAAATCACTTTAGTTTTTGTCATTTATTTATTACGCTCATAAACAAATGGCACACTTTTAATGCCTGCATCTATCACCTTTTGATTTATCTTCATTGTATCTTTTATATCAATATTAATATAACTTGTGGGCACTTTGGATTTGGGCGTATAAACTTCTCTAAGAATCTTAAGTTTTTCTTTATCATCTTTAACATCAAGCAATCTATCACGCAACATACTTGATTTAATGGGAGAATCTTCGCCTACAAATCCCACAAGTAGCATATATACATCAGAATCTTTTAACCTTTCTTGGATATTGTTAAGCTCTTTTTGACAGCTAGGACAATTGGGGTCAGAGACAATGTAGGTAATTTTTTTGGCATTTTTATTAGGGGAACGAAGGATAATATATTCATCTTGGGGAATCTTTTTAAATAACGTATCAAGGATAGCTTTATCGGGTTTAGATTCGCTTTGAGTTTGTTTGATGAGGCTACCTACCGCACCCATATCCTCGCTTTTATGTGCAAAGAATACATTTGAAACACCCATAACAAGTTTGCCATCTTTGCTTGCAAAAATTGGCACTTGCATATTGCCTACAGCAATAAGCACAAGTTTTACATCAGGGCTTGATTGGAGGTTTTGAATTTTGAGAATCTTAATATCTTGTTTTGTATTGCTTTTAATCGTGGCTTTGAGTGTATCTTCAAAACTTGCTCCAAAACTCGTTGAGATACTCAATAAAAGCATACAAAAAACATATATTATGGTATTTTTTTTCATTGTATTGTCCTTTGAATGATATAAATTTGGGCTAAGATTTTATAATGTTTTCACAAACATAAAACCAAAGGCAGATAATGGCATATAAAAGCGCACAGATTCTAAGCTCCAAGCATTATCCTTATAGGTTACACAAAAAGTTTCAAAAGCCCATTTCTCCTAAGTATCGTAATATTTTTATGCTAGGTCTTGGTTCTAATCAGGGACTTTGCACTTTCCTCAATGAGAAAGGCAGTATTGCAATTTTAGAATCTGTATTTATGTGGTTTGATTCCTGCTCATATATAGAGATTCTCTGCACATCACCACTTTGGCGCAATCCACCCTTTGGTTTTGAATCCCAAGATGATTTTTATAATGCAATTATGGTGTGTGGGAGCAATTTAAGTTTGGTAGAAATTTATGGGCTTATTTTTTATATTGAACGTCGATTTGGGCGAGAACGCAAAAGAGCTTTTAAAAATGCCCCACGCACACTTGATATTGATATTATTTTTTTTAATGCGCTGCATATTAAGCGCCCTTATTTGCAAGTGCCTCATTCTTTTTACGATGTTAGGGCTTCGGTAATGTTGCCTTTGAGCTTTATAGAAACATATATGTGAAAGTTTGTATCTTTGTGCAAGCAGTTAAACTTTACTAAAACATCAACAAGCTACAATAAGAATTTCTATTTTGAGCTTATAGGCGGATACGATGGCAAAAAAACTTCACACCTTTATGGGAGATACCCCAGCCCAAGCCCTTAAAAAGGCACAAGATACCTTTGGCAACGAGATTTTACTCGTAGAAAATAAAGAGATTCGGAAAAAATCTCTTACACAATCGGGTTTATATGAGATAGTCATTGCAGTTGATGATGAAGGCACACCATCAACACCTACAGAATCTACAGATACAAAAGATACTCAAGAGAAATTAGCACCCAATAGTGTGCAAAAAAGACTTGATGAGATTGCAGAGAAAAATATGGCAAAGAAGCGTCAGGAATCAAATAAGCCTAAAGTTTATGATGAAGTAACGCTTCAACTTTCTGATGCGGTAAAACAAATATCACAAATTGCCAATGTGCCGAGCAATATGCCTGTAAATCCTAAGATTCAACCCAAGCGTCCTTATCCTACGGCTAAAGCAACCTTTAACAAAGCAAACACAACGCATATTTCAAGTATAGAAGATAAAATTGAGGATTTGCAACAAACTCGTTTAGAGCAAAGTATCAATCAAAAAATAGAACTTAAGCATATTAAAAATGAGCTTGATGAGATTAACGATAAGATGAAAATTATCCAAAATATGCTGTGGGAGGAAAAAAGCCCCAAAAATGAAGGCATTAATATTCCTCAAGAGTTTGCAGAAATTTATAGAATCGCAAAAAGTAGCGGTATGAACAAGGAGCATTTGGATACAATTATGCAATTATCATTAGAACTTATGCCGCTTAAGATGCGCTCAAATTCCACAACAATTAAACGTTATTTTCGCGAAGTATTGAGAAAAATGATTTATTGTCGTCCTGAAAACCTCCAAAGCAATGCAAAAAAAATCATAATGCTTGTAGGACCTACAGGTGTGGGAAAAACAACCACTCTAGCCAAACTTGCCGCGCGTTATTCTTTAATGCTTAATCAACGTTATCGTGTGGGTGTAGTTACGCTTGATACTTATCGCTTAGCAGCGGTTGATCAGCTAATGGCTTATGCGCGTATGATGAAGCTAAGTATTGACACGGTGGTAGAGCCAGAGGAATTTGGCAAGGCAATAGATTCCCTTAAGCATTGTGATTATATTCTCATTGATACAGCGGGGCATTCTCAACACGACCGCAGTAAGCTTCAAGCGCTTAAATCTTACCTTAATAATGATTACAAAATTGATGTGAGTCTTGTGCTTGCGATTAATGCAAAATATGAAGATTTAAGAGATACTTATAATGCTTTTAGTGAAATGAATATTGATACATTAATTTTTAGCAAGCTTGATGAAAGTCGCAACTTTGGTAATATGTTTTCACTTGTATATGAGACAAAAAAACCCATTAGTTATCTCTCAATCGGGCAAGGTGTGCCAAATGATTTGATTTTAGCAGGCAATGATTATTTGGTAGATTGTTTGCTTGATGGATTTAAACGCCCAGAATCTAAATAGCGGAAGTGCTAAATGATACAAAATCAAGCCCACGAGCTTCAAGCGCTCGTTCAAAGTCGGGATAAACGCAATTTTAGCACAACAAAATTTATTGCTATTACTTCAGGTAAGGGTGGTGTTGGAAAATCAAGCATTAGTGCTAATCTTGCTTATTGTTTATGGAAGCTTAAAAAGCGTGTAGCAGTCTTTGATGCGGATATTGGATTGGCTAATCTTGATTTAATTTTTGGAGTAAAAACGGATAAAAATATTCTTCACGCTTTACGTGGGGAGGCGAGTTTCCAAGAGATTATTTATCCTATTGAAGAGGGTTTATACCTTATACCCGGAGATAATGGTGAGGAAATCCTTAAATACGCTAATAGCGGCGTATTAGAACGCTTCCTTGAAGAGAGCGATATTTTAAATAGTATTGATTATATGATTATTGATACAGGCGCGGGTATTGGCGGCATAACACAAAATTTTTTAAATGCAAGCGATGCGCTCGTAGTAGTTACTATGCCTGACCCTTCGGCTCTTACTGATGCCTACGCTACTATTAAGCTTAATAGTAAAATACATAATAACATTTATATGATTCTCAATATGGTAAAAAATGCTAAAGAATCACGACTTGTTTTTGAACGCATTTTAGGCTTGGCTCAAAAAAGTATGCCTGCTCTTAATCTTTTTTTGATTGGGTTTATTGAACAAAGTCAGGTTGTAGCAAAAGCGGTGCGTTCAAGGGAACTTTTTGCCAAAGCCGAACCTTTGAGCTTGCCTAGCGGACAGATTCAGGATATTGCACGAGAGCTTGTAGAAAAATTGGAACAAAATATGCTTACCAAACCTCATAAGCAGCATTTTGCTGATTTTTTGCGACGGATATTAGGCTATATTTGATGTCAGGCTATAATAGGGGATGGTATGAAACCAGATAATTATATGAGTTTTAGCATTGTAGCAGGGTTTTTTATTGGATTGACATTTTCCATTACCAAATTTGATGAGCCTGAATTTATGGTTTTATGGACAATTATTACGACAATGGGTGTATATTTGATTGTGGCTGTATGCGTATCATTATATTTTTGGTTTTTGGATTTTGAACAAACTCGGCTTAAAAAAAGCAAACTTGAGAATAATCTTGAATTTTATCGCCTTGAATTTGATAAGCGTGAAAAAGAATCGGCTAAGATTCGGAATTTTATTAGAAGTATAGAATCTGATGATGAAGAAATGGCAGCACAGGCAGCACAACAAAATACGCAGAAAGAGGGTTAAGAGGTATTTTAATGAAAAGCATAAAAAATAACAACGGATATAATCAGACGCTCAAATATGCACAAGATGAGCTTGCTTTGCAATACCTTCCGGCAGTTAAGGCGATGGCATTTCGCCTTAAGGAGCGTTTGCCTAGCTCTATTGAAATGGCAGATCTTGTATCTATTGGCACAGAAGAGCTTATTAAACTTGCTCGCCGTTATGATAGTAGCCTTAATGATTCTTTTTGGGGCTTTGCTAAAACGCGAGTGAATGGAGCAATGCTTGATTATTTGCGAAGCCTTGATGTCCTTTCTCGTGCTAATCGTAAGCTTGTAAAGAGTATTGATTATGAAGTATCAAAATATTTTAATGAACACCAAGAAGAGCCAAGCGATGAATATCTTGCGAAAGTCCTTAAAGAAGATATAGCAAAGATAAAAGAGGCGCGTATGGCTTCGGATATATACGCACTTGTGCCTATTGATGAACAATATAACGCTATTTGTGCGGAAAATATACTTGAAGATGTGCAAAAAGATGAGCTTATGGAGATTATCTTTAATGTCCTTAAAAAGCTTGGTAAGCGTGAGCAGATGATTATTCAGCTGTATTATTTTGAGGAGCTTAGTCTTAAGGAAATCAGCGAGATTTTAGATATTACAGAATCTCGTATTTCGCAGATTACTAAGGAAATTGTCAAAAAAATTAGACAAGCATTAGGAGATATTAATGGCTGATATATTAAGTCAAGAAGAAATTGACGCCCTTTTAGAAGTTGTTGATGATGATGGCGATACTGCTGATATAGAGAAACAGGATTTAACACATCAAAAACAAGTTACGCTTTATGATTTTAAACGTCCTAATCGTGTGAGTAAAGAGCAGTTACGTGCTTTTAAATCAATTCACGATAAAATGGCGCGTAGTCTTTCATCTCAAGTTTCTGCGGTTATGCGAAGTATTGTGGAGATTCAACTACATAGTGTGGATCAAATGACTTATGGTGAGTTTTTGATGAGTTTGCCCTCTCCTACGAGCTTTAATATCTTTTCAATGAAGCCACTAGAGGGCGCTGCAATTTTAGAGATTAATCCAAGTATTGCCTTTCCAATGATTGATAGACTTTTGGGAGGGAAAGGCGACCCTTATGAAAGCTCACGTGAGTTTAGTGATATTGAACTCAATCTCCTTGATACACTTTTGCGTCAAGTAATGCAAAATCTCAAAGAAGCGTGGAGCTCTATCACAGAGATTTTTCCAAGTGTTGATGCTAAGGAATCTTCTCCTAATGTTGTGCAAATCGTCGCACAAAATGAAATTGTTATTATGGTAGTTATGGAGATTATTATTGGGCATAGTAGCGGTATGATGAGTATTTGTTATCCTGTTATTTCGCTTGAAACAGTGCTTTCACGTTTGGCAAGTCGGGATTTAATGCTAAGTGATACAAGTTCCAAGAAAAGTCGTAATAAGGAACTCCAAGCCCTTATCGCAGGGGCAAATGTAATAGTATCGGGCTATCTTGGTGATGCTACACTCACGCTTAAAGAAATTTTGGATTTGCAAGTAGGTGATATTGTGCGACTTGATACTATTGCTGATGATACTATAATCGTTTCTGTTGATGGGCGTGAAAAATATATTGCAAGTATAGGATTGCAACGTTATAGAAAGACATTGCAGATTAAAGAAGTCATTAAAACAGAAAAAGACCAAGTAAAAGAAGTGCTTGAAATGCTTGAAGGGCAACGTAAAAATAGAATTGCAAATATTGCAGAGGAGGGAGAATGAAAGCATTTGTTGATTTAGTTGTTACAGAGACAACAACGACCATTGAAGGCTTAATGGGGAAAACTCCAAGTGTAAGCCATACGCAAGATGATAGTGTTAGCCTTGAAAATCTCCCCACACCCTATGCTATCAGTTATATTCAAGCAAGTGGCGATGGTAATGGTGAAATAGCAATGGTTATTCCTGTAGAAATGGGAACAGCACTTGCAGATATGATGCTCGGCGGCGAGGGCGAAGTAAAGAGTGAGATGAGTGATGATGATTTAGATGCAATAAAAGAAATTAGCTCTAATATTTTTGGTGCTGTTTCTACTTCGCTTAATTCTCAAAATGAGCTACCAAAACTCAACTTTACGTGTAGCAATATTGAATTTATTACAGAAAATATGGATTTGTCTCGCTTTGATAAGGCATATATTTTTAATTTTACATTAGATTCTATTCAGTCAAATTTTACGATTTTGGCAAATAAAAGTTTTGTGGAACTTTTTGAAGGCGGTAATACATCTGCTCAAGCGGCTCCTGCAGAATCTGCTGCTCAAACAAACCCGGCACTCTCTGCGACAGAATACAAAAATATCAATATGATTTTAGATGTGCGCTTGAATGTTAAGGTGCGTATAGGACAAAAAAGAATGCTTCTTAAAGATGTCATTGCAATGGACATTGGGAGCGTGATAGAGCTCAATCAGTTGGCAAATGACCCGCTTGAGATTCTCGTAGATGATAAAGTCATTGCTAAAGGTGAAGTCGTTATCGTTGATGGAAACTTTGGGATTCAAATCACAGATATTGGCACTAAACGAGATAGACTAGAACAGCTGAGAGGATAGTTTAGCTAAGTTCAAGCACACACTAATATAAAAGTAAGTGAGAGAGTAGGCTTATCAAAAATAAGCCTTATCAAATTTATTCTTTCTCTTTTTTAAAGACAGAGCAACTTTTAAGCGGACAAGCTTGTTTGTTTGCCCATACTCTCAAAGGGCAGACACCAAATGCACCTGTAAGCAAAGGTATAAGCCCTAAAAGTCCCCATAAAGATTCAAAATAAAATCCAATGCCAAAAATAGCAAAAGCAATTATGATTCGGATTATTCGTTCTGTCATTTTCATATAAACTCCTTTTTGAAAAGTAATGATGAAGTATAGAATACAAAAATAAGAATGTCTGTGATAAAATCACATTTTGATTATTAATGCAAGGAGGGTAAGTGAGTAAAGAGCCGCTTAAAGCTATTTTTGCCCCGCTAGGCTTAGCACAGCAAGATATTGAAAGCATAGTTCAACAAGCATATTTTAAAAGTTTTGCGCCAAATACACTTATTAATCAAAATGAGAATTGCTTGGGCTTTATTTATGTGTTTTCAGGGGCTTTACGCGCTTATATTATGGGTGAGAATGCTAAAGAAATTACACTTTTTAATCTTAAAGAGAATGATTATTGTCTTCTTTGCTCGCATTGTGCGTTGCATTCTATACATTATGATATTTTACTTGAGAGCAGCCAAAACACAGAAGTGCTTATTGTGCCTCATCAGTTATTTTCTAGGCTTAAAGATACTTATCCTACGCTTTCAAATTTCACACTCACGCTTATTTCTAAGCGACTAAGCCAAACCATATCCACACTTGAGCAAGCATTATTTAAGCCGCTTGTTGAACGAATCCGTGAGTTTTTGTATGAAAATGCGCATAATGGGGAGATTCTCATAAGCCACGAAGAAATTGCTAATCATCTAGGGAGTTCGCGTGAAGTCATCTCACGAATCCTCAAAGAAATGGAAAAACGCGGTGAAATCAAATGTGCATATAAAAAAATTATTTTGTGTTCTTAATAGGAGGGAGAAAATGAAATTGCTAGGAATTTTTGTAATATTTTGGGTGTTTGTAGGTGTAAATAGTTATGGAGCTTCTATAAAAAGTCAAATCCAGGAGATTAAACAATGGCAAAAGCAAAATGCCCTCTATCCTAAAGATAATTTTTTTTCAATCTCTAATAAAGCATACGATGAAAACAAAAGTTGGAAAGAAGGTAAACTCGCTTATTGTGGATTGTTTTTAGAGAGTGATTTAGATGATAAGGCGATTTTAAAGAAACTTCAAAGTATAGAAAGATTGGTATTTGACGAAGAATGCCCAATAGATAGTCTCCCCGATGCTATTAGGCTTTTAGAAAATCTTAAAGGACTACGCATACAAAATGCCAATCTTAAAGCTTTAAATCCTCATATTTTTTCTTTAAAATATTTTCAAGATTTAAATGTAGCGCATAATGAGATTACAGAGATTCCTCAAAATGTTTGTGAAGCAAGGAATCTAATGGATTTAGAACTCTCGCATAATAAAATTTCTACTTTACCCTCTTGTTTATTTAACCAAAGAAAAAGCCCTCTTTATATGATTGAATGGGATATTAATCCCGGAAAGGGTAAACTTCCCACATCTCCTAGACTTCTTTACCTCAAAATTAATCATAATAAACTCACATCTTTGCCCGATACCATTAAAGATATAATTGAGCTTGAAGTTTCGCACAATCAGCTTCAATCTTTGCCTCATTCTATTGAAAATATGCGATTTTTGGATATTTCTTATAATAAACTCACATCTTTGCCCCTAGATTTAGCAAAAATTGATTATGTGAATTACGAAGGCAATAAGATTGTTTATCCTAAAGATTTCAATTTAAGCGAAGATAAGAGCTTGAGGCTATTTGATAATATAGCATTTTGGGATAGAGATTTTAGACTAGCTAATGATAACAAAGAAGCTAATGAAAATAATTCCCAAATATGCCTAAGCCAGAGTGAATACTCTCTATGGCGTCTAAGGCGCGCCTTATATACCGAAGAGGCGACATATTATCTTACACGCATTGTGCCAAAAAAATCTCCAAAGAATGAAGCGATTTTTGATGTATATGGTATTGCGGGTTTTTTTAATTCACAAGAAAGGATTATTGTGCGGTTGATTTTTGATAATCAAGATATATCACAGGCAAGAGCTGTCCTTTTTATTGATTTGAGGGATGAAGAATCACAATCCAAACTTGTTTTTAGCTTGAAAAATGGCATATCATTGCCTGATTTTCCTAAAAATTTATCACAAGATGTGCTTAGGGTTTATGAAAGTGCTAAGCCTTGTAAGCCGCCTTATGATACAAGATGGAGTGTTGATGATTAATTTTTGTAACATACGCTTTACTTTTTAACAAAAAAAAAAAAAACGAAATTTTTACAAACAAATGTGTTAGAATGCAGAAATTTGTTCTTTGGGGGTGGCTATGAATCTTAAAGATATGCAGAGGAGAGAAATTGAATTTTTAAAGAAAATTGGTTTATATTCTAGTGTAAGCTTAAGCACAATGCAAAAAATATGCAAATATGTATCGGCTATCATTGTGTTTGTGTATCTTGTTTTTGTTCAGGTGAAAACACCTTTTCTTTCACATACTTTTATTAATGTATTTACAGGAGCGGGTTTTGCTTTTTACCTCTTTAAAAAAGACTATTTTAAAGTTGGGTTGCTTACGCTGTATATCGCTTTTGGCGGTATATGCCTTCTTGGTGTGCTCTTTTATCAAGGAATTTTTGGAGTAGAACATTTTAAATTACAAGAAATACTTGAAATTATCGCATCAAACAATGAGGATCTACACTCTCCTTATCAAGTAGGTTTATTGATGACTTGGAGTTTTGTGCCGCCACTCCTTTTTACACTATTAGCAGCCTTAAGCGTCTTTATGCGGCGATTTGAAAGCAAACTCCCTGCTTTATTTTTACTCTATTTACTTCTTTTGCCTTTTGTATGGTTAATTGGCTGTATAATTGTGGGTGTATTTATAATTGATGATATTTAATTCTTTGCTCTTTTTGCAATCTCTTTGGCAATATCATATCCATACTTGATAGCAGCAGCGATTGAGCCACCATTTTTAAGCGCAATATCCCCCGCTACAAAGATATTTTTCACGCTGCTTTCCCATAAAGGAGAGCAAAGCGGCACACCCTTTTCATCTGTGGTAATAGAGCATTTTTTCAAAAAATCAATAGGTGAAGCACCACCAATAGCATAAATCACCCTATCAAATACATCTTTACTCCCATCGCTAAAATGCACTCCTACCTTTCCGTTATCATCACTTAGCTCTGTAATATCAATGCCAAGCTTTGTGTGAAGTGAGCCATTTGCAATCACATCTTTAAGTGCAGCTGCATTTGTATCATTAATGCGTGAAAACTCACTTCGGCGGTAATTAAGCGTTACGCTCCCACCATTGTCTGCACTTTGGGCTAAATCATACGCATATTCCACAGCAGAGTTTCCTCCACCTACAACGAGAATCTTTTCATTTTTTTGCGCATCATTGGCATTGAAATTAATATATTTACGAATTGTCGGTGGCAAAGCATAGCTTGGTTTATTGGGTTGTCCCATTTTCCCTATACAGATAACGACAAAATGCGCCTTATAGCTGCGATTATCTGTTGTAGTAATCACAAAGCCTTCACTATCTTTGCAAGGCACAACAGATTCCACATCGCTTTGATAAGTTACTTCAACAGGAGAGAGAATCTCATCAAAAAGTGCTAATGTGCTTTCTCTATCGCCATCTTTAAAGTCAATCTTTCCTTCTAATTGCACAACTTGCCCTTTGTAGTCCTTATCCACGCGTTTGCCTTCTTTGTAAAACTTGCGAATACTCATATTGTGCAAATCACCTTTTTCAAGTGCTATCACACTTAAATTGCGTGCTTGAGATTCTATAATAGCACTAATCCCAGCAGGTCCGCAGCCTACTACAGCTACATCATATACTTTATTCATCATTGCCTCCTTTATTTTGTATGGCAGGTTTATTTTGTTTTTTATCAGTTTTTGCAGCAAGGTTTAAGTCTTCCACAGAATCAAAAAGCACACCCTGCATCATTTTGTTTGCATCATCAAATTGTCCATTTTTTAAGCCCCATATAAATGCAAGTAATCCAAATAAGCCTAGCACAAGAGAAACACCGAGCATTACAGCAATCATTTCGGTATTCATTAGTATTGAACCTTTTTGATGATGAATTTTTACAGGATTCTAACATATTTTTAATTACGAAACTAAATAAAATATGTTTTTATATGGATAATATTTATAAAAATATACTTTTAAGTAGTATAATTTCTTAAATATTTTAAGGGAGATAATAAATTATGTCTAAGACTTTAGAGGTTCAGCCCCCAAAGAAAAAAACAAGCATAGGTGTTATACTTGGTTTTGGTTTTGGGGTTTTAATTGTATTTTCGTGTGTGATGGTATTCTTAAGTCTTAATCGCGTAAGCAGTATCAATGCCTCATTGAGCGAAATTAATGATAAAAATGCCCTTGCTCAACGTTATGCAATCAACTTTCGGGGAAGTGTGCATGATAGAGCTATTGCTGTGCGTGATGTAGTGCTTATTAGTAGTGAGGATAAAAACGGATTGCAACAGCTTTTAGAACAGATTAATGCACTAGAGAAATTTTACAAAGAAGCAGAAGATAATATGAAGCAGAAGTTTATTGATGCAAAACTGCTCAATAAAAAAGAACTAAGCATTTTGCACTCTATTGAGGAAACACAAGCTAAAGCTATTCCGCTTATTGTTCAAATTATTCAGGCTAAGCTCGCAGGAGATTCTCAAAAGGCGCGCACTATTCTTACAACACTTTCTCCTTATTTTACGCAGTGGCTTGCAGAAATTAATGAATTTATTGATTATCAAGAAAATGCTAATTCAGGGCTTACACATCAGCTAAGAAGTGATGTTAGTGAGTTTAGAATCTTACTTTTAGTGCTTTTGGCTTGTAGCGTGATTTTTGGTGTAATTGTAGCTATTGTGATTATTCGTAATTTGTTGCGTTTGCTTGGTGGAGAGCCTTATATAGCTTCATATATTGTTTCTAAAATTGCTAATGGAGACCTATCTGGACATATAACATACAAAAATAAAGATTCTATACTTTCATCCATTGCAAGTATGCAGGAAGGATTAAGAGAAATTGTAGAGGCTATTACGCATTCATCGCAGCAAGTGAATAAAATCGCGCTTGAAGTCTCTGATGTAGCGAGAAAAGCGCAAGATGACGCTAATACACAAATGCAAAATTCAGCAGCCATAGTTGGTAAAATAGAGCAAATAAACCATTCTGTCGCAGAGGTATCAGATATTGCCAAACAAACAGAGGAAAATTCAGTCAAAAGTGTTGAAATTTCATCTAAGGGTGTGGAGATTATTAATATTACAGCCCAAGAGATTGGCAAAATTACAGAAATGATTAGCTCTTCAGCGGATAATATTCGTGGTTTGCAACAACAATCTGTGGAAATTGGTGGGAGTGCAGGCTTAATTGCGGAAATTGCAGATCAAACAAACTTACTTGCTCTTAATGCAGCAATAGAAGCTGCACGTGCAGGAGAACACGGAAGAGGATTTGCTGTTGTTGCAGATGAGGTGCGAAAACTCGCAGAGCGCACAGCTTCTACTACGGCGGAAATCGCTAATATGATAACACTTATTCAAGAGAGTATAGGTGTTTCTGTGAATTCTATTGAAGCCATTGTGCCACAAATTGATAAGGGACAAAAGCTCATTTTAGATTCTGTGCATACATTAGAAGAAATCCAAAGTCAAGCTCAAGATTCTCTCCAAAAAGCTCAAGTGGTAGCATCTTCTTCAGTTCAACAAGAAGATACAATGCAGAGTATTTTGCACGATATGCAGAGTATTTCTACATTATCTCAGGAGACAAGAAATTCACTTGAAAATACCAATAAGGCTATTGGTGAGCTTAAAAATATCTCTGATGCCTTAAAAAAGAATATGACACATTTTAAGGTGTAATAAAAAAGACAAAGGGCAATTTTTCTAGGTTAATCGCCCTTTTTGTGCATTTTGTTGTTGAATAAGCATTTTTGCTTCTTTAATGATATTTTCATCGCTTCCCATATCAAAATATATAAATTCATCGCCACTTTGTCGCTCTCCACTTAATAAATCTCCACTATTGCGATATTTTAAATCAAGTTCAGCAATGTCAAATCCGTTAAGGGTGCTACAAAAAGCTTTTAATCGTTCATTTTGCGGTTGATGTGTATAAAGATAGCAGTATCCTTTTAATCCGTTTCGGCTTACGCGCCCACGCAACTGGTGCAATGTGGCTAATCCTAGTCGTTCGGGTGCAACAATGACAATAGTAGAGACTTTTGGCAGGGAGATTCCCACCTCAACAAGTGTAGTAGCAAGGAGTAAAGAGCCATTGTGCGCAAAATCATCTATAACATTTTGTTTGTTTTTATCTTTACCTGAAGTGTAATGCACGCTATTAAAATGCTTTTGCCAAAAGCTTAATCCCTCATTTAAAGAAAGATAATCAAGATGCTCACTTTCTTCTACAAGAGGATAGATAATGATTGCCTGATGTCCTTGATTGATTTCATTTTGTAAGGCAGAAAGTAAAGTTTTAAAGGTGCTTTTATCTACAATGGAAGTGCTTATATCTTTTTTGAAAGGTAGGTCTTGAATGACACTTAAGTCAATAAATTGTGCATTAATCATCGCAAGAGTTCGTGGAATAGGAGTGGCTGAAAATTGCAAAATATGAGGACGAGCATTTTTATGGGCGTCTTGTCCTATTTTTTCTAACCCATAGCGTTGATTTGTCCCAAAGCGATGCTGTTCATCGCTCATTACAAGGGCTACATTTTCTAATGTAATCTCACGATATAGCAAGGCTTGCGTGCCTATGATAAAATGTGCTTCTTGCAAATCTTGACGCGTTTTAGCAGTAATAAGATGTATTTTGATAAATGGTGGAAGCAGTCGTTTTGCTTCTTCATAAAGTTGGGTAGCAAGAATTGTAGTGGGTGCCATAAGAATGCTTGTGTGTGGATATGTCATCATTACAGCACAGAGGATTACTATTGTTTTGCCACAGCCCACATCACCCATAATAAGTCGCCTTGCTGCAATTTTGGAATCTAAATCTAAGCTTATATCTTTTATGGCGGAGCATTGTCCGCTTGTGAGGGAAAAAGGCAAAGATTCTATAAAAGGCGTAATATCGTTATTGCAGCGATATTTGGCTTTGAAATGTATCTTTTTGCGTGAGAGTAAGTGCAAATAATGATAAATTTCAATAAATTTAAGCGCATTCATATGTTCTTGGGGCAATGCGTTGTGTTTTTTAAAAGCGAGCATAAAATGCGATGAGGGTGTAAAAATTTCATATATTTTTTGAGCAATCTCTTGAGGAATACCACAAGAGAGGAGATTATCTATATTGATAGCAGCTTGAGTTAATTCCTGCATTGCTTTAGCACTAAGCAGGGTAGTTTTAAAATGTGGTGTAATGGTGTTAATGTGCTTAATAGATTTTGGTTGAATTAGAGTGTAGCGCTGGTTATAGGTTTCAAGTTTGCCTAATACATAATGAGTAGAATCTTCACTAAAAATCTTTTTGTGAAAAGGCTTTGGGTGGAAGATAATCATTTCAAGGGGCTGATTAAAATCGCTCATCGTAGCGTAAATGCTTAAACGAGCATTTTTGCCAAAACCGAGCGTTTTTGTATCGTGTATATGCACTTTGATAAGGACATTGCTATGAGGAGTAAGAGTAGGAGTAAGCGTGGTGTCAATATAAGATTTGGGAACGTGAGTAATGATAAGAGCAAGGAGATTGTTTATTTTAAGTTTTTTTAGACGCGATTGATTGGTTTTATCAAGATGTTGAATAAAGGAGCTAAAATCATACATAAATTAATTTAAGAGCTAATAAATTGTGCCATATCAAGCAAACGATTAGCGTATCCCCATTCATTATCACACCACGCCATAACACGAGCCATATTGCCATTAACGATATAGCTTAAATCTGGTGCAAATACAACACTATGAGGATTCCCTATAAAATCACTGCTTACGCCTTGTTTGGAATCAATGCCAATAATTCCTTTCATTGAGGTTTTACTTGCATTTATAAGTGCATTATTAAGTTCCGTGATAGTCGTTTGACGCGAAAGATTAAAGGTTATGTCAATAAGCAAAACATTTGAAATGGGCACACGCACACTATGTCCATCTATTTTTCCCTCAAGTTCTGGGAGGATTCGCATAAGTGTGCGTGTTGCACCTGTATGAGTGGGGATAATATTTTGAGCAGCAGCTCGTGAGCGGCGTTTATTTGTAGGATAAACGCTATCAAGGAGAGATTGTTCATTTGTATAGCTGTGCATAATGCAAAAACTCGCTACTTCAATACCAAAACATTCATCAATAATCTTGCAAAGCGGTGCTAGAGCATTTGCAGTGCAAGAGGCATTAGAGATAATAGATTCTTTGGCATAGAGGGTATGATTAACTCCAAGTGCAAAGGTTGGCATATTATCGGTTGGTGTAGCAGAGAGAATAACTCTTTTTATACCTTTTTCACAATGATGTGTAAGCTGCTTAGAATCTAAAAATTGCCCACTTGATTCAATAACAATATCAGCCCCACACGCAGCAAAATCAAGTTCTTTAGGATTGCTATGATTAAAAGTGCGAATAGGTGGATAAGTGTTGTGATTATTTTTAAGTATAAGAGTATTAGAGGTGTGCGAAACTTCAAAGGGAAGTGTGCGATGGGTGGTGTCATTCTCAAGCAGATAGCTTAGAATCTCCCAATCGTTAATATCATTAATGGCAACAATGCTTATGTGTTCTTTGTATTTATGTTGCAAGGCTACGCGCATAATACTTCTGCCAATGCGTCCAAAGCCATTAATAGCAATATTTATCATCTTATCCCTTGAAAATTAAATGCTAAAGTGCAAAAAGCGATTGTAGCATATTTGCTATAATAGTCATATTTTTATTGATTTTGAGAGGATAAGAAATGAATACTTTTCGTGTGGCAATTACAGGAGCGAGCAGTGGTATAGGTAGAGCATTAGCAATTTGTTTTGCAAATGAGGCAACTCATTTATATATTGCAGGACGCAATAAGGAGCGATTAGAAGAGAGTAGAGCATATATTTTAGCTGCAAATCCTCAAGCACAAGTAGAAATTTCTTGTTTTGATGTAAGCGATGAAAAGTCGTGCAAACTTTGGTGTGAAGAAATATTTGTCTCTCGCCTTGATGTGCTTATTATAAATGCAGGGGTTGCGATGGGAGAAAAAGAGAGTGTAAAAAAACATTTTGAAATTTGTCATACAAATGTTATGGGTGTAGCCTATATTGCATTTTACGCACTTGAAGCATTCCGTAAGCAAGAATTAAAAGATAAAAAGAGAGGACAAATAGTGCTTATGGCATCTATTGCAGCACTTCTTTCATTGCCAAATGCACCAAGTTATAGTGCTTCAAAGAGTTTTGTTAAAAGTTTGGGAGAAAGTTTGAGCGTGGCGCAAAAAGATGTGCATATTACAACTATTTGTCCGGGGTTTATTAAAACGCCACTGACAGATTATATTCACCATTCTATTCCACAAATGAGTGTTGAACAGGCAAGTAAAAAGATGTATTATGCGATTAAGAAAGGCAAAAGTTTCTACGCATTTCCACACTCTTTAGCGTATGCAGCAAGATTCTATACTATTTTACCATTTTGGCTCAAACGCGCACTTGTGAATCTTATAGGCTTTATGGGGAGGCTATAAGTTTAAGTTAATGCTCTTGTGCATTTTCAAGGGCTTTTGTAGCTTCATTGGCGTGTGCTTTGGTATTGTGATAGAGCATATATATTGCTGTTTCCCATAAATCCGCATTGATTTTTTTAAGTTTTGCATAAAGTTTAGAATCTTCTTCTCCTACAAGCTGCCAATGAGTAGAATCTTTATTTGTAGAATCTTTGGGAGTGCGTTTATAGAGCGCACCTCCTCCTGCTTGCTCGTATTCATTAGAGTAGCAGTATTTATTGCTTATAAGTAATGGTGGTCTATTCCAGCGGCGGATAAAGGTAAAGCGTTCTTCCCCAAAACTGCTATCTAGTAAATCTCTTCCCATAGTGGTGTTGTGGATTTTAACTCCAGCTAAACCAGCTGCTGTTGGAAATATATCAATATGCCCTCCTGCTTGAGGCATTATTTTGCCTTGAGGAAAGAATTTTGGAGAGTGGATAATAAGTGGCACTTGAAATTCGTGCAGAAGCAAATTTGAATAAGTTTTATCAACTGATGGTGAAATTTGCGACATTCCGTGGTCTCCTGTGATGATAAAAATTGTATTGTCATAATATGATGATTTTTTGGCAGTCTCAAAGAATTTTTTGAGCGCATAATCACAATATTTCATAGAGAGATATTCTGCTCTATTGTCTTCGAAACCATATTTTTTTAAAAATTCATTATCAGGTATGGTGTAATCAAAATCAGGTATGCCTTCAGGGACGGTAAAAGGCGCGTGGAAGCTTGCAAGCTGAATGAGGCTTATAAAAGGAGCTTTTTGTGATTCAAGGAGTGTGTTAGCTTCCTGCAAAAGGTCTTTGTCTGAAACTCCCCATACGTCCATTCTAGGAGATTTCCAATATCCCTCTTCGTATATTTGAAGCCCAGAGACATTATTGCTCAACACGCCGCGTATATTTGCCCAATTTGCATTACCACCGAGCATATAAAGCTTTGTATATCCCTCAAAGTCATTCCATACAAGATGTTGATCCATTGTATAAGGGTCGCGAGAGCTGGTCTTAAAATATTCATTCACATCGGGTATGCCTGTTATGATAGAAAACATTGCTCTTGCGGTGGTGCGAGCTGAAGCGTAATAATTAGGAAAATATAGCGATTCCTTGGCGAGTTGAGAAAGAAAGCGCGTGGTATCTATTTCATCAAACATAAGTGAGCTTTTATGAGTGCTCATAGATTCAATAACAATGATAACAATGTTTGGTTTAGCCTCACCAGTAGTTTTTGAAAAGCGGTCATAACTCATAGAATTTGTATTAGGGTTTTGCACGCCTAAGTATTCCACAGCAGTAGGATAAGCTTCGCGGGCTTGTTTTGTATTATCTATATAGGAATTTTTCGGACGCGTGTCTGCAAGATTCTGAATGGGATTAAGCCCTAAGGCAGTAATTTGATTGTATCCTGAGAAAAAGGCTTCGCTCCACCGCAATGGATAATAAATTATGCCATATTGCCCATAAATTAAAATAAGAACTACAAGTAAGGTAGCCACTCCTGATGTTATTTTACTTGAAATAGTATTTACGCTATAAACCCACTTATTTAAAATCATTTTGCTTCCAAAGGTAAGTATAGCAACAACAACACCAAGAAGCACCAAGAGTTTTATAACAGGATATGTTTGCCAAATCATTCCTAAAGCTTCTTTGGTATCTTCTAGTAATCCGATGGCTGCAAAATTAAGGCGCGATTGTAAATACGCATAATGGGCAAAATCAACGATATAAATTAGAACATAAAAAATAAATACAATTGTATAAAATGCCACTAAAAATGGACGCACTTTATCAAAAGATTTTGATATAAAAGGTGTAAAAAGACATATAAGCAGAGGTAGAGACATTAGGGCAGCTATACGACCATCAAAGCGAACACCGATATAAAAAGCCTTTCCTAATTCAGCCCAAGAAAAACCAGCTAGACTTTCCCATTGCCAAAGCACAAAGCCAATGCGCATAATAATAGCTATCAGCCATAAAAATAAAAGAAACTTTAAGTATATTCGTGTATTATTGGTAATCATTGGGCTTACCCCTCTTAAGAGTTAGATTCAAAAACTATTATTGTATATTGAATTATTTAACTTGTTTCTAAAATAAAGATTGTTGAAGTATTTTTACGCCTATTTTGAGTGCAGGCTTAAATATAATTGGCACTATGGGAGAAATTATAAGAGTGTGTTAAATGCACTTCTAATACTTTCTATAGAGTGCGGCTCAATGAGGCGCTCTCCTACCTCTTTTCCATCTTTGTAAAAAATGAGTGTGGGAATCTTGCGAATATTGAGTTCATCTTTAAGGTGTGTTTGTGTATCAAAACTTACCTTGAATATGGTTATTTTCCCTGCAAACTCTTGGGCAAGCACCTCAAGCATAGGGTCAATAGCTCGGCAGTCTGGACACCAAGGTGCACTAAAATCCACTACTACACAACCTTGCTTAATCACTTCATAAAAACGCTTACTATCAATATTTTCTATCATAATACCTCCTAAAACATAATATAAACTAACCCATAAGTGCCAAACATAAGGATAATAAATAAAATTAATGCAAGGGCAAATGTCTTTGCTCCAAAAGAGATAAATTTTTGCCAATCAATTTGCAAACCTAGCGCTACCATTGCAAAAACAAGGCAAATTTTAGAAGCAAATTGTGTGGATTCTACCACCACTGGTGGAAAATCAATAAAAGAATTAAGCACAATTACGCCTAAAAATCCAAAAGCAAAATAAGGAATATAAAGTGCATTTTGTTTTGCGTGTGTGTCGCCATTTGGAATATTTGTATCATTTTGAACACGTTTTTGATTGAGCTTAAAAATAATATAGGAGATAATAAGCAAAAGTGGCACAAGTAGCACGACACGCGTCATTTTAACGATAATAGCTACATTTTGAGATTCTGGTGAGATTGCCGCAGCACCTACGACATTTGCTACTTCGTGCAAGCTTGCACCGATGAAAATACCCCACTGATAGTCATTTAAGGGGAGTATATTGGCATAATATATTGCAGGTAAGAGTATCATACCAATAAGTCCAAAAATGACAATAAAACCAAGAGCCACAGAGCTTTTACTCGGGTGAGTTTTGAGGGTGGATTCTAAAGCTAGGATTGCTGCAGCACCACATACTGCACTTCCAATGCCTACAAGTAAGCTGATTTCATTATCAAGTTTGAGCATTTTACCGATAAAAATTGCTGCAATAAATACTCCAGCAACAATAAATAAAGAAATAAGGAATCCATTAAGCCCAAGTGTAGCAATTTCGCCGAGTGTGATATATGAACCATAGAGAATAATGCCAAGACGCAAGAGCTTTTTCGCACCAAAAGTAATCCCTGCTTGTATATCATAATGTTGATTGAGTTTGGGATAAAACGGAGAGAGTGCAGCCCCGAGCAAAATACCAATAATGAGTGGAGAGAGAAATGGTGTAAGCGTGGCAGAAATAAAGAGTGAGAGCAAACTAAAAAAAGCAAGAAATAATATGCCATAGAGAAAACCTTGAAAGCGATAAGCCATTATATATCCTTTAAGAAATAAATGTTTGTTCTATTTTATGATTTGTAAATAAATACAGATACTAGAGGTAATGTATGGTGGCTCGAGGCGGAATCGAACCACCGACACGGAGATTTTCAGTCTCCTGCTCTACCGACTGAGCTATCGAGCCACAAAAAGAAATGCGTATTATAGCTAAATACGCTTAAAACTTGGCTTAATCAAATGCAAATCTCAAATCTGCTTATGAAGTATAATAAGCGAAAGTATAAAATACTTAGTTAGGTATGGTTAGAGTCTAACTCCAAAATCTAACCCTACCTAAGAAGCTATTAGTAATACAATTATTTATTAATAAATGTGCGTTATTTCCAAAAAGTTTTGATATGTAGCTCTATTCTATCACTATTCATTTTTGAGCCCTCAATACCAAAGTCTTTAATATTAATCTCTCCTTTTAGTGTGAGTTCAAGTGTGTTTATATTAAGCATAGAATCAAGCACAAGTGGCAAAGTTACGCCGTGCAAATTTAGCTCTCCATACACTTTACCCTTGATATGCTTATCATCTTTTTGTTCTTCAAGTCTTTCATATTTTGTCATCATAAAGCGACTTGTTGGATAAGCCTTGACATCTAAGAAATCAGATTCTAATAGATGCGCGTCTCGTTTTTTATTATCAGTAAAAACAGAGGCTATTTTGACCTCACCACTTAGATTAATGATATTATTTGTAGTATCAAGTTTTAAATTGCCACTAAAGTCTTTAAAAACCCCATCAATTGATACGAAACCAAATTTTGTTGCTTTAAAACCAATATGAGAATCTTCGCTTAATGAAAGATTGCCTTGATGGGTTGCGCTATAAGCTTGTGTTGTCATAAGCAATAGAGCGCATATGAGGCTATGAAATATTTTCTCTAAAGTGCCTCTTTGTCCAAATCCTTTGTGTCGTGCTTTTGTGTGTAACATAATTATCCTTTCAGCTTTTGCTTTTGTTTTCAAGTCCTATGACTGCCTTATATAATATCTTGCGAAGCTCTTGCATCTCTTCTTTACTTAGATGCTCTAAGAGTAAGTCATTATGCACCTCCTTCATTATTTGGTATGTTTTTTTAGCGTATTCTTTGCCACTAGGTGTAAGGGTGATAAGATTTTCGCGTCTATTTGCTGGATTTTGTTTGCGCTCTACTAAGCCTTTAAATTCTAAGTCATCAATATACATACGCACATAATTTTTATCACTTGAAGCAAAATTGCACAAACTGATTTGGGAGTGTGGATTTTGTGAGCATACCCATAAAATCCCTGCTTGTTTGTGGTGTATGATACCAAGTGGAGCTATACGCCTATCAAATTCTGTAGAGAGTTTTTCTCTAAGTTGTGTAGCAAGAAAACCAATATTTTCGTAAATATCACAAGATTCATTGCTTACATCTTGCTTTAAAGGGGTTTTGGAATCTCGTTTTTGCATTTTCATAATTTTCTCCTTATAATAATTTTTAATTATAGTAACTAAAAATTATTATAATTAAAAATGATAATAAAATCAAGTCAAAGCCAAAAATTGATATATTTTTGTGAAAACTACTTGCTAGATACTATGGAGGACTCTAAAGGCAAAAGAAAGATTTGCAAGGGTAAAGAATACTTGCCTATACTTCAGAACTTTCCCGATATTTATGAAAAAACCAAAGTTTTTTATGTGCCAAGCATAGTTATGAAGCAGCAGAATTTTAGCTCTTGAAGCAAAGATACAAGATAAATATATTTTCTAGCTTGCTGAAGGTCTAGGTTAGAATCTAAGCAAGGGCATTTAGATTCTTATAGAATTTAATGATCAAATTGCACCAAAGACAAATGACAATAAAACTACACAAATTCATTGATAATTTGTGTATAATCACAGCTATGAATAAACAAGTTAGTATGAATTTTGCCAAAGTGAATTTATGGCATTTAGGTGTCACAATAGGCATTTTTTGCCTTATTGTTGGTATGTTAAGAATCTTTGGTTGGAGTGAGCCGGAGGTATATCCACAGATTCAAAAGGATATTTTCTTAGCCATCAATTCGCTTTGGTCCAATGTCCCATCTCTCGCACACAATCTTACCCAACTCGGTGATGCAAGTGTAGCATTCGCACTCTTGCTAGGGTTCCTCATCGCACCTAAGCTTTGGGAAGCACTCATCGCAGGCTCCTTGCTTTCTCTTGTGCTTTCTACATTATTCAAGACAATCTATGCAATGCCACGTCCAGCACGTGCTTTTGAGAATACTTTTAATATCATCGGTGAGCGACTAGCAGGCACAAATAGCCTACCATCAGGGCATTCGATCACTATATTCACGATACTTTCTGTGCTGCTTTTTGCTTTTATGCCAAGCACTCGCAAATGGCGTTTGCCTTTTATCATAGGTATCACTCTTTTGGGTGTATTTGTGGGGCTTTCACGCGTGGGCGTGGGAGCACACTATCCGCTAGATGTCCTTGTGGGCGCGTCCCTTGGGTGTGTGTGCGGAGTCTTTGGTGTGCTTGTGGCTAGTAAGACGCGTATTTTTGCTTGGTTAGATTCACATTTTGGTTTGCTTATTTTCGCTACTTTGGGCGCAGTTGCTGTGGTGATGGCGATTCAAAATATCAGTAAGCATAATCTTGCGGTATTTTATCTTGCACTTATTTGTGCGTCAGGCTGCTTATTTATGATGCTACATAAATATTTTACTAGCGCTCAAAGATTGGATTTACAATGCACCACTCCACCCCCCCCCCCCCCCCACCCCACCCCGAGTCAACCTATCGTCTTTATTTTCATCATCTCCGCACTTCAAGTAGCATTTTTCCATTTTCCTTTTTTAGGATTCGTGCGGACAAATCTCGCTTTAGATTCACTAAATGCAATTGTGCTATTTGTTTCACTCGTGCTATTTTTGTTCGCACTTACTACACTTATGCCACTCTTATTAGCGCTCATCTCTTTCAAGCTCACTAAAATATGGTTCGCAATTATCTCAATCACAAATGCCATAGCGGTGTATTTCGTCTCTGTATATGGAGTGTTTTTGGATAAAACGATGATGGGCAATCTCTTTAATACAAACCCAGCAGAAGCAGGAGAATTTCTATCTTTAAAAATGGCACTATATATAGTTATACTAGGTCTTCTCCCAGCATGCTTTCTACTCTTTGAAAAGGTGGCAAGACCTACACGCAAATCACTTGCTAAGAGCTTAGGCTTGATATTTTTCGTGCTTATTGTGCTTACTGGAGTTAATTTTCAGAATCTATTGTGGTTTGATAAATACTCTAAACAACTTGGCGCACTTATTATGCCTTGGTCATATATAGGTAACTCAGTGCGGTATTTTCAAGGGGAGTTAGCAAAAAATAAAAAAGAGATTCCCCTCCCTGATGCACGCATTACAAATGACAAAAAATCTGTAGTCGTGCTGGTGATTGGTGAATCTGCACGTGCAAAAAACTTCTCATTATATGGTTACTCACGCAATACCAACCCTCTCCTTTTAGAAGTGTCAGGACTTCGACATTTTTATGCAAAATCAAGCACGACATATACGAGTGCATCTGTGAAAAATATGCTTTCATACAAGGATAGCACAAATCTGTATGAGATATTGCCAAACTATCTTGCACGCACTGGGGTAGATGTGATGTGGCGTTCGACAAATTGGGGTGAACCCCCGCTTCACCTACCTAGTGAAAATATTATGCGATATTCGCAACTTGCAGAGAAATATATTCATCTTGATGATAACTATGAGTCTACACTTGTGGCGGGACTAACCGAGGACATTGAGTTAGCAAAATCGCCTAAAGTGCTTATCGTCATTCATACAAGCACGAGCCACGGACCAACATATTATAAGAAATACCCTCCTCAGTTTGAAGTCTTTAAGCCTGTGTGTAAAAGTGTCGAACCAAAGGGATGCTTACAGAGTGAAATTATCAATGCGTATGATAATACAATCCTCTATACTGATTTTTTATTGCACTCAGTCATTAGTCAGTTAAGCAAACTTGATAAATACGACAGCACAATGATTTATGTAAGTGATCACGGCGAGAGCTTGGGTGAAAATGGTGTATATATGCACGGGATACCATTAGCATTTGCACCAAAGGAGCAATATGAAATACCATTTTTTGTGTGGAGTTCTAATGCTAGCAGGATTAAAGATTTAAATGAAGCAACACACTTTCATATCTTTCATAGTGTTTTGACATTTTTAGATGTGGAGAGCGAAGTGCTTGATGAAAAAATGAGCATATTTACTAAGCAAAAATAGCAAATTACTAGCGTTTGTATAATTTTTGCATTTTTGGTAAAAATTCCCACACACATAAGATAAATATAAAATCAACAATGCGCAATAATACTTTGTTGATATTTTTCGTTATTATGTGTATTGCCCCTTGACAAACACTAGGTATCAGGCTTTATAATTACATTTTCAATTTTAGTCATTTAAGGAGTATTTATGCTATTAAAAGAGAATTTGACACAAGCACAAAGTGGGCAGAGAATCACTGCCAAAGGCTACGCAGTCGCACATAAAAGTGATACTTTTAAGCCCTTTAGTTTTTCGCGCCACGCTTTGGGAGAAACTGACATTTTGATTGAGATTCTATATGCTGGAATCTGCCATAGCGATATTCATAGCGCGCGTGAGGAATGGCATAAGGGAATTTTTCCAATGGTGCCCGGACACGAGATTGCGGGTAAAGTCGTGGCAGTAGGAAGCAAGGTAAGCAAATTTAAAGTTGGCGATTACGCAGGGGTAGGCTGTATGGTCAATTCTTGCGGTGAGTGTGAGGCGTGCAAAAGAAGCCAAGAGCAGTTTTGTGAAAATGGCAAATGCGTCTTTACTTATGATTGCCACGATTGCTTCCACGATAACGAGCCAACTTATGGCGGGTATTCAAATAATATTGTAGTGAGTGAAAAATTTGCGGTCAATGTCCCACAAGATGCGCCGTTAGAAAAAGTTGCTCCCTTGCTTTGCGCAGGAATCACCACCTATTCGCCGATTAAATTTAGCAATGTCAAGGCAGGCGATAAAGTCGCGGTAGCTGGATTTGGTGGGCTTGGTGTAATGGCACTCAAATACGCAATCAAAATGGGTGCGGAAGTGAGCGTGTTTGCGCGTAATAAAAATAAAGAAAAAGAGGCATTAGATCTTGGTGCAAAGGCACTTTATACTGATACAAAGGGTGTGAGCGAACGATTTGATTTTATCATTTCTACGATTCCAACCGCGTATGATGTGAATGCCTATGCGGAGTTGTTGAAATTTGGCGGAGAAATGGCGATTGTCGGCTTACCACCTGCAGATGAGAAGCTTAGCATTGATTTAACGAGACTTGTGTTTGCGGCGGGCAAAAAAGTCTATGGCTCACTCATTGGCGGAATAAAAGAGACACAAGAAATGCTTGATTTTTCGCTCAAACATAGAATCTATCCCGAGACAGAGGTTATTTCTGTGGAGCAAATCAATGAGGCGTATGAGAATCTTACAAGCGGCAAGGCGAAATTCCGCTATGTGATTGATATGAGCAGCCTCAAAGAATAAGCAAATAAATAATTTATTACATTTGGAGAGCTAATTGTGTAAAAATCTCTCCTCTTTGTTTATAAGAGCTAAATTGATCTAAGCTTGCAGCGGCAGGAGAGAGAAGCACAACATCTTTGGCATTCGTATCGCGTTTTTTCTTTATGCAATCCATAGCTTTATAGATGTCTTTACAAGGTGTAATGGGGATATGATATTCTTGAGCAAAAGAACATAAGCGTTCTTCATTCGCGCCAATGCTTATAATTTCAATATCTTTATCTTTCATAAACTCAAAGAGTGGTGTGAGATTTGCTCCTTTGTCATCGCCACCTAGTATGATAATAATATGTGTATGTATGTATCGTGCGATAGCCTGAATGGTTGCATCGACATTCGTGCCTTTGCTATCATCAACCCACAAACGATTGAATTTATCATAAAATTCAGCGATTCTATGTGCTCCTATTTGAAAGGTATTCAATCGTGCAATATCATCGGCTTTAAAGGCAAGCTTAGCGATACTAAGGGCTATGATGGCATCAAGTAAAAATGGCTCTTTGAAGTTAATATCTTGAAGAGAAATGCTACATTTTTGGGCTAAATCCTGCGTAGATTTGTAGCTAATAAGTGTGCCTTTAAAATCTTTTATAAAATTATGATGTTCAAATTCACTGGGAATAATTGCGTAAGTGTAGGAATCCATACGCTTAAGCGGACTAAGCTTATCATCAATATAATTTTCAAAGCTTCCGTGCCAACTGATATGGTCTTCTTTGACGGGCAATAAGGCGTAGATTTTAGGATAGGCATCGTGCGTATAATGCAAGCTAAAAGAGCTTGTCTCAAGCACCCATATTTTTGGATTGCTTGTATAAAGCATAGCAAGAGGTGTGCCGATATTGCCCCCACTTTGTGCATTGAATGGCTCAAGCAAAAGTGTTGTCATTTCTGTAGTGGTGGTTTTACCATTTGTGCCACTAATCCATATCATAAAAGGCATATCTTTTTTGTGAGTATTCACATCATTTTGCAAAAGCCTATAAAAATAGTCATATTCGCTAATGAGGTGTTGGGCTTTGCACACTAATGGGTGAGAGGGGGGGATACCCGGACTAAGAATCTCTTTATCGCTATGTTCTGGAATAAAATCATTTGAAGGGAGCAAGGTATTGCCAAAATCATCATTATGAGCTTGAGTAAATTTATCATCATAAATGTGAAGAGTGTGCCCTTGCTGGTTGAGAAAGCTTACAAGGGGCGTTGTTGTAACGCCATAGCCAAAAATACTTATATGCATTATTTTTCCTTAACGAATTTTAAGGCTTAAAAGTGCGATGATATTTGCTAAAATTGCAATAATCCAAAATCGGACAATGATTTTATTTTCTGCCCAACCTTGAACTTCAAAGTGATGATGAATGGGTGCCATTGCGAAGATACGCTTTTTTCTGTATTTATAGCTGCCTACTTGCAAAATAACAGAGAGGGCTTCAATGACAAAGATAATGCCGATGAGCAATAAGAGAATTTCATTATTTGATACAATAGCCATAAAGGCAATAAATGCTCCAAGCGCGAGGCTACCACTATCGCCCATAAATACTTGTGCAGGGTGGCAGTTATACCACAAAAATCCAAAAAGTGCGCCAATAAGCGCCACAGAAAGAATCACTAGTTCTCCGCTATCCACAACTTTAGGATATAACAGGTAGCTAGAGAATCCAGCGTGTCCAGCGACATATACAAAGGCAGAAAGGGAAAAAAGCGCGCAAATGCTTGGCATTGTAGCAAGCCCATCAAGTCCATCGGTAATATTTACAGCATTGCTTGTAGCAAGAAATACAAGCACCCAAAATCCTAGCGCAAGCACTGAAATATCCATTATTTTAAAAGCTCCCATATCAAAGAGTGGATATTTCATAAAAGGAATGTAAAAATTTGTATTATGTCCGATGTAAAGAAGGATAGATGTGATGATAAGAGAAACAATAAAAAGGAGAAAAAATTTCATTTTTGCACTCATACCAGCATTATTTTTAGCAGAGATTTTCATATAGTCATCTCTTGCCCCAATCAAAGCAAAGCAAGAGATACAAAATAGTCCAAGTAGCACATAAGGATTGAAAAGATTGCCACAGAGCAAAGAGGCACAAATCATACTTATAATAAAAACAATTCCACCCATAGTGGGAGTATTTTTTTTACCTTCGTGTGCTGCAACATAGGTTGATATTGGTTGGTTGGCTTTTTTAGCTTTTGCCCATTTGATAAAATAAGGCATAAAAAACACGCTCAAACCAAAGGCAACAAAAAATGCTACTCCTGCCCGAAAGGTTATATAGGAAAAAATATTAACTCCATAATATTGATAAAGCCAATACAGCATACAGATTCCTTTTCCCCTTAACTTTTAAGGGAGTTAATTAGTTAATGAAAGGTTTTGGATTTTAGCTACAATTAGTTAATATGAAAGATTAAAATGAGGAGCATATTATGAAAACAATTCTTGTGATTACTGATGGCATAGGATATAGTGATAAAACGCAATATAACGCCTTTTATCACGCTAAAAAGCCTACCTATGATTATTTATTCAAAAATGTGCCCTATGGTATGATTGATACTTTTGGTTTGAGCGTGGGATTACCTCAAGGACAAATGGGAAATTCTGAAGTAGGGCATATGTGCATTGGTTCCGGGCGAGTATTATATCAAGATTTGGTTAGAATCTCGCGTGCGATTGAGTATGATGAGATAAAAGATAATCCTGCTTTGGTTGAGGTTACGCAGCAGAGTGCAGTTGTGCATTTGTGTGGATTACTAAGTGATGGCGGGGTGCATTCTCATATTGTGCATTTAAAGGCGCTTGCACAGATTCTAAGTACTCAAGGTAAAAGGGTGTATTTACATCTTATTACTGATGGACGCGATGTTTTGCCTAAAAGTGCGCTTAATTATCTTGCAGATATAGAGTCTATTTGCGAAGATAATGTAAGTATAGCAAGTGTATCTGGGCGTTTTTATGCGATGGATAGAGATAAAAGATGGGATAGAGTGCAAAAGGCATATGAAAGTATAGCACTTGGCAAAAATCCTACAAATCTTTCTCCTAAAGAGTATATTCAATCTCAATATGATGAAGGAATTTTTGATGAATTTCTTACTCCTGTGAGTTTTGGAGGGTTTCAAGGGATGAATGATGATGAAAGCTTTGTGTTTGTGAATTTTCGATCTGATAGGGCACGTGAAATTGTTGATTGCTTAGGGAATCCACAATTTAAAGAGTTTAAGCGGGAGCGATATGTAAAGCTTCATATTGCTACAATGACAGAATATGACGCAACATTCCCCTACCCTATTCTTTTTCCCAAGCAAAATGTGCAAAATACTCTCGCCGAAGTAATTTCTTCACATCGTTTAAAGCAGTTTCATACCGCTGAAACTGAAAAATATGCTCACGTTACATTTTTCCTTAATGGAGGGCGCGAGGAAGCTTTTATAGGAGAGGAACGAGTGCTTATCCCTTCCCCTAATGTCAAAACTTATGATTTACAGCCTCAAATGAATGCTTCTGCAGTGGGTGATGCAGTAATAAAAGCTGTAGAGCAAGGATATGATTTTGTGGTGGTAAATTTTGCAAATGGTGATATGGTCGGGCATACAGGGAATCTTGAAGCAGCAATTAAAGCAGTAGAAGCGGTGGATAAGGAATTAGGTAGGATTGTAGAATCTGCTCAAAAACACCATTATGCTCTTTTTATCACGAGTGATCACGGAAATTGCGAAGAAATGAAAGATGAAAAAGGTAATATGCTCACAAATCATACCGTTGGACAAGTATGGTGTTTTGGTATGATTGAGGGAGTGAGTAAAATTGAGAATGGAGGATTGAATAACATCGCTCCAAGTGTCCTTAAGGCAATGAATCTGCCTATTCCACCTGAAATGGATAAGCCATTATTTTAAAAAAATTGGTTGCAATAAGTATAAAGCTTAGCTTTTATATTAAATGCTTAAATACACCGCAAGTGTGGTGATAATAAATCCTGCACCTAAAACGCCAAAGGCTGCCTTGCGTTTGCCTTTACAAAATGAAGTAATAATTAAGCCAGAGAGATAAAAAAGTAGCATTGAAATGCCAAAACCAATAGCAATAAAATCAAAGAAAGAGAATTTAAATCCCCCTAGCTCATATTTTGTCCCTGTGCTTTTGTGCATAAGCATTAAGATTCCATATAAACCCCTATCTATTGTGCGGATTATAGGTGTGCCATCTTTATCTTTGATTAGACTAACTCCATATTTGATATCGCCCATAGTGAGATTGCCTTTCATTGAGTGTAATGTCGTGTCTTTAGGCACTTTGAGCTGATGTTCCTGTAGGGTAGTTATTATAAACTCCTTTTCATCTCCCTTTTGTGGCATAGAATCTAGTTTAATTTCTATAATGTTTGCCCCTGAATTTTGACGAATTTCAAAGATATAAAACACTCCTGTAATCGCATAAATTAATGCCGCAGGTAAGAAAAAAAGGCTTAAATACAAATGGATTTGCATCCATAATTTGCGATGAAGTTTCATTGAAAATCCTTTTGTATAAGAATTTGATAGAGATATTTTCAAATAGTATCTAAAGAGTGTGATATAAATGTGAAGCGTCAAAAATCAGCTAGAATCCACGAAAAAATATTTTATATTTAGAGAGAATATGAAAGGAGCAATTAAAATATGAGAAGTTCGCGTTTAAGTTTATTGAGTGCATCAATTTGGGCTTTGAGTTTTTCAATTTGCTCGTCAATTTGCGCAAGCATAGTAAAAGTAAGATGTTCTGGCATATCCTGCGAACCACGTTTAATCATAATATAATCAATAAGTGAAATTTTGGCAATATTGAGCAAGATATTAATATCATCACGAATGTCCTCTATATTTTTAAAAATTTCATCTATTTTTTCAAACATATTTATTTACTCCTTTTATTTTGTATATTATGTCATTTAATCCCAGCAGCAATAAGCGTATGCAAGTGTATAACACCTTGTATATGATTTTGCTTATTTGTAATAATAAGGAGTTGTATTTTATTTTCTTCCATAAACTTGAGCGCATCAAATGCGAGAATGTCAGGATTATCACAAGTTTTAGGATTGCGCGTCGCATAGATACTTACAGGCGCATTCAAATCAAAGTCTTTATTCATCATCGCTCGGCGCAAATCTCCATCACTTAAAATACCCCATAATGCATCATTTTGCGTAATTATTGCACTTCCTAATCGTTTTTGACTCATTATAATAATGGCTTGAGAGAGCGGCAAATCAGGTGAAATAAGTGGCAAATTTTCTATTTGCATAAGGTCTTTTAGCTTCACAAAAAGCTGTTTGCCCAAAGCTCCGCCTGGGTGAAATGAAGCAAAATTATTAGCTTTAAAATCACGCCGTTTCATTAAACATACAGCCAAAGCATCGCCAAGTGCAAGAGTAAGAGTAGTAGAGCTTGTGGGTGCAATATTGAGCGGGCACGCTTCTTTTTGGATACTAATATCTAAAAAATAATCTCCCATACGCGAAAGAGGAGAATTTATATCTTTGCTCATAGTGATAATAGGATTGCCTAGCCGTTTAATATGAGGGAGGATATTAAGCAATTCTTCGCTTTTGCCACTATAACTGATCGCAAGGACAATGTCATTTTTTTGTAGCAATCCTAAATCACCGTGCATTGCCTCTGTGGGGTGCATAAATACACTAGGAGTGCCTGTGCTAGAGAGTGTTGCAGAGATTTTTGCACCAATAAGCCCACTTTTCCCAACGCCACATACAACTACTTTTCCTTGAGAATTGATAATACATTCTACAATAGATTCTAATATTTTTCCATTAAGCCTTTTGGTTGCTTGAAGTAGGCTAGCAGATTCTATTTCAAGCACTTCTTTTGCAACTAATGCATAATCTAATTTCATAGTTTGGCTCACTTATAATACATAAATCATCGGCACAATTGTAGGGTATTTTTTGACTTTCTTAAAAATATGTCTTTTAAATACATTATGCACTTCATTTTCAAGATTTTTTGCATTAAAACCTTCCGTTTTGAAATTTTTTACAAGAAATTCAAGTGTTTCATTCATTTCTTTTTCAAAGCCCTTATCTTCTTTATCTGCCACCAGTCCATAGCTTGATATTTTGGTTTCTAATATCTTTCGTTCTTTACTTATACGCGCAGAAATGATTACGATGCCATCGTGTGCTAAAGCTTGGCGGTCAAGTACGACATCATTTTCAATCTGGCGATTAATTTGATTATCAATGAAAGTTTTACCATTTTTGACACTCCTAACTTTTTTAAGGTAATTAGGATTCACTTCAATTTGGTCACCATCTTCCATAAGATAGATGTTTTTCTCTAATACTCCACAAGCAATAGCTGTTTGTTTATGTTTAGCGATATGATTATATTCCCCGTGCACAGGAAGAAAGAATTTTGGTTTAATAAGCCGCAACATAAGTTTTTGTTCCTCTTGAGCAGCGTGCCCACTTACGTGGATTTCGCTAAAATCTTGGTATGCTATATTTGCTCCTGCTTTCATTAGATAATTAAGTACAGCAGAGACAGAACCCTCATTACCCGGAATAGCTTTAGCAGAGATAATAATCATATCACTTGGTTTGATTTTGATATGTCTATGTTCATCTGTCGCCATACGATAAAGCGCGCTCATAGTTTCACCTTGAGAACCAGTAGTAACGATAAGCACCTCTTCATCGGGATATTTTTCTACTTCGTGTGCTTCAATAAAAATATTTTGTGGTAAGTCAATGTATCCAAGTTCACGTGCAATTTCAAGATTTTTTTCCATAGAACGTCCAATAACGGCAACTTTACGATTGTATTTTAGTCCATAATGGATTGCTTGATATACACGATGAATATTTGAAGAAAAGGTACTCATAATTACACGCCCTTGAGCTTGTTTAAAGAGTGCTTCAAAAGTTGGTCCCACACTAGCTTCGCTTGGTGTTGTGCCACTACGATGGGAATTAGTGGAATCGCTCAGTAAGAGCATTACGCCCTCCTCTCCATAATGTGCAAGTCGGTGCAAATCTGTGGGGAGATTATCAATGGGTGTGTGGTCAATTTTAAAATCACCTGTGTGGATAATCACTCCTGCATCTGTGCGAATAGCTAATGCAGAGGCATCAATTACAGAATGTGTGATATTAATCCATTCAACTTCAAATGCTCCGATTTTAATGGGTTTGCGCTTTTCAACAATTTTAAAAAATGAGCGGTATTTTTTTAAGCCGTGTTCATCAAACTTGCTTCCTATCATACCAAGTGGCAAGGGTGTGCCATAAATAGGAAATTGTAAAAGTTTAAAAAGATAGGGTACTGCACCGATATGGTCTTCGTGTGCGTGGGTAATAACAACACCTGCAATTTTATCCTTAATAGCAAAGAGGTAGCTAAAATCGGGCACAAGAATATCTACGCCGTGCATATCTTCATTGGGAAAGCTCATACCCACATCAATG
The DNA here is from genome assembly GCF_000007905.1 of Helicobacter hepaticus ATCC 51449. Classification (NCBI taxonomy): domain Bacteria; kingdom Pseudomonadati; phylum Campylobacterota; class Epsilonproteobacteria; order Campylobacterales; family Helicobacteraceae; genus Helicobacter; species Helicobacter hepaticus. The sequence goes on from NC_004917.1 coordinate 1,141,018, forward strand.
ACAATGGCAGAATCTGGTGTTTCAATGATAGTAATATTGCCTCCAATTTCACCTAGCCCACCAAGTGGTGTAATGCGCACACTTGCTTTTGTATTCAGATTAAGTTTATTGTGAGGATTGAGGCTTTGACGTTGGATTCGTGTATTTGCTTCCACACCTCGTTTAAGGTCTTTGTGAAGTCCAAGATTATCTTTTTCATTTATATCTTTTACTTCGCGAATACCATTTTTGCTCTCATCAGAATGAACTTTGTTTTGATGAGTAGTTTGTGGATTCTTGCCTTGCCATCTGCGTTTTTCAAATGGTTTTTGATTATCATAATGCGTTTTTGGTGTGTGTTCATTATAATTTTTTTCTGCTGTGTGAGATTTTGGTTTATAGCGATTTTCTCTACGTATGTCTTTTTGATGAGTTTTAGTATCTTGAGAGAGATGTTCATTTGCACTTTGAGAATCGTGAGCAGATATATCAGAAAGCATATCATTAGCTTGTTCTTCTGGCGTCTTTTTTTTAAATCTATCTGTAAATGATTTAAATTTACTAACTTGGTCGTTGTTTTGTTGTTCTTGTGAGTGTTTGTTTTCCATTGTCATTCCTTTTTTTTAAAAATTGTAAAATGTGGTGAAAACTTTTTGTCTTTACTTCGTGAGCTCGTGCATTAGATTTTATATTTTCGTTTTCAAAAACTTCTTCAAGTAGTTTTTTATCAAAAACTTGTGAAAGATTTTTGAAAAGCGTTTTGCGCGGAGCATAAAATGCAATTTTTAAAAAAGATTCTAAATCACAGAGGAAAGAGTCCTCAATTTGGTTTTGTTGAGAGTATTTATGTATCACAAAAACAGATGAGGTTACTTTAGGCATAGGAGAAAAAGCCTCTTTTGGCACTTCAAAAAGCATTTTCGCTTTACCGAAACTTTCAACTAAAACGCTCAAGGCACAAAATTCTTTTTGCCCAGTGGTGGCGCAAAATTTTTGTGCAACTTCCTTTTGTGTCATCACAAGAAAAGCACGACAGAATCTATCACGCAAAAGTCGTAATATAATGTGTGTCGCAATATAATAAGGAAGATTAGAGACGACCTTATATTCGTGAGTATGTAACCAAGCTTGTTGTGAAGGGAGATTTAAAATATCTTTATATATAATATTTAATCGCCCACTCTGGATTTGGTTAGAAAATTTTTTGTTAAGTAAAGAACATAAGTCTAAATCGACTTCATAGGCTATCAAGGATTCTATTTTTAATAGCTCTTGTGTCAAATCACCCAAGCCGACCCCGATTTCTATACATTGAATAGGAATATCGGGAATGGATTGGATAATTTTATGCAAGAAGTGAGAATCTTGCAAGAAATTTTGCCCGAAACGCTTTTTGCTCCGATACTCTTCCACTTCTTTACCTTTATTTTGACTGATATTATAACCAAAACTATGCAAATATTTTGTTTTTATAAGGAGTATTTGGTTATGATATATATAAAATCTACATATTTACACATAGATAAGATTCTTAGAGAAATCTCAAAATAAGAGTAAATTTATAGAATCAGGAATAAAAGGAGCAATAATGAGCCTTGCCAAAAGGATTATCCCGTGCCTTGATATTAATGGTGGGCGCGTAGTAAAAGGAGTGAATTTTATTGGATTACAAGATGCGGGCGACCCAGTAGAAATTGCTCGGCGCTATAATGATGAAGGTGCTGATGAAATAGTGCTTCTTGATATTACTGCAAGCTATGAGCAGCGCGGCATAATGATAGAGGTTGTAAAAAATATTGCAAAAGAGGTTTTTATTCCTTTTAGCGTAGGAGGAGGGATAAGATCACTAGAGGATATGTCTGCATTATTAAATGCAGGTTGTGATAAAATTAGCATTAATAGTGCGGCAATTAGAAATCCACAGCTTATTGATGAAAGTGCAAAGCGATTTGGTTCACAATGTATAGTGGTAGCGGTTGATGTGAAAAAGGTATCCCAAAATTCTTGGAATGTTTATATTAATGGTGGGCGCGTAGATAGCGGTAAGGATATGTTAGAGTGGATAAATGAAGCGTGTGCAAGAGGTGCAGGAGAGATTCTCCTTACAAGTATAGATACTGATGGCACCAAAGGTGGTTATGACAAGGCAATGATAGAAGCAGTTAAATCTATAAATGTGCCAATTATTGCAAGTGGAGGAGCTGGGAGTATGGAAGATTTTGCTGATGTATTTGTTCACGGAGCTGATGCAGCTTTAGCTGCGAGTGTGTTTCATTATAAAGAAATTGAAATAAAAATGCTAAAGACTTATTTGCAAGATAAAGGCGTGCCTGTAAGAATTTAAAAGAGGCAATAGAAAATTGGACGTAAGGATTAGATTTGGACAATAAATACAAAGTATTAATACCACAAAAGAAAGTTTTGTTGCGAGGTAGAGAATGATAGTATGCGCTGGATATAGTGAGAGTTTTGCTTTTGCAAAATCTATCGGTGTGGGTTTGGTAGAGGGTGCAATAGGACTTTCTCAAATATGTTCAAGAGAATATGTGCATTGTGTTATTTTTATAGGAAGTGCTGGAGCGTATGATAAAAGTATAAATATATTTGATATGTATATATCCGATAGTGCTACGCAGGTAGAACTTTCATTTTTGCAGGATAAATCTTATACACCTATTGATAATCGCATTGAGAGTGGAGTATTGAAAGAATTAGTTTCATATGAAACATTTAAGCACAAAGCAAACTATAAACAAGCTGTTATCAATAGCTCTAATTATGTTACTACTGATGAGCAATTAGCAATGTGTTTGGCTCAAGCAGGAATCTTACTTGAGAATATGGAGTTTTTTGCTGTAATGAGGGTAGCGCAGTATTTTCAGATTCCGTGTGTGGGTATATTTTGCGTAAGTAATTATTGCCATACTTATGCGCACGATGAATTTATGAGCAATCATCAACAGGTTAAGCGAAAACTCACTGAACAACTCCCTTTAATTCAAGATATTTCTTGTATCCTTAGCAAAGATTTGGTGCAGAATCATAAAAGTTAAAATAAGAGATTGATATGAACATAGATTTTCCATTCCAACAACCAAGCCTTTATGGTTATAAGCTTAATGAGCTTAAATCCATTCTTTCTCCTGCATTTCGTGCGAAACAAATTTATCACTGGCTTTATCATCGCTACGAGAACGATGCAATGCGTATGGATAATATTTCAAAGACTATGCAAAATTACATACGTGAGCATTTTGCACTTTCTCAAATTTATCCTATACGGGTAGAACATAGCATTGATGGAAGTAAAAAATATCTCTTTGAAACTTATGATGGACATTGTTTTGAATCTGTGTTGATTCAAATGCGTGATAAAAAATTGGGACACAAAGGCGAAGTGGTAGAGAGTGAAAAATGGACAATGTGTCTCTCAAGTCAAATTGGTTGTAAGGTGGGTTGTGCATTTTGTTTTACTGCAAAGGGTGGATTTGTGCGGAATCTCCACGCAAGTGAAATAGTTGAGCAAGTTGTAATTATGAAAAAAGACAATCAAATGGCGCCCCATAAAAGAGTGAATATTGTTTATATGGGAATGGGTGAACCCCTTGATAATATTGAAAATGTAACACGTGCAATCGAGATTCTCTCAGAATCCGAAGGATTAAGTATTTCTGCTCGGCGACAAACGATTTCTACGAGTGGTATCGCACCTAAAATCAAACAATTAGGCAAGCTTAATTTAGGTGTGCAGCTTGCTATTTCGCTCCACGCAGTAGATGATAAGTTGCGTTCTCAACTTATACCTATGAATAAAGCCTATAATATATCTGATATTCTCACTGAGGTAAGGGCATTTCCCATAGATACGCGCAAGAAAGTAATGTTTGAATATCTTATGATTAAAGGTGTGAATGATGACTTAAAAAGTGCAAAAAAATTGCTTCAACTCCTTAATGGTATTAAAGCAAAAGTAAATTTGATTTTGTTTAATCCACACGAAGGAAGCACATTTAAGCGACCGGAAATAAACGATGTAAGAGCATTTGCCGATTTTTTAATAAAGCGGGGATTACTTTGCACTATACGAGAATCTAGAGGTATTGATATTAGTGCTGCGTGTGGGCAGTTACGCGAAAAAGTTAAAGCAGAAAATGTTTCTTGTGAAACATTGACATAAAAAATCTAAGAAAGGAGAAGCATATACAATGAATCTTGATATTATTTTAGCAGTATTTTTGGCAGCGGTTGTAGTCATAGGTATCGTTTCTTTTTGGTATTTTGCGGACAATAAAAATGAGTGAAAGCATACATATAGAAAAAAAGAAAAATATGCTTGTGCATATATGTTGCTCAGTAGATAGTCATTATTTTCTTAGTGAGATTCAAAAAATTTATCCTGATACAACGATGATAGGGTATTTTTACAATCCAAATATTCACCCAAAAAGCGAATATGATTTGCGGCTTCTTGATGTCAGGCGAAGTTGTAAAATGTTAGGAGTAGAGCTTATAGAAGAAGAATATGAAAGTCAAGAATGGTTTGAAAGTGTTAGAGGACTTGAAGAAGAGCCAGAAAAAGGAGAGCGATGTGTAAAATGTTTTGATATGCGATTAGAAAAAACTGCACAAATGGCGCATACAATGTCAATAGAATCTTTTACCTCAACTTTACTTTCTAGCCCTCTCAAAGAGCAGCAGATTCTTTTTACTCAAGGTAACCAAATCGCGCAACATTATGGCTTGTGTTTTATCAAGGTTGATGTGAGGAGCAATGGAGGTACGCAAGCACAAAGTGAATTAGCAAATAAGGATAGGCTTTATAAACAAACATATTGTGGGTGCCAATTTGCTTTAAGTAAGCAAAGAGAATCTCAAGGGCAACTTCCTCTTGAATTGATGAGCAATATTGGGAAGCAAATTTTACCTGCGAGTAATGAGCAGCGCAAAGCTGTTTTTGATTTACGGGATAAATGTGAGAAAGAAGGAAGGGAGTATGCGCTTTATAAACAATCAAAAATTATTTGGCGTAATTTACGAAGTATATGTATTGATGAAGGGAAAGTAATAAGTTCGTATGTTATTACACATTCACGTAGTAAGAATATGATAAAGACTTCAAATATTACCTATATCAAGCGCTCTGTATATGATAAAGATTATAGACTTCAATGTGTTGAGGTGGGCTATGCTAAACGTGATGAAAGTATATTTTTAAGCATAGATGATGCAAATATTTTATTAAAAACGCAGTATGCAAATGTGCAAGAAATGGTGTATAATGCGCCTTGTTATGAATATGAAATAGCATTGCGCACGGCATTGTGTGGTGCAGATAGTATCAATCCTATTATTATCCTTGATAAAAAAATCAAACATAGTCTAAAAGTTTTTATTAATGCACATTTTCAAGAAAGTAGTATTTTTGCTATCACTCCATATTAAAATTTTTTGGTAGAATATCACATTTGTTATAAGGAGTAAGAGAATGGATACAAATAAGATACAAGGGGATAAACCCATAATGAATGTGGAGAAAATTCGTCAAATTTTACCACATCGTTATCCGATGTTACTTGTTGATAGAGTTATGGAGCTTGTGCAAAATACAAGTGATAGTGAACCAAATGGTTATATCAAAGCATATAAAAATGTAACAATTAATGAAGAGGTATTTTTGGGGCATTTTCCAAACAAACCTATTTATCCGGGTGTAATGCAGATTGAAGGAATGGCGCAAGCCGGCGGTCTTTTAGCATTTGTAAGTATGTTTGGTGATAATGTTGCAGAGGCAAAAAATAAAATTGTATATTTTATGACGATAGATAATGTTAAGTTTCGTATCCCTGTCGTCCCAGGTGATAGGCTTGTATATGAGCTCAAGGTTTTAAAACACAAAGGAAGTATATGGCAACTTGGAGCAAATGCTTTTGTTGAGGATAAACTTGTAAGTGAAGCTGAACTTAAAGCTATGATTACTGAAGCTAAAGAATCTTAAGGAATATATATGATAGGAAAAACAAGTATTGTTAAAGAAGGCGCAAAAATAGGAAAAAATGTCCAAATTGGCGAATTTTGCATTATTGATGAGAATACTATCATTGGTGATGAATGTATCATAGGCAATTATGTGCATATAAGTGGTTGCACAACTCTAGGTAAGCGCAACAAGGTTTTTAATAATGCTGCTGTTGGTGTGCCACCACAAGACTTAAAATATGCGGGAGAAAAGACAGAGCTTATCATCGGAGATGATAATTTGATTCGTGAATTTACTACACTTAATCCCGGCACTGCAGGAGGAAGAGGAAAAACGATAATAGGCGATAGAAATTTATTTATGGCTTATGTCCATATAGCACACGATTGCATTGTAGGAAATGATTGTATTCTTGCAAATAATGCTACGCTTGGTGGGCACGTAGAGCTTGGTGATTATGTTAATATCGGGGGATTGACACCCGTGCATCAATTTGTCAAAGTCGGAGATGGTTGTATGATAGCAGGAGGCTCTGTTTTAACACAGGATATGCCTCCATATTGCTTGGCAGAAGGCAATAGGGCTTATATTAGAGGATTAAATAAACATCGTATGCGAAAACTTTTTACACGTGAAGAAATTGACGAAATAAATCGTGTGTATAAGATTCTTTTTTCGCGCAGTGCACCCATTCGGGAACTTGCTCAATCTCAACTTGATAAGAATCCAAATAACACTATCCGCTATATTTGTGAATTTATCCTTTCAACTACACGTGGTATCCCCTTTAAAGGAGTGCAAAGTGAATGAAATAAAAAAAAGATGTAGTTTTTGCAATAAAGAAGAAAGTTTAGATAATCCTATCATTAATTCAGGGATTACTCCAGATGTATATATTTGTAATTATTGTTTGATTGTTGGAAGTGAAATTTTGACAGGTTATTTGAATAAAAATCCACAACAAGATCAAGAAGCAATAGACATTAAAACGCCATCACCAAAAGAACTTAAAGCCAAACTTGATGAATATGTGATAGGACAAGATGAAGCAAAACGTGTATTCTCAGTCGCAGTATATAATCATTATAAACGTATCAAAGCAAATAGTCTTTCTGAAGAAGAAATGCCAAATCCAATTTTACAAGATGATGTAGAGCTCTCTAAATCAAATATTTTACTCATTGGTCCAACAGGTAGCGGAAAAACATTAATGGCACAGACTTTAGCACGTTTTTTAGACATTCCCATTGCTATTTCTGATGCGACAAGTCTTACAGAGGCAGGGTATGTGGGTGAAGATGTAGAAAATATCCTTACTCGACTTCTTCAAGCTGCTGATGGTGATGTCAAAAAAGCAGAGAAAGGTATTGTATTTATTGATGAGATTGACAAAATTTCGCGTCTTTCTGAAAATCGTTCTATTACACGTGATGTATCAGGAGAAGGCGTGCAACAAGCATTACTTAAAATTATTGAGGGTAGTGTGGTAAATATTCCCCCAAAAGGTGGGAGAAAGCACCCTAATCAAGAATTTGTGCAAATTAATACAAGCGATATTTTATTTGTATGCGGCGGTGCATTTGATGGGTTGGGCGATATTATTAAAAGACGTTTGGGTGGAAATGTGCTTGGATTTCACGGAGAGAAAAAAGGTAAAAGCGAAGAAGATGCTTTACTCAAATATGTAGAACCTGATGATCTTATTAGCTATGGGTTGATTCCAGAGCTTATCGGCAGACTCCATATGATTACAACACTTTCTCCAATTAGCAAAGAAGCAATGGTAGAGATTCTCACAAAACCTAAAAATGCACTTATAAAACAATACCAAAAAATTTTTGAAATTGATGGTGCAACATTACATTTTGAAAAAGATGCCATTGAGTCGATTGCCGAACTTGCTATTGCAAGAAAAACAGGTGCTAGAGGCTTAAGGTCTATTATGGAGGGAGCAATGATTGATTTAATGTATGATTTACCAGAGCTTGCAGGTTATGAAATTACCATTTCTAAAGAATGTATTATGGACAAGCAAAGTCCTCTTCGCGTTAAAAAAAAGAGAAATATACAAAAAAGAGCTTAATTTAACATAAAACAAAAGGTTTAGCAAAGGATTAGAATGTATAATGCACAAATTATTTTGTAATATTTTTTAAGGAGCTTTTATGTTGGTGGATAGACTCATTGGGACTTTTTCCAAAGATATTGCGATTGATTTAGGGACAGCAAATACTTTGGTTTTGGTTAAAGGAGAGGGTATCATCATCAATGAGCCTTCCGTAGTGGCAGTGCAAGCTGATAGATTCAGCACAGGGAAGATTCTTGCTGTGGGGAAAGAAGCAAAGGATATGCTAGGAAAAACTCCTGATGGTATACAGGCAATTCGTCCAATGAAAGATGGTGTTATAGCAGATTTTGATATGACGGAGAGAATGATTCGTTATTTTATCGAGAAAGCACATAAACGCAAAGCGCTTATTCGCCCTCGGATTATGGTATGTGTGCCCTATGGTTTGACAGGAGTAGAAAAAAAGGCAGTTAAAGAATCTGCAATGAGTGCAGGTGCTAGAGAAGTATTTTTAATAGAAGAACCTATGGCAGCGGCTATTGGAGCAGGGCTTGAGATTCAGGAATCTAAAGGTAATCTTGTTATTGATATTGGTGGTGGCACAACAGAGATTGGTGTGATTTCTTTAGGAGGTTTAGTTATTAGCAAATCAATCAGAGTCGCTGGTGATAAGCTCGATACAGCAATAGTAGATTATGTAAGAAAGAAGTTTAATCTTTTAATTGGCGAGCGCACAGGTGAGGAAATTAAGATTCAGATTGGTTCAGCTTCACCGATGGAAAAACCCCTTGTTATGCAAGTGCGTGGGCGCGACCAAGTGAGCGGATTGCTTAATACCATTGAGCTTACAAGTGAAGATGCGCGTGAGGCAATGAAAGAGCAGCTTCGCGAAATCAGCAATGCGCTTAAAAGTGTGTTAGAATCTATGCCACCTGATTTAGCAGGAGATATTGTTGAAAATGGTATAGTGCTTACTGGCGGTGGTGCATTGATACAAGGGCTTGATAAATATCTTTCTGATATTGTTCGTTTGCCTGTGTATGTAGGTGAAGAGCCGCTGCTTTGTGTAGCAAAGGGCACGGGTAAAGCAATGGAAGATTTGGATTTGCTCAATCAGCTTGCTTTTGATTAGAGAAAAATATGAGATATAAATTCCTTATTTTTGGGATTATCTTTTTCATTTGTATCTTAGTCTTAATGGAAGTTGATAAATCCATTCAAGTTAAGATGCTTTCTGTAAGTGATTATGCTAAGATATTTTTTTTAGATTCCAAAGAGGGTATAGTAAATACTTATAACAAATATATTGACCAAGCTACGAAGATAGAATCGCTTAGCGCAAAAATGCAAGATTATGACAAGCTTAAACTTGAGATTCAGTCTCTTCAAGATGATAGAGATAAGCTACGTAAGCTCATTGGTATGGGTGGCATTACCTATGCTACAAGTGAAATTCATCCTGCACGCATTATTTCATTTGCAACCTTAGGGCAACGTGATAGAGTATGGCTCAATACTGATTTAAGTCGTTATCATCAAAACGGGAACTTAGAGGATAGAATCTTTGGGATTGTAAAAGATAATGTAGCACTTGGTGTGGCAGTTTATCAAAATGGGCGTATTGAAGGATTCTTAAATGGCAATGAAAATTGCCATTATGATGTATATATTGGCGAGAACAAAGCAATGGGTATCGTATCTGGCTCCCATAATGGCAAATTACTTGTGGATTATATTTCTGATTGGATTGAAATTCATAAGGGAGACAAGGTTTTTACAAGTGGACTTGATGGTATATTTTTGGAAAACATACCTGTGGGTATAGTTGAAGATGTGCAAGAAAATTATGGTTATTTGAGTGTTGATGTGAAGCCATACGCGAGTGTAGGAGAGCTATCTTATGTATGGATTATTGACAGAGAAATCCCTCAACTAAGCATACAAGATGCCCCAGAAGAGTCGCTTCAAATTGAAAATATCCCACAGCCTACTACCCAAGTTTCCGAAAATGAAGAAAAGCAACCCTAACTCTTTTGTGCAATTAGATTCTGCTTGGTCAGAGCCTACAACTTCTTTTCAACAATTTTCTACCCAAACTACAGAGCAAATCTTGGCGTTTTTGCATATTTTTATTAATGCCTTGAATACTGCTACAAGCAAAGCACAAGTTGATTCTCTTATGAGAGAGCTTTATGGCTTAAAACGTGATGATATAATCCTGATTCAATCTCATCAAGAAGGTGAAAAAATCCTTATGGATATAATCTCTCTTATAAGGGAAAAAATCTATAATTTCCTTTCTCAAGGGCATATTTGTGGAGTAGAATATTTTAACATTTTACTTTTTGTTGATTCTTTGGCAAAGACACGCTTTGAGGTTGATACACGTTTTGCAATTTTTAATAAAATGGCAGAGGAAAGCCTTTTTGCCAATGGAATAAGCGATGTTGAAAACCTTTTGCTCATTGAACTTTATATACTTTCAAAAGCACTAAGCACAATGCACAATTTTGAAGATATAATATGCGAATATATTTCACTTGTGATTCTCATAGATATCAATATTCCTTCTTCGCTTGAACATACAAGCTTTATTGTGGAGCGTTTTGAGGCACTTGGTGTAGATATGCGCTTATTGTTATCCGCACTTCAAATACAGCTTGAGCCACAAACTTATTTTGCTCATTCTACTATCAGAAAAAGAAGTATTCTAAACTGGCAATTGCATTGTTTTTGGAATGTTTCACATTTTTTTAATCATCATTTGTGGCTTGAATTATATCCATTGTGGAAAGAAATATTTTATGTGCTTCTTAAAAAGGGTGATATAGAAAGCATTGATGAGGCAATGTATATGCAGTTTTTCATATATCATTTCTGTGGCAATAATTTTCATCACCAAGAGCAATGGCGCAGATTCTGTGATGAAATTGATAGGGTAAGTGTGCAATATTACGAGGAATTTGCCAAAAATCAAGGTATTTATGGTGTTTCCAAAAAACAACAAAGTGATAAAATCCGCATTGGAATTTTGCGCGATAGGCTTGTGGCAAATTCTCCCTATAAGGTTGAATATAGCCTTTTAAGTAATTTGATGCGCGATGAAGCATTTTTACAAAAATACGAAATAAAAGTTTATACAATGAATCTTATTGAAAAAAGCGCAAATGATGAGCGCATTGTCCGCTCTTATGAAGAGATTGGCATAAGTGTTGTTGATGTTGTCTCACCTTTTAATGCAAAAGGATTCTACAATTCTCATTTTCAAAAAGCACTTGCGCTTAAAGAGGCATTTCATCGCGATAATATCTCAATACTTATAAGCCCAAATAATGGCTATGGTATAAGTGATTTTCTTCTTGCATCAAGAAGTGCTCCTTTACAAATTTATTATTCTCACGGCAATTTTGTATATGATTTGTCTTGTATTGATGTTAAAATGACGCATATTTGCCAAAACAAGCCACGTATTGTTCACGAAGGTTATGAATTTTATGGTGTGCCTGTGAAAATGCAGGAGAGATTCTATAATCCACCTCTTACTTTAGAATCTAAACAGCAAATAGATTCTATTCGTCTAAAATTTCCACAAGATGCTGTAATTCTAGGAAGTATCGGGCGTTTAGTAAAATTGCAATCGCGCGAATATTGGCGTTGTGTGATTGAGATTATGCTTTGCTTTCCTAAAAGTATTTATCTAGCTTGTGGAGGAGGCAATAGCTCACTTATCCGTGAGTGCATTATGGATTGTTTTGCAGACAAGGCAAAAGGTGAGATATTTTTAGAGCGCATATATTTCACAGGCTATATTGATAGCACTATTTATGGGCATATCATTGATATATGGTTTGATAGTTTTCCGCTTGAGCAAGGTGAAAGTCGTATTGAATATGTGGCAAAAGGTGGCTTAAGCCTTGTGATGAGCAAACAAAGCAAAGAGGAGCGCACGCAGCATTTAGAGAAATGGATAGCACAATGGGCAACTCTCCCTCATCGCGATGGTTCGCTTAAGGGCAAAGAGGAGTGTGAGAAAACCCATACTATTCTTATAGAATCCCATTTACCCCTTATTGCATTTTCTGAAGAAGATTACATTCAAAAGGGAAAAGCTTTAGTTGAATTATTTACAAAAAAACAAACACAAAAAATAGCATCTCTTAGAGCTGTAATAGCTTATGGAAGGGCTGCAAGCGATGAGTTTAGAGAAATAAAAGGAGTGCAAGCATTTAAAGAAGCAATTGCTTTCTAATTTGCTTTGGTATGAAATCATCACAAAAACACCTTTTAAAACAATTTTGTTTTATCAACCTCTCTTTTGTTGCATTATTATTTTCGAGTGATTTTAGAGCAAATTCTGTTAAAATTTTGGTAATATTTAAATTCAAAATGAAATAAAAAAGGAGTGGGAATGAAAAAATGGCTTATATTGCTATGTATGATAAGTGCATTTGTAGGGTGTGGTAATGAAGAAAATGAGATAAAGCAAAACCTGCAAGAGAAAAATCAAGAAGTGCAACAAGAAAATGTGAGCCAAACCAAAGAATCACAAAATCAATCCAAAGAAACTTTTATCAATGAAGAAAGAAGTTTGCGCTCACAAAGTCCTCAAAAATGGTTAGAAAAATATGATGTTAATGCTAAAGATTCCAATGGAGAGACTTTGCTTATGTTTTTTGCAGCCTATGGGAGTGATGATGAGGTGAAATATCTTCTTGCACAAGGTGCAGATGTGAATGCTACAGATAAGCAAGGACAGAGTGCATTATTTTACGCGCTTTTTTGTGGAGCAGAGGGTTGTATATTTGATAAGGTTAAAACTCTTGTAGAAGCTGGGGCTAATGTAAATGCGAAAAATGCACAAGGCGATAGTGTGTTGCGCGTGGCACTTGGTTCAAGTGAGGAGATAGAGGAATACTTAAAAAGCAAGGGCGCACTAGATTCTAAAAGCTTTGATGAGAGCGTAAATAATTTGAGTGAGCAGGAGATAAGCCGCATTGCTAATCCTCGTTTGGTAGAGGTAGTGCGCACATATAATGGCAAAGTGGGTATAAAGTGTATAGCAGAGCTTTTGCAGAGTGATAACATTGATGAAGTTTTAAAAGAGGAACAAGAAGTTTCTAAAGATATATATGCGTATGAAGGACAGAGTGCATTGCTTCTTGCTGCAAAATTTGGCTATGATGAGTTAGTAGCTACACTATTAGAGCTTGGAGCAAATCCAAATGTTATAGGATATTATACAACGCCACTCCTTGAGGCGGCTACAAACAATTATTATCATATCTCAAAATTGTTGCTTGAACACGGAGCAGATGTAAATTTACGCGCACAAGATAATGGAACTACGCCTATTATTGCGCTTGTAGAGGGTAAAAGCAAAGGACTTTTATCTATTAAAGATGAAAAAGAGCGCACAAAAGAGGAAGATAAAGCCCGCATACCGCTTTTAGAATTGCTTATAAAATCTGGGGGTGATGTCAATGCACAAGATTTTGCACGTGAGGGGGATAACATAAATGCACTCTTTTCAGCATTAGAGCTAGAGAGGGGGAATCTCGCAGTGCTTTTAATACAATCAGGCGCAGATATCAAAGATGAAAGGTATCCACCTCTAAATGACGCGGTCAAATATGGGTTAGTCAATGCAGTAGAGGCATTACTCAAAGCAGGTGCAAATCCTATGCAAAAAGATTTATTTTATCAAACAAGTGCATTAGATATTATTGGTGAGAATAAGCTTGAACGAATGAGTAGTGAATATGCAAGAACACTTTTTCATTCTTTGGAGCCAGAGAAGCAATCGCGTATCAAAGAGCTTATAAACCAAGCGATAGAGACTATAAATCCCTAAAATACGAGAAGGAAGAGATATTGTGCGAACATAAGGCACGTAAAGCAGAGGCAAAGCCACGCATTTTGATTCTTGCAGCAGCAAATATTAATACTTGTCCTCGTCCTATGCGAATGATTGAGGTGCTAAAAGATGATTATGATGTAAGCGTGATGGGTATTGATAATGAAAATGGCACGCCAATGCCACCCGTAGTGGTGCAAAACGGCGGGGGGGGGTCGTATAACCTTAAAAGCTTTAGCTATCCCACTTATAAAAAACGCAATGTGTGGGGTGAGTTAAAGTTATGGATTAATGTAGCTTTAAGGCGATGGGATAAACTTAGTTTTATTCCAAATCGTTTGGCGATTATAGAACATTTATGTAAGGAAAGCTATGATGTCGTGATTTGCCACGATTTGCTGCTTTTGCCTGTGCTTTTTGCTGGGTTAGAAAAGAGTGGGCATAAATGTGGCAAAAAGAGTGATACAAAGGTAATTTTTGATGCAAGAGAATTTTATCCTTTGCAAAATACAAGTTCATTGCGTTGGCGATTGCTTTTTAAGCGCTTTAATACTTATCTTTGCACTTACTTTGCATCTCAAGCAGATTTACTTTTAAGCGTGTCGCCACGATTTTGTGAGTTGTATAAGGAGCATTTTGGATTACAGGTTCATCTTTTGATGTCGCTTCCAACATATTATCCACTTGAGCCAACGCCTATAAATGCACATAAAATAAAGATTCTCTATCACGGAGCATTAAATCGCAATCGCGATATTGATAAAGTCATTGAAATGTGCCAATATCTTGATGAACGATTTTGTATTGATTTTATTTTTACAGGTGGAGAGAATGCGTTTCGTGAAAAAATACAATCTCGTATTGCGCAGTTGCAAGAGCAAGGCAAAGCAGTAAGAATACTACCACCTGTGAAATTGGAGCAAATTGTGCCTTTTGGAAACAATTATGACATAGGCTTACTTTATATTCCGTCGCATAACCATAATCTCCTCGCCACTTTGCCTAATAAATTTTTTGAATATATCCAATCGCGTTTAGCAGTGCTTATACCTCCGATAGAGCAATTACAAGGATTTGGTGATAAATATAACAATATCGTTGTTGCCAAAGACTTTGCTATAAAATCTTTAGCAGATTCTCTAAATGTTCTAAGCAGTGAGGAGATTATGGCATTAAAGATTTGCTCACACAGAGCTGCTAAAGAACTAAATCTTACGCATAATGCCCCATTTGTGCGTAAAATGGTAAGAGAACTTTTGAGTTAATAATCTATAACGACATTGCGTAATGAGCCAATGTGTTGTATTTCGCAAACTATCTCATCATTATTGCTTAAGAATCTTGGTGGATTAAACCCCATACCAACGCCGCTTGGAGTCCCCATAGAGATAATGCTAGCTGCTTGGAGCATACAATAATGTGATAACTCATAGAGTGCAGCAGTGATATTACAAATCATCAATGAAGTATGAGAATCTTGTCTTAGTTCGCCATTGACATAGCTTTTGATAGCAAGATTTTGCGCATCAATGCTTCTGGCACTTACAATACAAGGTCCCATAGGCAAACTTCCCTCAAGACTTTTTCCCATATACCATTGTTTGTGCTTTTGCTGAATATCTCTTGAAGAAATATCATTGATGATAGTATAGCCAAAGATAGAATCTATAACTTCTTGCATATTTTTAGGTTTATAAAGATGAGAACCAAGGACTACCCCAAGCTCTACTTCATAATCAAGCTTTTGAGTGAGGTTGCTGTGCAAGGGAATAGGTGCATTATGAGGCGTAGCATAATTCACACGTTTGCTAAAATAGACAGCATTTTCGCGCTTTTGGTCAAAAATCTCATTTTTATAGGCTGCAGATTCTTTGGCGTGTTCAAGGTAATTAATGCCTAAACAAATTACATCTTGTTTTGGCTTTGGAATAGGAGCTAGGAGTGTAATATCTGCAAGAGAAAAAGCGTGAGTATTTTTTATATTTGTTTGTATCGTATTAAGCATATCTGGAGTATGAAGACAGATAAAAGTATTCATATCTGTGTAAATATGAGGAATATCGCTTTGTATAAGCGTTGAAAGTGGATAAACTTTTTGTTCTTGGAGAATACCAATTTGATGAGGTTGTGCATAGAGAGAAAAAGGCGGAGATTCCCTAGAGAAATCACAAATATAGGGCACAAAACTTATAAATTGCATTTTTATTTCCTTTAAATTAAGTCAAAGTCTAAGGATTCTAGCACAAAGCGTTTAAAAATTAGGATTTTTTGCTACAATCCTGCCATTGTTTTAATTTTTGAATAGGGAGTAGTAATGGACTACAAAGAGACTTTAATTTTGCCTGATACAAGTTTCCCAATGAGGGGGAATCTCCCTGCTAATGAGCCACATACTTATGCAAAATGGCGCGATGAGAAGCTTTATTCTAAACTTAAAAATGCTCATAGTGGTGCTAAAAACTTTTGCTTGCACGATGGACCCCCGTATGCAAATGGACATTTACATATAGGGCACGCACTCAATAAGATTCTCAAAGATATTATTGTGAAATATCATTACTTTAAGGGAGAAAATATCCGTTATACACCAGGTTGGGATTGCCACGGATTGCCTATTGAACAACAAGTGGAGCAAAAGATTGGCAAGGCAAAAAAAGATAACTTGAATAAAACAAAATTGCGCGAACTCTGCCGCAATCACGCTCAAAAATTTATACAGATTCAATCTGATGAATTTCAGGCATTAGGAGTTTTGGGGGATTTTGAGAATCCGTATAAAACAATGGACTTTGCTTTTGAGGCACAAATTTATCGCTCTTTGATAGAGCTTGTGAAAGAAGGTTTGCTTGCTGAACGCTCCAAGCCTATTTATTGGAGTTGGGCGTGTGAGACGGCATTAGCTGATGCGGAAGTAGAATATCAAGATAAGCAATCAGATTCTATTTTTGTCGCTTTTACCTTATCGGATTCTGCCTTGCAATCACTTGGAATTTCACAAGGTAAAGTGATTATTTGGACAACTACGCCTTGGACACTTCCTGCGAATGTAGGTATTGCACTTAATCCTAGTGAATCTTATGTGCTCACCGATAAGGGTTATATTGTGGCAAAAGCATTGCTTGAAAAAGTATGTGAAAATATAGACATTGGTATAAGTAAGCGTGAGTTTAAAGCACAAGAATTTGAGCGCCTTGAAGCCATAAATCCTCTTAATGGAAGAACTTCTCTTATTGTTTTGGGAGAGCACGTAAGCATAAATGATGGCACAGGAGCAGTGCATACTGCGCCAGGACACGGTGAAGATGATTATTATATAGGACTTAAATATGGGCTTGAAGTTATTATGCCTGTTGATGATAGGGGGAATTTTAGCCCTCTTATAGAATCTATGGGGCTTGTGCCTAAAGAATTTGCTAATGAGTTTGTGGGTAAAAATATTTTTGATACACACGAGAGTATTTTTAAGATTTTGGGGAAAGCACTTTTAAAACAAGATGTGATTACCCATAGTTATCCACATTGTTGGCGTTCGCATAAACCTGTGATTTACCGAGCTACTGCGCAATGGTTTATCTTGCTTGATAAGCCATTTTATCAAGGCAAAACGCTTAAAGAGTTAGCTTTGGAAGAGTTAGACAAGGTGAGATTCTATCCACAAAATGGAAAAAATAGAATCTATTCAATGATTGAAAACCGCCCTGATTGGTGTATCTCTCGACAAAGAGATTGGGGTGTGCCTATTGCATTTTTGATTGATAAGATAACGAATGTTGCTTTGCTTGATGAGGCGGTGCTTGAGCATATTGCTTGTATTTTTGAAAAAGAGGGCTGTGATGCGTGGTGGAGCTATGAGATAAAAGACCTTCTGCCTCCAAGTCATAAGCATTTAGCAGAGAATCTCACAAAGAGCAAACATATACTTGATGTATGGTTTGATAGCGGGAGCACTTGGAGCGCGGTGCTTGAGAATGAATATAAGGGTGCAGGAAATAACTATGATGCGGGCTCTCACCCGGCAGATATGTATCTTGAAGGAAGCGACCAGCATAGGGGATGGTTTCAAAGTTCACTTTTGCTTTCTTGTGCAATAGCTAAGAGAGCACCTTATAAACAGATTCTTACGCACGGCTTTACCTTTGATAGAAATGGTGAGAAAATGAGTAAAAGCAAAGGGAATGTTATCTCTCCAAGTGAAATTATCAAAACTCAAGGAAGTGAGATTCTGCGTTTGTGGGTGGCACTTAGTCATTATCAGAGCGACCAAAATATTAGCGATGAGATTCTTAAACAAGTAGGTGAGCAATATCGCAAAATTCGCAATACTATCCGATTTCTCCTTGCAAATGCCTCACAAAATAGCCAAGATATGGTGGAAAAAGATGAACTTGACGTGATTGATAGGTGGATTCTAAGTGTGTGCGATAGAGTTTTTGATGAGGCGTATGAATACTTTGATGAATATGAGTTTGCTAAGGCTTTTCAGGTAGTAATGAGCTTTTTGATTAATGAGCTAAGCGGTATTTATTTGGATTTGTGTAAGGATATACTCTATTGTGATGATGTATCTTCCCTACGGCGTCGTGCTATACAAAGTGCATTAGTAATGATTTTAAGGCGAGTGCTGCATTTTATCGCACCTGTGCTTACTTATACTGCAGATGAGGCTTTTAGACATTCAAGTGCAGCTTTGAAAGGAGAATATGAATCCATTTTTGATTTGCCAAAGTTAAGCTGTGCACAGGGATATAATCTTGAAATAAATGAGGATTTTACGCGACTTTTGCGTGTGCGTGAGAAATTTACCGAATCCTTAGATAATCTCAAAAAACAAAAGATTGTTAAATCTTCGCTTGAGGTATTACTTCAAAGTCCGCAAGAGAAAGAATTTGCTTTGCTTGATAGATGGCTTATTGTCTCTGGTGTATGTGGGAAGGAGTGTAAAGACAAGGAGGAATTAGCACGATTTATGCTTGAAGATAAAGAGGAATTTGTTATTTATAGAGCACAAAATGGTCGTTGTGAGCGATGTTGGCAATTTATTGTAGAGGAAAGTGAAGGTAAATTATGCAAAAGATGCACATCAGTGATAGCTCAAACTAAGAAATAGTTTGAGAAGCGTAAAAATGAGATATAAATAAAAGGTTATAAATGGGTTTTGATATTCTAGGATTTCACGTGTGGGATTTGAGCCAACCATTTGGTTATTTTGAGGCATTTAGTGGCATTATTGTTGTTCTTTTGTGTGCAGCAATAGCATTTGGGCTATTGCGATATTTTCGTCCTCCAAAAATGTGATTTTATGAGTGTATATTATTTTAAAGTTAGCATAGTGTTGATAATCCATTTATTTGCCTCATAATTGACAAGTTCTATATCAGATGTAAGTGTGCCTTTGCCAAAAACTACACGCACATTTGCCCTAGCAGTTGGCATAGGTTTATTGTCTCTGTTGGTATCATTGTATTGAGAATCATCATAGGATTTTTGAATCTGCACCTGTGAATCTTGCTCTTGCGAGATTGGGGGTTGTGTAATGGAGAGTATTTCTACATTTTTATAACCACCATTTATTTTTGCTCTTGTGCTTTCTGCGCTTACAAACAAATTAGCAAGATTACGTTGATTCATAGAATCTAGTGCGTAGCCATAGCTTGAATATTGCACAAATTTATTTAAATCTCCCCCAAATAAACCCTGCATATAACCTTCTATAGCTTGTTTTTGTGCCTTCTCTTGTTGAGATTGGATACAGCCATAAAAAGCGATTGTGCACACAAGGCACAAGAGAAAAAGAAAATGTTTCTGCGTAATGATGAAATATTGTTGGGCATTCATTCTTTATCCTTATAAAAAATGATATTATATGTCAATTATGCCAAATGTTAAGATATGAAATCAAAAGTATTTTGTGGCATAATAATTGCTAACTTTAAATAAAGATAAAAAACTTGTGGTTTAACAAAACTGACGATTTGTCTAATGTGCATTAAGGAGGAAACAATGGCAGTTAGTCCTATTGGTAATGTTACTTATATCAATCAAAACTCGCAGGTTGGCTCAATTCAGTATGCAAATAATATGCAAAAAGTTGATGTTGCACTTCACGCAAATATGCAAGAATTTGTAGATAAACTTAAAGCTGTGCAGGAAGTCTCTCCTACTCCTCAAACTGAAGCTATAAATCCAGATGATAAGCAAGATAAAAAACGTGAATTTGAAGAAAAGGAAAAGAAAAAAGAGCAAGATTCTCAAAATGCAATAGAATCTTTTATAGAAGATGAGACACCCACTTGCGCTACAGAGCCGACACATTTGCTTGATATTAAGGCTTAGGGACATAAAGGTGAGATTAAATGAAGGCGAGTATAAAAGGAAACTTAAGATATTTGGGATTGCAAATGATGTAATACCTTTTGTAATACATTTAATCGGACTTATTTTACAATGTGTTTTGTTGTGGATTATTTTTATCAAAACAAAAGAGAAATATTTAGCAGACGCTTATATAGCTGGTATATGCTTTATTTCTATATTCATAGGAATGTTCTTTTTCGCTATTTGGATAGAAGTTTATCCTTATTTTTCATCTTATGATAAAATGATAAACTCACCTGATTGCTGTCCTTGATGAAACTGATGAAAGGCACGATTATGCTATGGTATTCTTGCCTATACCTTATGAGTTAGGAGAGTGTGAATGAGAACATTAACACTACTTTATCTTATGCCTTTGTGCGTGATGCTTACCTCCTGCACAAAGCCTATATATACAAGCTTTGAGACAAGCAGAGCAAAAATGAAGGTGCTATCAGGGTTTAGCTTTGGACAATGTAGCAAGATAGAACAAGAACCGTATAAAAATGCTGAACAAATTTTGAGCAATAAGGACTTGATAGATTATAAGAAACAATACTATGAAAATGGCAAAATACAAATAAATCAATATGAAATTACCGACAACAAAAAATCAATAATAATAAAGAATAAGGCAGATAACACTATCATACATACAGCATATAATCATTCTAAAGATGGAGTGTTCAATATATCTTATGATAAGCAACATTTAGGAATTTGTGATAGAGGAAAGCTGCGTATATTTGATTTAAACAACAACCTATATGAACTTGAGCATTACAAAGATAAAAAATGCACAGAGGTTTATTTTTCTTTAGATGATAAATATCTTATAGTAAATAACAAAAATCAAGGACAAGTTTATGATTTTAAGGCAGGAAATTTAGTATATAATAATCCTAACAATTCTCTTTCTGTATCATTGGGTTATGATTGGTCTTACAAAGTTTTTTATCCTATGCTTATAATGGGCTATGCAACAGCTGGCAATGAAATCATATTGCTTGATGAAGAAAAAAGAATTATTGTTGAGGGATTAGAGGATTCAAGTTCATATCGGGAAAGCATTAAACAAGTTAGAAAAAATAAAGAGGGTATTGATGTATTAGTCTGGGAATTACAAAAATCTTGGGCACCTTTTGTCTCTTTTGCGCCAACTTGTTCAATTAGAATATTACAAGAATTTTAGTGCAAACAAAGATTCAAATACAAAAACTTTCAATCAGGGGGAACTTTTTATGATTCTAGACCACCTCCCCCTTTACACTTAACATAAAGGATTGATGATGTCTTACCTCTCCCTCTCTCTTCCTTCTTTTACCTTTACTATTACCAAAGCCCATATTAAAGAGAGTTTAGAATCTAAAACTAGCTATAGGTGTAACGATTCTAACTATCTTTAGCTCATAAGGACTTTGCTATTTAAAGGGTTATCCTCTTGCAATTTGCTCTATTATTGTATTAAAGCTTTTGCTTGGGCGCATAATAGATTCTGCTTTATTATCGTCAAACTTATAATATCCACCCAAATCTACCGCTTTGCCTTGAGCATTATTAAACTCTGCTCGTATAGAATCTTGCTTAGATTCTAGTTCATCTGCGATTGGTTTAAAAAATGCGGCAATGCTAGTATCTGCACTTTGATTTGCCAAAGCCCTTGTAAAATACATACTTAAATAAAAATGGCTTGTGCGGTTGTCATCTTCGCCAACCTTGCGAGAGGGAGCTTTGTTATTATCTAGCCACTGCGAAGTTGCACTATCAAGTGCATCTGCCAAGACTTTAGCTTTAGCATTATTTTGCTTTTGTGCGTAGAATTCTAAACTTGCTTGAAGTGCTAAAAATTCACCCAAACTATCCCAACGCAAATGATTTTCACCTACAAGCTGTTCTACTTGTTTAGGTGCGCTTCCGCCAGCACCTGTTTCAAACATTGCTCCTCCATTAAGCATAGGCACGACTGATAGCATTTTTGCACTTGTGCCAAGCTCCAAAATAGGGAATAAATCGGTAAGATAATCCCGCAATACATTGCCAGTAATAGAAATGGCATTTTTACCTGCACGAATAAGGCGTAAAGATTCTAAACACGCTTCTTTTGGGGCTAGAATCTCTATGTTTTTGCCTTTTTCTTTTAATCGTTTTTGCACTAAATCAATCATAATTTTATTGCTTGCGCGCTTAGCATCTAGCCAAAAAATTGCCTTATCACCTGTAATATCAGCACGCTCAATGCCTAAATCAATCCAATTTTGCACCGCATCAAACTTTGCTTGATTTGCACGATAAATGTCGTTTTTGCGCACTTTGTGAGAGAGTAGCACAGAACCATTAGCATCCACAATTACAAATTCGCCATCATTTGGTGCTATGAAAGTTTTATCGTGTGAGCCATATTCTTGAGCTTTTCTTGCCATAAGCCCGACATTAGAGACGCTGCCAAGTGTCGCTGGATTGAGTGTGCCATTTTTATGTAAATCTTCAATCACAGCTTCATAGATTGTCGCATAAGTTTTATCTGGTATCACAGCGTTTGCATCGCATTCTTTGCCCTCTTTATCCCATAATCTTGCCCCATTTTTAAGCATAGCAGGCATAGAAGCATCAACAATTACATCACTTGGCACGTGTAAATTCGTAATACCTTTATCAGAATTTACCATTGAGATTTTTGCACTTTTTTCTAGGATTTCATTATATTTGCTTAGAATCTCTGCTTTTTTAGGAGAAGATTCTATCTTGCTAAGGAGCTCACTTACGCCATTGTTAGCATTGACACCAAGTCGTGAGAGTTCATCACCAAAAGATTCAAAAATTTCTTTAAAATATGCCTTAACTGCATAGCCAAAGAGCACAGGATCACTTACTTTCATCATTGTTGCTTTTAAATGGAGTGAGAAAAGAATACCTTTGTTTTTACACGATGTAATTTGCTCTTCATAAAAGCGTGAAAGCTTTTGTGCGTCCATAAATGTCGCGTCTAAAATCTCATTTTGTTCTAATTTCAAGCCCTCTTTAAGCACTTTTTCTCCACTAGAATCTCTAAAGATAATTTTTGCGGTTGTAGCAGATGGAATTAATACCGCCTTTTCATTGTCAAAGAAATCACCTTCTTTCATATAGCTAACGTAGCTTTTAGAATCCGCACTAAAAGGCACGACACGATAAGGATTTTTTTGCGCATAAGATTTCACAGCTTTTGTAGAGCGTCTATCGGAATTACCTTGTCTAAGCACAGGATTAACTGCTGAGCCTAGCACCTTTTGGTATTTTTCTTTAATGGCTTTTTCTGTGTCATTTTGTGGCTCATCAGGGAAATTTGGCACATCATAGCCCTTGCCTTGCAATTCTTTTATTGCTGCTTTGAGTTGAGGGATTGAAGCAGAAATATTAGGAGTTTTGATGAGATTAGCTTCTTTTGTTTTTACAAGATCCCCTAAAATGCTTAAAGCATCTTCTACTTGTTGCTCTTGTTTTAAACGCTCGGGAAATTGAGCCAAAATGCGTGCTGATAGGGAAATATCAGAGGTTGCCACTTCAATGTTGGCGTGCCGTAAAAATGCCTTTGCAATAGGCAAAAAAGAGTAGGTTGCAAGTGCTGGAGATTCGTCTGTGAGAGTGTATGTAATTTTCATAATGTATCCTTTCGGTATAGATTTAATACCCTTAAGTATAGCAAAAATCATTATGTTTGCAATAAGAGATAAAGATTTTTTAAACTTTTAAAGATTTAGAGGCAGATAGGTAGCAATTACTCACTTAAATTTGACTTAGCATTTAATTATTGCGCTGATTGTGCGCATTTTGTATTTGAAGTATTTCCTCCCCAGACATTCTCGCTTGTTGTGCAATAATAAGTTCTCCCTCTACATTCAGCTACATAACTATATGTTTCATTGACAAATCCATATCTATTCTTTTTAATAGTAATCTCTGAAGGTGCGCAACCTATGGAGCTAGAAGCCATATGGGCAAGACTTCCTTTAAACATACAGCCGACATTGCATAAAGCAACAAAACTTATAAATAAGACAACACCATATTTTATAAATGTTCCTCAGAAAAATTGCAGTATTTTAGTAAATTAAAATTTAAAGATTCTTAAAGTGTAAAATTGCTCTTTAATTTATAGAATCTTATGTTAAAAGTAAATAGCTTTGTGCCTTATCGCGTTCAAGTGGCGAGAGGGAATGTGTTTGCGCACCGATTTGGACCTGATAGCATTGATTAATATTTGTTTTGCCATAGCTTAAAGCAATGCGTCCTGCAAGTATTTTATCTTCCATAGAAGCACTAGATTCTACAATGCCAAGCGGTCCTACGCAATCAAGTAATGTAATTTGTTCCATATTTGGATTTGGCTTACTTAGTTTAATGTTTTCCTCTTCATTACGAGCAATGACACAACGCGCACCATTTTCTAATACAAGGTAACGTCCTACTTTTACCATTTCTATATCTTCAAAGTGCATTTGACGATGGGAGATAAGGTCTTTGATTTTGAGTGCCACAGAATCTTGTGTAAGCAAACAACCGCCACCTGGTTTTTCAAAATATTTAAACCCATATTCTTTTATCATTTCAAGCTGTCTTGTGCGCCCTCTTCCACTCACATCAAGCAAACGTTCTCTATTAACCCAACCCATTTTTTCAGGGAAGCTTGGCTCAAGTAGTTTTGCACTCATAGGGCGCAGGAGCAATTCATCAAGAAATTGTGGTTTGTTAGGATTGCTACCATCTCTTGAAAGGATAGAATCAAATTTGCTTTCTTCTCCAATGTGTCGCACAAGTTTTTTTACTTGGTCAAGGGCTTCTTTACGCTGGCTTTTGGGACGCTGTCCGAGCACTTCTCCGCTCACCACAAAATCCGCTCCCACTTGCAAAAGATAATCAAAAGCATTAGCAAACATATTTGCGTGGCAGTCGATGCAGGGATTGAAATATTTGCCATAACCATATTTTGGTTTAAAAAGCACATCGTTAAAAAATTGTTGTTGGATATCTAAAATCTGCAATTTTACATCAATTTGTGCAGTTGCATTTTGGAAATATGCTAATTTATCTTTATTGCTGCCAAAACCGATGTTAAAATGCAGAGCAATTACATCAATGCCTTGGTCTTTGAGTAGTTTCATAGAAATGAGGCTATCGCAACCTCCGCTAAAAAGTGCTAATGCTAACATAGGGCAGTAATTCTCCTTTTTTAAGTGTTAAGATTTTTGTTTTTAATTCTTTGATAATTTCGCTTTTGCGTCTCAAACTCATCTCATTTGAATGAGGAATTTGTCCTAAAAGCTGACTATATGCTTGAGTGACGAATAATCGCAAATGTTCTTTAAGAGAGGGTAAATCAGGAAGTGGTTTTATATTGTCATTGAGCGATATTGCAAGTAATCGTGGATCATCGTAGCATTGGTTTGTAACAAGCCCAAATTCTATTTTTTTATATTTAAAGAGTGATATATCAATATATTCAATGGCAAAATCAATCAAGTTTGGTTTTTCAAGGAAACTTTTAATGAGCACAGATTCTGCAAAATCTTGCATAGACGCATTAAAGATTGTTTGGGTTGAATGGGCTTTATTATGTTGAGTATGAATAAGTCGTGTGGGCAAAGAGAGCAATCGTGCAAGTAGTGGTTTGTATTCTTCTTGTAAAAGAGGACTTAGAGTGTGTAGGAATTGAGTAGATTCGGCAAGAGCCTTTTCTTTTTGTAATGGGTTTTCAAGCTCATAACTGCGGGCAATGTGCGTAAGGACAAATTCAATAAAAGAAATGGGGTGAGAGAATAGCTCACTTAATTCATTAATTTGTTTATGTGCTACCATATCAGCTGGGTCCGCACCATTTTCAAAGATAACTACACCGCCCTCAATGCTCGCTTCCGATAAAATCTTCGCTGCTTTGAATGCTGCGTTTATCCCTGCTTTATCACCATCATAGCTTAAAATTACTTTTGGCTCACCTTTGCGCAAAAGAGGTAAATGCTCTTTGGTAAGGGCTGTGCCAAGTGTTGCCACCGCATAATCAAAACCTGCTTGATGGAGCATAATCACATCAAGGTAACCTTCGCATACGATGATTTTTTTTTGCTTGTAGATTCTATCTTTGGCGAGATAATAGCCATAAAGAAGCTTTGATTTATTAAATATTTTGCTTTGGGGAGAGTTGATATATTTAGCATTTGCGTTGCTCATCGTGCGTCCGCCAAAACCTACGACTTTTCCATTAGGAGAATGTATAGGAAAGATGATGCGGTCATTAAATCGTGCATATTCACGCCCATTATCTTTGCCAATAATCCCAAATTCAAGCGCTTCTTGTTTATTAAGAATTTTAGCATTAAGGAAATTAATCGTCTCAAAACTTGCTCCACAATAGCCCAAACGGAATTTTTCAATACTTGCATTTGCTACTTGACGAGAGGCGAGATATTCAAGCGAAGGTTTATGCGAAAGGAGCTGTTTTTGGTAAAATCGCATTATTTCATCAAGCACAATAGAATCGGGTTTTTTTTCATAAGTATTTTCGTATTCAAGAGCAAAGTTTGTCATTGCTGCAATTTTTTCCACGCTTTCTACAAAACTTAGTTTTTCATATTCCATAAGAAATTTAATTGCATCACCGCCCACACCGCAGCCATAACAATGATAGAATCCTTTTGTGGGACTAATGATAAAACTCGGCGTTTTTTCATTATGAAAGGGACAACAAGCCATATAGTTGCTTCCTGATTTTCTCAGTTCTATATATGAGCCAATAACATCAACAATATCAATATTTTGCTTGAGTGTTTCAAGCGAGTGCTTGCTAATCATAATATTTGTGTATGCCTTGAATATGTAAGATTGTGTTTTGAAGTGTAGATTGTATAAAAATAAACCTTTGAATCTGATATTTATTTTGCTTTTTAGTGAATGTGAATGAGTGAATTTTGAAAAACTTTATATAATCTATTATATATAACTTTAGTCATTTACACTAAATTTTATTCAATATTTAAATATAAAGTATTGACTTGTTTAACAAAAAAATATAAAATTTCGCACTTCAAAAATTAAGTGCTAAAATTTTTGATTAATTATTTATAAAGGAGTTGATTATGAAGTTTAGACCTTTGGGAGAGAGAGTTCTCGTAGAACGCGTGGAAGAAGATACTAAAACAAGTTCGGGTATTATTATTCCTGATAATGCTAAAGAAAAACCTCTTATGGGTATAGTAAAGGCAGTAAGTGCTAAAATCAAAGACGACAAAATATTGAAAGAAAATGATAAAGTCGTATTTGGTAAATATAAGGGCGCAGAAATCAAGCTAGATTCAAAGGAGTTTATTGTCCTAGAGCTAGATGATATTTTGGGCGTTATTGAAAAATAAATTTTAGAATCTTAAACATTAAAGGAGTAAAAAATGGCAAGCAAAGAAATTAACTTTTCAGATTCGGCAAGGAATAAGCTCTATGAGGGCATTAAGCAATTAAGTGATGCAGTAAAAGTTACAATGGGACCAAAAGGGCGAAATGTGCTCATTCAAAAAAGTTATGGAGCACCTACGATTACAAAAGATGGTGTATCTGTGGCAAAAGAAATTGAGCTTGCAGACCCTATTGCAAATATGGGTGCACAGCTTGTAAAAGAAGTGGCAAGCAAAACTGCTGATGCAGCAGGAGATGGGACAACAACGGCAACCGTTCTTGCTTATAGCATTTATAAGGAAGGATTAAGAAATATTACTGCAGGTGCGAATCCTATTGAAGTAAAACGTGGTATGGATAAAGCAAGTGCAGCAATTATTGAAGAGCTTAAAAAATCAAGTAAAAAAATTGGTGGCAAAAGTGATATTGCACAAGTTGCAACTATTTCGGCAAACTCTGATGAAAACATCGGAGCATTAATTGCTGAAGCAATGGAAAAAGTTGGTAAAGATGGTGTTATTACCGTTGAGGAAGCAAAAGGTATTAATGATGAGCTAAGTGTAGTTGAGGGTATGCAATTTGATAGAGGCTATCTTTCTGCGTATTTTGTAACAAATACTGATAAAATGACAGCACAGCTTGAAAATGCTTATGTGCTTTTGACAGATAAGAAAATTTCAAATATGAAAGAGATTTTGCCATTGCTTGAGGCAACTATGCAAAGTGGCAAACCGCTTTTAATCATTGCTGAAGATATTGAGGGTGAGGCTTTGACAACATTGGTTGTGAATAAATTGCGTGGAGTGCTTAATGTTTCTGCTGTTAAGGCACCTGGATTTGGCGATAGACGCAAAGCAATGCTTCAAGATATCGCTATTCTCACAGGTGGACAAGTTATTAGCGAAGAGCTTGGCAAAACACTTGAAGCAGCAACACTTGCAGATCTAGGAAGTGCAGCTCGTATCGTGATTGATAAAGATAATACAACAATCGTTGATGGTAAGGGCAAAACAAAAGATGTTAAAGATAGAATCGCACAAATCAAAACTGAAATTGAAAACACTACAAGCGATTATGATAGAGAAAAGCTCCAAGAGAGATTAGCAAAATTAAGCGGTGGTGTGGCAGTTATTAAGGTTGGTGCAGCAAGTGAAGTAGAGATGAAAGAGAAAAAAGACCGCGTAGATGATGCACTTTCTGCAACAAAAGCAGCGGTTGATGAGGGAATCGTTATTGGCGGTGGTTCTGCCCTTATTCGTGCTTCACAAAAAGTTAAACTTAAGCTTGAAGGTGATGAAGCAATTGGTTATGATATTATCAAACGCGCAATTAAAGCTCCTCTTGCACAAATTGCGACAAATGCAGGATATGATGCAGGTGTGGTTGTGAATGAGGTAGAGAAAAATTCTAAAGATGGCTTTGGGTTCAATGCGACTACAGGTGAATATGTAGATATGTTTAAAGAGGGCATTATTGACCCACTCAAAGTTACACGTGTGGCGTTACAAAATGCAGTATCAGTTTCAAGTCTGCTTTTAACAACTGAAGCAACAATCAATGAAATCAAAGAAGATAAACCAGCTCCAGCAATGCCAGATATGGGTGGAATGGGCGGTATGGGTGGAATGATGTAATCCCCCTTGCTTTTTGAGTTTATAGAATCTGTGTAGATTCTATAAACTCCTTTTTTACTAGCTTAAACCTTTCTCAAATAGAGCATTTGCTTCCTGCATAATCTTACATTATATCAATATTTGCTTTCTTGGCTTGGATTCTCTGTAAGTTTTTTGGAATCTTATAAAGTTTGTTATCTTTTAAAAACATTGCACCTGTTTGATGAAAATGAAATTTTATACCCGCATCATAGGCTTGTTTTCTCAAACTCAACACCCATTTATAATCACATACTCTTGCCTTATATCCGCTTTCTCCTCCCACAGAGATAAGATCTATATCTTGTAAATAAGATTCTATATGAATCTCCTCTAATAATGGTGCGCAAATCACCCAACGATGCTTAATAGGCAGAGCACACAAAAGTGAGATTCTTTGATGAGCTCGTTTTTGATTTTCTACACTCACGCCAATACTCACATTTTCATATCCTTCCCCCCAATCTTTGGGGAGATTCTCATATAAACGTTCAATTCTTTTAGTGAAAAAGACAAAATGCACATTTTTGCGTTGCTGCATTATTTCCCACGCTCTTTTTCTCCATTCATCAGCTTGTGGAAGTAAAAAATCGCTACTAAAACAAGTATATACTAATGTATTATCAAGTATATGATACTCACCATTTCTACGCTTTTTGAGAGGATATTCAAAATTTTTATTAAGACAAATATGTTTTGTATCTCGTTTATGGATAGAATCCATACTATAAATAAAGCAATTTTTGCAACCCTCACTTACTCTAAAGCAGCCGTGCCACGGATTCCAACTTGTTTCTAATTTACCAAACATTTTCACCCTGTATTGCGAATACCTTGTGCGATACCCACAATAGTCGCGTGGATTTGTTCAAGAAGACGTTCTTGTCCTTTAGGATATTTGCAGCTTTCATATTTTTTAATCAGTTCAATTTGGGTGAGGTTAAGCACGCTTAGGTAAGGCTTGCGCAATAGGATAGATTCTCTAATAGCACCTTCAGAATCCAAAAGCACACTTTCCCCACGCAAATGCAGCAAATACTCCATTGTGAGATGATATTGTGTATAAATATGCTCCCAAATATCCTCACGCACTTTTTTATCTTTGACAAATTGGTTATATAATGAAGCAATATCTAAATCCACTTTAAGCAAAGCTTGAGAGATATTATCAATAGTTGTTTTGAAAAAGAGTGATTGCTCATAACAATCTCGTAATTGATTTTTATCTACATTTGCTAATCCACTTCCTAACCCATACCAAGCGGAAATAATAGCGCGATTTTGTGTCCAAGCAAATACCCAAGGAATTGCCCGCAAATCTTCAATTTTTTGTGTATCTTTGCGTTTGCTTGGGCGAGAGCCTAGATTAAGGTTTTGTATAAATTTTATAGGTGTAGCGTTTTTAAAATACTCTAAAAAGCCTTTGTTTTCATATACAAGTGCGCGATAAGTTGCACAGGAGGCATTAGAAACATTTTCAAGCAATGCCATTGTCTGCGGATTGTTTTTATATTTTTCTGTGCCATAAGAATCATATACTCCTTTTTTGAGCAAAGCACTCAAGGTGCTTGAAAAGTTTTTGGTTGCAATATGGCTATTGAGGTATTTAGCACTTATCATTTCGCCTTGCTCTGTAGTTTTAAGAAAGCTATGCACGCTTTGAGGTGCAGAACAAAGTAGCGCTTCTTCAAGGCTTCCTCCACCACGACTAACGCTTCCTCCTCGTCCGTGAAAGAAACTAATGCGAATATCAAGTTGCGTTTGGAGTTTGGTAAGATTGCTAATAGCGCAGTAGAGATTATAATTGCTCGTAAAAATACCGCCATCTTTGCTTGAATCTGAATAGCCTACCATAATTTCTTGGGTGCTATTATGGTCAAAAAGATATTGCTGATAATGAGTATTAGCATAGAGGGTTTGGATAATGCTTTGGGCGCGCTGTAAATCATCAATGGTTTCAAAAAGTGGTGTAATAGAAACACTCGCTTTGCCTTTTTTGCCCTCTTTTTTCTTGCCCGGTTTCCATAAACCACTTTGTTTAGCAAACCACAATACGCAGAGTAAATCGCTCGCTTGAGTGCTCATAGAGATAATAAAGCTTTGTAAAATATGTTTTGAAATATGTTTTTTTGCCCATTGGATTCTTAAAAATGCTCCTACAAGCCGCTTAGAGGATTCAGAGAGTTGCTCAATAATTGTATTTAAATCATATTTTTTAGCACTTAACGCATAGTTTAAAATCTCAATCTTTTTGTTTTCATTTAAGTCTTTAAAATCACTATCACAAAACCCTATA
The DNA here is from genome assembly GCF_000007905.1 of Helicobacter hepaticus ATCC 51449. Taxonomy (NCBI): domain Bacteria; kingdom Pseudomonadati; phylum Campylobacterota; class Epsilonproteobacteria; order Campylobacterales; family Helicobacteraceae; genus Helicobacter; species Helicobacter hepaticus. Next base: position 1,172,614 of record NC_004917.1, read on the forward strand.
AGACAAAAAATTTCGCTTATAGTGCTTAAAATTATATCTCTATGTTCTCTAAAATCAAGGCGCAAAAGATGAAAACCTCCAAGTAGCACTAAATGTCTAAATTCTACCAATCCACGCGCAGATATATCATCTAGAGATTCTATCATCATATCAATATCTTCTAAAAGCTCATTAGAATCTTTATAAGTAAAATCAATGCTATCGGTAGTATTAATTGCAATAAGCCGATTTTGAAGCTTTTTTTTGATGAGGTAGAGTTTTGCGCGGAAAGGTTCTTTAGCAAAAAGTTTTGCTTCGTTATTTAAAAGTTCGGAGCTATCATTTTGGAGTGATTGTATAAGGCGTTTGCTGGGCTGAATAAAATCCATTGACATAGAAAGCTCACGAATAAGCTTTTCACTTGTGCGAATATAGATTTCAATAATCGCTTTATGTGCAATTTTCATTGTTTTTGTCATTACTTCATTGCTCACATATGGATTACCATCTCTATCACCACCTATCCAACTTCCTAGTATGATAGGAGAGCTTTCTAATGCCTTGCCAAGTGTAGATTTTATATCGCCTAGCACTTGCGTTGCAGATTTAAGAATAGAGCTTTCAATAATATAGAGTAAGTTATCAAGTTCAAAGAGAATCTCCATTTTTTCACTTCGCACTAAATGTGTGTGCCATAATAAATGAAGCCTATAGAGAAGCTGAGATTTAGCATTTGCATCATTATGGGCAAAGATATTTTTGATGTTTTCACTCATTTGGTGATGTGCTTCAAGAAATGTGCGGCGGCGAGATTCTGTAGGGTGAGCAGTGAAAACGGGATAAAAGCGTAAATGTTGCAAAATCTCTAGTGTATCATTTTTGTCATAACCTTCCTGATTAAGCTCTTTTAGAGTTTTAGGGAGGTGATTAAGCATAGCATTATTGCTTAAATTAAGTTCTTCAATAATATTAAGCAACATATGATAAAGCGTGAAAGCTTTAATAATAAAAAGTGTTTTATCTTGGGCTGAAATATCTGCAAGTATGCGTTTAAGCATAGTTGAATCGTGGTTTTGAAGACTTTGCTTAATATTTAAAAAAGCATTTTTTAGCTCCTCATCAACACTTTGGAGCAAGTGAATAATTGTATCAGAAACAAATTCTACTTGTATTGGTTGGAGCAAAGTGGATTTTGGAGATTTTTTTATGCCTTCTTGTGGTGAGTGAGAGTGTTGCATATTTACTTCCTTTAAGCCTTTGACTTGGTGGCTTAATTATAACTAAGTTTGTTTTAACTATAATTGAGCCTTTAATTTAAAATAGCGGCTAAACTGCTAGAAAGGAAATGTATAATGGCATTAAAAGTGTATTACGACAAAGATTGTGATTTAGGACTTATTCAAAAGAAAAAAGTTGCAGTGATTGGCTTTGGTTCACAAGGGCACGCTCACGCAGAAAACTTACGAGATTCTGGCGTTGAGGTAATTATCGGATTGTATCGCGGTGGCTCTAGCTGGGTAAAAGCTGAAGCAAAGGGTTTTAAGGTGCTTGAAGTGAGTGAGGCAACAAAAGTTGCTGATGTGATTATGATATTAATCCCTGATGAATTGCAAGCTGATGTGTTTGCCAAAGATATTTTACCCTCTTTAAGCGAAGATAAAATTATTGCATTTGGGCACGGATTCAATATCCATTTTGGGCAAATCAAAGCTCCAAAGGGTGTAGGTGTGATTATGGTTGCACCAAAAGCCCCGGGTCATACCGTTCGTAGTGAATTTGTAAAAGGTGGCGGAATCCCTGATTTAATTGCTGTAGAGCAAGATACAAGCAGAGGAGATGCCAAAGCGATTGCACTAAGTTATGCAAGTGCGATTGGAGGAGGGCGCAGTGGCATTATTGAAACGACTTTTAAAGATGAGACAGAGACAGATTTATTTGGTGAGCAAGCTGTGCTTTGCGGTGGTGTAACGAGCCTTGTTAAAGCTGGATTTGAAACTTTGGTTGAGGCAGGCTATCCTGAAGAAATGGCGTATTTTGAGTGTTTGCACGAACTAAAGCTAATTGTGGATTTGATTTATGAGGGTGGCTTGGCAAATATGCGCTATTCTATCTCAAATACCGCAGAATATGGCGATATGGTAAGTGGTCCGCGTGTGATTAATGAAGAATCTAAAAAAGCAATGAAGCAGATTCTAAAAGATATTCAAGAAGGGCGATTTGCTAAAGATTTTATATTGGAGCGTAAAGCAGGATATGCGAGAATGAATGCAGAGCGAAAAAATCTAGCAAATCATAAAATTGAGCAAGTCGGTGGCAGACTCCGCGCAATGATGCCGTGGATTGGTGCAAATAAATTGGTAGATAAGGAGAGAAACTAAATAAAACTCCCACTTGCAATGAACTTGCAACATTAAAATTGTTTATAGTATAAAATACTTTATAAAAGGAGGGCATAGAATCTAAGGAGTAAGAATGACAAACCTAAAGAGTATGCAAATTCTCATCATAGGCTATGTGGGGATTATCATACTTGGAGCTTTGCTTTTGTTTTTACCTTGTATGCACTCCTCTTCTCTTAGTTTTATAGAAGCCCTTTTTACGAGCACTTCAGCTTTTACTTGCACAGGGCTTATTATAAAAGATACGGCACTTGATTTTACACCTTTTGGACAAGCTGTGATTTTAGCTCTTATTTGGCTTGGCGGATTGGGATATATGAGTATGCTTGGTATCGTGTATGTATTCCTTCGAAAGCGACTTTCAAATAGGGAACGCAATATGATAAAAGAATCACTTAATTATCCTTCCTATGATGGTATGATGAGTTTTTTAAAAAAAGTCTTGTTTTTTGTAATTTTAATTGAATCCTTTGGTGCTTTGGCGCTTTTTATTTATTTTTATTTTGTGCAAGATTTTAGCGTTTTCACTGCTTTGTGGGCAGGTATATTTCACGCTATTTCGGCTTTTAATAATGCAGGATTCTCTATTTTTAGCACTAATCTTATGGCTTATCGCCAAAGCGTGTTTGTTAATAGTGTGATATGTTTTCTTATTATCGCTGGAGGAATGGGTTATATTGTGCTTATTGAACTCCATACCTTTATAAAGTCGCGTTTATACATATTTTGGAATATTTGTCTAGCTTTTATGCGCAATAAACCATTATCAAATCTGCACACAATTCGCTTGAGTTTGCATAGTAAGATTGTTGTAAGTTATACATTTGTGCTTTTAACTTTGGGATTTAGCTTTATATTTGTGCTTGAATATCACAATCCAAAGAGTATGGGTAATTTTGAGTTTTTTGACAAAATACTCTCAAGTTTTTTTATGTCGGTAAATTATCGCACCTCTGGATTTAATAGCATTGATTTGGGAGGATTGAAAGATTCTACAATGTTTTTCTCTTCTTTGCTTATGATTATAGGAGGGGCTCCGGGTGGCACAGCAGGAGGTATTAAAGTAACCACTCTCGCAACACTTTTTGCTTTTTGTGCCGCGCTTTTTTATGATACACAACCACGATTATTTAAACGTAGGATTATGGAAAAAAGTGTAAAAAAAGCCATTGGTGTAGGTATTATTGCTATGATTTGTATCACTTTAGCAAATTTCATTATTGCTGCTTTACAAGAGGATACGCGTTTTATGCTTATTATGTTTGAGGTTTCATCAGCTTTTGCAACTACGGGCGTGTCTGCAGGCAATGGTGGCACATTAAGCTTAAGTGCGAATTTCTCCCCACTCTCGCAAATAGTAATTATTGGGCTTATGCTAATGGGAAAAGTAGGTATTTTAGCTTTTTGGCTGGCATTTGTGGGCAAACGTAAGCAGAGTTATATTACTCTACAAGAGGAGCGCGTGATTATTTAGAATCTATCAATTTTAGGAGCACGAATGAAAACAAGTTATGCAGTTATTGGATTAGGGAAATTTGGGCAATATGTTGCCAAAGGGCTTATACGAAATAATGAAAATGTTATTGTATGTGATGATAGTGAGGAGCATATTAGAGAATTTAAGGATTTAAGTGATGAGGTTTATATCCTTGATGCGACAAATAAAGAAGCATTGCGTGAAGCTGGTGTTAAGGAGCTTGATGTCGTTATTATTAGCATAGGAGAAAATATAGAATCTAGCATTTTGAGCGTGATTGCTCTCCAAGAATTGAAGAATAAATTTATTATTGCCAAAGCTGTCAATCGCTCACACGGCATTATTTTAAATCGTTTGGGTGTGGATTTGGTCGTGCGTCCAGAGCAAGATGCTTCAAGTCGGCTCCTTGATAAATTATTATGGAATCGCAACCATATTTTTAAAATCAATGAACAATTAGATTTAAGCAAAGTGCCTATTATAGAATCTGATGTAGGCAAAAGTGTAGGCACAAAGCAATATGAGCTACAAATGCGAGAGAATGTAAAAATTATAGGCGTATATCAAAGTGGCATTTGGCATATTCATACCAAAAAAGCAGGGGTAAAAGAGCCCCTTGAGCAACTCATACTTGAGCAAGGAGCAGTATTGCTTTTGCTTCAATCACATATTAATGCTTAAGCGCAAGGATATATACAGGTTCATAAGTGAGTGTATTATTAAATCGTTGAGTGTAGTTTTTAAGCATAGTCTTTGTGAGATGAAAGGGTTTGTTTATACCAAAGGCATTTACACCACTTAGTTTGAGATGTCTAAAGACTTCAAGGGAGCTATCAAAATGCAGACGATGATGCGTAGATTCTAAGACAAGGATTTCAAAGTCTTTTTCTAGTAATGCGCGTATCGTATCTAAGCTTTCATATTTCAAACCAACCCCTGTAATTTCGCGTATTTCGTGCATATTATCTTGTCCAAAACTACTTAATGCCAATATGCCACCACAAGTAATCATAGATTTTAAATTAGTGAGCGTAGAGGCGCAATCAAGCCATTGCAAACAGGCATTAGAGATGATAAGTTCAAATTGTTTTTTTGCAAGAGAATGAGTGCAAAGTTGTGCCATATCAAAGGCAAGGTGCAAGATTCTCTCATCGTGCAATGCTCCAGCCATATCATAAGGGTAAAAATCATTTGTTATATAGTGTTGAAAATCAAATGATTTGCTTATAAGAGCTGTAAGCTCACCTGTCCCTGCACCAAATTCAAAGATAGAATCAAAGCTTTTGCGATTTGTGCCCAAAACCAAGTTTAAAAGATGAAATCTCATAGCGCGTTGTATAGGACTATTGTCATTATAAGTGTCTCGGGTTTTATGAAAAGAGATAAGATTAAAATCGTGCGAAGAATATTTTAGTATTTTTGTAGGTGGCATAATTCTTCCCACGAGGTAAAGTTAAAGAAAACAAAATGTGGCTCATTACTCCATAGAATCCGTGTATTTTGGGGAGATTGAGAGAGCCAATATTGTTTATTTGCTTCTGGTGGGAAAATTTCATCATTACGTGATATAAGTGCGTATTCCCACCTCTGACATTGATGTGAGTGTATAGATTGAGAAAACTCATAAAGCGCTCCAAGTTCATCGCGTAAAGCTTGATTATCTCGCAAAGTAAAATGAGCGTCTAATCTGTGCCCTAATAATCCTGTACGAAATTGTTGAGAATCAAGATGTTTCATTGTTCGTCTAAAAAGCACAGGAGGAATACCATAGATTTTATCAACCCCTAAAGGTGTGCCATTAATAGCAAGTGTATGTGTAAATTGCTCCCATATAGATGAAAACATAGCATTTGCCACACATACGCCAAGCGAAAAGGCGATAAGATAAATATGCCGATAGTAGGAGAGATTCTTAAAAATATCGTGTGTATTGTAGGAATTGAGCGTATTTAAATCTCTATAATCATAAAACATCACTACATCGCAATCATAAATTTTAAGATGGTGAAAATGACAAGGGTCGCTTCCAAACCCACCCATAAATATTATTAAATCTTTAACCAAAGAATCTTTAGTATTTGCGCTATGAAGCCATTTATACTTCATAGTGTCTCCGCAAGTTGAGCTATGTGTTCTAATTCTAAAGCAGCATTAAGACAGAATCGGATTCTTGCTGTTCCTTTGGGGATTGTAGGTTCCTTGATAGCGGGAGCAAAAAATCCACGCTCACGTAGCTGATGAGAGAGTTGAACTGCAGATTGGTTATCTCCACACATAAGCGAGATGATATGTGCTTCACCTCTTATTGCATAGCCTTTTTCTTTTAAGTGTGAGCGGAGATGCTGACTTAGAAGTTGCAATTTTTCGCGCTTATTTGTTAGAGTGAGTATCTTGCTCCATATGAAATTACTCCACGCAATATTAATTGCGGGCAGGGCAGTAGAGTATATGAGTCCCCGTGCAGTATTGATAAAGAAGTCTCTTTGAGTTGTATTGCAAAGCATACAAGCTCCCATAGAGGCTAGAGCCTTACCAAAAGTCAGCACAAGAAAATCAATGTCTTCAATACATTCATAAGCTATTCCGAGTCCATTATTTCCACACACACCTACACTATGTGCTTCATCAACATATAAAAATACATTGGGGTAATCTTTTTTAAGTTGTATTATTTCTTTAATATTGCCAAAATCTCCCTCCATACTAAAAAGTCCTTCAGTTACAATGATAATACGTTCATAATGACGATGATGAAAATCAATAAGTGTTTCAAGCGCAGTCATATCATTGTGTCTAAAACGCTTAAAGTGAGCATTGCGCACTCCATCAAATACACTTGCGTGAGAGAATCTATCAAGCAAAAAGAGTGTGTGTGAGAGAGTGCTTAATGCCTGAATACAAGAGAGATTGCAGTGATAACCGCTGTTAAAAAGTAAAGCTTTTTTTGGGGCATAGAGTTGGCTAAGATGAGATTCTAAAGTCTCATAAATAGGGAATCCTCCGCTTAAAGAGCGTGAAGATGCGCTAGAAAAAACCATATCTTGTGGCGAGAGTGTGCTAAGAAATTCTTGTATAAGTGCAGTATCTAGGGAAAGAGCCAAATAATCATTGCTTGCAAAATTAATTAAAGGTTTATGTGAGGAATGATGAGCGTGTGAGGCATAAGGAGTGATATAAATACCATCGTGCTGATAATCCGTGATTGTGCGGAAATTATGTGCATTTTTAAGCGATTTTAATCGTGCATTCAAGCCCACATCAGACGATGAAGTATAATCAAATGAGGTTTTGATAGGCATAATATTCCTTGTGTTAAGAGATGTGATTAGATGTTTTGGAGTAAAATTATATCTTAAATTATTATATAAAGGTTGAGTTATGCTAGATTTAAAAGCATTGGATTTGGCGCATATTTGGCATCCTTGCACACAAATGAAAGACCACGAAACGTTGCCTCTTATTCCTATCAAATCAGCAAAAGGTGTATATTTATATGATTTTGAAGGAAAGGCATTTATTGATGGTATCAGTAGTTGGTGGGTGAATCTTTTTGGGCATTGCAATCCTTTTATCAATGCTGCAATTACGAAACAATTACAACAATTGGAGCATATTATTTTGGCAGGTTTCTCACACGAGGGAATCATTCGCTATTCAGAGAAATTATGTGCTTTGCTTCCGCAGAGCTTGCAAAAATGTTTTTATGCCGATAATGGCTCAAGTGCCATTGAAGTAGCTCTGAAAATGAGTTTTCATAGCCATTATAATGCAGGAAATAAAGATAAAAACGCATTTTTATCCCTTAGTAATGCTTATCACGGCGAAACTTTAGGAGCTTTAAGCGTAGGTGATGTCGCATTATATAAAAGCACTTATCAGCCTCTTTTACTTGAATGTTTAAGCGCACCTGTGCCACGAGGTATATGGAATCCCGATGATGGCACAATAAGTGGAGATTATCATATGGAACTTGAAGCATTGGAGGAAATTTTAAAACATCACGCTCATCGCATTTGTGCATTTATACTTGAGCCATTATTGCAATGTGCTGGTGGTATGAATATGTATCCCGCAGCTTATATTAAAGAAGCGTGTGCATTAGCAAGGAAGCATAATATTCATATTATCTTTGATGAAATTGCCGTAGGATTTGGGCGCACAGGCAGTATGTTTGCTTTAGAGCAATGTGATGTAACGCCTGATTTTCTCTGTCTTTCTAAGGGTATTACAGGAGGATATCTTCCTTTATCTGTTGTGGTTACAAGCAATAATATCTATGAGGGATTCTATGCTCCTTATGAGGAACAAAAAGCATTTTTGCACTCTCATAGCTACACAGGTAATGCTTTAGCTATAGCAGCTGCAAATGCCGTATTAGACATTTTTGAGCAAGATGATATTATATTTTCTAATCATTCTTTAAGTGTTGCCATAGTCAAGCGGTGGTCTATGCTCGCAAAGCATAAAAAAGTAGGGAATCTACGAGTATGCGGAATGGTGTTTGCATTTGATTTGCAAGGTTGTAAGCTTAAAAGAGCTGGTTTATATGTGTATGAAAACGCACTTGCAAAAGGCGTGTTATTGCGTCCTTTGGGAAATACAATTTATTTTATGCCACCTTATGTGATAAATCTTGAAATTGCTGAATATGTATGCAATGTGCTTGATGCAATCTTAGAAGATGATTTCTAATTTATAATAATTTTTGAATATAAGGTGTAAGCTCATAAGAGAGTGCATTTGCAGCAGAATCCAAAGTTTGAGTTGTATAAGATTCTATATGCACAAGTGGTATTTTCGCATAAGAGCGCACAAATTCATCAATATCATCACGATGCACATCTTGGTTATCTTTAAGCATAACAATCGCAAGAACCGGTATATTTTGCATAGCACGCAATGTGAGTAAAATATGATTAATGCAACCAAGATAATATCGTCCCACAATAAGTGTAGGACGAGGATTGGCAAGAATAAAATCAAAAAAAGTAATTTTATCATCAAGTGGCGTGAAAAGTCCCCCAGCAAGTTCAATGAGTAATTTATCACATTGTGGAATACTTAAATGTAGTCCATTATATGTTAAATTTTCATATTTGCGTCCAATGTGTGGAGAAGCAGCTGTATTCAGCGTAAGTGCAGATGGCAAAATCTGTGTGTGAGGGGAGAGTTCTTTCACACGATGTGCATCTGTCGGACTTCCCGCTTGAATGAGTTTAAAATAAGTATATGAAAATGCCTTGCAAAAAGCCGCACTTAAGTGCGTTTTGCCCACATCTGTATGAATTCCCACAACATAAAGCTGACGCAATATCGTATTCATTAGTATAAAACCTTGCTTAAGTTAAGAAACAAAGAATCTATTTTACAAGTGGCATAAGCTCTTTGGCAATACGCTCAAGTTCCTCTTTCATAGGTGCACATTGCACAATAAGCAGATTAAGTCCTGCTTCCTCATACGCCTTAATTCTTTGTGCTACTTGCTTAGCTGTGCCGACAAGATTAGAGCGCAAACCACGATTAGAAACGCTATAATCATATTTAGAGACTTCTACATCAAGTTGGGAATTGCCTGTGAAATTCTTATAGGAATTTTCATAATCTGCATAATTTTTAATCGTTGTGATTCTTTCTAGCTCTTTTAAGGCTTCTTCCTCTGTGTCTCTAATGATAATATAAGTAGCCATTCCAAAGCCTTTAAAAGGTGCTAATCCAGCCTTTTGTTTTCTTCCTTTCATATCAGCAATTTTTTCTTTGACTTCTTCTATTGTGCCTCCGTGCATTAAATATTTATCTGCAAACTGCGTAATGGCTTCTCTTCCTCTTTCGCTCTCTCCTCCGGCATATACAAGTGGCATTTTAGGAGGTTTAGGTTCATTAAATGAATTTTCAAAACTAAAGTATTTGCCTTTATGATTAAGAGGGCTTTTGCTCCAAAATCCCCTTAAAACATCAGTATATTCGTGTGTAAGGGCGTATCTATCATCGTGCCCATCAAAGCTTATCCCATATTGTCTCGCTTCCTCTGCCCACCACGCTGACACCATATTAATACTAAATCGCCCACCACAAATTTGTGAAATCGTAGCAATTTGCTTTGCTGTGAGAGCAACCTGATGATATTGTGGGCGCAAGGCTGCTAGAATCTCAATTTTTTTCGTAATTGCTGCCAATCCATTAGCAATAGACCACGCATCAAGAGCAGGAGCTTTTTCACCTTTAATATCATTAAGGTAGAGCTCTGGCACGAGTGTAAGCACATAACCGAGTTCTTCAGCGCGCAGTGTCAAGTCTTTGATATACTCCCACGAGCCTTGAGTGCTATCATCATCAACATTTCTAAGCCAACTTCCCCAAACAGGTGTCCAATATCCAAATTCCATAAATGCCTCCTTGAGATTAAATTAACGATTTTTTTGCCATTCTGCATTAAGAAAGGCTACGATTCTATCTGCTGCTCTGTGAGAAGCCTTAGATTCCACAGATTTATTATAATTAGTATTTGTATTAATATCATACACGACTAATTCACCTTGTGTGTTTTCCATAAACTCTACGCCTGCAACTTCAATTTTATGTGCGTGTAAAAATGTTTCAAGTTTTGCAATAAGTGGTGTTTGTGCGTTAATATCTTCTCTAATGCTAAATTTATCTCCGCTTGTCTCGCACATTGCTCCTGCAATAGCGGGTGTAGAATCTTGTATCTCGCACATTCCACCAGCGAGTTTTGGTAAAGATTCAATATTGCACGCCTCTGCTGGACAAAGTTCAAATGAACCCGCACTTGTATCAACGCGCACAGCGTAGTGAAATTTACCACCAATAAATTCTGCACGAGTGATAAAAAATTCCTTGCTTTTAATATATTCTTGCAAGAGCGTAATACCATCAATCGCTTCCTCAAATGCAGCCGAATGCACATATTCTTTAAAAGATTCAAAGTTTTCAAAAAGTCTCACACCAAGCCCTTTACCGCCTTGATTATGTTTTGAGATAAAAGGTGTTTGCAATGTTTTTGCCACTTCAAGTAAATTTGTTTTACCAAAACAAGCATAAGTTTTTGGCGTTAAGAATCCTGCTGCATTAAGCGCAAGATATTGTTTGATTTTACTCACTTCAAATTCAAGCACCGATGAACCATTAATTACGCGCCTATTGTAAGAATGTAACCATTGTAAAATGGCGCGTCCATATTCTTTGGTATATTGATGTTCTCGTGTATGGCAAGATGCACTAAGTCGTGACCAAAATACTCCTTTAGGCGGTTCTTTGTCAAGATAGATAGCACCTTCTGTAAGGATTATTTCTTGAAATGGCACTTTTGCTCGTTCAAATGCCTCTTTAAAAGGTGGGATCCATTCTGGATTCTCGTGAATAATAAAAATGCCTTGTGGTAATGAATTATATAACATACTCTTCTCCTCTTAATTTTGGTCTCCCTGTCCCTGCATAATCGTTAATAGTAGATTTTTCGCCACCTACTCTATATTTTGAAGCAATATGTTCATTACCAAGTCTATCACCTTTACCAAAAAGCTTATGGCGCAAACTCCCTTGTGTATAAGATTGCTTATATACACCTCTTTTTTGCAATTCAGGCACAATAAATTCTACAACATCTTCAAAAGTGCCCGGTGTAGTAGCATATGCGAGATTAAAACCATCAGCATCAGAGTATGCGATAAATTCTTGCAAAATATCTGCTACTTTTTGTGGGCTTCCAACAAATTTTGGTCCTTGACAACCTATACCTGTAAGTCCAATTAAATCTCTTAATGTCCAAACTCGCCCATCATCTATGGTAGAATTGCTCAAAGCTTCTACTTGTGCAACTATGGCATTTGATTTGATATTGTTTAGAGGGTCATCAAGCTTGTATTTAGACAAATCTACACCGAGCCAGCCTGAATTTATCACAAGTGAGCCCTCAACACTTGCATAAGAAAGTAAGTCTTTATATTTGGCTTGAGCGAGATTCTCATTTGCATCAGTGATAATCGTAGCAAGAATATAGATTTTTGCGCTATATGGGTCTCGCCCTGCTTGAATGAGCGCATCACGCACTTGTTTGACTGCAATTTTAGCATATTCTTTGGTGGGAGGTGCAATGAAAATTGCTTCTGCGTGTGTAGCAGCGAATTGTCTTCCACGAGCTGAATTTCCTGCTTGAAATAGCACAGGCGTGCGTTGAATACTTGGCTCGCATATATGGATTCCGGGCACATCAAAATATTTGCCGTGATGCCCTATGTGGTGAATCTTAGAAGGATTAGCGAAATCGCCACTTTGTTTATCTAAAATTACCGCATCATCTTCCCAGCTCCCTTCTAGTAGTTTATAAATGACTTCCATATATTCATCAGCTATGTTATAGCGCTCATCGTGAGGTAATTCACTCTCACCCATATTTTTATTGGCGCTTGGGAGATAACCTGTAACGATGTTCCACCCCACGCGTCCTTTAGTGAGATGGTCCAAAGTGCTTAACCTTCTTGCAAAAGGAAAAGGGTGCTCAAAAGGTACACCTGCAGTTACTCCAAAACCTAAATGTTGAGTAACTGCTGCGCCAATTACAGCAAGTTGTGTAGGGTCATTAACCGGCACTTGTAAAGCAGTTTTGAGCGCACCTAAATCATTACCTCTATAAATATCATATACACCTATCACATCAGCGATGAAGATAGCATCAAAAAGCCCTTTTTCTGCCACTTTTGCAATATTTTGCCAATACTCAATATCTTTGTATTGCAGTGCTTGGTCTTTGGGATAGCGCCATAATCCCGGACTAAGATGAGAAATACAATTCATCTCAAAAACATTAAAATGAATAGGTTTTGCTTCTTTCATTGATGCCTCCATTTTTTACATTTTGTTAAGTTTGGTTAAACTATAAAACGTATCATACTCACATTTTTTTGAAAATACAATATGTAATTATAAAAATTTGTAAATTAATGCTACTTTTTTACTCATATTTTAAGATAAAATAAGAATCTACAGCATAGGCTAAAAGCAAATTCAACTATCACTTTCTTAATTGTGCCTGAATATAACTCATAAAAAATTTGTTAAAAGAAACGATAAGGAGATTGTATGTTTGTCATAAGAATGTAGTGTAATAAAGCCTACCCACAGACTTTATTACACGCGAAGAATAGAGAGATACTTAATCTTTAATCTAAGAAGATTACTTTTTAAGGAATCCTCCTACCGCACTTGCTGCTCCACCTGTTTTAGAATCAGCTTTATCTATAGCCTCTTTTTTCTTTTTTTCAGCTTCAGCTTTTGCTGCATCTACTGCTTCTTTTTTCTTCGCTTCGGCTATATCTTTTGCACTTTTTCCGCTTGAGAGGTCAGAAGCTGCTCCAAGAGCATTTCCTTTGACATCAAACGCACTTGCCATAGAGGCACTAAAGATGATTCCCATTGCTATTATGAATAATTTTTTCATAATATCTCCTTGTAATGTGAAAATTGTAGTGATAAACCACGAAAGGCAATTTGACAAAAAAAAAAAAAAACGATTGGTAAATACACTTAAAATTTGAAATTGTTTTAAAATGGGGAAAAGTGATAGGAGAGAGTTTGTTGGCAGAATCTTTATGATTCTGCCAAGAGCCATAGAGTTTTATTTTTGCATTTGTTTCATCATTGCATCTTTTTTCTTTTTCTCTAGTTCTTTAGTTGTTGCAGATTTTACTTCTTTTTTCTTAGTAGAAGCTACTTGTTTTGCGCTTTTGCCATTTGCAATATCAGAAGCTGCACCATAAGTTTCTCCTTTGACATCAAACGCACTTGCCATAGAGGCACTAAAGATGATTCCCATTGCTATAATGAATAATTTTTTCATAATAGATCCTTTATATTAAAATTAGTAGGATAGCCTACGCACTCATTCTATAAGCGTAAAGAAAACAAATAGCAACAAGAAAATTTATTATCAAATATAATATTTTAGCTATGCACTCGGCTTTTGGAGTGTAAGAGTAAGCCAATTTTCATAAGAGGGTTGTGCTTTTGCCTCAAAAGCAATGATTTGAGGAATTTCATAGCTGTGATGAGTAAGGAGGAGTTTTTCAATTTCTTTATAATGCACAGGCAACGTTTTAAGAATAAGCAGATATTCGCTTTCTTTGCAAATTGTATCCTTACCTTTTTTCTGCCATACATAGCTGCTTTTTATTTTGTGGCGTTGGACACACGCAATGAGGCGAGATTGTAAAAATAGCTGCGTAAGGCGTTTGGCTTCCTTTTTGCTTGAAGTAGTTGTGTAAATAATAAGCATAAATGCTCCTTAGAGTTGAGATTGAAGAAATTATATTCTCATTGAAGTTAAGGTTAGCTCATATTTGGACAAGGTTTTGCTTTATTATAATTAATCGTTATACTTTGGTTTTATGTTGAACGAAGGAGTTTTTATGCTGACAAAGAAAAATTTGGGTTTAGTCCTTATGTGCTGTGTTTTGGGCAATATTGCTTTTGCAAATGATGAGAGAAAAACTTATGATTCACAGAGTATAGCAGATGTCTTTTACCGCTTGAATGGTAATGCGATAAAGCCTAAACAAAAAATCAACCATACAAAAGGTTTTTGTGCAAGTGGCGAGTTTATCCCACATAAAGGTATTATTTCTAGTATTGATGTTCCTTTACTCTCCCAACAATCAATTCCTGTAGAGATTCGTTATTCATTAGGTGGAGCTCAACAAGATGATAGAAGTAAGCCTAGAGGAATGGCGCTCAAATTTCAAGGAGATAAGGACACTTGGACAATGGTAATGCTCAATACCGAAATTAATTTTGCTAAGAATCCTCAAGAGTTTGGGCAATTTTTTGAGATGAGAATCCCTCAAGAAAATGGAAAGCCCGATACAGAGAAAATCAAAAGACTTACGCAAAAAGTAAGCTCTTATAGGAATTTTGAGGCATATATGAAGAATATAGGTATATCAAGCCTAGAGCATACAGGCTTTTATAGTATCCATACCTTTTATTTTCAAGCACCACACAAAAAAGCCAATATTGCGGCGCGGTGGAAATTTGTCCCAAAAGATGGGATAAAATATTTAAGTGAGCAAGAACTTTCAAAGTTAGATAAAGATTTTTTGCTTTCTTCCTTTAAGTCCTATACAAAAAATAAACCAATGGAATATGATATGTATCTCATCTATCCTAATAAGCAAGATGTTACAAATGATACAACAGCACTTTGGAAGGGAGCACATAAAGAAACATTAGTTGGCACACTCAAAGTGCAAAAATATAACGGCACAAAATGCAATGCAGAAGTGTATTTCCCATCAGATTTACCCGCAGGAGTGCAACCTCCAAAAGACCCGCTATTTGATACGCGAAATGCCACTTATGCACTTACTTTTAGTAGAAGACAATAGATTCTATAACCACTTGGGATTTGCAGTAAAGCTCACAGAGAGCCATATTTTATAGCTTGGAATCTCAAGGGCTTTTTCAATACGTTCGCGAATAGAATCAAATTCTTTCATCGTTGTGGGCTTGAAATTTTCGTGTGTGAGAATATTGACTTCTACCATATAAAATCGCCCTGATTTTGCTGTATGGGTGTCATAGTCGCTAAAACCAAATTCATTGCTCAAATCTTCCATAATCTGCGTGATTTTTTCATCAATTTCAGGTGGAGCTACCATAATCAAATCTTTAAAATTGCTCAGTGCTATGCGAATGGGTGAGATGCAAAGGAGCAATGAAAGCACTGCTAAAAGCAATGGGTCAATATAGCGTGAAAGAGTATTTATAGAATCTGCAAAGGCGTTTTTACCAACAATCTCACTAAAATAAGGCAACATATAAATTACACCAAAAGCCAACAATGCGCCCAAATACAGCACACAATCAATTTTCCATTCTGTATTATCTACTTTAATTAAATCAGATTCTAACACCTTTGCATACAGCGAAGTATAAATAAACAAAGCCGCACAAAATACAAATGCACACGCACTATATATCGCTGCACCGCCAAGTTCTACTTCATAACCACCATTAATAATACTCTGCAGGGCATTGATAAAGGCATATATACAAATAAAAACAAGCACAAGAGATTTAAAGAGATTAACCATTGGCTCAAAACGCACATATCCATATTGGAAAATATCATCATCTTCTTTGTAGATATAGCGCGAAGTTACTACGCTAAGCGCACCTAAACCTACGCTAATAAGTGCTACAAAGCCATCAAAAATAACTGCCATAGATTTGACTAAAATCCCAAAGCTAATGCCAAAAATGGCTAGAGCTAATGCACTATACATTGAGGTTTTAAGCACGAATTGTTCTTTTTGAGCGGCTTTTAAGGCATCTTGTAGTGAATCTTTAAGATTTTTAAAAAACGAGTGCGAGACGGATTCGCTTTGGTGCAAGGATTGTGCAACCTTTGGAGTAAAACGTGGTTTATGATTGCGCACACTTGTGCCATAATTAATATTATGTGAATCTTTATTATGTGGCATTTGTGCGATAACCTACCTTTGCTCATAGTGATTGAAAAATACAATCATAACAAAATATTGCATATATAGTATCTTTAGTATAGAATATGCACTTTAGATTCTATAAAAATATGGAGTAGATTATGGCAGCGATTAAAAAGGTTGTTTTGGCATATAGTGGCGGACTTGATACGAGTGTGATTTTAAAATGGCTCGGAGATAATTATCATTGTGAGGTGGTAACCTTTACAGCTGATATTGGACAGGGTGAAGAGGTTGAGCCTGCACGAGAAAAGGCTTTAAAGCTTGGTATAAAAAGTGAAAATATTTTTATTGAAGATTTAAGAGAGGAGTTTATCAAAGATTTTGTCTTTCCTATGTTTCGTGCAAATACAATTTATGAGGGAGAATATTTGCTTGGCACAAGCATTGCACGCCCTCTTATTGCAAAAAGACTTGTTGAGATTGCTAAAAGTGTTGGGGCTGATGCCATAGCACACGGAGCGACAGGAAAGGGAAATGACCAAGTGCGATTTGAGCTCGGAGCCTACGCGCTTAATCCAGATATTAAAGTCATTGCGCCTTGGCGTGAATGGGATTTGAATAGTCGTGAAAAACTCTTAGCCTATGCAGAATCTGCAGGGATTGCTATTGAAAAAAAGCAAAATAAATCGCCTTATTCAATGGACGCAAACTTATTGCATATTAGCTATGAGGGACAGATTCTAGAAGACCCAAATGTAGAACCAGAAGAGGATATGTGGCGATGGAGTGTTTCACCACTTAATGCGCCAGATAAGCCAGAATCTATTAGCATTGAGTTTCAAAATGGCGATGGCGTGGCGATAAATGGAGAAAAGCTAAGTCCTGCGAATTTTTGGGTAAATCTCAATGAGCTAGGCGGAAAGCACGGCATTGGGCGGCTTGATTTGGTAGAAAATCGCTATGTGGGTATGAAATCTCGTGGGTGTTATGAAACACCCGGAGGCACAATATATTTAAAAGCTCATCGTGCGATAGAATCTTTGTGTCTTGATAGGGAAGAGGCACATTTAAAAGATTCTATAATGCCAAAGTATGCAGAGCTCATTTATAATGGCTATTGGTTTAGCCCAGAGCGCGAGGCATTACAAGCACTTATTGATAAGACACAGCAAAAAGTAAGTGGAGTAGTGCGCCTTAAGCTCTATAAAGGGAATGTCATTGTTATAGGGCGAGAATCTAAAAATTCTTTATTTAATGCAGCATATAGCACTTTTGAGGAAGATTCTGTATATAATCAAAAAGATGCCGCAGGGTTTATTAAACTTAATGCTTTACGCTTTATCATCGCAGGAAAGGCAAATAGGGACAAATAAGTGATGATGGGGTTAAGATTTTGTATCTTAGTATCTTTATTTTGCACATATATTTATGCCGAGCCTAATAAAAATAGTCCATTTGTGCTCAACTTTGATGATATTTCTCAAATCACCTCTCTAGCAGGAGCGGATTTATTAGAATCTTCATTTATAAAAGATTCTAAAAACAAAAAAGTTCTAATGATTTCAGATTTTAATAATTTGAGTGATTTTGATATTGACATTGGGCTTTTGGCGCGGAAGATTATCACGGACACGGTAAGCTCACAAAAAATCACACTTACTGCAGCGATTGCTGGAAATGCTTTTAATGCTGACCCGAGCCTTGATAAGATTCGTGCAATGCGTAACAATGAGGAGTTTGCCGACATTATCCCTAAAGGCACATTGATTGCTCCTAAATATTCCTTAAGTGCGCGGATTACAAATGATACAACAAAGCAGGGCAGTTTGCATATTGTGTCTTATCATTTTATTTTTAGTATTGTGAATCTAGAGAGCGGTTTGGTGGAGTGGGACTATATTGAGCATATTAAAAAGGCAAGTAAAGAGCCGCTTCCTCTTGAACGAGAATCTCTTTATGGCAAAAAATGTCTTGCTGCTTCTTTACCTTTAAAAGAGCAAAAAGCAGCGTGTGAAGTCGCAATAAGTGAGATTTGGCTCGGTATTTTTGAGAGCATTCCGCAAAACAAAAAGCCACTCTTGCATTCTTACGCACTTAAGGCGTGTGAGCTAGATTCTCCTTTTGGCTGTCGGGCGTTAGGTGCGAGTTATAAATTTGAAAAAAAAGATTTGAGTAATGCAAAAAAATATTATCAAAAAGCCTGTGATAATAAAGATGGTGGAGGTTGCTATAATCTTTCCATTATATATGAACACGCGCAGGGTGTGGCACAAAATATCCCCCTTGCTAAAAAATACGCCACTTTGTCGTGTGATTATGGATTTAAGGCAGGTTGTGAGAATCTAAAGGCTTTAGAGCAATATAGTGAAAATGAGAATCTTGATAGGTATGGCTTAATGTATAAGAGTGATTGTGAAGATGGTTTAGGCACTGCTTGTGAGAGGCTTTCATCTTACTATTATCACGGCTTTGGTGGAGCAAATAAGAATCACACACAAGCGAGAATCCTTTTAGAAAAAGGCTGTGAGCTAAAAGATGCAAATAGTTGTTATCAATTAGGATTATGGGAAATGCAGGGCTTAGGTGGAACAACTAAAGATGCAAACAAAGCCTTAGAGCATACATTATTTGCTTGTGAAAGTGATGTGAAAAGAAATTGCAAAGCCGTGAGTGCTTTGAGCGAAGAAAAGGCAAATATTTACAGATGTGAGGAGCATACAAAAATCATTATTAATGTAGCGTGTTCAGGTGCTGCTAGCATATATGAGCACGGCTTTGGAAGTGTGAGTAGTAATAATGAATTAGCATTGAAATATTATCAAAAAGCTTGTAAGGGTGGATTAGATAATGCTTGTTCAATGTTTAATAGCTTGCAACAAAAGCTCAAATAAGCGCATACTAAACTTTAGCATTATATAATGATATTTTAATTGATAAATGGGAGCAGATATGGCACAAGTTATTACGATTACTTCAGGTAAAGGCGGTGTGGGCAAATCTACCGCAACAGCAAATCTTGCTGTGGGTTTAGCTATGGAGCTAGAATCTAGCGGGAAGAAAGTTGTAGCGATAGATTTTGATATTGGTTTGCGTAACCTTGATATGCTCCTTGGGCTAGAAAATCGCATTGTATATGATGTCATTGATGTAATGGAAGGTAAATGCAATCTCTCACAAGCCCTCATCAATCATAAAAAAACAAAAAATCTTTACTTTCTTCCTGCTTCACAGACAAAGGATAAAACAATCCTTGATAAGGATAAAGTGGGTAAACTCATTGCATCTTTGCGAGAAAATTTTGACTATATTCTTATAGATTCTCCAGCGGGGATTGAGAGTGGGTTTGAACACGCAATATTATGGGCAGATAGAGCACTTATTGTTGTTACGTCGGAAGTGAGTTCGGTGCGAGATAGCGATAGGGTGATTGGTATTATTGATGCAAAGAGCCACAAAGCACAACAAAATGAAGAAGTCCAAAAACATATCATCATCAATCGTATTAAGCCAGAACTTGTAAAAAAGGGCGAAATGCTTTCAACCGATGATGTGCTAGGCATACTTGCTTTGCCTCTTATTGGGCTTATCCCAGAGGATAGTAAAATTGTGAGTGCAACAAATTCGGGCGAACCTGTGATTTACACTCAAGCACCAAGTGCAAAAGCTTATGTGCGGATTGCTAAGAGAATCTTAGGACAAGAAGTGCCTTTTGTTTCTTTGGAAAGTGAGGGTGTTATGGGCACGCTTAAAAGGATTTTTAAATGAGTCTTCTTGGTATGTTTGGACATAGCTCACAAAAAAGTGCTACTTTAGCAAGAGAGCGTCTTAAGTTGGTTTTATCGCACGAGAGGACAGCGAATATACCCTATCTTGAAGATATGCAAAAGGAGATTCTCCAAGTTGTGCAAAAATATACGCGTTCAAGCAAGATTGAATTTAGCACTAATAGTAATCAAAATATTAACACCCTTGAGGTAGAAATCACATTAGGAAACTAAGTGATAACACGTATTTTTATTTTTTGTGGTTTTATATGTATATACCATATAAATGTGTGGGCAGATTCTATTATCACTTCGCTACAAGATAAATCAGCATCTACACAAAGCACGCAGCAGCACGTCTCAATGCAACACCCTATTATACAGGGCTTTAATAAAGCATTTTCGCAACTTCATTCAGATAATTTTATCAATCTTGATTCTAAAGCGCATTCTTTAGATATTCCACCTCTAAAACAACAAGATTCTCAATTTTTAAATACACCCTCTATGCCTCAAAGTGCTGCGAAGCCAAAAGTGCTTCTTATTATGGATGACCTTTCTACGCTTGCACAAATTAAACATTTAGAGTATCTCAAGCTTAATATAACACCCTCTATTTTTCCAAAGACAAAACATAATCCCTCTACGCCACATCTTGCGGAACTCGTGCTTAAAAATGGTAAAAGTTTTATGATTCATCTTCCCCTTGAAGCACAGCATTTTATACAAAAAGAGCTAGAGCCTATAAAAGTGGGTGCAAGTAGAGAATCTATCAAGCAAGATATTTTGGCGATTAAAAATGATTTTCCTCAGCTTGTATATCTCAATAACCATACAGGGAGTAAATTCACCCAAAGCAAAGCTGATATGACTAATCTTCTAAGTGTGTTTGATGAGCTGGGATTGAAGTTTATTGATAGCGTTACGACTTCATACCCTGCAAGCGAAAGTATCGCTAGAGAACAAAAGCGGCTTATTATGGCACGTGATATTTTTTTAGATAATCAAAGTGATGTCGCCTATACTAAAGCTCAACTTAAATCTTTGATTAAAAAGGCACAAAAAAAGGGCTATGCAATTGCTATTTGCCACCCTCACTCTACCACTTTTAGAGCATTAGCCCAAATGAGAGATGAGATTAATTCTACCTTAGAGCTTATTTCACCCCAAGAGCTAGAATCTTATCTTTCCGCGCATACCAATCAGTATGTTCGCTCGCCATTTACGCCATAAAGTTACACAATGATTGCTGATATTTTATCCCTTAGAAGTTTGCCAAAAGCCTTTGAAATACTGCCAAATCCACCAAAAAAGCTTTTTTATTGTGGAAAAAATGAGGTAATCTCCACTTTGCTTGATTGTGAGCATAAAATTGCTATTGTTGGTACACGTAAACCTAATCCTTATACAAAATCCTTTGTCGCTACACTTGCGAGTAAAATCGCACAAAATAATGGTGTAGTCATAAGCGGTGGCGCTTTGGGAGTAGATATTATCGCTCATACACACGCCTATCCACGCACGATTATGTTTTCTCCCGCGAGTTTAGAGATACTTTACCCTAAGAGCAATGCGGAGATGATTCAAAAAATGATGAAAGAATGTCTTGTTTTAAGTGAGTATGAAAAGGAATATATGCCTCATAAGTATAGTTTTTTGGAGCGAAATCGTCTTGTAATTGCTTTAAGTGATAAGGTAATTATCCCTCAAGCTGACAAACAAAGTGGTTCAATGCAAAGTGCACGTATTGCTTTAGAGCTGGGTAAGCCTATTTTTGTTTTGCCTCATCGTATAGGTGAGAGTGAGGGCACAAATGCTTTACTTTCTACAGGAGAGGCACAGGCTATTTATGATGTGAATGCCTTTATAGAATCTACTTTTGGCACAAAGATTCGCGAAGATGATGAGGTTTTGCTTTTTTGTGCAAATAACCCAAGTTTTGAGGAGGCTTATGAGCGTTTTGGTGCGAAGATATATGAATATGAATTTGAGGGAAAAATTATAAGAGAATCTAGCTTCGTCCGCGTGCCATAAATGAATATTTACTAAAGAATGCCACAATCACAACTTTAATTTTATTTCAAAGGAAACTTATGACTGATTTAGATTTACAAAAACAATTTGAACAAAATGCTAAAAAACTTGATGTTGCATTTGAACAAAATGCGTCTTTGATTGCTTATATTTTTGCATTTTTTGCTACTTTTATACCTTTGCTTGGCACATACATTGTGCGTAAAGACTTTGCAAAACAAAATATCAATAAGGCTTGTGGCATTGCACTATTCCAAGCTTTACTTTTACTTATTTGTGCATTTATTCCATTTTTAGGTTGGTTTGTGCTTATACCTATCATTGAGGCTGTCTTTGCAGTGCTTAATATCCTTGCTGTTATTAAAGCATACAAAGCTGATACTTCTAAAAAAAGCGAATAATGAATCATTGCATTCTTGCGTGTGATGTGGGACTTAAGCGTATCGGCTTAGCCACACTCAAGCAAGAAATTATCCTCCCTCTCCCTCCTATTATCCGTATTAATCGTAATCAAGCTGCAAAAGAGCTTGATAATGTTCTCAAAGAGCGCAACATACACATACTTGTCGTGGGAATGCCAAGCGGCGGGGAAGCAGAGCATAGTGATACGCAAAAGCGCATCTCTCATTTTATCTCCCTTCTTAGTTTTGAGGGTGAGATTTGCTTTGTCAATGAGGACTATACAAGCTTTAATGCTTTGCAATCTCTCTCTTATATGAAAAGGCAAAATCGTGCCAGAGCCCAAAAAGATGGGCGCATAGATTCTCTAAGTGCGTGTGAAATCTTGCAACGATATATACAATCGCAAAAATCCTAAGCAAAATCCTTATAAATACGAGTATCTGTATTGATTTTATTTATTTTTTATTTTGTAAAAAGCGCATAAAACCTTTTATTTAAGTAAATTTTAAGTGGGGGGGGGGGGTATAATTCTCCTTTTACTGCAAAAAATCAAAAAATATGCAAGAAAGAGATAATGCAATGCAAATTCAAGAATCTACACAAATGTTAATTGCAAAATGGCAAGGTAAGGTTCCAGAAGATACCTTGTTATCTTTGCAAGAGAGATTAGCAAATTTACAAGATGATAATCAAATTGCATTACTTAACTTTATACAACTTAAAACCCCTGCAGTTGGAGTTGTTTTGGGATTATGTCTAGTTTGGATTGTAATAGGGATGGATAGATTCTATAAAGGTGATATTTGGCTTGGGATTTTAAAACTATTTGGTGTTCCTATACTCTTTGTTTGTGGAGGGATAGCGGTTTTTGTGTTTCAACAAGGAGAAGTTTTTTTCATATTTCTTATTCCTATTGTTCTTTGGATTATCGTAGATTTTTTTCTTGTGTATAAAGGTATTAAAAAAGATAATTTTGAAAAAATCAATAATCAACTGCTCCTCTTTGGTGTGTGAGACAAAGGATAAAAGGGTTGAGGTGAGGAGGGAAAAATTTTAAAGTATCTCCGCAGAAGAAGCAAAAATTTGAGCAATTAGAAAAAGTATTGAGCAACTAGATGTAGATAAAGGAAAATTGCTGGAACTAGATGAACTAGAGGTTTTTGCAAAAGGATAAAAAATAGAAAACAAAAAGAAAGCGATAATGATGATATTTAAGCAAAGTTTAAGTAAGATTGTAAAATATACTTGAACTTTTGGGGGAGAACTATGAAAGTTCTCATTATTTTTGTAATTTTTTTGCTAAGTGGGTGTAGCACTACGGCATATTACAAAACGCAACAAAATAGATATTACCACATTGATGAGCAAGAATCTGTCTTTATCTTGGAACCAACAAAGTCTAATATGGAGGATAAGAATTTTGCTAAACTTTTATCACATACACTAAAGAATAATGGCTTTAAACTATCTGAAAGTGCGAAATGTGGTTTTACATTTAGTTTGCAAGAGCCTACCTATAAAAATGTAGGTTCATACACTATTCATAATTCGTATGGGGGCTATACCTCAAGCATTCCCACACCACAAATAATATATTATACTTATAATACAAAATATAAAA
This sequence comes from Helicobacter hepaticus ATCC 51449, assembly GCF_000007905.1. NCBI lineage: Bacteria > Pseudomonadati > Campylobacterota > Epsilonproteobacteria > Campylobacterales > Helicobacteraceae > Helicobacter > Helicobacter hepaticus. Next base: position 1,196,745 of record NC_004917.1, read on the forward strand.
ATATTTATTTAGATTTTGCTTGTTTGGACGCAAATAATACTTTAGAGCATATTTGGGAGGGCTTTGCCAGTGCTACATTAGATGAATACAATGCAAATAAAGAAAAAATGATTGATAATCTTGTAGTGCTTGCTGTAGATAATTATGAGGCTTATGATGGTTCTTTGAGTATAGGGGGCAATCAAAATGTGAGGAAGTTCCTCCAAAAAGAACGAGCAAAAAATATGATTTTAATTGGCTCTGATGTTGGCATAGGCTTGCTACAAGGTAAAATGAATGATAGGATTTCTCTGTCCTTGTATGGGTATTATGATGATATAACAAGTGTTGATAATAGCTTAAATATACCTCTTAATATTCGTGTGGGATATTTAAGGAAACTCCCTAAGCAATATATAATAGGAGCAAACATAGTTTATACAAAAAATTTTTCAAATGGAATGGATATTGAGACTACAAGGAATACCCATAGCTCTAATCAAACTCATTATAGTAGCGTAAATACTGCAATGCTTAAAAGTGAGCAGATTGGCATAGAGGCTGTTTTAGGTATGACAAAAAGCTTCCTTTTGGGTATTGGATTAAGCAAGGACATCAATTCAAGCCTTACATTTCCCATTAATAATTATCCAGGTATAACAAAAGATATAAATGCGCTTTATATGCCCATAAGATTGGCTTTAATTGGTGGGGGTGTGGATACGGATTTGTTATTTAGCGTAGAAGTGGCTACGAGCATTCCTCTTTCGGGCAAATATTATATAAAGAATCAATTTTCTTTTAGCATAGGTATTTCTTATCCTATATACTTATGGTAGCGTTTTATGTGGTATTTCTCACAATAAGACTTTCTTTTAACCCTAAAGATTCTATAATCTTTTGCTCTAACGCTCTTTGTTCCCCATTATCTACTTCGTGATCATAGCCTAAAATATGCAAAAATCCGTGTATGAAAAGCAGACTTATTTCATCTTGTGTGCTATGCCCTCGCTGCTTTGCTACTTTTTGAGCAAGTTCATAGTTTATCACCACGCTTCCTAAGCATATTTTCATTTGCTTTGCTAATATGTGAGAATCTGCACCTTCACTTACATCTAAAGGGAAACTTAACACATCAGTCGTGCTATTTTTTGCTCTATGGGCGAAGTTTATCTCTCTCATATTTTGAGAATCTACTGCTAAAACTTCAAGCATATAGCACGATAAATCACGCTCAAATAAACCCAAATGTCCTATTTTATCAAGTAAATTGTAAAGATAGCCTACTTGTGTGAATGTATCCTTGTCCATATCAAGTGTAGGCATTATGCTCATTTTTGCTCCATTGAGTATAAAAATATAGTGAAGTATATCCACAAAATGATATAATTCAAACTCATTTTGTAATTTATACTCATAAGGAAATATTATGGTTGATTATGGGATTAATTTTTGGGCGAATAATGATTTTATCATTAAAGATGGCAAGGTCAAAGTCAATTTTAAACACAAACCAGCACTTATTGATATTGTCCAAGATGCAAGAGAAAAAGGATACAAAGGACCGCTATTATTGAGATTTCCGCATTTAATTAAAAATCAAGTTGATAAAGTATTCAAAGCCTTTGAAAGTGCAATTAAAGAGTATTCTTATAAGGGAAAGTTTAAGGCAGTTTTTCCTCTAAAAGTAAATCAAATGCCAAATTTTGTGCTTCCTCTAGTGGAACAAAGCCAAGATAAATGCTATGGATTAGAAGCAGGGAGTAAATCAGAGCTTATTTTAGCTATGGCTTATGTTAATAAAAACGCGCCCATAACCGTCAATGGATTCAAAGATAAAGAGATGATTTCGCTTGGCTTTAGCGCTGCTAATATGGGACACGATATTACGCTTACAATTGAGGGTTTAAATGAGCTAGAAACAATTATTGAAGTAGCAAAAGAGTTGGGCGAACCTTATCCTAATATCGGACTTAGAATCCGCCTCCATAGTATAGGCGTAGGCATTTGGGCAAAAAGTGGGGGCATAAATTCAAAATTTGGACTTACAAGTACGGAGCTTTTAGAGGCGATTAATATGCTTGAAAAAGAGCAGCTATTACATAAATTTACAATGATTCATTTTCATATTGGCAGTCAAATGAGCGATATTTCACCTCTTAAAAAGGCTATTAGAGAAGCGGGAAATATATATGCAGAATTGCGTAAAAAAGGTGCGAAGAATCTTCAATGCGTCAATATCGGCGGTGGTTTGGCAGTAGAATACACGCAGCACGAGGGCAAAAATAGTTGCAATTATACATTGAGCGAGTTTAGCGGTGATGTGGTGTTTTCATTGCGAGAAATTGCTAAAAACAAAAAAGAACCCGAACCTGATATTCTTATAGAATCCGGACGTTTTATTGCTGCAAATCACGCTGTGCTAATCGCACCCGTGCTAGAGCTTTTTTCTCAAGAGTATGATGAAAAAGCTCTTAAGCTTAAAAAACATAATCCGCCGCTTATTGAAGAGCTCTTTGACCTTTATAATAGCGTGGTGGAGAAAAACGCTATTGAATATTTGCACGATAGTCTTGATCATATGGAATCTTTGCTTACACTTTTTGATTTAGGCTATATTGACTTGCAAGATCGCTCTAATACTGAAGTGCTCGTGCATTTGATTATTAAAAAGGTCATTAAGCTTTTAAAGCATAAAAGTCATAATGAGATTCTCCAAATACAAGAGCAAGTGCAAGAGCGGTATTTGCTTAATTGTAGCTTTTTTCAGAGCCTGCCTGATTATTGGGGATTGGGGCAAAACTTTCCGGTAATGCCTCTTGATAGGCTTAATCGCCGCCCGAATAGAAGTGCGAGTTTGTGGGATATTACTTGTGATTCTGATGGGGAAATTGCTTTTAATCCTATGCAGCCGCTTTTTTTACACGATGTTGATGTAACCAAAGAAGAATACTTTTTAGGGTTTTTTCTTGTAGGAGCATATCAGGAAGTGCTAAGTATGCGACATAATCTTTTTACTCACCCTACTGAATTTAGTATTGAATTTGATGATGATCTTAATAAGGGCTACGAAATTACGCGTTTGATTGAAGCTCAAACGAGTTTAGATGTGCTTGATGATTTAGATTATGATACCAAAGAGATTGAGCGCCGCTTAAAACAGCATATTGAAGAAAATCAGAATCTTGATGAAGAAGGCAAAAAAGAAATGCTTGGACAACTTTATGTAATGCTAAGTGAAAATAGTTATCTACGCACTATTGCTACCAAAGGGAGA